>DATELA010000116.1:0-4704 GCA_035277145.1 Gemmatimonadaceae bacterium | reverse complement strand
CGTGATCGATCGTGTGTCGCAAACCGTCAGCGCGGATTCTGCGACCATGCGCGTACCGCTCACGTTCGTACCCACCGCAACCGGCACCGCCTCGCTGCGCGTCACCGCCGAACTCGGCGGTGCGCGCAGCGAGGCGGATGTCGCGGTTCACATCGATGAGCAACGCTGGGGCGTACTGTTCTTCGACCGCAGACCGTCGTGGATGTCCACGTTCGTGCGGCGCGCGCTCGAGGATGATCCGCGGTTTGTCGTGACAAGTCGCATCGTCACGTCGCGAGACGTCACGACGGACGCGGGCCGTCCACCATTGTCGCTCGCCGAGTATACACCGCTCGCGGCGTTCGACGCGGTCGTTGTCGGCGCGCCGGATGCGCTCACGGCGCGCGATGTCGACGGACTCAACGCATTCATGCGCCGGCGCGGCGGTGGTGTCGTGTTTCTGTTCGACAACAACACGCGCGGGCCGTACGAACGCATCACCAGCGTCGCTACGTGGTCATCAACACCTGATGGTGCACGCGCCGACGCGATTGTTGGCGGACCGAACAACACCGACAGCACGGGACTGCGTGCCGCCGAATTGTCCTGGCCTGCGCAACTTCCGCTGGGCGCGCATGCAATCGGCACAGCGTCGGGTCGCCCAGTGGTTTGGAAATCGTCGGTCGGTAGCGGCACACTCGTGGTGAGCGGCGCGCAGGACGCCTGGAAGTACCGCGGCGCCAACTTTGATTCTTTCTGGCGAGCAACGATCGGTAATGTCGCAGCATCTGCACCAGCGCTACTCGATGTTGACGCAGATGCGGACATCGTCGCGCCAGGAGAACGCATCGGGATCAACGTGACATTGCGCGAGGTCGCGCTTTCGCGTGACCTGCCGCTGCGCGTATCGGTGAACGCCACGCTCGAAAGCGACAGCGTGCGCACGCCGGTGCAGATGTGGCCCGGCGGAGCAATCGGTGCACTGCGCGGAACCGTTCGCGCGCCGGCAACGCCCGGTACGTACAACGTTGTTGTGACGAGCGCCGGCGCTCGCGCGGAACTGCCAATCATTGTTGCAGAGAATGCGACGCGCGCTTCACCTGATGATCGCGATGTTGTCGCAGCGTTTGCGCACTCGCGCGGCGGTGTCGTCGCGCCGTCGTCACAGTTGTCGTCGATGGTGAATGCACTCGATCGTGCTGTCACTCACCAGTTGCGCCGCGAAACGTGGTACCCGATGCGATCCGCGTGGTGGATCGTGCCGTTCGCGTTGTTGCTTGGCGCCGAATGGTGGTGGCGCCGTCGCCGCGGTCACGTGTAGCCCAGCGCTGCGTCGCGCTGAGCTACACGCCCGCGGGATTCGGTCTTACTTCCCGCTGATGTACAGGTGGTCGAGCTGTGCGTAGAACGGTGAGGTAATCGTTCCGCCCGCGCCGCCCCAGATCGGAGCCCAGCTCACCGCTTCCCAGCGTGCACTGCCGCCAGGCGCTGCGAACATGATGCCCGTGTAGTTCATGACTTTCACTCCGTCGACCCACATTTGCACGGATCCGTTGGCAACACCGGCGGTGCCGGCGTCGAACACGATCTCGTATTTGTGCCACTGACCGCGCACGATGTTCACGTTGCCGACGTTCGGATACAGGTTGACGCTCGTCGCCGTGACCGGCCAGCCCTCATTCGGCGAGTAGTACGCTTGCGGCAATCCTTGCAGACCGATCGCCGGACGCAGCGCACCGCTGCCTGAACCCTGCAGCATCGTGTAGATGCGATTGTAGCTGTCGACGGGGAAGAACATGTTCTTGTTCACGCCCGTCGGATGACCAACCCAGTTCGACGAGAGCTTCATCCAGTACGCGGTGTACAGCACCTGCTTGCGATTTGCACCGTTGAGGTACTTGCCGACCGAGCCGGGCGATGAACCGCCGGGCAGTGCAGACGTGAAGAGCTGCTGATACACACTTCCGGCGCTGCGCGGAGCACTCGCGTCGGTTGCGAGCGTGAGCGTTCCAGCGACGCCTTCCTGGCGCCACCAATCCGGTTCACACGACGACGGATTGAGGCAGTTGAACGCATGGTCGCTGATGAGCGTCATGCCCGACGGTTCCGCAGAACCGCCGCTTGGCGGCGGAGGTGGCGGCGTGGTCGACGTGACCGTGACCGTTGTCTGACCCGTGATGCCTTCGCTGGTTGCGCGAATGCTCGCCGTGCCGGCGCTGACGCCCGTAACGGTTCCTGACGAATTCACTGTGGCAACCGCGGTGTTGCTCGACGACCACGTGACAACGCGTCCGGTGAGAATGAGTCCGAGCGCGTCGCGCAACGATGACGTTGCGGTGGTTGTTGCACCAACCGCGATGGACGTCGCACCAAGCGAAACGGTGATCGAGGCAACCGGGGCTGGCGTAACCGGCGCCGATGTGATCGTGAGATTGCGATAGTGCGAGAACGTTGCGCCCTGTGCATCCGTCGCCATGAGACGAATCAGGTGCGCGCCGACCGAGAGATTGCTCCTGGAGAACGACGTGCCCGTGCCGATCTGTCCATCACGATCGCTGGTCCACACGAGTGATGCGCCAGACAATGCGCCGTCTTCAGGATCATTACCCGAACCCGTGAACGAAACGCTCGTGCCTTGCACATAGCTCGCCGCGTTCGCAGGCGTCGCGATCTGCGCACTCGGTGATTCGTTGGCAACAACAGCCGTTACCGAAATCGACCGTGTTGCGGTCGCCGTTGCACCGGCGGCGTCACGCGCCGTCAGCGTCACGGTGTGCGCACCAACCGTCAGCGCGCTCGTCGTGAACGATGCACCCGTTCCGATTTGACCATCGCGATCGCTCGACCAGACGAGCGATGCGCCGCTGAGCGCACCATCTTCCGGATCGTTCGCAGAGCCTGCGAATGAAACTGCTGAACCCTGCGCGACACTCGCGCCGTTTGTGGGCGCTGAGATGGAAGCGGAGGGCGATTGATTGACCGCGACTGCCGTGACCGTGAGTGTGCGGTTGTGCGAGAACGTCGCGCCGCGCGAATCGGTGGCCGTGAGTCGAATGACGTGCGCGCCGGCCGACAGGTCGCTCTTATCGAACGACGTTCCGGTGCCGATTTGTCCGTCGCGATCGCTCGACCAGACAAGCGATGCGCCGCTGAGCGCTCCGTCTTCGGGATCGTTGCCGGACCCCGCGAACGAAATGCTCGTGCCCTGCGCGACGCTCAATGCGTTCGCCGGCGTCGAGATGAATGCGGTGGGTTCCTGGTTCGGTACTTCGCTGATCGTGAGCGTGCGCGAATGCGTTGCCGTCGCGCCCTGCGAATCCATCGCGGTGAGCGTGATGACGTGCGCACCAACGGAGAGATCGCTCTTATTGAACGCTGTGCCGGTGCCGATCGCGCCATCTCGATCGCTCTTCCAGGAAAGCGATGCGCCGCTCAGCTCGCCGTCACGTGTATCGGAAGCGCCGCCGGTGAACGAAACGCTCGTGCCCTGCGCGACGGTCGTCGCATTGTCAGGGGTCGTGATCCATACAGTGGGCGGATAGTTCCGCCGCTGTGATCGCGCGCCTTCGGCGTCGGGACCAGTGATGTTCGATGCTTTGGTGTCGGAGCAGCTCGCGAAAAGGAACAACGAGGCAACACACAACCCCGCGCGCGTGAGCGCGCCCAGTCGGTAAGTCATTGGGCTCAGGCCTACTTCTGATGTCCAGTCTTCCCGGCCCCCGACTAAGCCGGCTGCCTGAGCTACGTCCTGCCTACTTACGCTCCATCGCGCAGCTACTGCACCAACGTTGCTGCTCCGAAAACGAGCGTCAGCGCAGCGTCGTCACCGCGCAACGTCGCGAAAAGCGACGGTTTGTGACGATCGAGAATTTGTGCGTGACGATGATCGCAAAAATCGCCGCACAACGTCCGCCTTCTTGACGGCGTATTGCCCACATCCTACGCTTGCCGGACCATGTACACACGAGAGCAGGTCAAGACGATCGTCGACAAGGTCATCAACATGGCCAAGGCCGACGCGGTCGAGGTGAACCTCACCGGCGGTGAACGATCGGGCACCAGATGGGCCAATTCCGCGATCACCACGAACCTCGTCCAGTACGACCGGCAGGTCACGGTCACGGTCCGGGTCGGTCAAAAACAGGGAAACGCCAACACTCGCGACTTCAGTGACGCAGGCCTGAAAGCGATGGTGGACGAGGCGCTGGCCGAAGCGCGCGACGCGCAGGACAGTCCCAACCTTCCCGAGCTACTCGGCGCACAGGAGTACATCCCTGTGGACGCAGCGCTCCCGGACCTCGTGAATTACGGGCCAGCCCAGCGCGCGCGCATGGTCAAGGACAGCATCGACCTCGCGACGAGCAAAGGAGTTTTGGGCGCGGGATATATCCCGAAGAACGACCAGACCAGCTGCGTCGCGAACTCGAAGGGCCTGTTCGCCTACTATAGAACAGCCGAAACCGGGTTCGTGCTCACATGTCGCACGTCGGACGGTGGTGGGTCTGGTTGGTCGGGCATTACAGGTATCAAAGACCTCAGGATGATCGACGCCAAGGCGTTGACCGAGGTTGCCGCAAATAAGGCACTGCGCAGCCGTAACCCGCGCGCGATCGAGCCCGGGCGTTACACCGTGATTCTCGAGCCGCGAGCCAACGCCCGATTCCTTTCATTAATGACGGGGATCTTCGGGGGCGGCGGTGGAGGTCGTGGTGGTGGGGGCGGAGG
>DATELA010000115.1:0-16111 GCA_035277145.1 Gemmatimonadaceae bacterium | reverse complement strand
TCTTCGCGAGATGGACATGGCAACTCCGATTGCTGATTGCTGACTGCTGGTTGATGAGGACGGAAGTCCTCCATCAATCTGCAGTCAGCAATCAGCAGTCAGCAATCGCTACGCCCCACCTTCGTCGGCAATTGCGAGCATGGTGGCGCTTGCCCGCCCGTCCCGGACCTCGTGTACGCGGGCCACAACCCCGCCGATGATGAATACCACGGCGGCGTAGTAGGCCCAAAACACCACCACGACGATGCCGGCCAGCGTTCCCGAATACAGCGATGCCGGGTTCAGCAGCCGCGTGACGAACTCGAAGATCACGCCGCGAGTGATTTCGAAGAGCGCGACGCCCCACAGCGCGCCCCACGCCGCGCTCCGCCATGCCACGCGGCGGTTCGGCAGAAACTTGTAGAGAAGGGCAAAGATCATGAACAGGAACGCCGTCGCGGCAACGCGCACGACCACGAACTCGATGAGCCCGATGGTGTCCGGCTCAAGTCGCAGCGCCTGCCGGAGAGCCGCGAAATGCTCTTCGAGCGAGAGATACGCAATCACCACGAGATAGAGCACTACGAGAATCGTCCCCACAGCGACGTACATCATGTCGAGCGCTTTGCCGTGCCAGAATCCGCGGCCACGATCGATGGCGAACACGGACGTGAGCGATGCGCGGAGCGCACCGAAAAACCGCGTCGAAAACCACGCGAACAGCGGCGCGCCAACCAGGCCGAGTGCGGTGCGCTTGGCCTCGACGTCGATCAGAATCCCGCGAACGACCGGCGCAAAGCCTTCGGCCGTACGATCGGGCAACAGCTCGCGCAGAAACCGGACGATCGCGTCGTTCGACGCCTGCCCGGTTGCTCCGACGAAATAGCCAAGTGCGCTCGCAACCAAAAGCACAAACGGCACTCCTGCGAGGAGTGCCGAGTATGCCACCGATCCGGCGTGGAAGAAGATGTCCTGGCGACCGAACTGTGCGATGACCACGCGCACGTCGTCGCGAAGGGTTCGGCCGGCCTCAGCCGCGTCGGCGAGAAAACTCACGCCATATGCTTACGCCGTGTTACGTCGCGTCGCCATCCCCATCGGGCGCGGCGTCGGCCAGTCTGCGACGCAGTTCTTCACGCGCTGCCTTTGCTGCCGCGCGACCGGCTTCCCGCCCGGCATCCACGCGCAGCTTCACGCCGTCCACAACGTCCTCCGCGGCTTCGCGCGCAGCGCGCGCGCGGCGGCGGATGTCCGAGCGTGCATGATCGTACATGTCTTCTGCGCGTTCGCGTACGTCATCGCCGAAACGTTCGGCGGCGCGGCGTGCGCGCTTTCCATAGCGGGCAATGTCGCGGCGTGTGTCTGCGCCCGACTGCGGCGCGAAGAGCAGCGCGGCCATCGCACCAAGCGCCAAGCCGGCTACGAAAGCGGTAACCTGACCGCCCCCGCGCTCAACGATGATCGGTTCGGGTGATCGGTCTTCGAGTGCCATCGGCATCAACCTCGCTAAAAGAGTACAGGGTGCAGAGGGTAGGCTACCGTGCGACACGGTCTCACGCGAGCCTGGCTCCCCTGCACCCTGCACTATCAGTTGTGACTACAAGCTGCGAACTACGACAGCATTATCGCTCGATCAGAATCAGGAACTTGGACGAGGCCCAGAACTGTTCTGGCGACGCTACACGCAGGCTCTCGTGGAGCGACCCGTCCTTGTCAGGCTGGACGGCCAGGAACCGAACGTCCTGGCGCGAGACGATCTGATACTTCTTCGCCGCGTTCGGCAACGTGATGGACGAATCGCGCATGCGATCGATCACCGTGAAATCCGACTCCGACAGCGTGCGAGCCGGGGTCACCGTTTTGCCGATTCCCAGGAACCCGCCGCGCTTCTGAATGATGCCGCGCTTCACGAGGTCGGCTTCCGTACCAACGATGTAGTAGGCCTTGTTCGACTCGGTCGTCATCGTCGATACCGTCGATGTCAGCTGATCGCGCTGCATCGTCAGCGTATCGCGCGCTGCGGCAAGTGTCACGTTGGCCGACTGCAAGCCCTGCACCTGCTCGGCGAGCGACGAGATCTCCGTCTTCTGCGATTCCATGACGGCGCGCAGCGAGTTGATCGTCGAGTCGTACACCGCGAGCTGCTTCTGCATTTCGGCGTTCGAACCGGTGAGGTTCTGGACGCGCGCGCGGCTCTGCGCCAAGCGCTGTTCGCTCTGCTGGAACCGCTCCGCGAGATCGCGTACACGCTCACGGACCTGGGCGCGCATCTGCGCCGGGCTCTTTCCTTCGAGCTCGCTCGCTTCAGCCGCGACAGGCTTGCCGGCGTTCAACGCCTTCACGGCGGCAAGGTCGGACGAGAGATCGCTGACGAACTGCGTCGTCGACATCACTTCCTGCATCAGCGAGTCCTTCTGCGCTGATACCGTTTGGAGCTCGACAACCTTCTGTTCGAGTTCCGCCCTTGCTGTGTCGCATGCGGTTAGTACGACCGCCGCGGCAAAGCCCACCCAGATCTTCCTCATTTGCTGCCTCCCCCACGGTTGGTGTCCGAGGCCAGCCTCATTGCCAGCCTCTGTTGACTTACTCACCGGCGTCCGCGTCATCGGGCGCCGCCACTGCGGTCGGAACTCCGCTCGGTACTGAGCGGTGCTGCGGGATAGTCGTGATGCATCGCTGTACCACGTCTGCTGTACCGCCTACACCGAGCTGCTCGAACAGAAAACCGAACTTTGCTTCGTAGGCTTTGTCCAAGGCCTGCGCTGTCTCTGCTGGTACATCCCAGAGCTGACGCTTGAACGGACCCAAGGCTTTTTTACGCGTTTTGTATACGAACTGTTCCTCAGAATCCTTAATCTTCCTTTCATCTGCGGCGTTCACCCGAAGCCAGTCGTACATCTCGCTCTTCAGCCCGGCTGGCAGGTGGTCGTACAGCATGTTCTGGAAGTTGGTCGCCAGGTGAATTTCGGCGGTTTCGGTGCGCGGAAAGTGATTGAACGCACCGTCCGGGAGTGTCGAAGCCCCGTGTTGGACCGCACCGGCAAGGCCATAATCAGACCGCGCGACTTTGGAGAGGTCGGCGAGTGTCTGGAGGTCGAGTTTGACGTCGGCGATGGAACCGTCGGCGAGTACAACGCCGCCGTGCGACGTCCCTGACTGCACCGAGATCTTGCTGAGTCCGACGGCACCGGGCGAGGAAGCGGCCAGGGTTCGGTTGTATCCGTCCATGAAGGCTTTGAGCTCAGGCACAGTGGAATTGGCGGTCCCTACTTCGCCGATTTCACCCCCGAGCGAGATAGTCGTTCCCTCGGGTTCCAGTGAGCGCACGTACCGAGTGAGTTCCACGCCCACTTCGAAGTTGAGGCGCTGTTGCGTGTCGAGCGTCGGCTGCGACAGATCGACGAGTGTCGATGTGTCGATGTCGACGTTGTAGAAGCCCGCGGCAATGGCTTCGCGCGCGAGCATCTTCACCGCGTCGACCTCGGCGGCCGCGCCAGTCGCGTACTTCTTCGCGTTGATCTGGAAGTGATCGCCCTGAATGAATACCGGCCCGCGATACCCCTCTCGGAGCGCTGCGGCGAGCACCACCGCGACATACTCCGCCGGTCGCTGATCCGTGTACGCAATTTCGGAGCGCGCAATCTCGAAGATGAACGCGCCCGCACGCTTCGCAATCGCGACGCGGAAAATCGCCCGCATCGTGTCGTACGCGCGCCCACGCACGTTGATCGCGGGCACTGTAAACCCGCTGCATTCTCCGCGGCCACGCGCGATGTAGAGATCATGGATCGACGCGCTGCGCACACCGACCGCCTGGCCGATCTCCCAGATCAGCCAGCGCGACCGCTCTTTGGTAGCGGTGTCGCCGAAGACGGCGTCGCGCACCAGGGCGTCCATATGGGGGCCGCGGAGCGCGCGTTCATCGCGCACGGTGACTCGTCCGCCGGAAATCTCGACGGCGCCGCCCAGTGCGTGCGCCGTGTTCGAAGCAGTTGTCTGTGTCATCGCGGAAAGCTCTTGGGTCGTCGGAGGTGAATCAAGAATGAATTAGTCGACAGGTACGACGAGGCCGTCGTACGCAGGTTCGATGCCTGCGGGCAATTCTGCAGAAAGCGCCGCGTGGCCGAGGTCGTGTGTGATGTGCGTCAACAACGTGCGCTTCGCGCCAATCTCGCGCGCCACGGCAACGGCCTCGCTCACCGAGAGGTGCGTCGGGTGCGGTGTACGGCGTAACGCGTTCAACACGAGCACGGAAACGCCGCGGAGGCGCGCAATCGCGTCAGCAGGGACGGACTTCGCGTCGGTGACGTACGCAATTGGCCCCACGCGATACGCGAACACGCGCATGGCGCCGTGCGGAACGGGAATCGCCTCGACTGTTGCGTCTCCAACGCGAACTGTTGCACCGGATTCGATGGGACGCGGCTCGAGTTCGGGCTTCGACGTCCCCGGAATCGGCGGCGCACCGTCGAACGCGTAGGGGAAACGGCGGACCAGGCTGGCGAGAACGTCCGGCGCCGCGTAGACCGGCAGCGGCCCGCGTGCCTTGCCTGCGAGTCCACGGACGTCGTCGATGCCGTGAATGTGATCCGCATGGTCGTGCGTGATGAAGAGTGCGTCCACCTTGCTGACGCCGACGGCGAGCAACTGCAACCGAAGTTCGGGGGGCGCGTCGATCAGCAGGCGCGTGGTACCGGTGTCGATGATGGCGCCGGTCCGCGCCCGCCGGTCTCGCGGATCCGTGGACCGGCACACGTCGCAGGAACAGCCAAGTTGTGGCACGCCGAAGCTCGTTCCGGTCCCCAGGAACGTGAGGATCACACGACCTCGACCTTGAGCGTGTTCGTCGTACCGATCACGTCGAATGGAACGCCGGCCGTGACCAGAACTCGATCGCCCGTTTTTGCGAGGCCTTCGCTGCGCACCATTTCGCGCGCCATGGTCAGCATCTGCTCGTAGGTGTCGCAATGCGGAACCAGCTTCGGAATGACACCCCAGATCAGCGAAAGCTGCTGGAACGTGCGCTGCTGATCGGTGAGGGCGAGAATCGGAACGACGGGGCGGCGCGCGGAAATGACGCGCGCGCTAAAGCCGCTCTTCGTGAACACGACAATCGCCGGCGCTTGCAGCAGTCGCGCGGCGGTTTCGCCGGCGGCGGCAATGATCTCTTCCGTGGCCGCACCGCCAGGCTGCGACTCCGGTGCACGCGGACGCGGACGCGGATGTTTTTCAATTTCCGTCACGATGCGTCGCATCGCGCGGACGGCATGCGTCGGATACTGTCCGACTGCGGTCTCCGCCGAGAGCATCACCGCATCGGTGCCATCCAACACCGCGTTCGCCACGTCCGAGGCTTCCGCGCGCGTGGGCCGCGCGTGCGTGACCATGGACTCGAGCATTTGCGTCGCCGTGATGACCGGACGCCCGAGCTGATTGCACAGCGCGATGATGCGCTTTTGTACGAGTGGTACGGCTTCGTATGGGAGTTCAACGCCGAGATCGCCACGGGCAACCATCACAGCGTCCGCCGCTCGCACAACACCTTCCATGTGCTTGAGCGCGGAATCCTTTTCGATTTTCGCGACGATCAAACGTCCGGGCGGTACGAGCGCGCGCAACGCCTGCACATCGTCCGACTTGCGCACGAAGGACAGCGCGAAATAATCGACGTCGGCCGCGACACCGAACGTCACATCCGCGCGGTCCTTGTCGGTGAGGGAGGGCGCCGACACCTCCACACCCGGCAGGTTGATGCCCTTGTGCGCACGAATTGGTCCGCCGTGCACGGCGCGCAACACGACACGACGTCCGTCGATCGTGACGACGGTGAACTCCAGGTTGCCGTCGTCGACGAGCACGCGGCTGCCGATGCGTACGTCCTGTGCGAGTTCGCCGTACGTGATTGGAACGTCGTCGCCCTTGGCCTCGTCTTCGGGCGCGACGCGCACGTCGTTACCCGGCTCGACGACGATGGGCTTGTCGATCTCACCGATGCGAATGCGCGGACCCTGGAGATCGGCGAGCAGTGCGACCGGACGTTTCAGTTCCCTCGCGATGCGCCGGATGGTCGCAATGGTTTCGGCGTGTTCGTCGTGCGTGCCGTGGGAGAAATTGACGCGCGCAACGTCGACGCCGCTTTCGAGGAGCGCGCGAAGCACGTCCTCTCCGCGCGACGCCGGCCCGAGCGTCGCGACGATCTTTGCGCGAGGCGTACGCTGTTTCATACCGGCGTCACGCCTGACGTGTCTGCGCGGATGCGCGCGTGCTCAGTGCGCGCCGACCAGCGCGCGACCGAGCGCGCCTGACTTTCGTTCGAGACCGGCGAGCAGCGAGTCAAACGACTTCTGGAACGACGCGAGTCCCTCGGTCAGTAACTGATCCGTGACGGCGTCGAGGGAAATGCCCGCGCTCCCAAGGTCGGCGAGCAATTGCTGCGCGCTGTCGAGGTCTGTGTCGACGGTGCGCTGTGTTTCACCGTGGTCGCGGAATGCGTCGAGCGTTGCCGGCGGCAGCGTGTTGACGGTGTCTGGTCCGATGAGCTGCTCGACATAAATGACGTCGCGATACGCAGGATTCTTGGTACTCGTGCTCGCCCAGAGTGGACGCTGTACGCGCGCGCCGCGCGCCGCGAGCGCGTGCCACCGCGCGCCGCTGAACGATTTGCGCGCGAGCTGGTACGCGAGCTTTGCATTCGCAATTGCGGCACGGCCCTTGAGTGCGTTCGCGCGCACCGCGTCGATCGTACCGGCTTTTGCCAGCGCATCGAGCCGGGCATCGATGGTCGAGTCAACGCGGCTCACGAAGAAGCTTGCGACCGACGCAACATTCGCGATGTCCTCACCCGCAGCCAAGCGCGCTTCGAGACCTTCGATGTACGCGTTGATGACGCGGCGGTGTGCCTCGACGGCGAACAACAGCGTGATGTTGACGTTCACACCGTTCGCGATGAGTTCGCGCACCGCGGGGACGCCTTCCGTCGTCCCGGGCACCTTGATCATCACGTTGGGCCGGTCGACGCGCGACCACAGCCGCATCGCTTCGGCCACAGTGCTCTGCGCGTCCCGCGCTACCGTGGGCGAGACCTCGATGGACACAAATCCGTCGGCGCCGCTCGTCGCATCGTAGACCGAACGAAATACATCACATGCGCTGCGCACGTCATCGGTCGCGATTTCTTCGAACAACTCGAGCGGCGTCGCGGCCGTCGACGCGCCGATCTGTGCGTCGTAGAGCGAGCCCTGCGCGAGCGCTTTTTCGAAGATGGTGGGGTTGGACGTCATCCCCGTCAGGGCGTCGTCGGCGATGCGTCGTTCGAGTTCGCCGGACTGGAGCAGCGCGCGATCGATGAAGTCGAGCCAGACCGCCTGGCCCGCGGCGCGGAGAGAATGCAAACGCGACATGGCAGGGAATTTAGAAGGCAGAAGAGAGAAGTAAGAAGGGGATGGTGCGAAGGCAGAAGTAAGAAGTCGGAAGTAAGAAGGCAGAAGTAAGGAGGCGGAAGTAAGAAGTCGGAAGTAAGAAGGCGGAAGTAAGAAGTGCGGACTGGGCGTCTGTTTCTGCCTTCCCAGTTCTGCCTTCCCAGTTCTGCCTTCCCAATTCTGCCTTCTTACTTCCCGCTTCTGCCTTCCCAATTCTGCCTTCTTACTTCCCGCTTCTGCCTTCCCCAATTCGCCCTTCTTACTTCCCACTTCTCCCTTCTAGCTTCAGTTCCGTGCCTTCCTGGTCCGGGCCCCGTTGGTGGCGCCGTCTCCCGCTGGCGATTCAACTCGCCGGCATCACGGTGAGCATCACTATCGGCTGGGCGTTCTTATCGCGGGGTCTCGCGAACCGGCGCGATGCGCGCGCCGCGGAAACGCGCAGCACCAGTGCGATGGTCGGCCGGCTCGAGACGCAGGTTGCAGAACTCGGTACAGTATCGCTCGCGATGCAAAGCGCGCAGCGCAACTATCTGCTCACGCGCGACGACACGTTGCTGGCGCCGTATCGCGCCGCCGAGCGCAGGTTCACCGCGTTGCGCGATTCCGTGGCGTTCGAGATTACTCCGTTCCGCGGCGCGCAGGCTGCGTTCGTCACCTGGCTCGGGGCCGTATCAAAATGGCGTCGCGAAGCCGCGCAGCCGAGCATGCTGTTGATCCGGAACGGCGCGTCGACTACCGATGCACGCGTTCGCGCCGCGGTTGCCCTCGGGAACACGCTCATGGATTCCGCTGTTGCCGCGCGCGAAACACTGCGCGGCACGCTGGCCGCTGAAGCGGGATTGCAGCGTGAACTCGCCGCAGCCGATGCACGCGATGACGCGAGAGAGCTCCTCCTGGTGCGCATCGCGGTGCTGACGAGCGTGCTGCTCGTCGTTGTACTCATGATGCGATCGGTGCGCAATGCGCTGAACGTCGTGGTGCGCGGCGCAGAGGCGCTGGCGGAGGGTGCGTACGCGAGCGCGCGCATCCCCACGGACGCGGCGTCGTCGAATGCCGAGCTCGCGCGACTTGCAACTGCCTTCGATCGTTTGTCGATCGCCGTCGAGCATCGCGAAGAAACGCTGCAGACTGAAATGCGGTCATTGCGCGAAATCGAGCGCATGAAGACGGATTTCGTGTCGACGGTGTCGCACGAGCTCCGGACGCCGCTCACATCGATCCGCGGCGCGCTTGGTCTGTTGCTCGGCGGAAAAGTTGGCACGGTGCCCGACACCGCGATCCCACTGCTACGCATTGCGCTGCAGAACACGGAGCGGCTGGTCCGGCTCATCAACGACATTCTCGATATCGAGAAAATGGAGTCGGCGCGATTCGAAGTGCGCCGCGACGCCGTCGACCTCTACCAGGTGCTCGATGCCACGGTTGCCGGTATCCAGGAATTCGCACGCGAACACGCGGTCACGGTCCGCCTGAGCGGCGACACGTCAGCGGACATCATTGGTGACAGTGACCGCCTTGTGCAGTTGTTCACGAACCTCGTCTCGAACGCTGTGAAGTTTTCGCCGCGCGGTGAGACGGTGGACGTGCGCCTGGAGCTCGACGGCGGGCGGGCGACGGTGTCCGTAACGGACCGCGGCCCCGGGATTCCGGACGAGTTTCGTGCGCGCATGTTCGGGCGCTTTCAGCAAGCGGAAGGCACCAGCGGCGGTACGGGTCTCGGGTTGGCGATCGTGCAGCGCATCGCGCAATTGCACGGCGCCGAGGTGAGTTTTGATTCAACCGTTGGGCGCGGCACGGTGTTTCGCGTCGCGATTGCGATCGCGCCGCGACCGAGTGCCGAATACGACGCGGACGACGGGCGCGCTCGCATCCTGATGGTGGAGGACGATCCGTCGATGGTCGACATCCTCACCACGCTCGCGCAACCGTACGGCCAGGTCGTCGCGGCACATACCGCGGAAGAAGCGATCGCCATCGCGCGACGCGGACGTGTGAACGTGGTGCTCATCGATCCCGATCTGTCGGGAATGGACGGATTTGAGCTCGTGCGCCGGCTGCGCGCGATGGATGTATACCATTCGCTGCCGGTGCTTGTGTTCACCGCATCCGAATACGAAGCCGAGCGTTACGACGACATTCGCGTTCCACCGGCGCACGTGTTCGTCAAATCACGCCACGCCGAATCGCTCGTGATCCGCAGATTGCGCGCGGTGCTCACCGCGCACGGGCACGGCTAATCGCGGCGCGTCAGGACTTCTTTGCCGCGCGCGCCGTCGTCGCGCTGAATCCCTCGCGCGTCATGGCACCCCATGTGTGCGCGCCGCGCGCGAACTTCCAGAACGCTTGCAGGCGATACCACACCGTGAGTTGCCGGAACCCGAAGTTCTCGATGATGGCAAATCCAATCAAGCGCGCGTAATCGCGCGCTCTGCGATAGCGGCGGAAACTCGTCGCTTCAAGAATGATGCCCCAAATCGAAAGCAGGAGGCCGTAGCCGAGCGCGACGCCAATGAAGAGCGCGGCGAACGTCCAGTTGATCGCGCCAAGACTCAGACCCACCGGGATCATCAGGATCCCGACGACTTCGACGAGCGGCGCCAGCAACTCGCCAAAGAAGTAGAACGGCATTGCCATCATCCCGATCGTGCCGTATTTCGGATTGAAGATCATTGTGCGATGCGCGAGGAGCGTCGCGATCAATCCGCGATGCCACCGTTCACGCTGGCGCGCGAGACCGCGTACGGTCGACGGCACTTCGGTCCACGCAACCGGGTCGGGAATGAACGGCAACTCCGCCTGGATTTTGTTCTCGCGCAAATACCGATGAAGCCGCACGACAAGATCCATGTCTTCGGTGATGTTGTCCGTGCGATAGCCGCCAATCGCGAGTACGTAATCACGGCGAAACAATCCGAATGCACCTGAAATAACGAGGTTCCCACCCAGGCGATTCCATCCGAGACGGCCGAACAAATACGCGCGCAAGTATTCCACGCTCTGACAACCCGGCAGCAAGCGTGTATCGACGCGCGCATCGGTCACGCGCCCATGCTGCACGACGGAACCATTCACCACGCGAATCGTTCCGCCAACCGCCGCGACGTTTTCGCCGAGAAGGAACGGGCGCCCCAACCGAATCAGCGCATCGGGTTCGATGAGCGTGTCGGCATCGACCGCGACCACGTACGGAAACCGCGCCGCGTTGAGTCCCGCGTTGAGCGCGTCCGCTTTACCGCCGTTCTCCTTATCGATCACGAGCAGCTTCGAATGGTGACGTGAGCGGTAATACGCGCGGATGGGTTTCGTCGGTATCGTCACCGGAAACACCGGCGGCACTTCATACAAGTCGAATTCGCGAATCAGCACGTCGATCGTGCGATCCTTGGATCCGTCGTTGATGAGCACGACTTCGTGGCGCGGATACTCGAGCGTAATGAACGACAGGACGCTCGATCTGATGGTGACTTCCTCATTGTGCGCGGGCACGAGCAGGGTCAGCGGCGGCAATGCGTTCGTGCCGAGGAGTTGCCGGAAGTCTTCATCTTCGGCGATGTGATAGTGCGTCCACAATTCCGGAATCGCCGCGATCAACAGCAGCGCGTAAAACGAGTTGAGCGCGAGGAAGTACAGGAGCGCACCGTGGTCGAACCACCACACCACATCGCGCCACACGTCGGGAGAAAACACGCTCATCCTTCGATCAACTCCACGATGCTGCCCGCGGAGAGTCCGCTGACCATCACCGCCATTTGCGCCGCGAACGGATCGCTTGAATTGCGCACGTTCCGCAACGCAGCGCGGCCTGGCTCGCCGAGTTGCGCGAGCGCGAGCGATGAGCGAAAACGCACCCACCACGTGGAATCGCTCAGTCGCTTCTCGAGCGCATCGATGATCGACGGATCACGCAAGACACCCGCCGATCGCGCGGCTTGCGCGCGCACGCGCCAATCGGGGTCCTCGAGCATTTCGCGAACGATCCAAATCGCGTCCGGATGGAAATACTTCTTCAGCGCGCGCGCGACGGCGATGCGCACTTCGTCCACGGGGTGGGCGTGCAGCGGAATCACGCGCGCGAGCACATCCGGCATCTCGAGCACTTCGGCGACGTTCACCCAATGCGGCAGTTTCTCGACCGGCGCTTCCGGGCCAAGCCGGCGAATCAACGCAGTGCGCGTGAGTTCCCATTGTTCGCGCAACATCGACATCTGGTGGCTGCGCACCACCAGCGGCTGCGCCGGCAGCTCGTCGAGCACCACGTCGATCACCGCGGGACTCGCAATACGGCGCAGACAACTCGTCGCCGCCGCGCGTACCGCCGGATGCGGATCGCGCAACAGCGTGCGCACACGTGTTTCGTCCGCCGACGTTCCGAGATCGGCGAGCAACCGCGCCGCTTCGAGCCGCCGCCACCACCACGCGGAGCCGATTTGTTGCAACCCGTCGCGGACCCACGGTGCATCGCGCACGATCACGGCGAATTCCTGGCGCACTTCGACGGCGACGTTGTGCCGTCCAATGCGCAATGCGGTATAGCGCGCGGTGTCCGCCGGCAGTTTGCTCAGGCCCTCACGCACGCGCTCCGCGCTCCCTTCCCCAACGAGCCATTCGCGCACGGGTCCTTGCAGCGCGGCGAGGCCGCGTGCCTCTTCACGCGCGCGCCGTTCTGCCGTGCGCCGGTGCACGAAAATGAACACGGACAAGAGAATCGCGAACAACAGCTGCGCCACCGATACTGCGACGAGCGCCGTGAATGTCACGGTTCAGCGGCAGCGCGCGCGAGCCACACCGGGAGCTTGGCGAGCAGCACACGCAGGTTGAGCGGCTTCGCGAGATAGTCCCACGCGCCGGCGTTGAGCGCGCGCACCTGATCGCCTTCACTCGCGTGTACCGAGACAAAGACCACGACGAACGCGCCGGGCCGTTCGACGCGCAGCCGCTCGTGCAGCGAGTGTCCGTCAAGTCCGGGAAGGTCCACATCGAGCAGCACGACTGGCCGGCGCGACCCCGTACGCATCGCGAGCATGCCGTCGAGCGCAGCGTGTCCGTCGCCGAACGCGCGATACGTGTAGCCGCCAAGCCGCAACGCGTATTGCAGCATGTCCGCGAGCGCGGCGTCGTCTTCGACGACAATGACATCTGGCGCGACCGCGTCGTCCTCGAGCGTCCATCGATGCACACCGAGCGCGCCGCTGCGGCGTGCGACGTCGAGCGCTTCCATCGCGGCGCGGCGCGCGCGACCGAACACACCGCCCGCGTCTGCGGCCGCCGCGACACCTGCGTGCCACAGCGGTGCGTTGCCCGGCCGGGCCGAGCGCAGCGTTTCGACCTGCAGCGTCACCGCCGTCGCATCATCACGCGAGACGGCGAGTAACGCGTCGTCTTCGTCGAACCCGAGTGCGTGCGTATGCGGCGCGAGCGCCGCGGCGATACGACGAACTTCCGCGAGCCACTCGATGTCGTCAAAACCCGGCGCTGCGCGAACAACGATCATCGTTTGCGCGGTTTTGTTCGACCACATCGACGCGGCTTCGCGTGTGGTGCGCGCAGCAAGCGTGACGTCGATGAGCGGATGCACACCATCAGCGAGGCGCCGCAGCCGCCGGCGCTCCAGGCGCTCGTGTAAACGCCGGCGCAATTCCGCTGGGACGACGGGCTTCGCGAAGAAATCGTCGGCGCCCGCGCGAAACGCCTGTTCGCGAGTCGCTGGATCCTTCTGACCGGAAAACAACACGATGGCCAGATCGCGTCCACTCGGCTCCAGACGCAGTTCACGCGTGATATCGACGCCACTCGCCGTACCAAGGTGGATGTCCATCACCAGCATCGCGGGCGCTTCGCGCGCGATGGTTTCGCGCAGGTCGTCCGCGGATTCCAATGACACCACGCGCAGGCCATCGTGCTCCGCGATCGACCGAATCACGGTGAGCATCACAGGATCGTCGTCGACCACGAGCAACGTGGCGCCGCCCAGGTCCGTGCGCGTCGAAATGTCCTGCACGATGTCGAGCACCGACGTCGGCGGTTCGTCCATCGCAACCGTGAAGAGCGGCGCGTCGGGTGTGCGCATGTGCCTCGCGGTTTTGCCGTCGCCGCGTTCGGCGAGCACAACGACGGGAACGCCGAGTCCGTCTGGTACGCTCGCGAGCGAATCCGCCGGCGCGATGAGCGCGCGCGGAGCGATCGCTTCGAGCGTTTCCCGCGACGCCGCGGCCGGTTCGACGCGCTGTGCATTGAACCCGCGCAACGATGCCTCAGCGACGATTCCCCGCGCGACGACCTCGGGAACACCAATCAACGCAACGACGCGCTCAGGTCCATCGGACGGCGCACCTTCGGGAGTCAGTACGCTGGTTCGCAGCGCGCGAATGAAATTCCCCACGATGAGTCCGCGCTGCTCGGGCTCGGCGTGCGCATCGCTGCTCCACGCAACGAGCCGCGCTTCGAGCGCCGCTGCCAGCCGGCTGGCGTCGTCGAACCCATACGTGCCCGCCGAGCCATGCAGGCGGTGCACTTCGCGGCGCAGCGATTCCAGCACGGCGCTTTCGGTGGGAGTCGTATCGATTTGCGCCGCAAGCTGGCCGAGGGTAGCGAGCGTCGCGGGCAGGCCTGCGCGGTATTTCTCGCGCATCGCCTGCAGCCCTTGTTCGAGCCGGTCCACGCCCGGGAGATCCGTCATCGCGCGTGTGCGGTGTCGCCGGTCACGATCATAGTTTCGGCAGAGATCGCGTTGGAGAGAAGAGGCGGGTTGCCCACGGCGCCAAGGAGTGGTCAGGTTTGGACGATGCGAATCCTCTGCGCAGACGACGATCCCGACATCCGGGTCATACTCGATCTGGCTTTGAAGGTCGATCCGGAGATTGACGCGACGATCGTCGACTCGGGGGACGCGGTGCTGGCGCGCGCCGATGAACGGTGGGACGCGTTCGTGCTGGACGCGATGATGCCCGGAACGGACGGGTACGCCACCTGCGAACGCCTGAAAGCGGACCCGGCCACCGCCCACGTGCCGGTCGTGTTTCTCACGGCCCGTACACAGCGCGGCGAGGTCGACCGCGCACTCGCGCTAGGCGCGAAAGCGTGCCTGGTGAAACCGTTCGATCCGATGACGCTGGCGGGCGACTTAAGGGCGGCACTGGCATGAGTGATCGCGGGCCGCGCACGCACCTGGTGAGCGCGGCGATCGTGGCGGCACTGGTATTGGGGGGTGAGCTCGGCGCGCAAACATGCGCGCGCCAGCGCGCCGATTCCCTCATCAACGCCGGCTGGATTCGGCTCCGGTCTGGTGCAGCCCGTTCTGCTGATAGCGCGTTCAGCGCGGCGCTCTCGGTGTGTCCGCGCGACGCCGGTGCACTGACCGGACGCGGCTACGCCGCCCTCAATCAAGCTCGGCTCGCCAATGCGCGCGCGTACTTCGATTCGGCACTCGCGCGGCAACCGGAATCGTACGACGCGCTGACCGGTCGCGGCCTGGTTGCCTGGCGCACCAACGACCTCGCGACGGCGCGCACTGCATTCGTACGGGTGCTTGCGATTGCGCCGAACGATTCGCTGGCCCAGTCGTACGTGCGGCGCATCCCTGCTCCGGTGGATTCGACGTTGCTGCCGCGGCGCGCGCGGCCGGAGACGACAACGATCGTCGCGCGCGTTGCGCCACGGCGTTTTGAGGTCCAAGACGCGGCGGGACGATGGGCACCGCTGTGGATCAAAGCGGTGAACATCGGCGCGGCGTTGCCGGGACGTCATCCGTCGGAGTTCCCGGACGACGATGGCACGTATGACGAATGGCTCGCGCTCACCGCACGCATGGGCGCGAACACGGTGCGCGTGTACACGATTCACCCACCGCACTTCTATCGCGCGCTCGACCGGTGGAATCGCGCGCACCCGGATAGCGCGCTGTGGTTGATTCATGGCGTCTGGACCGAATTGCCGCCCGGAGCGCGCGAAGAGAATTACGATGACCGCGCATGGAACGCGGCGTTCACCGCGGAAATGCACCGCGTGGTCGATCTGCTGCACGGCAACGCAGCGATTCAACCGCGTGCCGGACATGCATCCGGCTTGTACGACGTCGATGTCTCGCGCTGGACGCTGGGCTACATCATCGGGCGCGAGTGGGAACCGTTTTCTGTTGTCGCGTTCGCGAAGAAGTTTCCGGCTCGGCGAGCGTTCAACGGGACATACGTTGCCGTGCACGACGGAAACGCCGTCGACGTATGGCTTGCGCAGTTCTGTGACGCGATGATCGCGTACGAGATGCGCCGCTATAACGCGCAACGGCCCGTTGCGTACACCAACTGGCCGACGCTCGACCCGCTCACGCACCCGACCGAATCGTCGCGAGCTGAAGAGACCGCGCTGATGACACGACGCGGTGAGCGCGCACCAGAACCATCGCGCGAATACGACAACGATGCGATTGGACTCGACGCAATGCGTTGGCGTGCACAACCGACATTTTCCGCAGGTTTGTTCGCGTCGTTTCACGCGTATCCCTACTATCCCGATTTCATGTTGTTCGACCCGGGATACGCGCGCGCGGAGTCACCGTGGGGCCGCAGCAACTACTTCGGTTATCTGCGCGATCTCGTTGCGCATCACGGCGACATGCCGGTAGTGATTTCTGAATACGGCGTTCCATCGTCGCGCGGCAACGCGCACGTGCAGCCGCAAGGATTTGACCACGGTGGACACGACGAACGCGCGCAGGCCGA
>DATELA010000114.1:0-5110 GCA_035277145.1 Gemmatimonadaceae bacterium | reverse complement strand
CCACCCCTCACCCCTTTAGCGTCTAGCTCTTCCGAGCCGCGAAACGAAAATCGTGTCCGCCGCCCGCCCGCGCGTGAGGATCACCGTTCCGTTGCTCAGTCCCGTCGCGAGGCCAGTGGCGGCGTAACGCACCACTGCGGGCGACGCGCGCATGCGCACACCGTGCGACGCGACAATCGCGCTCGCGTGACGTACACGTCCGCGCGCGGTGAGCGTGACGCCGAGTGAATCGAGGCGCAGTTCGGCGCCCCCGTAGGTCAGTGCGGCGAAGCGGCTGAGCGAATACGCGCCCATGACATCGCGCGCGGCGCGTTCCACCGCGAGTGAATCGAGCATTGGGCGCATCAACGGAATTGCAATGCTCGTGACGAGGCCGATGAGCGCGACCACAATCAATAGCTCGATCAGCGTGAAGGCTTTTTGTATGGCGGACATTGGCGGCACCAGAGGCGCGGGAGAAGCGACAGAAGCACGTGATTGGCGCCAGACATATACTCTCTCATCGCCCTTTCAGCGTCACCGAAACAACGCGCGTAGGCGCATAACAACGCGCTCATTCATACTTGGACTTACTTGGAGGCCGGCCGTGCGTCGCAGACTCCCGCTCATCTCTTTCCTTGCCGTTGTGTTCACGCTCAGCGGGTGCATGAACACGGAGCTCGAAACGCGGCAATGGGACGAGATCCAACAGTTGCAAGCCGCCATGGATGAGATGCGCACGTACACGGGCGATCTCGAACGGCTCGTCGATTCGCTGAAGAAAACGGCGTTCAAGCAGGACACTGCGATCCGGTTGCTCGCTGATTTCACCGGCGCCATCGTGCCCGGCTACCGGCAGTGAGTCGCGTGTGACTCGCGCGCTGCGCTATCTCGCGCTCGGCGATTCCTACACAATCGGTGAAGGCGCGACGGAATCTGACCGCTGGCCGGTACAACTTGTGCGCGCGCTTCGCGAGCGCGGCGTGCAACTCGCGGACGCTGAGATCATTGCGAAGACCGGCTGGACCGCCGGCGAATTGAACGACGCGATCTCACAGGCGAATCCGAGCGGGCCGTATGCGCTCGTGACGTTGTTGGCGGGCGTGAACAACCAGTACCGCGGGATGATTCAGGCGTCGTTTCGCGTGCAGTTCAAGAGTGTATTGCAGCGCGCGATCGAGTTGGCCGGTGACCTTTCGCATCACGTGATCGTGGTCAGCATTCCCGACTGGGGCGTGACTCCGTGGAATGCGACGCGCAAAACTCCGCGCTCACCGTCGCGCGTTGCGCGCGAGATCGATGCATACAACCGCATCGTGCAGAAACTCGCGTCTGCGGCGCACGCGCATTTCATCGACATCACGGATCTCACGCGAGCGGAACCGCACGCGGTCGTTGCCGATGGACTTCATCCGAGCGGGCAGATGTATGCGCGCTGGGTAGAGCGCGTGCTTCCAGTGGCGCAGCGCTTACTGGACTCGTAGCGCGCCAACGCTGATCGACGTGGGCGGCTAGCTTTCTCCGCTCAATGCGCATCGCAATTACGACGGGCGGAGGCGACGCCCCTGGACTCAACGCCGTCATTCGTGCCGCAGTACTCTCCGCCATTGCGCGCGGATGGAGCGTGCTCGGAATCAAGCGCGGCTATTCAGGCTTGCTCGGCGAAGACGAAGTCGTGCCGCTCACGAAAGAAACCGTGCGCGGAATTCAGCATTTGGGCGGTACGATTCTTCGCACCACGAATCGCGGTAATCCATTCTCGTGGCCGCGGAAAAAAGCAGACGGCAGCATCGAACTTGTGGACCGCAGCGATGAACTCATCGCAAACGCGCGCAACCTCGGCATCGAAGCGTTCATCAACATTGGCGGCGACGGTTCGCTGAAGATTGCACAACAGTTTCACGACAAAGGCGTTCGGCTCGTCGGTGTTCCGAAAACCATCGACAACGACGTCGCCGGAACCATCACCACGTTCGGTTTCGACACCGCCGTCAGCACCGCACTCGAAGCGATCGACAAGCTGCACACGACCGCCGAAAGTCACGATCGCGTCATGGTGCTCGAAGTCATGGGGCGCGACGCGGGCTTCATTGCGCTGCATTCGGGAGTCGCCGGTGCCGCGGACGTGATTCTCATTCCCGAAATCCCGTACAACATCGACGAGGTGTGTCGCGTCGTGACCGAACGCGACAGGAGTGGCCGCAAATACACACTCATCGTTGCCGCAGAAGGCGCGTTTCCCGCTGCAGGCGGTCCATCCGTACGACGCGCGTCGCTCGCGGGTGGTGCGCCGCGACTCGGTGGAATTGCGGAACAACTCGTTGCCGAAATTCAGGATCGCACGGGAAAAGAATCGCGCGCGATGGTGCTCGGACATCTGCAACGCGGCGGTGTTCCGACGGGATACGATCGCTTGCTTGCAACGCGATTTGGCGGCGCAGCGGTTCGCGCTGTCGCCGATGGACGCTGGGGACACATGGTCGCGCTTCAGTCGCCCAACATTGTGACACTGCCTATTTCCGAAGCGTTGCGTGAACTGAAACGAGTCGATCCGACTCACGACATCGTTCGCACAGCGCGCGAAACGGGCATCTCATTCGGAGACAAATAGCCGTCACATGCAGCCTCGTTTCGGCCCCTGTTACGCACTACTCGACCACCTTGTTGGCAATCCTTTACCGACCTAACGGTGTCCAACAGACGGCTGTCTCACGACGTTGAGAGCACAGGCGAATACGGCTCTGTAATGCCGGACACCAACGCCATCGCCGCACCGTAGAGAACGCTGTGAACGAGATCGGATCCCCTAGTCGACTGCAGGCCGCGCTTGGTGGCCAATACGTCATCGAGCGCGAGCTCGGTGGCGGGGGGATGTCGCGCACGTACGTCGCGCGCGAAACCGCCCTCGATCGCCGAGTCGTGATCAAAGTGTTGCCGCCCGATCTCGCCGCGACGGTGTCGCACGATCGGTTCCGTCGCGAGATCCTCGTGTCGGCGCAGCTGCAACATCCGAACATCGTCGGCATTCTGACGACAGGCGAAGTCGACGAACTCCCGTACTTCACGATGCCGTTCGTCGACGGCGAATCGTTGCGCATGCGATTGCAGCGCCACGGTCCGCTCTCGATCGCGCAAACGGTGAGCATTCTGCGCGATGTTGCGCGTGCGCTCGCATTCGCGCACGAGCGTGGCATCGTGCACCGCGATGTAAAGCCTGACAACGTGCTGCTGACATCGGGCGCAGCGGTTGTTGCGGACTTCGGCGTCGCGAAAGCGTTGTCGTCGGCGCGCGTGCGCCGGCACAAGGACGACGACGCCACGATCACGACCGCAGGCACGGCACTCGGTACGCCGACGTACATGGCGCCCGAGCAGGCGGCCGGCGATCCGTCGGCGGATCACCGCGCGGATTTGTACGCGTTCGGCGTGATGGCGTACGAAATGATCGCGGGTGAAGCGCCGTTCTCCGGACGCGCGCCGGCGCAATTGCTCGCCGCGCACATTTCGGAAACACCGGCGCACATCGCGACGTCGCGCGCAGATGTTCCGCGCGCACTCGCCGACCTCGTGATGCGCTGCCTCGAGAAAGAGCCGGCGCACCGGCCGCAGAACGCCGCCGAAGTTGCGCTCGCGCTCGAAGATCCGGCGATGGTGAGCGGTGCGTTTGCGTCGGCACCGACGCTGAGCGCGACGCGTGCGTCGCGGCGACCGCGGCTCGCGCAGTGGATCGTGCGCGGACTCGCTGCAGCGGGACTCGTCGGTGGTGGAATTATTCTGGCGCGACCGACGGAACTGTTCAAATCGAATTCGCCGAACGCAACGACGCCGCAACCTCCCGTCGTCGATGCGCGTTCGATCGCGGTGTTGCCACTGGTGAATCTCAGCGGCGATTCGAATGCGTATCTCGCGAACGGCATTACGGACGAACTCACGAGCGCGCTGTCGCGCGTGAACGGATTCCGTATTGCGTCGCGCACGGCTGCGCAGGCTGCGCAATCAAAAGGTGCGGGCCCGCAGGAAATTGGCTCGGAGTTGAACGTCGCGTACTTGCTCGAAGGGACGGTGCAGCGTCAGGGCAATCAATTGCGCATTACGACGCGCCTGGTGAATGCGAGCGACGGGTTCACGACGTGGTCCGCTGTGTACGATCGTCAGGCGAACGACCTGTTCAAGGTGCAGGATCAGGTTGCGCGCGCGGTCGTCGATGCCCTGAGCACAGAGCTCGGTGTTGCGTCGACTGCGGGACTCACGGGCACGTCGGATCCAACCGCGTACGACCACTATCTGCGCGGGCGCTCGCTGTTCCAGAAGCGTGATCCCAACTCGCTGCCGCTGGCGCTCAAGGAATACCAAACGGCTGTGAAGCTCGACCCGGCGTTTGCGCGTGCGCACGCGGGCGTCGCGTCGGTGTTTGCGGTGTTGCCGCTCTATGGTGAAGCGGATCCGCGTACCGCGGCGGAGCAGGGGCTCGCCGCCGCCAATACGGCACTGCGGCTCGACTCGACGATCGCCGAAGGCTACGCCGCACGCGGCGTATTGCAGATGATGCAGTGGCGTTTCGATGACGCGGGGAAAGATCTCGAGCGCGCGCGCCGACTCGATCCGAGTAATCCGCTCGCGCTGCAATGGCTCGGCGAGCTGCGGCTCGTGCGCGGTGATGCGCCGGGCGCGGAGGAAGCGCTGGCGCAGGCGTCGCGACTCGATCCGACGGCGCCGATCACGCTCGCGGTGGGCGCGATGGCGCAGCAGAGCGCGGGCAGAACCGACAGCGCGCTGATCGCGGCGCAGCGCGCGCTCAACCTCGACCCCGCGCTCTACGCGCCGCGCCTGATTTACGGCACGCTGCTGCTCGACGCGGGGCGCGCGCGTGAAGCCGTGCGCGAGCTCGAGAAGGCGCGTTCGCTGCAGCCCAACTCCCCCGCGACACTGGGTGCGGTCGGCGCCGCGTACGCGGCGTCCGGCGAGCGGGCGCGTGCCGAAGAAGTGCTCACGCTGCTGCACGGCATGCAGACGGTGCCGCGCGCGGCATCGGCGATCGCGAAAGTGCGCCTTGCGCTGGGTGACCGAGACAGTGCGATTGTGTGGCTGGGCCGCGCGGCTGACGCGCATGACCCCGCCTTCACATCGGAGC
>DATELA010000113.1:0-29288 GCA_035277145.1 Gemmatimonadaceae bacterium | reverse complement strand
CCCCCCACCCCTCACCCCTGGGGTTCAGGGCGACATAATCGGCTTCGGGGGCACCTTCACCGAACCCAGGAAGTTCTGGTCCGCGCCGTACCAGATCTGTCGCGTCTTGGGATCGAAGACCATGTGGCGCACGGAATTCGGCGACGTGCCGCCCGGGATCTCGTAGTTGAACACGACCTTTCGCGTCTTGCCGTCGATCGCGATCAAGCGATTCGGAAACACGCGTGTGTCCGTCCACCAAACGCGATCGGCATCGTCGACAGCCATCGCGTACGGACCACAATTGCCGCCGGTCGGCGACGCGTACTCGTCGACTTTTCCTGTTGCTGGATCGAGCCGGCCGACTTTGCATTTCGCCCAGTCCGTGTACCAGATCGCGCCATCGCTCGTGCGTCCAATGCGGCGCGGACGCGCGCTGTCCGGCAACACATACGTCTTCAGTTCCATCGTGCCCGGGTTGATCGTGCCAAGCTTGTTTGTGCCGAGCAGATCGAACCACGGATGTCCCTTGTCGTCGAGAATGATGCCGTAGGGATTCGTGCGTTCTGGCGCCGTCGACGTGCGTACGGTGCGCACTTGTTCGCTCGCGATGTGCAACACACCGACAAACTGCGAGTTCTGCGACGTGAACCAGATGCTGCCCTTTCCGTCGTAAATCATCGTGTGCGGATCCGTCGGGCGCGTCGAGCCTTCGAGCGGAATCGGAATCACTTTCGTCATGTGCGTTTTCGGATCGAATCGCACGATGGTGCCGTTGCCATTGCCCGCGAGCCATACGATCCCATCGGGTGTGACGATGTTCGTGTGCGGTAGCGTCCCCGACGGAATGTCGAACTTCGTGAACGTCGCGGTCTTCGGATCGAACGCGCTCAGAAAATTCGCGACTTGATCCACGAAGAAAATGCGGCCGTCAGGCGCAACGAACGGATCGCGCGAACGTCCGTTGCGTTCGCCGGTGAACGGCACTTTCCACTGCGTAATCGGGTCGCCGTTTGTAGCCGCAACCGCTTGCGACGGCGCGTTGGTCGGCGCACTCACCGCTACCTGCGCGCGCGCGACAGCCGTAACGACGAGAAGTGACGCGCAACCCGCGAACGCGCGGGTCAACATCCCTGATCCGTTCATGAATTCCCCCTTTGTCGTGCTCCAGTATACGGCGAACTGGACAGCGTCGCTCAGCGCCAGTTGATGAGCGGCATTATTCGCGGGCCGCGTCCATCGGTGACGATGTTGACTACACCGATCTGCAGCCCTTTGAGCGCGCGCGCATAGTTCACAACGCCTATCGAAATGCCGCGCTGCATACCTCGGATATCATTTACGGGAGCGACGAAAAAACCACGCGCATTCGCTTCAGCGTCTTTGTCGTGCGCCTTGAACGAGAGCGCAACCACCGCACCGCGCGCGTTGACCGTGCGGACAATCGGCGTCACGACGAGTCCCTCAATTGCCGGTGTCCCGACGCCCAGGCCCGCAACAGCAATTCCCTTGATGCGCTCACCTGCGCCGGCGCCGAGTCCCGCCACCAGCAATCCTTCGATCGAGCCACCGACTCCCGCGCCTAATCCTGCCACCGTGATTCCGCGCGCGCGTCCGCCGAGTCCCGCACCGAGCCCTGCGACAAAGATTCCTTCGACCGAACCGCCGCCAACGCCAAGCCCCGCGACGGCAATCCCTTTCATCGTGCCCGCAACGCCCGCGCCCAATCCCGCGACGAGAATCCCCGTGACATTGCCGCCGATTCCGTTACCAAGTCCGGCGACAGTGATTCCAGTGACGTCGCCACCGATACCGTTGCCGAGTCCGGCGACACTGATGCCGGCAAAACTTCCGCCGATTCCGCCGCCAAGTCCCGCGACGAGAATCCCACGCGTGCCCGCGCTGTCGCCGACACCATAACCGAGTCCCGCGACGCCGATTCCACGGAAACGTTGCTCGGCGACAATACCGACAGGGGCGATTGCAATTCCGTTGATCGATGCTGCGCCGGTCGCGCCGAGTCCGAGCGCGAAACCGTGTACCTCACCGGTCGCCGGCTCGTACGGACGCCAGATGGTGATGTTTGCACCGTCGACGCGCTCGAGATCGCGGTCGCGGTAGTTGAATCGCAAACCCGCGGCTTTCTTGCACGCAATGCAAATGGGCGCGATGGTGCGCGTCTGCGCGCGCGTTGCCAGCGGTGTTGCAGCGCCCGCGCCGAGCACAGCGAGCGCTGCGACGACGGAGCTGCAACGCCGCGCAAACATGAGCGCTACTTGTCCAGCTCGCTCATGCGTTCGACGATCTTGCCGACGATGCCGTACGACTTCGCGTCTTCGGCACTGAGCCAGAAGTTGCGATGCGTGTCGTCTTCGATGCGCGAGAGCGGCTGGCCCGTTTCGCGCGCGAAAATCTTGTTGAGACGATCGCGCATCTTGATGATCTCGCGCGCCTCGATTTCGATGTCGCTCGCGCTGCCGCCCGCACCGCCCGCAGGTTGATGCAACAGGAAGCGTGTGTTCGGCAAACAGAAGCGACGCTCCTTGTGCGCGGCGACGAAGATCAATGCACCCGCGCTCGCGACCCAGCCTGTGCCGACAATACGTACGGGCGCGGCGACGAACCGAATCATGTCGTGAATCGTGTCGCCGGCTTCAACGTGTCCGCCCTGCGAATTGAGCACGATCGTGATGAGTTCTTTCGTCGACTCGGCGTTCATCGCGAGCAACTGCGACGTCACACGCTCCGCGACTTTCTGCGTGATGCCGCCGGAAATGATGATCGTGCGCGCTTTGAAGAGTTTTGCCGCAACCGGATCGAACGGGGACAGCGCGCCGTTGCTTTCGCCGCGCGGGGTGGGTTCGTCGTCGTCTTCGTCGTCAAGAAACGTCATTGGGCTGAGTTGGTATGTGGGCAGGCTAACCGCTCGCGGCATCGTGGGGCAAGCGGTTGATATGCGCGATTCTCGCCGCTACCGGCGGGTGGGACGGCTCACGACATTGTGTGCGTGAATTTCATCGATCGCCTGCGATGGCTGTCCATTGCAGCGTTTCTGATTCCGGCTGTATTGCTCGTGTGGCTGGACTGGCGCGCGCAGCGACGGCGCTGAGGGCTCATGTACACCGGACACTTCGCGGTGGCGCTCACGGGCGCGGGCGTTTCTCGCCGCATTCCCGTCGCGCTGTTGATTGTGGCGGCGTTCGCGAGCGATCTCGTCGAGGGCGGCATCGCGCTCTTGAATGTTCGTGACTCGACGCGCGTGTGGTCGCATTCGCTGCCGGCGGCGACCGCCGCGGGCGCTCTGCTCGCGGTGGGCTGGAAACTTTTCGGTGGCACGTTTCGCGAGTGCGCGGTGGTGTGCATCGTGGCGATGTCGCACACGCTGCTCGACTTCGTGACCGCGACGAAAACGGTGTGGCCTGGCGTCGCGCCGATGGGACTCAACCTGTACGCACGTCCGTATGTGGACGGAATCGTCGAAGTGGTTTTCTGCATCGTTGGATGGTTCGTGTGGCGACGATCGGTTGCGCACGTGCAATGGCGACGGCCGCTCGCGTGGGCACCATTGATCGTGTTACTCCTCGCGCAAACGGCAGCAACCGCGCGGTTGATTTACGGTGGTCCAATCGACTTCGACGCACTCTCGAAATTCGTGAGATGAACGCAATTCACATACGCAGGCTCTGTGTCGTGTTGTGCATGCTCGCGGTGTGTGCGTGCGGCGACTCTGGTTCGCGCAGTGGTGGCGCGGTGACCACCGTCATCGATACAGCTGGTGACACGCTCGTCGCGCGGACACGCGGAACGGTCGCGGCCGGCGCAATGCACCGGCTGATCATCGATTGGCGTGCCGGTGCCGCCGACGAAAAGAACGATTTTGCGAACATCGGCGAAATCGCTGTGTCGAGCGACGGTCGCGTGTACGTGTGGGATCCGGAAACGCCGTCACTGCGCTACTACGACGCGAGCGGTACGCTCGTGAAAAACATCGCACGCAAAGGCAGTGGTCCGGGCGAATACACATCGCTCAATGGTCTCGCGGTGCTGCCGGACGGACGCGTGGTCGCGTGGGACATGGACGGGCGCATCAACGTGTATTCCGCCGACGGTGTGCCGGCCAAGACGCTTCGCTCGCCAATGATTGGCTACGGAACGAACGGCGCACTCGCAACGGACGCAGCTTCGCGATTGTGGGTGACGGGATTCGTACGCACGAATGATCAGAGTTGGGGCGTGCTTGGCCGCGGTGCGTGGTTCGTCGTCGACACGATGGGTGCCGTGCTCGATACCGTGTTGCAGCCCACCACCGAGCGCGGCGACGAACCGCTCATCGCGAAGATTCCCGGCGGCATGTCGTCGTATTCGCTTCCGTTTGGTCGAAAGCAGGTGTTCGCAGTGAGCGCCGTCGGCGCGTTGATCTGGGGGCCGTCGGACCCGTATCGCCTTTACGCGACGTACAACGGCCGTCCGCTGCGTATCGAGCGAGAGTGGAGCGCCGTTCGCGTTGCCGACGAGGAACGCGCGGAGCGCCGCGCGAGCGTCGAGTGGGGACTGCGACGAGCTGATCCCGCGTGGACGTGGCAGGCCAAGGACGTGCCCAAGACAAAGCCTGCGTACACGCGCATCAACGTTGGCGGCGATGGACGTATCTGGGTGACGCTCAGCGTCGAATCCGTTCCGTACCAACCGGACGCACCCGCGGCGAAGACGCAGCCTCCGCGACCACAAATTCATTTTCGCGATGGCGCGGATTGGCGCGATGTGTTCGAGGCGGACGGCCGCTACCTCGGTCGCGTCGTCATCCCACCGCGGGTGGAACTGTTCGCCATGCGCGGAGACGCGGTGTGGGGCGTGATGACCGACCAGGACGACGTTCCGTCGCTCGTGAAAATGCGGGTCGTGCCTGGATTCGGCCGCTGAGCAACGGGGAGCCCACCTGATTCGTCTTCGTGGCGAGGGCGCCGACGGAGACGGCCCATGTCACGCACGAACTATTCGACGGGCACGAAGTGGGAACCTGTGGTGGGCTATTCGCGCGCGGTGCGCGTCGGATCGTACGTCCACGTGTCCGGCACCACGGCGACAGGCCCCGACGGCTCAATCGTCGGACGCGGCGACGCGTACGCGCAAACAAAACAAATCATCGCGAACATCGATGCGGCGCTACGGCGCGCCGGTGCATCGCTGACCGATGTCGTACGCACGCGCATGTACGTAACCGACATCACGCAATGGGAAGAAGTCGGACGCGCTCACGGTGAAGCGTTCAGCAGCATTCGTCCCGCGACGTCGATGGTCGAAGTATCCCGGCTCATCGATCCCGCCATGCTGGTGGAAATCGAGGCCGACGCGTACGTCGAGGAAACGCGTTGAACGCGCGCACGCTGTGCACGTTCGCCACGGTCTTTGTTGCCGCGTGCGCTGGGCGCCAGGCGCCATCGATGCCGTCGCCGTCGCTGTCTGACGCCGATTACTTGCGCGCACTGCGGTTGATGGTGCCCGTCGCGGGCACGCACCCGAGCCGGCTCGAGAACACATTCGAACGCGGGCGTGGCGGCGGGGCACGCGTGCATCAGGCAATCGACATTCTTGCGCCGCGGGGTACACCAGTGCTCGCCGCTGTCGACGGAGAAATTCTCCGCGTCACCACGAACGAACTCGGCGGCAAAACGATTTATGCGACTGACCGCGCGCGACGATTCGTGTACTACTATGCGCATCTCGATCGCTACGCCGATCGCGCGCGCGTTGGCGAAAAAATCAAACAGGGCGTGGTGATCGGATACGTTGGCACAACCGGCAACGCGCCGGACAACACACCGCATTTGCACTTTCAGGTCATGCGCATGCTGCAAACACGCCAGTGGTGGGAAGGCCCACCGTTGAACCCATACGGATATTTCGCGAAAGCAGGAGATCCGCAGTGAGCTTCACCGGCAAAGCGCGCGCAGTACTGCGCGCCGAAGCGCATCACCTCAAGCCGCTCGTGCACATCGGGCACCACGGCATCACGCCGCCCGTCACGCAGACCGTCGACGATGCGCTACGGACGCACGAACTCGTGAAAATTCAGACGGGAAAAACGAGCGACGTGACAGCCAAGCAAGCCGTCGAACAACTCGCCGCGCAGCTCAACGCCGAGGTGATTCAGGTCATCGGAAGGACGGCGACGCTGTACCGGCATAATCCGGCGATTGTGCGGCGGGCGGGAGACGTGCCGCCTTGGAAGAGATGAGAATCGAGAATCGAAAAACGAGCAAGGAGGAGCGAAGTCGGAGAAGGGTGAGCAGGGAGAAGGAGAACTCATTTCTCCATCTCACGTTCTCCGCCACCTTCACCTCGCTTCTCAATCCTTCGTTTTCGCTTCTCGATTCTCGCATTTAGCTGAGCCCTGTCGCATACCAGTCGCAGTCGGTAAAATTCGTTCCCCACACCTAACCTTTGTCAGCGAATGCCGTACGTAATTACCGAGGCGTGTAAGGACACCAAAGACAAATCATGCGTCGACGTGTGTCCCGTCGACTGCATTTATGAAGGGCCAGATCAGCTGTACATCCACCCCGACGAGTGCATCGACTGCGGCGCGTGTGAGCCCGAGTGTCCGGTGACCGCGATCTTCCCGGAAGAAGACGTGCCGGAAAAATCGCGGCAGTACGTGCAGATCAATCGCGACATTTTCAAAGGCCCGAATCCGCCGGGAAGGCCCACGCGCTGAGCCGCGAGAAGCGAGAATCGAAATAGCAGGAACTCAGAAGCGAGTTGAAGAAGACGGAGACGCGGAGCAGGAGAATTCAGTTTCTCCTCCTCCGCGTCTTTGTTTTTCAGCCTCGCTTCTCGACCCTCTTATTCGATTCTCGTTCCTCTGCCGTTCACGTCAGCGCTAACGACGCGAGGAATTCGCTCAAAAGGTGATTGAACGCGGCCGGCCGCTCGACGTTCGACAGATGGCCTGCGCCGTTCACGATCTCGAGCCGACTGCCGGCAATGCCTGCGTTCATCGCGCGCGCGTCGCTCACCGGCGTCAACACATCTTCGTCGCCGACGATAATCAGCGCCGGCACAGTGATGGTCGCGAGGGTCGGCGTCGAGTCTGGACGATCGCGCATGGCCGTGAGCGCACCAACGACGCCATTCGTCGACGCACGCGCGAGCATGCCGTGAATCCGCTCCGTCAGGTCGGGTCGCATTGCACGCGTTGCTTTGCCCACCATGCCCGGCATAAGCGCATCGGCGAGCGCCGCGGAACCACGCGCTTTCGCGAACGCGATTTGCTCGGTGCGTTTCGCGCGGCCTTCGTCAGTATCTGCGGTCGCTTTCGTGTCGACGAGTACGAGCGCGCGTACCATGCGCGGATTGCGCCGCCACATCGCCATCGCGACGTACCCACCCATCGAAAGTCCAACGACAACCGCTTTGACGATGCCCAGCGCGCTCATCAACGCGATCACGTCGCTCGCGTAATCGTCGATCGTCGTCGCGCTGCCTTCGCTTTCGCCGAAGCCGCGCAAATCGGGCGCAATACATCGCGTCGGAAGCGCCGCCGCACCAAGCTGCGACGACCACAAACTCCGATCGTGCGGAAATCCGTGCAGAAAAACGACGGGGAGTCCACTCCCGACGTCGTCATACGCAAGCGCGTGGCCGTTGACCGATCTGATCACGCCGCCGACGGATCGACGGGCATCATCAGCATGCGCGAGCCGCGCGACTTGTGGACCGGCGGAACGTCACCGCGAACGTAGAGATACCGGATCGCGACGAAGGTCGCCGCAAGCAGCGGCACGGCGACGAACAGGCCGAGCAATCCAAAAATGATTGCCATCAGTGCTTGCCATATGAGCGTCAGCGCCGGCGGCAAATCCAGTTCTTCGCGCATCAAGTACGGAATCAGCAGGTTGTTCTCGAGGAATTGAATTCCCCAATACGCGAGCGCGACGATGAGTCCCTGTTGCGGTGATTCGGCGAACGCGAGCAACACGCCGGGAATCGCGCTCAGCATCGGTCCCACGTTCGGAATGAACTCGAACACACCGGCGAGAATTCCGAGCGGAATCGCGCTCTTCACGCCGAGTATGAGCAACATCGCCGTCGTCACCAGCCACACGACCACCATCGCGATGAACTGCGTCGCGAGCCATTTCCGCAGCGTTTGCGTCACCACGTCGAACACGCGCGCGGCGCGGTCGCGCGTCTCGAGGGGCACGAGCAATAACACTCCGCGCCTGTACACGCCCGGTTCGATCGCGAAGTACACCGTCAGAAAGAGCACGTACACCATGCCCGCCAACACCGCAAACGTCGACGTCAGCGCGCCGAACAACACACCGCGCACCGCACCGGCCTGGCCCGAAAGCGCATTCTTCAATCGCGTGCTGGCGGGCTGCGTAACGACGGAATCGCCCTGCGGACGACGAATCGTGTCCACGGTGGCTTTCGGCAACAGCGCTTCGAGGACGCTGCCTTCATTCTGCGCGAAGTACGCATCGATGCGATCGACGGCGCGCGGAAGCTGGTGCCAGAGTTGATTGAATTCCGTGACGAGCGTCGGGCCGGACCACAACATCACCAACAGCACACTGCCAATCGCGCCGAGCACGACCATCGGCGCGCCGACGCCACGTCGCACGCGACGCGTCTCGAGCCAGTCCACGGCCGGTTTGACGGCGATACCAAGCAGCGCGCCAAGCACGGTAAGGATGATCAACAGGCGCGTGTGCCACAGCGCCCAGAGACCGATGACCAGCGCGATAATGGTCAGCGCGGCTTTGATCAAGTCGCCACGCGTGAGCTGCGGTGTGGTGTACGGTGATGTCACGTTCGCCGCGAGATGAAGTGAGTGCGCGCGCTAGATTGTGCGAGCGAACAGCGCAGGAGATCCGGGTGGGAGAACGACGGCGACCAGACGGAACGCCGATAACATACCTCGACGCCGACCGCGATGTTGCGGGATTTTTTCGCGGCATCGGTGGAACACGCGAACTCGCCGTCGATACGGAAGGCGCGAGTTTTCATCGCTTCGTCGATCGCGTCTACCTGATTCAGGTGTCGACGCGCGACCAGCATGCGGTGATCGATCCGCTGACGATTTCCGCGCCGGACTCGCTCGGCGCGATGCTCACGGACACGAACGTCGAGGTTGTGTTTCACGACGCCGACTACGATCTGCGTCTGTTGCGCCAGGACTATGGCTGGCAGGTGCGGCGCATCTTCGATACGCGCGTTGCCGCGCAGCTCGCGGGCATTCGGCAGTTCGGGCTCGCAGCGCTGCTCGACGCGAACTTTGGCGTGAAGCTCGACAAGAAACACCAGCGCGCCGACTGGTCCATGCGTCCGTTGCGCGACGACATGCTCACGTACGCGGTGCAGGACACCATGCATTTACTGGCGTTGCGCGATGTATTGCGTGACACACTGGCGAAACGCGGTCGATCGGCGTGGGCCGCGGAAGAATTCGAACGCCTCGAGACCATTGAACGCAGCACTGACGGCGCGGCAGAAGCGTTTCTGAAGATCAAGGGCGCGCGCGATCTCTCGCGGCGCGAACTCGCAGTGTTGCGCGAAGTATTTCGCTGGCGCGACTCGATCGCGGCGGAGCTGGACCGCGCGACGTTCCGCGTGCTCGGCAATGAGCCAATGCTCGACATCGCGCGCGCCGTGCCATCGACTGTCGAAACGCTGCGCGCGATCAAGGGTGTGCCGCAGGGAATGTCGCCCGAGCGAACTGCGGGTTTACTCGCCGCGGTTCAACGCGGACTCGAGGTTCCCGACTCCGAATTGCCGAAGTTTCCGCGCGGCCCGCGATGGGATCGCGATCCGGATTTCGACACGCGCGTCAACGCACTGCGCACCGCACGCGACGAGATTGCAACGCAACTCGATCTCGATCCGGGCGTGCTCTGCTCGCGCGAACGTCTCGAAGCAGTTGCGCGAAAGAAGCCGCGTTCAGCCGAAGAACTCGCGGCGATTCCGGAGCTGCGCAGATGGCAGGTCGAGGTGCTGGGCAGCGCGCTCCTCCGGGGACTTGCTAACCACTAGGAGCGCGGATCAAGGAAGAGGAAGAGGGATCACGGGGAAGGAGAAGGGAACGAAGGACCGAGGCGGGGCCTCGGTCCTATGGGTCCCCGAATCCCTTCGCCTGATGCCTCCTCCTCAAACTTGATCCTCGATCCTTCGTAGTTCAGAACCCCAGGTATGCTCGCACGCGGGGCTCAATTCTTTCCGGCGTCCATGGCGGCGACCACACGAGGTTGATCACCGTGTGCGCCACGCCTTCGGTCGCCTTCACTTCGTCCTCGGCCATCTTGAGAATCTCGGGGCCTGAGGGGCATCCGGGCGACGTGAGACTCACGTCGACTTCGACGGCGTCGCCGTTCACGCGAATCGCGTACACGAGGCCGAGGTCGACGATGTTGAGGTTGAGCTCCGGATCCTTTACGCGCCGCAGGGCGAGCCGCACCTGATCTTCAGAGAGCGCCGGCTCGGGTGTCGCGGTTGTCGATGTTGCATCCATGCTTCCAAATCATACCCACGTGCAGCATCGGATGGCACTCGATTCGCTAGCGCGATTGTGATGATTTTCCGACCGGGGCCGGTCCGATAGTCGGCGGACGATTCGTCGTGGGCTTGCGTTCTTCCCATTTGTCGCGCCATGCGGGCCGCCGCGCGAGGTCCCACGTGCGCGCCGTGTCGGAGCGGTACACGATGCGTGGAGGCACGCGCACGCTGCGATCGGAAACAATCGAGAACATTGCCGCATCGGCGACGTCGTTGCGTACATCGGCAAGCAAATCCTGCGATCGTTTTGCTTTCGGTTCGTACGTGCGATTGGTGAGCAGCACGACATACATGCGCCGTTCCGGATCGATCCAGATCGACGTGCCCGTGTATCCGGTGTGACCGTACGCGCTCATGCTCATGTTCCAGCCCGCGCCGTGCACGCTGTCGGCCAATTCCCATCCGAGTGTGCGCGAATGTTTCTGGTGCGCGGTGAAAATGCGCACGGTCGAGTCCGCGAACACGCGCGTGCCGTTGAACTCGCCGCCGTTCAACATCGTTTGTGCAAAGACCGCGAGATCGGCGGCAGACGCGAACAGTCCTGCATGTCCGGCAATACCGCCAAGCAAATACCCGGCATCGTCGTGCACGACGCCGTGAATGAATCCGCGTTTCGAGTAATGCTCCGCGGGTGCAATGCGCGGCAGTAACGATGACGGCGGTTTGTACATCGTGCTCGCCATTTTCAGCGGCGCAAACACGCGACGCGCGACGAACTTGTCGAGTGATTCACCGGTGATTTTTTCGATCACCCAACCCAGTGTCGCGGTGCCGAGGTCGGAGTAATCGAGGCACGGCCCGGCGCCGCACGGCGTGAGCGGTGTTTCGAGAATCAACTGGCGCGCATGCGCGGGTGATCGCGTACGTCCCCAGAGTTTGCGGCCGGGCGGCAATCCCGAGTGATGGGAAAGCAACATGCGAATCGTGACTTTTTCTTTCCCGCGCCCAGTGAATTCCGGAAGGAACCGCTGCACCGGCGCGTCGAGGGGCAGCTTGCCGTCGTCGAACAACACCATCGCCGCCGCGGTGAGCGCAATTGCTTTTGTCATCGACGCGACGTCGTAGATCGTGGAGTCAGTGACTGCGGGACTCGACGCCTTCCATTCGAGTTTTCCGAATCCGCGATTGAACACGACGTAGCCATCGCGTCCAATAATCAGTGCGGCACCGGGATACCCGCCTGCGTCCATTCCGCGGCGTACGATGCGGTCCACCGCCGCCAGCCGTTCGGGAGAAAGCCCGACGCGCGCCGGATCCGTAGAGGGGAGGCGCGGGTCGTCGGCGACCAACGTGATGAGGGCGGTGACGAGCAGTGGAACTCGCACAGAAACCAGTTCGCTGAGGGAACGGCGCCGCGGGATGGCGCGTAAATGCACTGTACAGTTATTACCCGTCAAGACGAGCGCGCGGTTCGGCCTGCAACGGCGCAGGCAACCGTGGGACCGGTCAAGGTGACAGATTTGGCGAGACCGTGATGCATCCGGATCAGGCACTCATCCAGCGCGCCGTAGCAGGCGACGAGCGGGCCATGCGCCAGCTCTGGTCGTTGCACGCGCCGCGTATCGACGCGGTCGTGCGCCGATTGGTTGGCGATCCCGATACTGCCGCGGACGTCGCGCAGGAAGTGTGGATCCAGATCTTCCGCGCGCTCCCGACGTATCGCGGCGATTCGCGGTTTACGACGTGGGCGCACCGCATCGCGGTGAATCGTACGCTGAATGCGTTGCGCGCAACGCGGCGCATTCAAACGGCAGAGACCGAGATTCACGAAGAAACGGCTTCTGTCGAGCAGGACGGCGAACGCAATGTGCTCGCGGCAACGATCGACGCCGCGGTGCAGCAACTCTCGCCGGGTGCACGCGCAGTGTTCGTGTTACACGACGTTGAAGGCTACACGCACGAAGAAATCGCAGCAGAACTCGGCATTACGTCGGGTGGTTCGAAATCGCAGTTGTTCAAGGCACGTGCCAAGCTACGCCGGCTGTTGGCACACCTGGTGGACACACCGAACGCATCATCGCCGGCAAAGGACTCGATACATGCAACACCTAACAGCTGAACGCATTGCGGCGCTCGCGGATGAACCCGCGACGCTCGCCGAACGCGCGCATTTGGGCGAGTGCGCTGCCTGCAACGCGGAACTCGCGGCAGCGCAGCGACTCGTGCGAATGGCGCTCACCGATACGCCCGCTATCGAGCGGCCGCTCACCACGTGGAGTGAACTCGGTCCCGCGTTGGAGAGTGAAGGTTTGATTCGCACGCCGATGTCGCGCGACGAACGCGCGGAGAACGAACTCACGTTCATGGCGCATCGTTCGTCGCGCGCGCGCCGCGCGATGCAGATCGCTGCTGGTTTCTTTTTGCTGGTCGGCGGTGGTGTGATTGGTCGCGCGAGCGCTCCGTTGGCAGATCTTGCCGATGGTTCGGACGCGTCGACGCCCGGTGTAACGGCATCGAGCGACACAATTCTCGGTTCGACCAATGAAGCGTTGCAGGTGCTCGACCGCGCGTCCACGGATTACCAGCGCGCGATCGCGTATCTCGCAGTGAACGACACGACGACGGTGCCGATGCGCGGCCGCGATGCGGCCACCGTGTACCAGGCGCGGCTCGAAGCGCTCGATCGCGCGGCGGCGCAGGTGCGCACCGCGCTCTATCGCGCGCCGCAGGATCAGGTGCTCAACAACTACTACATGACGACAATGGGTGCGCGCGACTACACCCTGCGGCAGATCGGGGAGGCCGTGCCGGTGTCCAACACGACGCGGACGAGATACTGATGCGAAAGCTGATGCTGGTGCCTGTGATGGTGTCCGTCGCGGGGGCGCTTGGTGCGCAAACCCCCGTGAAGGTGAGTGCGCAGTCGAAAGAGGTGCGCGCGCAGGCAGTGCCGATCAAGAGCGTGGAAGATCTTCGCGCGCTCAAAGGCCAGATCGACGAACTGAAGGTGCGCAACCTTCAGAACGATTCGCTGTGGCGCATCGAGATCGAGAAGAAGGGCGATCCGCGTCGAATGCAGATGCTGCTCGACGAGATGGAGCGGAATTTCTGGCCGTTGTTCACGAAGCAATCGCAACTGGCCCTGGCGTGCGCAGAGTTGCGCGGGCCGTTCGCGGGCTGGATCGGCGTCGCGTTTGAACGCGAAGCGCAATGGACGAAGGATCCGCGCACGGACCGAATCACGATGAACTTCTTCGGCCGGCCGAGAGTCGCCGAGATCGAAGCGGGTTCACCCGCCGCGCAGGCCGGCGTTCAAAGCGGCGATGAATGGCTCGCGCTCAATGGACGTTTGATCGACGATTCCGTGGAGTTCAATGAACTCGACAAACCCGGCGTGTCGGTCTCCATTCGCACGGCGCGCGTCGGCAAGCTGATGGACGTGGTTGTGGTGATGGGCAAGCGTCCGTTTCCTGAAGACGTCTGCGAAGTTCCAAAACCCGAGTTGGTGTTCAGCCCGATGGTGAAAACGCCCGCCGCCCCGCGGGCCGGCGTGCGTGAGGGCATGACCATCATTCGTGTGCCGGGCGGGATGCCGTCGCGTCTGTTCCTGACGGGCGGGCAGTTCAACTTCGGTGGCGCGGTGCTGCGTGTGCTCGACGACGATCAGCGTGAACGACTGAAGTTCCGCGGTGATGGTGTGCTTGTGTCCGAAGTCGGTCGCGCAACACCTGCGTCGGCAGCGGGCATAAAATCGCTCGACATCGTAGTGATCGTGAACGACGCACCAGTTGCGTCGTTGGTCGATGTCGCGCGCGCGATTGGCCGTCAGCCGGCCATGGTCACGATGACACTGCAGCGCGAAGGCAAGGAGATTCTGGTGAAGCTGCCCGCGAGGTAATTACCGGATGGGTCCGGGCATTACCTCGTAGATCAAGCGCATCGTCGCAATGTCGGCTTGCGACAACGTCAGCACACTCACGCGCGGCGCCATGATTGCGCCCGGATCGGTGGTGTGATCGAGGCCGAGTAAATGGCCGACCTCGTGCAGCGCGATGGCGTGCACCTGCTCGTTGTTGAGCGTTTCACCATTCGCGCCGCGCATAGCGAGCACGATCTCACCACCGACGATCCACCAGTTGAGATCGCGCTTCCACATCGTGCGGCCGCTCATCACTTCCTCGAAGCGGTCGATGAACGTGACGGTGACTTCAGCGCTGGCTGAATCGCCGATGAAGTTGAAGGTGAGCGGTACGCCGGCAATGCCCCAATCGCGAAACGCATCGCGTACGCGGCCGGTGAGCTCCGGAGTCGCGAGCGGTGACCGTTCGTCGATCCAGACGCGAATGGGATTGTCGCGACGGTCGATCCAGCGCGCGAGACTCGAATCACGCGCCAGCAAATGTTCGTTGATGAACGTGCCGCTTTCGCGCGCGGCGAGATGGCGGCGAATGGCTTCGATGTCACGCGTAGGCGCCGGCAACGATTTCGACGAGACAACAACTTCGTTCCCAAGATTCACCGATGCGGTGCCGGCTTCGGGTGCAACAACGACAGTCGCCGCCGGCGGCGGGCGTCGCATCATACGCGCAACCGCCGCCGTGCCGGAAGCGCCAATGGCGAATCCTGTAACGAGCATCACAACATCCGAACGTTGCATTAGGGCAAGTCTAGTGATCGAAGTGCGACGTCAATTTCACTGCGGACGCTCGAATCGCGCTCAGTGTCACGCGCCGCAATCAAACCGTCACGCGCTGAGACACTTCCGTCGAATTGGCCGAGCGCCCATGCGGCGTGCATGCGGACGAGCGATTCAGGATCGCCACGCAGTGCCGTGACCAATGCAGGTACATCGGCTTCATCGCGCCGGTTCCCGAGCGCGACGGCAACATTGCGCGCGAGTCCGCGACGTTTCGCTCGTGTCATCGCAGAACCGCGAAACCGGGCGCGAAACTGTTCGTCGGTCATCGACAGCCATTCGCGTAAGTCAGGCGTCACGCGATCGTCACGCGGTGCGAGCGCATCAGCGCGCGGCATCGATGCGAACTTTTCGTTCCACGGACACACGTCCTGGCAGATATCGCAACCGAAAACGAGACCTGAGACGTGACTCCTGAGCTCTGAGGGCATGGCGCTTCGGTGCTCGATGGTCAGATAACTGATGCACTTGGTCGCATCCATGACGCGCGGTTCGACGAATGCGCCCGTCGGGCACGCCTCGAGACAGCGCGTACACGTTCCGCAGTGATCGGTCGCGAACGGTTCGTCAGCGGCGAGATCGAGCGTGGTGAACAACGCGCCAAGAAAAAAGAACGAGCCGCGTTTCGGATTGATCAGCATCGTGTTCTTACCGAACCAGCCGAGTCCCGCGCGCCGCGCGAGATCACGCTCGAGAATCGGACCCGTGTCGACATAGGCGCGCGCTGCGAACGTGACGCCAAGTTCGCGTTCGAGCGACGCGTGCAGTTCACGCAACTGCGCGCGCATCACCTCGTGGTAATCATCCCCGCGCGCGTACCGCGCGACGGGGCCACTCGGCTGCTTGCCGCCGTAATCGCGTGCGACGACGATCGCGGTTCGCATCCCTGGCTCCGGACGCGTCGTGTCTTCGCGCAATCCGCGCCCGCGTTCGAGGTACGCCATCTCACCGTGATGACCAGCGGCGAGCCACTCGTCCAACTGCGGCGCGGTCTCGACGGTGCCGAGTGTTGCAATACCAGCGAGATCGAATCCGACGGCGTATGCGTGCGCCTTCGCACGCTCGGCGCCGGCGCGTGCATCGTGCGACATCGCGTTCAGCCTTGCTTGACCGCCCAGCGTGCGTAGCGGATCACGTCATCGACCGGCGGAATTGCATGGTGATCGCCGTATGCGGTGTGCATGCGCCACTGCACGTACGTCACGGCGGGCAGCGGAAGAAACGGAAACCGTCGCCACCAACCGCGTTCGCGAAAGCGCCAGCCGACTCGGAGTAGTGCAACGCCGGTTGGCGGATGAAGCACGCCGCGTACAGCGAGCGAGAAAGCGAGCGAGGGCCAGGACACGGTGGAAATCTCAGCGGGGGCGGGGTTCTGGGCTATGGGCGCAGGGCCATCCGTCGCTTATGGTGCACACGCAACCATGTGGCTCCTTCCGCACCTTCCCGCCATCAGCGGCGCAGCGATTCGCGCGTACTATCGCGCATCGCGCGACGGCGGCAGCGTTCCGGCGACGGGGCCGGTGCTTCTCGTCGCCAATCATCCGAATGCGCTGCTGGATCCCGCGCTGCTCGCGTGGGCGGCGCGACGCCCCGTGCGATTCCTGGCCAAAGCGCCGCTGTTCACACACCCGATCGTCGGCTGGTTGATTCGCGGCAGCGGTTCACTTCCGGTGTATCGCGCGCAGGACGATCCCGCGTTGATGGACAAGAACGAAGACACGTTTCGCGCCGTGTTCGATGCGCTTGCTGCAGGATCCGCGGCGGCGCTGTTTCCCGAAGGCATCAGTCATTCCGAGCCCGGCATGACGCCCCTCAAAACGGGAGCCGCGCGTATCGCACTCGGCTCCGTTGCGCGAACGGGCGTGCCATTTCCGATCATCCCCATCGGTCTCGTCTTTCGCGAGAAAGACGTGTTTCGCAGCGACGCGCACGCAGTGGTCGGTGCACCGATCGAATGGAGCGACATCGCCATGCGCGGTGCCGAAGATCGCGAGGCCGTCCGCGAACTCACGGATCGCATCGATCGTGGCATGCGAGCGATCACGCTCAACCTTGCGCGGTGGGAAGACGAGCCGGTCGTGCGCACCGCTGAGGCCGTGTGGGCTGTTTCACGGAAAGCAGATCCCTCGCCGAGCGCACACGTTGCGCGCCTTACCGTCGCAACAGATGGACTCGCGAAACTCCGTGCTCGCGAGGACAAGCAGTGGGATACGCTCGCGCGAGATGTCCGTGAACACGCGCGACTCCTCGACGTTTTGCGCGTCGCTCCGGCCGACGTCGAGGCGGACAACAGTCTCAGCACTGCGGGACGCTGGGCGTTTCGCCGGTTCACGTTGCTGGGCGCGTTGCAGTTCACGCTCGCCGCGCTCGCGATGATCGTATTCTGGATTCCATACCGCGTCACCGATTTGTTGGCGAGCGCAGTTGAGAAGACACGCGCAGGAATTGCCACGTATCGCGTGATCGGCGGCGTTATGGTGTTTGGTGTGTGGACATTGCTGGCCGCGCTCGTCATCGCGGGACGCTTCGGATGGTTGGCGAGCGGACTGTCGCTCGTCGTACTTCCTGCGCTCGGGATTGCGGGCCTCTACGCCGTCGACCATTGGCGCGATACCATTGGTACTGCGCGCCGGTGGATGACGCTGCGGCGGCGCGATCCACGCATCGGCGCGCTTCGCGAACGTCAGCGCGAGCTCGCCGACCGACTCGATGCCGCGCTTGCGGCGCTCAACGGACATACATGATCAGACAAATCACGTCCATTGTTGGCGCGGTCATGATTCTCACCGCGTACTACGCGTTTCAGCGCGGCTGGCTCGGCCGTACGCACCGCAGCTATCACGCTTTGAACTTTGCCGGCGCGACGCTGCTGACGATCGTTGCCGTGCTCGAGGTGCAGTACGGATTCATCATCGTCGAAGGGATGTGGGCGATCCTGTCGATTCCGGGGACGCTGCGCCCACCGCGAGCAACAATGCCGGCGAGCGCCTAAACTTTGCGCATGCCAAAGAAACGAACGTCGTCGAAACCAAAGACAGCGCGGAAGGTCGCGTCATCGCGCGGGGACGCAAAGCCAAAAACAGCGACGGGCAAGCGGCTCGACTCCGCGCTGATGAAGCAAGCGGAACGGTTCGCCGTCGCCGGCACGTTCGAGCGCGTGCGGCAAGGCGTCGAGCACGCCGGGCGAACGATTCACGCGTCGCCTGTAGTGGACGACGCAATTCGCGATCGCTTACCGAGTGATACGGCAGACGCGCAACTATTGCAGATCGGGCCGACACCTGCCGCGTTCACGCACACCGATCCGTGGCGCGTACTGCGCATTACCGCTGAATTCATCGACGGGTTCGATCGCTTGTCGGGAGTCACGCGCGGCGTGTCGGTGTTCGGATCCGCGCGCACAGCACCCGACGATCCGCTCTATCAGAAAGCCGTCGATACCGGGCGGCTTCTCGTGGAAGCGGGCTTTCAGGTGCTCACGGGCGGCGGGCCGGGCATCATGGAAGCCGCCAATAAAGGCGCGAAGCTCGGCGGTGGACGATCGATCGGCTGCAACATTGAATTGCCGTTCGAGCAGGACGCAAATCCGTATCTCGATGAAGTCATCGAGTTCCGCTACTTCTTCGTGCGCAAGACGATGTTCGTGAAGTACTCGCTCGCATTCATCATTTTCCCGGGCGGGTTCGGCACGTTCGACGAATTGTTCGAAGCGCTCACGCTGATTCAGACCGGCAAGATCAACAACTTCCCAGTGATTCTGTTCGGACGCGCATACTGGGCGGGACTCGTGCGCTGGCTCCAGGCGAAGGTCGCGGTCGAAGGAAAAATCTCGGCGAGTGACCTCGATCTCATCGTGATCACCGACGATCCGCGCGAAGCGGTGCAAGCGGTCATCACGGCCGCCGGTGCCGCGCCACGGCGGTAGATTGCCGCACTCTTCATAACTGTCTTCGAGATGAGCCCGACAAAACACAAGAAATCCGCCGCGCCGGTTGCGACGCGCAACGGTTCAGCGCCGGTCACGCAATTCGTTCGTCACCACTTCCGTCATTTCAACGCAGCGGCGCTCGTCGATGCCGCCGACGGTTACACGCGACATCTGAACAGCGGCGGCAAGATGATGGTCACGCTCGCCGGCGCGATGAGCACCGCCGAGCTGGGGTTGTCGCTCGCGGAGATGATTCGCCAGGACAAGGTGCACATCATCACGTGCACCGGCGCGAATCTCGAAGAAGACGTATTCAACCTCGTCGCGCACGATCATTACGAGCGCGTCCCGCACTATCGCGATCTGACGCCGAAGGACGAGCTCAAGCTCCTCGACAAGCACATGAATCGCGTGACCGACACGTGCATTCCCGAAGGCGAAGCGATTCGCCGCATCGAGAAGGCCGTGTTGAAGGAATGGCAGGCTGCGGACAAATCAGGTCAGCGGTATTTCCCGCATGAGTTCATGTACCGCATTCTGCTGAGTGGTGCGCTCGAGAAGTATTATCAGATCGATCCGAAAGACTCGTGGCTCCTCGCGGCCGCGCAAAAAAATCTTCCGATCATCGTGCCCGGGTGGGAAGACGCGACGCTCGGCAACATTTTCGCTGCGCACTGCATCGAAGGCGACATCAAGAACGTGCACACGGTGCGCACGGGCATCGAGTACATGACGTTCCTCGCCGAGTGGTACACGAAGGTCGCGCCGAAATCGCCGGTTGGATTCTTTCAGATCGGCGGTGGCATCGCCGGAGATTTTCCGATTTGCGTCGTGCCGATGCTGCATCAGGATCTGCAGCGTACGAGCGTGCCGCTATGGGGATACTTCTGTCAGATCAGCGATTCGACGACGAGTTACGGGTCGTACTCGGGCGCGGTGCCGAACGAGAAGATCACGTGGGGCAAACTCGGCGTCGACACACCCAAGTACATCATCGAGAGCGATGCATCGATCGTTGCACCGCTCGTTTTCGCTATGATTTTGGGGTGGTAGCCGGCGCGATTCGGCCGTCCTGGAGCGTTGCCACTTTGTCCGCACACGCGCGCGCAAATTCCACGTCGTGAGTGGCGATGAGCAGGGCGCGCCCCTGACGCGCTAGCTCACGTAGCGTCGTCGCGAGCGCCCCGCGCCGTTCGGGATCGAGCGCCGAGGTTGGCTCGTCCATCAACAACAGCGACGGCCCAAGTACGAGTGCGCGCGCGATAGCGACGCGCTGTGCTTCGCCGCCGGAAATTTCGCGCGGGTAAGCGTTCGCGCGATGCTCGACGCCAAGCGATGTGAGCAACGCGTGCGCTTCCTTCGTAGCGCGTTCGGCGGTCCAGCCGAGTACGTGCGTTGGAGCGAGCGTCACGTTGTCGAGCACCGTGAGATGATCGAACAGTGTGTGTCCTTGAAAGACCATCCCGACGTTGCGCCGCAATTCGCGCAAGCGTGACTCCGGTGGCACGCGTCCGGGATCGAGCACCACCTCACCGAACGCAATGCGACCCGCAGTAAATGGTTCGAGCGCAGCGATCGCGCGAAGCGCGGTGCTTTTTCCCGCGCCCGACGGGCCCATGAGCGCACACACTTCGCCGGGTGCGACGTCGAGATCGACGCCACGCAACACGGTGCGCTTGCCGCGGACAACCTCGAGCGCACGAACTTCGAGTGCAATACTCATGACGTGCTCAGGCGGCGTTCCAAACGTCGCGCGTACAACGACAGCGGCAATGACATCGCGAGGTACACGATCGCGCACAACACGCCGGGCACAAGCCAGCTCCCGACATTCGTCGCGTAGATCGCGGTTTGTTTGGTGAGTTCCACCACCGTGATTACCGAAACGAGCGACGAATCTTTCAACAGCGCGACGAAATCATTCGTCATCGGCGCGAGCGCAAGGCGCAACGCTTGCGGCCCGCGCACCAGCCGCAGCGTGAGCCACTCGCTCAATCCGAGCGTGCGCGCGGCCTCGAGTTGGGCACGCGGAATGGCTTCGAGCGCGGACCGGTACACCTCGGATTCGTACGCGGCGTAGTTCAGTCCAAGTCCGAGTACGGCGGCGAGAAACGCCGGCAACCGCACGACGGACGACAATCCATAGTAGAGCACGAAGAGCTGCAGCAGCACCGGCGTACCACGAATGACCTCGACGTACGCGGTGAGCGCGATGCGCACCATGCGCGGACCGTACACGCGTCCTGCCGCGATGCCGGCACCGATGATCACCGCGAGCGCCATGGACAGGCACGACAGCACAAGCGTGATCGCAGCTGCGCGCGCGAGCGACGGCAGGTACGCCGTGATCGACTGATCGCGCGCTCCGGCACCTGCGCTCGTCAGTGACGAGTCAGCCGCGAGCGTGCGCGCAAAGTGTGCCGCTTGCGCCGCATCCCACACGCCCCACGTGCGAAACGACTGTTCGAGTGCACCGTCCGCCATGCGCGCGCGGAGAATCGCGTTTGCCGAATCGCGCAACGCAGAATCCGCGCGCGCAAACACCGCGACGTAATAACCCGTTGCCGCTGCGTTCGGTTGTACGACGAAACCACCGCCAAGCCTGCGCAGCGATCGTTCAGCGATTACGTGATCGAGCAACACTGCGTCGACACGGCCCGCAACCAGATCGCCGTACGGATGCACGTCGTCGTCGTACGACACCGGCACAACGCCCGATTGGCGCTGCGCGTCGACCAGGATCTGGTACGCCATCGTCGAGCCGAGCGTGGCTACCCGCCGCCGCGCGAGGTCGCGCAAACCGCGAAAGCGCGCGGAATCGACCGCGCGCACTGCGAGTACTTCGCGGAACTCGAAGTAGGGAAGGCTGACCGAATGGCGCTCGCGCAGCTCGCGCGAATCCTCAATGCCCGAGAGACCGGCGTGAAAATCGCCGCGCTCCGTCGACGCAACGATCGACGCCCATTGCACTTGCACAAAGCGCGGCTCACGGCCGAGTCCGTGCGCAATCATCCCCGCGACGTCGACGTCAAAACCGCGTACGCGGGTGGGATCAGCCGGATCGGCCTCGACAAAGGGCGCGCCGCCTTCCGCGTCGCCGCCCCACCGGAATTCCTGTGTACCACCGGTTGCGTCGCGTGATCCGCATGCGGTGACGAGCACCACCAACGCGGCCGCAGTCGCGACGAGGGCGGATCGCATTGCCGGGAACATACCGCCGTCGTCATAGTCCGGGGTATCAAATACACATGACCTTGCACGACCTGGCTCGGCTGGCGCGCTGCGGCGTCGCGCTGGCGCTGTTCATTCCGCGCACGGCGTTCTCACAAGACACGCCGCCGCCTGTTCCGCGCGTTGTACAAAGCCTGATCGAATCGTGGGCAATCACTGCGGACACGACACGCTTCCGTTCACTGCAGTCGATCGTCGTCGCCGGCGAATGTCAGGTGTGGCTTGTCGATCCAACGACGGGCGTGTGGCGCGTGCCGTGCGAAGGCGGTGTCGAAACGCTCGTCGGCGCGATCGGCTACGACGTAGAAGATTTCGGACATCCCATTGCCGCCGCGCGGTTCGGCGCTGACACCGTCGTCGTGTACGACCGTGCTGCACAGCAACTCTTTTATTACAGCGCGAACGGCGAGTTCGTCCGCGCGCGTCCAATGGCGATCGACGAGTCAGTGTACGGGCGCGTGCAAGATGTAGCACGATCGAGTGTGAACGGTGCGCTGCTCGCGTGGACGTTCCGCTATCCATCTGCCGCGGACAAACGCGAACGTGCGTACGTCGTCGCGATGCATCCCGAAGGAACCGTGCGCGACACGGTGCTCGCAGTCGCGCCACCCGCGTCGATCTTGTACGAGGCGTCGTTTGCAACGGGCCGCTTCGACGCACCCTTGCACGTGCGTCCGTTCACTGCATTCCTTGGCGACACCGGCTTCGTACTCGGATTCAACGATCGTGAAACCGTTTCGCTGTACGATTCGCTCGCCGGCATTCGTCGCACGGTGAAGCTTCCCCTCGGTGAGCCCGCCCCCGTGACGAAAGCGGATCGTGACGCGTACGCGGATTCCATCAAGCGTTCCGCCGAACGTGAGATGGACGCGCTGCAGTACGACTTGAGTTTGCGCAATCGCTATCGTGCGGAAGTCGACCGCGTTCTCGCGGAGCTCAAATATCCGGAGCGCCGTCAGTTGTTCGACTTACTCGCTGTCGACGAGCGCGGCGAATCGTTGTGGGTATTGTTGCCCGGTCGCGACGCGTCATATGCCAGGACATGGATGGTCTGCACCTTCACTGACATGAGTTTTTGCCGAACGTTGCGCGTGCCGCACAAGGGTGCTGTGACCGCAGTGGCGATTCGCGGAGGCGCGTTGTACGCAATCGAGCGCGCGCTCGACAGCGCGCCGCGCGTTGCGAAGTACGTGCCGAGATGAATCGCTGAGCCAAGTTGCCGCGCGCGGTTCACCGGGCTTACATTGGCTCAGCAGAAATAAGCGCCCGGCCGGTACGCTGGCCGGGCGCCGTTTTTCCCCTTGAGGATGTTGCGCGATGTTCGAGGCACTCAAACAAAAGCTGCAGGCGGAAGCAGAGAAACTTCGGCACGAGTTGAACGTCACCCTGCCGGCGGAAATCCGTCGCGCCGTGGAAATGGGTGATTTGCGTGAGAACAGCGAGTACAAAGCGGCGCTCGAACGCCAACGCCTCGTGCAGGCGCGTCTCGGTCAGCTCGGCGAGCGGCTCGGTAAACTCTCGAGCATCGATCTCACGCAGATTCCCGCGGACAAAGTCGGGCTCGGCTCGAAGGTCGTCGTCCTCGACACTCAGATGAAGGTCAAGGAGACATACCATCTCGTCATCGGCGACTCGGATGAATTCGATGAGGCGCACGTGACGATGTCATCGCCGATCGGTCGTTCGCTCGCGGGGAAGGGTGTTGGCGACGAGGTGGTGCTCAAGCTTCCCGCGAAAACGCGGCGGCTGAAAATCGTCGAGTTGACCACAATTCACGACGCATCATAGTGCGCTGACGCGTCGCTGACGCCCCGTCCGATCTTTGATCAGCACGTGATCGGAGCGGAGCGGTGGCAATCAGCAGGCGTCAATCGTGAACAGTCGTTCTACCTCGCGCACGTACTCGGCGACCGCCGCGCTTTGCAGGACGGCGTTCCAGCCGAGTTCGTGCGCGACGAGCGCCGCAACCTCGAGCGCGACCGACAGTCCGTGGTCGCGCGTTTCAAACGCAACCTTCGTTCTGCGCACGAGTAAGTCCGCGAGCGTACGCGCGCACTCGTTTCGCACACCATTGATCAGTTCAGCGCGAATCGCGTTGCACCCGCTCGCGATCCGCTCGCGAAGGGCCGGCGTGTTCGCACCGAGAGCCCAGATGCTTCGCCACTCGCTGCCGTGGGTGTGGACCAGGTGCGTCGCGATACCCGCATCGCCGCAGATGTCACTGGCGATCGCGACTTCCGCGTCGACGTCTGGTAGTTCACCGCCGGGTAGCGTCGCATGCGCCGTGTCGCTCTTGTCACGACGATGCAAATGCTCCGCGACCACATCGACGATCTCTTCGGCCATCGACCGGTACGTGGTCAGCTTTCCGCCGGACACACCGATAACGCCGAGTGGCCCGACGACGATCTCGTGTTCGCGCGATTGCGCCGCAGGTTGTTCGGAGTCTGACGACGCAATCAATGGACGGAGCCCTGCCCACGCGCTGATCACATCGGATTCGGTGAGCGACGCCGCCGGAAAGAAGTGATTCGCCGCCTCGAGTAAATACTGCACGTCGCTTGCGCACGCGCGCACTTGATCGGGAGCATCACCGGTGCGTGTGTCGGTCGTACCGAGAATCGTGTTCGTGCCGGCGGGCAGCGCAAACATCACGCGCTCGTCTTTGGGATGCAGCAGCGTGAGCGCACCGATGTTGCCAATGCGGCTTTGCGGAACGAGCAGGTGCACGCCTTTGGTTCCGCGCACGGCGGATATCGCTTTCGGATCTTCCGCGCGGCGCAGCGTATCGGTCCACGGACCCGTTGCGTTCACTACGACGCGGCCACGAATGCGCAGCGTCATGCCCGACGGTAAATCGCGCGCAACGACGCCATCGACGCGACCGCCGCTCTGCGAAACGCCGGTGACTTCCGCGTGGTTGAGCAATTCCGCGCCCGCGCGTTCGGCGTCGATCACGTTGGCGATGGTGAGTCGCGCGTCGTCGGTCGTCGCGTCCCAGTACGTTGCGCCGCCCTCGAGGCCCTTCGGTAACACGCGCGGTTCACGCTCGACCACATCATCGGGCGACATCCGTTTGTGCTTGCCGACATTTCGATAGAGCGCGAGCACGTCGTACATGAGCAGGCCCGCGCCGATTTCCCATTTTGCAAGCCGCTGATGGTCGTATACGGGCCACGTGAATCGCAGCGGCCGCACCAGATGGGGCGCATTGTCGAGCAGTCGTCGCCGTTCGCGCGAAGCTTCGAACACCAGATGGAACCACCCGTGTTCGAGGTACCGTACGCCTCCGTGCACGAGACGCGACGAGCGGGACGATGTTCCTGAGGCAAAATCGTCGCGTTCGATGAGCGCGGTGCGAAAGCCGCGGCGCGCCGCGTCGCGCGCGACTCCGGCCCCGACGATCCCTCCCCCGACGACGATCACGTCGAATTCGGGTGCTGATATGGCGCGCAACGCCTTGGCGCGCGGTGGCACTGGATTCATGAGTCCCGTACTTTCTTATCAATGACCACCTACGGACAAGGGCGCCGGGTCGCGATTATTGCCGGCGTGCGCTCGCCCTTTGCGAAAGCGGGCACAGCGCTCAAGTCCATGTCCGCGATCGAGCTCGGCAAACATGTGGTCACTGAACTGATCCATCGCACCTCGCTCGACCCACGCGAACTGGATCTGCTCGTGTTCGGTACGGTGATTCCATCGGTGCTCGCGCCCAACATCGCGCGCGAAGTGTCGCTGATGCCGCTGCTGCCGAAAGGCGTCGACGCGTATTCCGTGAGCCGCGCGTGCGCGTCGGCAAATCAGGCGATCACCGACGCCGCGGATCAGATCGTGCTGGGACATGCAGATGTGGCGATCGCCGGCGGTGCGGAATCACTGTCGAACGTGCCGATTCTGCATTCGCGCGGATTTGCGGATGCGCTCGTGGCCGCGTCCCGCGCGAAGTCGATGCCCGCGAGGTTGGGTGCACTGGCGCGCATTCGTCCGCGCGACCTCGTTCCGATCACGCCCGCGATCGCTGAGCCGACGACCGGCGAAACAATGGGACAGTCGGCGGAGAAGATGGCCAAGCTGAACGCGATTCCGCGCAAGGAACAGGATGAGTTTGCGCTCGCGTCGCATCAGCGTGCCGCGGCGGGATGGAAGGACGGACGGCTCGCCGCGGAAACGGCGCCCGTCTACGTCGCGCCGAAGTATCAGCAGTATCTCGATACCGACAACGGGGTTCGCACGGATACGTCGTTCGATCAGCTCTCTGGTTTGCGGCCCGTGTTCGACAAGAACTACGGTTCGGTTACCGCAGGCAATTCATCTCCGCTCACCGACGGCGCAGCTGCCGTGTTGCTGATGAGCGAAGACAAGGCGCGCGCGTTCGGCTATACGCCATTGGCGTACATCCGCTCGTACGCCTACGCGGCGCTCGATCCCGGCGAACAGTTGTTGCAGGCACCGGTACTCGCAGCGCCACGCGCGCTGGTTCGCGCACAGCTGTCGTTACGCGAGATGGGGCTCGTGGAAATGCACGAAGCGTTTGCGGCCCAGGTGTTGTCGAACCTTCGTGGATTTGAATCGGACTATTGGGCGTCGCGCGCAGGCGTCACGTCGCCAATTGGCGCAGTGGATCGAACCAAGCTGAATGTGATGGGTGGTTCCATTTCGATCGGCCATCCGTTTGGCGCGACGGGCGCACGCATTACGACAACGCTCGCGAATGAAATGCGGCGTCGCGATGTGCAGTTCGGCATGATGACGGTGTGCGCGGCGGGCGGGCTGGGTTTCTCGATGATTCTGGAGCGCAACTGAGCATGACTGCGCTCAATCTGGCCGTGAGCGGCGGCGTCGCCGTGGTCACCTTTGATTTGCCCGACGAATCCGTCAACAAGTTCACGCGCGGCGTGATCGCCGAGTTCGCAGCCTTGTTGGATCGGTTTGACCGGGATACCGGGATCAAAGCGGCAGTGTTGATGAGTGGCAAATCGGATGTGTGGATTGCCGGCGCCGACATCGACGAATTCCTGGAGTTCAAGACGGTGGATGACGCCGCGCGTATGTCCGCTGCGGCGCAGGCGCTGGTCGATCGCGTCGAGCGCGGTCGCGTACCTGTCATCGCGGCAATACACGGCGCGTGCGTGGGCGGCGGACTCGAACTCGCGCTCGCGTGCGCGCACCGCATCATCACCGATCACCCCAAGACCGTGCTCGCGTTGCCGGAAACGCAGCTCGGTCTGATTCCCGGCATCGGTGGCACGCAGCGTTTGCCGCGACGCGTTGGATTGCAAGCGGCGCTCGACATGATCCTGAGCGCGCGCAATGTGCGTGGAAAGCGCGCGCTGCAATCGGGGCTCGTCGACGATCTCGTGCATCCCGCGATTCTGCGTGACATCGCCATGCAGCGCGCGCGCGAGTTCATCGCTGGAACACGCACTGCGTCAAAACCGCAGGGTCGCGGCGCGGGTGCGTTCCTGCTCGAATCGAATCCGCTCGGTCGCGCTGTGGTGTTGCGCAAGGCGCGCGAAATGACGCGCGAGAAATCGCACGGGAATTATCCGGCGCTCGACGCCGCGATCGACGCCGTTGCCGCCGGTTATTCCATGTCACGCGACCGCGCGTACGCCGAAGAGGCGCGCCTGTTCGGTGAGATGGCGATGACGGCCGTTTCGAAAGAGCTCGTGTTTCTGTTTTATGCGACGACGTCGCTCAAGAAGGATTATGGTGGCGGCAGCGATGCCGATCATCGCGTGCGCAACGTCGGTGTACTCGGCACCGGATTCATGGGCGCGGGAATCGCGGCGATCACGGCGCAGCAGAACATTCCTGTGCGCTTCAAAGACGCGAAGCATGAAGCGGTGCTCAAAGGCCTCGCGTCGGTGCGCGACGTGCTCAAAGACTCGCTGGTCAAGAAGCGCATCACGAAGCAGCAGCTCGACGATCAGATGAGTCTCGTGAGCGGCACGACGACGTACGACGGTTTCCGCTCCGTGGATCTCGTCATCGAAGCTGTTTTCGAAGACATCAACGTGAAGCACGCGGTGTTGCGCGAAACGGAGCAGCTGATTTCGCCGAGTGCAATTTTTGCGACGAACACGTCAACGATTCCCATTGCACGTATTGCGTCGGCGTCATTGCGGCCCGAGCACGTCATCGGCATGCATTTCTTCTCGCCCGTGCCAAAGATGCCGTTGCTCGAAGTGATCATGACGCCGCGCACGGCGCCTGAGGCGATTCAGCGCACCGTCTCGTTCGGACGGAAACTCGGGAAGACCGTCATTGTCGTGAACGACAGTCCCGGCTTCTACGTCAACCGCATTCTGTCGCCGTATATCAATGAAGCAGGCCGTTTGCTCGACGAAGGCGTTGCGATCGACGCGGTGGACAAAGCGCTCGTCGATTTCGGATTCCCGGTCGGGCCAATCACGCTGATCGACGAAGTCGGGCTCGACATCGCCGGCAAGTCCGGCAAGATCATGTTCGAAGCGTTGGGCGACCGTCTTTCACCCGCGCGTTCGCTGACAGCGGTGCTTGAAGCCGGGCGGCTCGGCCGCAAAGGGCGCAAAGGCTTTTACTCGTATGGCGAAGACGGCGAGAAGGGCGGTGTCGACGCGACGGTATATGACCTTTTGCCGACGCGCAGCGAGCGCAAAGAGCTTCCGCGCGACGAAATCCAGCGCCGCTGCGTACTCGCGATGGTGAACGAAGCCGTACGATGTCTCGAAGAAGGGATTCTGCAGGTCCCGCGTGATGGTGACGTGGGTGCGGTTTTCGGCATCGGCTTTCCGCCGTTCCGCGGCGGTCCGTTCCGATACGCGGACTCGCTCAGTGCCGCGCGCGTCGTTGAGCTGCTCGAACGGCTCGACCTGAGTCACGCGGGGCGCTACACTCCGGCGCCGCTGTTGATCTCGATGGCTCGCCAGGGGCAGCGGTTTTATCCGCTCGAGGGAAGACCTGTGGACTGAGGGGTGA
>DATELA010000112.1:0-13666 GCA_035277145.1 Gemmatimonadaceae bacterium | reverse complement strand
TGACTCTGGATCAGGAGAGTCCTGGTTCGATCCCAGGAGGGGCAACTGCAAACGGCGCGCCAACAGGCGCGCCGTTTTCGTTGCCCCTCCCGGCGATCTTTCCTTGCTGGCGCTGCGGAATCGATCCCTCCAAAAGGCGCGCCGTTTTCGTTGCCCCTCCCGGCGATCTTTGCGCGGGGGCGGCTTCGAAGGCGCAGGTCGGACGATAAGTTGGTGGGCGTGGCTACTCGCGTGCGTGCCCGTCGCGTCGTCCTCGGACTTTGCTCCATGCTCGCCTTCCTCGTGAGCCGGGGCGAAGTGTTGTTCCCGGAGCTGCACGACGGCGATGACGGTGTCGCGAGCGTTCAGCGCGCGAGCCCGCATGCGCCCGCGCCGGCAAACAGCGATCACGGTCGCGTACCGGCGCATGCCGGTGCGCACATCGACCACTGCGGCCACAGTCACGGCGCGACCGTGTGCGATTCGCCGCGTGTCGTCACGACCGCGCGAGGACCGCGCGTGGCCGCAGCGGACGCAAAGCTCCTGCGCAGCGTGGCGCGCGCGCCGCAAGAACGCCCTCCGATCTTCTAGAACCGTCGTCTCGTCGGCGGACCCGCAAATCGGGCCGCCCGCATCGAACGCCTCGCCGTGCTGTTCATGCGCGCGGCCCGCGTCATGCGCAACAACACGCAGCTGCTTGTACACACACGACGACGATGCCAAAACACTTGAACGAAAAGTTTGCACGTTGGGCGCAGGCACCAACTCAAGTCGCGATCGAGCAGACCGAGCGGGCGGAGCGAGTTGTCGCGGAGGCGGTCCACGCCGCCGCTGCGCTGCGCGGACGCGACGTTCGCGTGTTTCTGCACGGCTCGCACCGGAATCGCACCAGTATCTCCGGCATCGCGGTCGACGCCGGCGTTGCGTATTACTCGCCGCCTGCAGACGACGCGCGCGATTCAGCGGCCGCACGAAGCGCTGCGGCACCGTATCCGTACGCGCAGTTCAAGGATGAGATCGGTGTTGCGTTAGTGGCCCGGTTTGGTGCGTCCGCAGTCCAACGCACCGACAAAGTGTTCCGCGTGCGCGCGGACGCGAACGTTGCGATTCACGTCGCGCCGTTTTTTGAACACCGCCAGCACATTCGCGGCAGCAGACATGCAACGGGTGTTGTGCTGCACCCCGACGGCGGCGTTCCGCCACAGGTGGTGAATTGGCCGGATCAGCATTTCGCAAACGGGCAGGCCAAGGACGACGCAACAGACGGGCGCTATCGCGCGACGGTTCGCGTGTTGAAGCACCTCCGCAACGAAATGCGTGAGAACGCGGTACCGTCTGCGCAACGGATTTCGGGATACTTGATTGAGTGTCTCGCGTGGAACGTCCCCAATTCGAAGTTTGGCGGAGACACGCACTACCACGATCTTCGCGAATGCCTGGTGTACGTGTTCAACGAAACCAAAAGCGATGATCTGTGCGCGAAGTGGCGCGAAGTGAACCGGGTGGAGAACCTGTTTCCCGGTCACGCATGGACGCGCCAGGACGCGCAAGACTTCGTCGTCGCCGCATGGCACTACGTCGGCTATCAGTAACGAGGCGCCGAGGCAGTTATCTCGTCTTCTCGTCTTCTCGTCTTCTCGTCGTCTGTTGTTTGATGTCCGCGATCGCGCGCTTCGCACCGTCGGCTTCCGGCGTGCCGGGCCAACGATCCGCAATCTTCCGCAACTCGACCAGCGCGCGGCCCGCGTCGTTCAGCGGGCCGAGGTATAGGTCGACGAGTCGCTGGCTCGCGTAGCGCTGAACTTCAGCGGGGGCGCTCGCGTGCGTCTGAATCGCACGGAATAATTCGGCCGCTCGCTGCGTGTTGTTGCCTTTGCGAGCGTAGAGATCCGCCGCGTGCATGCGCGCCGCGACCGCGTCCGGCCCTCCGCGAATCACGTCTTCCCACGCCGCAAGCGCACCGGCGATGTCGCCCTTGGCCTCGAGCGCTTCGATATGCGAGTACCCAGCGGCTTCATTGCCCCGATAGCCGGGCATGGTGGCGCTATTGATCACGCCCGACGCGGCCCCCGTCATGGCCCGATAGATCACCATCGTCACCAGGGGCATGGCGGTTGCACCGATCACCGCCCCGATCACGACGCTTCCGCCGGTCAGGCGCGCAATAGCGGCGCCCATGACCAGTCCGACCAGCCCAGGCTGGAGGATCAGGCGTAGGGATCGGACGTCCCCCGCCACGTCGCGGTCGCGCAGCGGGGCCTCACCCACGCGGCGCCAGCCAGAAAAGCATCAGCGAATGATACGATGGCGCCAAATCGACCGAAAACGAGGCCATCACGCCGCGCCGAACGGCCGCGAACGGCGTTTTTTTTTTCGCTCCCAAAGTGGCGCTCTGTGACTAGTCGGAGTATGGCTCAGTGGCGGCCCGTCCCCCGTCACGCGCAGCCCGTCCCGTTACCCCTTCTTGACACGTCCGGACCCGCACGGATATTCGTGCCGCAATGACCCGTCGAGAACGCGTGGTGACCCGTGCTCCGCAGACGTTTGGCGGTTCGCCACTCCACGGAGTCGCCGCATGACGACCGGTCCCTGCCGCAATGAATGCGGTGCGATCGAGTCAACGTCCACGCACCTCGCGAGCGCGACGCACGACTGTGCGCCGGTCAACTCTCGCTCGCTGGCCGCAGGTCGCCGTGCGCGACCACGAGCCCGGTCAATCCACTCACTCCATGCAGGGAGGTATACGTCATGGTAAACCGCTTCACTCGCGTACTCTTCGCGGGGGCGGTCGCTGCAACGCTCGTTGCGGGACTTTCAGTCCGCGCGGCAGCGCAAGGTGCGACCGTCATCTCGGGGCGCGTGGTCGGAGAGGGATCAACGCCGATTGCAAATGCGTTGGTGCTTCTCGAAGCCACGTCGCTCGGCGCGCAGTCCGACCAGGATGGACGTTTTTCGATCAGCGTGCCCGCGAATCGCCGCGGCGCGCAGATCGTGTCGGTGCGCGCGATCGGCTACAAGATGAAAGAAGACACGGTGCAATTGGCCGGCGCACCGATCACGGTGAACTTCACGCTGTCGATGGTTGCCACGCAGCTGCAAGGCGTCACCGTCACGGCGCTCAGCATTCAACGTGAAAAGGCGACGATCGGCACCTCGCAGCAAACAGTTGGTGGTGAGGATCTGACGCGCGTGACAAACCCGAATCTCATTTCGGCGCTGTCGGGCAAGGTGAGCGGCGTGCAGATCAACCAGTCCGGCAACATGGGCGGGAGCTCGCGCATCGTCATTCGCGGTGCCGGCTCGATTCTCGGTGAGAACCAGCCGCTGTTCGTGGTCGACGGTGTGCCGATCCTCAACACAGGCTTCTCGACTGCGAGCGCAAGCAGCGGCCGGGACTACGGCTCAGCGATCAGCGACCTCAACCCGGACGACATCGAGAGCGTGAACGTGCTCAAGGGGCCCAATGCAGCAGCCCTGTACGGCTCACGCGCGTCGAACGGTGCGATTGTCATCACGACCAAATCGGGCCGGAACGCGCCGTCAGGCACGCAGTTCAGCTTCACGAGCCGCGCGACGGCGGAAGGACTTTCGATCTTCCCGAAGTATCAGAACAGATATGGCCAGGGCTTTGTCGGCGAATTTGAGTACCTCGACGGCCAGGGCGGCGGCACGAACGACGGCGCGGACGAATCGTGGGGTCCCCGCCTCGACGGACAGCTCATCAATCAGTTCAACGGATTGAACCTGCCGTGGGTCGCGCATCCGGATAACGTCCGCAACTATTTCCGCACGGGCAACGTGTTTTCGAACACGCTCAACGTCGTGTCGAACGGCCCGGGCTACGGCGCGCGGGTTTCGCTCACGAAGGAGAGTGCCACGGGTATCGTCCCGAATTCGTCGCTGAGCAAGCTCGTCGGATCGGTCTCGGCGAACGCGGCTGTGAAAGACAAGCTGATGCTCTCCGGCTCGCTGCAGTACGTGCAGAGCCGCGGTCAGGGCCGCAACGAGAACGGGTACACGGAGGGCAATCCGTGGATGTCGTTCACGTGGTTCGGGCGTCAGGTCGATCTCGAGCCGATGAAGAACCAGTACTACAACCTGAACAGCCCGTACGGATTGCCCGACGGCAGTCTGTTCGGATGGAACTACAACTACCACCGGAATCCGTACTGGCAGGTGTACGAGAATCCGACGATCGACACGCGTGACCGCGTGATCGCGCAGATCTCGGGTAACTATCAGTTCACACCGTGGCTCTCGGGCCTCGTTCGCGCCGGCGCGGACGGATTCCGGTTCACGGCCGACGAGCATCTGGCGGCAGAGAACATCGATCGCGTCGATCCAGCGTATAACGGCGGGTTCACGAGCAACACGAACCGCGCACGTGAGATCAACCTCGAGGGCATTCTTACCGCCCGGAAGAGCATTCAGGACTTCGATCTCACGTTCAACTTCGGCGGTAACAAGCGCCGCAATCACGCCTACAACAATCGCGTCGCGACGACCGGCATTCTGGTGCCGAAGATTTACAACCTCGCGAACGCAGGCATCGCGCCGACGGTCACGAACTCCGAGTTCCATTCGGCCGTCAACTCGATGTACGGGTCGGCAATCGCGACGTACAAGGGCTATTGGACAGTGGAAGTCACGGGACGCAACGACTGGTCCTCGACGCTGCCGAAGGACAACGCGTCATACTTCTATCCGTCGATCAGCACGTCGCTGATCCTGTCCGACATGCTCCCCTCGATCACGGGCAACGGCGAGGGTGCAGTGACGTACCTGAAGGTGCGCGGCGGTGTCGCGCAGGTCGGAGCCGATGCGGCGCCGTACCAGCTCGCCACGCTGTTCAACGGTAGCTCAAACAAGTTTGACGGATTGCCGTTGTACTCGCTGAGCAACACGTCAGCGAACGCGTTCCTCAAGCCTGAGCGGACCACCGGTGCTGAAATCGGCGCCGAGTTGTCACTGTTCCGCGATCGCATCACACTCGATGCGACCTACTACACGAAGAAGACGAAAGACCAGATCATCAACCTGACCACGGCGCCGGCGACCGGCTTCAGCGCGACCGCGATCAACGCTGGGCAGATCAGCAACAAGGGCGTCGAAATGCTCATCACGGCGCGTCCGATTGTGCGCCCTGACGGCATCAACTGGACGACGTCGTTCAACTTCACCAAGAACAAGAACCGCGTCGACGAACTCGCTCCAGGGTTGACGGCGACGAACATCACGGGTGGTCAGTGGAGCGTGAACTTGCAGGCGCGGGTCGGCCAGCCGTATGGCGTGCTGTTCGGTCCGGCAACGCTTCGTGATCCGGCAACGGGCCAGCTCTTGCTGGACAACGGATTGCCGCAGCGTGATCCGACGCAAAAGATCCTTGGTAACGTGAATCCGGATTGGGTCGGCGGGTGGTTCAACGAAGTGCGCTACAAGAACTACACGCTGAGCGCGCTGCTCGACATTCGCGTGGGCGGCGAGAACTTCTCCATTGGCAACATGTGGGGCACCTACGCCGGCATTCTCGAATCGACATTGCGCGGCCGCGACGTGGACTGGGACGATCCTGGCGTCATTGTGCAGGGCATCGACGAAGCCACGGGACAGCCGAACACGATCAGCGTGACGGCCGAGGACTACAACCACAACATCTATTACGAAGGACGCGAGCGCGCGATCTTCAGCACCGGCTTCACGAAGCTCCGCGAGTTGCGTCTGAGTTGGGAAGCACCAAGCTCCGTGGCACAGCGCCTCCGACTCGCACAATTCAACGTGTCGTTCGTCGGTCGCAACCTGCTGACGTGGACGGATTTCCCGAACTACGATCCGGAGAATTCCACCAACGCGACAAACGGCGGCCAGGGGTTTGACATGGGTGCAATGCCCACGACCCGCTCGATCGGCCTCCACGTCCGCATCACACCGTGACCGGAGAGAATCGACCAATGACCTTCAATCGACTCAAGATCGCGCTGCTGGCGGTTGGCGCGATCTCGGTGACGGCGTGCGAAACGGATCTCACCGACATCAACACCAACCCCAACAGTCCGACGACCGCGCCGGCGACCACGTTGTTCACCAACGCAACGGTGACGACGATGGGCCGCTTTAACGGTTCGTTCCAGACGCTCTCGATGACGTCGCTCTTCGCGCACCACGTCGCGCAAGTGCAGTACGTCGAAGAGGACCGCGGGCGTATTCGGCCCGAGACGATCGACGCGCTGTTCCTTGGCGTCTACACAAGCGAGCTGGAAGATTACGAAAAGGTGGTCGCGCTCGGCACGGCGGCCAATTCACCGAACACGGTCGGACCCGCACGCGTGATGCAGAGCTGGGTTTTCCAGAACATCACCGATTTGTGGGGCGACATTCCGTTCACAGAGGCGCTGAAGGGCGACATCGGCGGACCGATGAAGCCCGCGTACGATCCGCAGGAAGACATTTACGACAGCCTTCTCGTTCGCCTCACAGAAGCAGGGGCGACGATGAATCCGGCATCGACCGACGCCGGCCTGGGCTCAGCGGATCCGATTTACGGCGGCGACGTGGCGCAGTGGCGCAAGTTCGCGAACGTGTTGCGCGCGCGCATGGCCATGCGAATGCAGAAGGTGGACCAGGCCAAGGCCAGCGCGGAGTTGACGGCCGCGTTTGCGGCACCGGGCGGTCTCTTCACGTCAAACGCGGATAACGCGGTGTTGGCGTGGCCCGGTGACGGCATCTTCAACAATCCGTGGGCGAACAACTTCTCCGGGCGCGACGATCACCGCATGGCGAAGACCTTGATCGACACGTTGCTCGCATTCAACGACCCGAGGCTGCCGATCTATGCGCAGCCGACACAGGCGAATCCACTCGTGTACGCCGGGTTGCCGAACGGCATGGACAACACGACGGTGCCGCCGTTCTTCAACACCACGTCCCGGCCGGGAGCAATCTTCTATCCTGGTGCAACGACGTACGGCACGTTCGGAACGTCGGCGGGGAACGCCTATCCGTCGAACATTCTGACGTACGCCGAGCTGTGCTTCATTCAGGCGGAAGCAGCGGAACGAAGCATCGGCGGGCTGGCGCCTGGCGCCGCGGCTGGTTTCTACAACGCGGGCGTTACGGCTTCGATTGAGCAGTGGGGCGGCAGTCCTGCTGCTGCCACGACGTACCTGGGTCAGGCGGGCGTGACGTATGTCGGTGGTGCCGCCGGGCTCCAGCAGATCCATCTGCAGAAGTGGATTGCGCTGTTCACGCAGGGATCGGAAGCGTGGAGCAATTGGCGTCGCACGGGCCATCCGTCGACGATTGTTGCCGGACCGAGCGCGTACCCAGAAGGAATTCCGCTTGCCCGCCGCCTGCCGTACCCGGGCTCCGAGCAATCAGTGAATGCGGAAGCGCTCGCCGCGGCGATCGCGCGGCAAGGGGCAGACACGTATGCCACGCGCATGTGGTGGGACCAGTAGTTGGTGCGAAGGCAGAATTAGGAATTGAGAAGGCAGAAGGGCGAAGTAAGAAGTGAGAAGTGGAAAGTGGGAAGTAGAAAGTGGCGCGGTGCCACTTCTTACTTCCCACTTTTACTTCCCACTTCTCACTTCAGGTTTCTTCCTTCCAACTTCTTCCTTCCCAATTCCGCTTACATCGTCTTCACCACAATGACTGGTCCCTCTTGCGCGGCGCCGCCAAAGCGTTGCATGGCTGCGCCGGCATTGAGGAATCGAATCTCGGCGACGTGACTCACGAGCAGGTTGCGCAACTGTTCGAGCTCCACGACGGTGTTGTTGTCAATCGATGCGTGGACTCTTCCTGACGCCGCGTTGGCGTGGCTCTGGACGCCGCGGTCCGACAGAAAGTGCGGCCGGAGCCGGCTCACGACTTCCAGCACGTTCATCGAGCCGATCGATGGATCCGACAGCTCAGCTTTGGTGATGACGTCGCGGTTGCGAACCGCGAGCGACGAGGGCGCAGCGCCGCTGGATGACGAGGTACCTCCGGCGCACGCCGCAACGGCGGAAAGGAACGCGAGCACAGCGAGCCGTTTCACGAACATGGGATTTCCTCCTGCGCCTTGTGGCGGGGCCATGACCGGCAGACCGGATTGTTCAACAAGGTACGCGGCACGAGAGCCGAACAAAAGGAGCTAGGAGCGAGGAAGCGGAGGAGTAAACAAGGGGAAGGGGGGGAGTTAAAGGCTGTTCCTACCGCAGCCGATACTCTCCCCAAATGTCCGAAAGCTCATTGCCGCCGATTCCGGGCACGTTACCGGAACCGCCGGCTGAACCGCGCGCGTCCGGCGAGTCGCGCGAAGATCGGTACCGCTTGCTGGCTGGTGCGACGAGCGACGTCCTGTGGGATTGGGACCTCGCGACGGACCGCGTCGAGCGCAACGAGGCCGTGTATAGCACGTTCGGCTACGCACCCGACGCTGTCGAGCCGACGCGCGAGTGGTGGCATGATCGCACGCACCCCGACGATCGCGGGGCGACTGAGGCGGTCGTTCAGGATGCGCTGGCGCGACTGAGCGCCTTCAGTCTCGAATACCGCTTCAAACGCGCCGACGGATCGTATGCAACGGTCTTCGACCGCGCGTGGATCATGCGTGACGCCGCCGGACACGCGATGCGCGCGGTGGGATCATGCGGCGACGTCAGCGAACGAAAAGCCCTCGAATTCGAACTGCGCGCGAAAACAGAACGTCTCGCCGCAATGATGGATATGCAGCGCGAGATTGCGTCGGCGTCGTTCAACGAGCCCAACGCGTTGTCGCGCGTAGCAGAACGCGCCGCGCGGCTCACGCATGCGGACGGCGCAATGATTGCGAGGCTCGATCGCGGCGAACTGGCGAACGTCGGTGCGTTCCGCATCGGGTACGCGACGGACGAAGCGAACATCACGCTGGCGCCGGAAATCGCGCGCGATGCGGTGCGTACGCGCGAACCCGTGGTGGTCTGGGACGTCGAACACGACTCTCGCATCGATCCTGCCGGGACGAAGGTCGAGAACGTCGGTGCGCTCGTCGCGGTGCCGTTGATCGCCGAGAACCGTGTGATCGGTGTGTTGTGGGTCCACTCACGCTCGCCCCAGGTGTTCGGCACGGACGCGGTGCAGGCGTTGTCGCTGGTGGCCGGCGTCATCGCCGTCGCGATGGCAAACGCGGATCGATTCAGTGAAAACCAGCGCTTGCTTGCGCAGCGAACGTCGGCACTCGCATCCGCCCGCGAAAGCGAAGAGCGCTACCGCATGGTCGCGGATGGTACGCTCATCCAGATCCTGTTCATCGACACCATGGAGCGGTGTACGTTCGCGAACAAAGCGGTCGCAGGTATGCTCGGTCGCGCGCCGGAATTGCTCGTCGGTCAGCATCTGCGCGACATCGCAGGTCAGGTGAACTACGACCGCATTCGCGCGCACGTGATTGCCGCGCTCACCGGGCGCGAACAGCAATTCGACGTCGAGTGGGAGAGTGCCAAGAGTGAGCGGCGCGTCCTCGCGATGCGATACGTGCCTCGACGCGACGATGCCGGCGTCATCACGGGATTCTTCGTGATTTCCGAAGACGAAACGGAACGCCGTGAACTTCAGGAACAAGTCCAGCGCACGCAGCGCATGGAAGCGGTCGGCCAGCTTGCGGGCGGCGTTGCCCACGACTTCAACAACCTGCTCACCGTGATCGGTGGCTTTGCGCAAATGCTCCGCGCGGATCCGAGCCTCAACAACGATCAGCGAAGCGACGTCGACGAGATTCACAAAGCGACGCAGCGCGCGAGTTCGCTGACGCGTCAGTTGCTCGCGTTCAGCCGCAAGCAGACCATGCAACCCGCGCCCGTCGATCTCAACGCGGTCGTGCGCGACAACGAACGCATGCTGCGACGGTTGGTGCGCGAAGATCTGACACTCGAATGCAACCTCGCGCCGTCGCTCGGTACCGTGTTCGCGGATTCGCGACAAATCGAGCACGTACTCGTCAATCTTGTGGTGAACGCGCGCGATGCGACCGGTGAAGGTGGCCGCATCACGATCGACACTGCCGACGTCGAGATTCAGCCGGGACGCGCGAACCCCGTGACGCCTGGGGCATGGGTCCGGCTTCGCGTGTCCGACACGGGCGTCGGCATGACGAGCGAGACAATGCAGCACGTGTTCGAGCCGTTCTTTACGACGAAACCCGCCGGCGAAGGAACCGGACTCGGGCTTGCAATGGCGTACGGCATTATCGAGCAGTCCGGGGGCGCCATCTATGCGGAAAGTGAGCCTGGCCGGGGTACAGTATTTACCGTGTTACTTCCACGCGCAGACGAACCCACGCATCCACGAAAGACACCCGTGCACACGGCGGCCATTGGCGCGCGCGGCGAACGCGTATTGCTCGTCGAAGACGAGGAGCCCGTGCGCGCGCTCGCGCGTCGCGTGCTCGAGCGCGCCGGGTACGTTGTCGCGCTGGCCAAGAACGGACGCGAAGCACTCGGCCTGGTGCAGGCAGAGCCCAAGGGATTCGCGCTGATTGTGAGTGACGTGGTGATGCCCGAAATGGGCGGACTCGAACTCGCGGAACGCGTGCGCGACATCGATCCGGATTTGCCGGTGTTGCTGATGTCAGGCTACGCGGCGACAGAAATCGAGCGTCGCGGTGGCGTGCCCGAGGGAGCTCGCTTTTTGCAAAAACCCTTTGGACCAGACGCGCTCCTGAGTGCCGTCAGGCAGGCACACTCTCCCGAATAGCAGGCTTGGGAGAACTGCGTTCGTCGTTCCCTCTCGTGCCAGAGACTGTGTCGCGTGCTACTCTTGAGCGATGCGCAGCGTACGAGTTGTCGGGGTTCCGCTCGATTTGGGCGCCAGTCGCCGCGGCGTCGACATGGGTCCGTATGCCGTTCGCGCGGCGGGACTCGCGGCGCGATTACGAGCGCTCGGACATTCGGTCGACGACGCGGGCAATCTGTCCGTACCCGATCGCGGTACGTTCCCGGCGGAGAGCCACGGCCTCGAGTTTCTTCCCGCGATTGCGAGCGTGTGCCGGGCACTGGCCGACGAAACGTTTGCGGCTGCGTCGGCGGGAAAGATTCCGTTGGTACTTGGCGGTGATCATTCACTCGCCGCGGGTTCTGTTGCCGGCGTCGCGCGCGCGGCGCGCAAACGTGGCGAACGCGTTGGACTGATTTGGATCGACGCGCACGCGGACCTGAACACGCCCTCGTCATCGATTTCTGGCAACGTGCACGGAATGCCGCTCGCCGCGCTGATCGGTCATGGCGACAAAGCGCTTGCTGACATCGCCGGCGGTGGTGCCGCGCTGAAGGGTGAACACGTCGCACTCGTCGGCATTCGCGACCTCGACGCAGGCGAACGTGCGCACATTCGCGAGTGGGGCGTGCAATTGTACTCCATGCGCGACATCGATCAGCGCGGGCTCGGCGCATGTGTGACCGATGCCATCGCGCGCGTCAGCGAAGGAACGAGCGGTTTCTGCTGCTCCTTCGATGCGGATGCCGTGGACCCGTCTGCGGCGCCGGGCGTGGGAACGCCCGTGCGCGGCGGACTCACGTTCCGCGAAGCGCACCTCGCGCTCGAATTGATCGCTGACACGGGGAAGCTGCTGGGCCTCGACATCGTCGAAGTGAATCCCATTCTCGACGTCAAGAACGAGACCGCCGAGCTGGCGGTCGGCTTGGCGGCGTCGGCGCTGGGGCAGCGGATCGTCTAGCTCGGCCGTACGCTCATTGGCGGCGCTACTGCTCGACGCTTGCCCATCCGCGTCCTAGGTTTCGCAGCACACTGTCGCACCTACCCCCAATCATATGATGAAGCCGTTCCGTCTCCTGGTCGCCACGGGCGCGGCCGCACTCGTTGCCGTCAGCGCGAGTGCCTCCGCTCAAACCTTCAGCGGCAACGAACCCACGCTGCAGCGCATCTGGCGCTTGGGCATCGATAGCTCGCGCGTCGAGTGGCTCGCGCAGCGACTACTCGATTCGCTTGGCCCGCGATTGACTGCGTCGCCGGGCATGGATCGCGCACAGGATTGGATGGTGAAGATGTATTCGTCCTGGGGCATCGAGTCGCGCAAAGAGCAATACGGAACGTGGCGCTCGTGGCGTCGCGGTCCGTCGCACATCGACCTCATCGCGCCGCGCGTGCGCACGCTTGAGGGGACGATGCTCGGGTACAGCCCGGGCACGGGTGGCAAAGCAGTTGAAGCCGAGCCGATTGTGCTCCCGCGATTCCGCGACTCTGCGCAATTCCGTGCGTGGTTACCGCAAGCGCGCGGCAAGCTCGTCATGATCTCCGCTGCGATGCCGAGTTGCCGCCCGACCGACGATTGGGACCGTAACGCGACGCCCGCATCCGCTGAGCGCATGGCCGCGCAAAAAGATTCAGCGCGACGCGATTGGGCTGCGCGCATTACCGCTACGGGGCGCGGTGTCGCGCTCGGCGGTGGCTCACTCGGCATGGCGCTCGATTCCGCCGGGGTCGCCGGAGTGATTTCGTCGCGACCGAAGGACTCGCGCGGCGCGATGGAAATCTTCGACACATACAACTCGCGCACGCCGACGATTGCATTGAGCTGCGAAGACTACGGGCTCGTGTACCGTCTCGCTGACAACAAGATGGGACCGCGCATTCGCATGAGCCTCGAGTCGCAATCACTCGGTGAGAAACCTGTGTTCAACGTGATCGGCACGATGAAAGGTTCAACGAAGCCGAACGAATACGTGATGATGTCGGCGCACTTCGATTCATGGGACGGTTCATCGGGTGCGACGGACAACGGCACGGGCACGCTCACGATGATGGAGGCGATGCGCATTCTGAAGCAGGTGTTGCCGAATCCGCAGCGCACGATTCTTGTCGGCCACTGGTCGAGCGAAGAGAACGGTCTCGTTGGTTCGCGCGCGTGGGCCGAAGATCACCAGGACATCGTGAAGGGCATGCAGGGCTTGTTCAATCAGGACAACGGCACCGGTCGCATTCAGAATTTGAGTGGCGGCGGTTGGCCCGACGCGAACAATCATCTGTTGCGGTGGTGGGACCGCTTGCCGCGTGAGTTCCAGCAGCAAGCGCCGGTCACGGGTAATGCGAACGTGCGTCCGGGCATCGGTGTTGCCGGCGGCGGCAGTGACAATGCGTCGTTCGCGTGCTACGGCGCGCCAACGTTCGGACTCGGCGCTGCGCAATGGGATTACAGCAACTTCACGTGGCATACGGACAAGGACACGTACGACAAAGTTGTGTTCGACGATTTGAAGGGCAACGCGACACTCACCGCGATGCTCGTGTACATGGCGTCGGAAGATCCGGAAGCCGTGAAGCGCGACACGACAATCGTTTCGATGACGCGCGCGTTGCCGCCCGGCATTTCACCGCTCGCGGGCCGCGGCGGTGGACGCGGTGGCCGCGGTGGCAATCCTGACGAAGTGATTGGCCGCGTGGTTCGCAGCGGTGATTCCGTGAGCGTGGTGTTCACGATGCCAAACACGAATGCCGTTGCAGCGGCGGGCGGCGACGGGCGCGGTGGTGGACGTGGCGGTGGCGGACGCGCCGGTGGTGGCGCGGACAGCGCGAACGCGCGTGGCGGCGGAGCGGGACGCGGAGGCGGTGGAGACAGCACAAACGCGGGTCGCGGAGGCGGTGGCCGAGCCGGCGGAGGTGGCAATGCAAATCCGAGCAACATGCCCGCCTGCACGACTCCCCGCATGCCGCTCATTCA
>DATELA010000111.1:0-4360 GCA_035277145.1 Gemmatimonadaceae bacterium | reverse complement strand
AGACAGGTCGCCCCTGCGCCCTTGCGACCTCTCGCACCGCAGAGCCAACCGCCCGCCACTTCTCGGGAGCTGCGTCGCATCAACGCTGAGACCGACGTGCCCGGTGATCGGCAGAACGTGTTCTGCACGAAAGTCGGCGCGACGCGTCCCGACGAGATGTACATCATCGGCGCGCACATGGACGGACACGGGTACGGCGCCGCCGTCAACGACGACGGCTCAGGCACGGCGCTCGTGATGGAACTCGCGCGCATCTTCAGCAGCCCCGACGTCGTCACCGATCGCTCGATTCGTTTCGCGCTCTGGAACAACGAGGAAACCGGACTCAACGGCGCGCGCGCGTACGTCGCGCAGCGCTACGCGTTGCAAGGCAAAGAGAATCCGGCCGGTTCAGGCCGCTATCCGGAACCGAAGTGGCTGTTGATGGTGCAGCACGACATGATGATGTGGGATCACGGCATGCCCGACTCGACGGGCAAACTCAGCCCCGTGCAGCGTCGTGAAGCCGATGTGAACATCGAATTCGCCGGCAGCTCGAAATACGCCGCCGAAGCGCAGCGATTCGCGTGGATGTTCCGGCAGATGAACGATCGGTACGCGACAGATTATCCAGCCGCGGTCGGCGATCGCATGAGCAACACCGACTCCGGTGCATTCCAGGACAGCATTCCCGCGATCAGCCTGCGCGAGAATGAACGGCTGGCGCACACGGGCACGGGGTGGAATCCTACGTGGCACCAGCCGATCGACGTGTTCTCGACGTTCTCCGACGCCGACTTCAAACTCGGACTCAACGCGGCGCAAACGACGCTCAGTGCAATCGCGTCGTTGTCGGGCGCGAAGCTGAAGAAGTAGTTCGGGTTAGTTCGCTACTTCGTCACGATCTCGGCGCGCATTCCTGCGAGCGCGCCGAGTAGCTCGTTCTGTTCGCGCGACGGAACTGCGAACCGCACGAGCGTTGCGCGAATGTGTCCGACGAAGCGATCAAAAATCGCGTTCGTGATGTCGAGCGTTGCGTGCGACTCTTTCATTGTTTTGCCGACGTACACGCACGGACCGCCGGTCGCCGCGCACAACTGATCGACGACCATTTGACGAAGGCGGTCAAGGGCGGGCTTCTCGATTCCCAGAAAGAACGGCGCCAGCGCCGTGTCTGCTTTGACGCGACCGAGAAACTCGTCAGTCACCGCAGCGAGCGCGTCGTAGCCACCGAGACGTTTGTACAAATTCGGTGCTGCGACGGGAGCCGCGGTCGACGATGACGCGCGCGGCGTGCACGCTACTGCGCCAAGAACGAACGCGAGTGAAAGCGTCGCGAGTGTTGATTTAGCAAGCATTGTTTGTTCGGGCGAATTGACCGAGGGGCGGCTGTCAGCTGCACTCAAAGATCTGCACAGCTTTTGACGATTGCCCGGCAGTTCGCGCAAACAAGTTTGCAGTTGTGCCAATACAACTGTGTCGCTCCGCACCAATCGCACTCGCTGTCCGGTTCGCGCGCCTTCTCATCCTCTCGTCTTCTCGTCCTCGCGTCTTCCGAGCTGTGCGGCGCCCAGCACGGCATCGCTATTCGAAGTCCAACGCGAGGTCGAGCGCGGGCGCGGAGTGCGTGAGCGCGCCAATCGAGATGCGATCGACCCCGGTTTCCGCGATCGAGCGGACGGTGACCAGCGACACGCCGCCGGAGACTTCGGTCACGACTTTGCCCTTCGCGACGCGCACACATTCAGAGATTTGATCGAGCTTCATGTTGTCGAGCAGAACTGCGTCCGCGCCGGCATCGATCGCCGCGCGTACCTGCGCAATGTTGTCGCACTCGACTTGCACCGGCGTTCCCGCCGGCGCGTAATCGCGACACCGTCGCACGGCGAGCGCGACATCGGCGTCGAGCGACGCAAGATGATTGTCTTTGATCAGCACCGCGCTCGCGAGATCCATGCGATGGTTCACGCCACCGCCGGATTTCACGGCGTGTTTCTCGAGTGCGCGCCAACCTGGCGTTGTTTTTCGCGTGTCGAGAATCTTCGCATCGGTTCCTGAAACGGCTTCGACGTACTTGCGCGTAAGCGTTGCGATGCCTGACAAGCGCTGCAGAAAGTTGAGCGCGACGCGTTCAGCGGACAGCAAGCTTCGCGCATGGCCCGTGAGATACAGAACGATGTCTCCGCGGTGCACGCGCGTCCCGTCTTCGCGATCGACGCGAATGGAAATCTTGTCGTCCAACACACAGAACGCCGCGATTGCGAGCGGAACACCGGCGAGCACACCGTCCGAACGCGCAACGAGCCGCGCGCGTGCGTGACGATCCGATACGACGGTCGCGATGGTCGTGAGATCTTCGAACGCACGATCCTCGAACAGCGCGTCGTGGACGAGATGCTCGATCTCGAGCTGCGTCAGCGGGAACTCGACGCGAGCCTTGCCGGCCGATGCAGTCGGCACGCCGGCATACGGCGTGACGCGTCGCGGGGCGGGCATGGCTCCTTCGCTCATTCGCCTGGATCTGCGGCGGGCACCTTCGGTGCTCCGCCACCAATCGCGACCATGCGCTCAATCGCTTTGCGCGCGCGCGATGCGGTTGTCTCGTCGACCGTGATGCGATGCTGCATGCGTTCCAGCGCCCGTTTCACCATTGGAAGTGTCGTGACCTTCATATACGCGCAAACCGCGTTCTCGTTCGCCGGGATGAATCGTTTCGTCGGGTTCTCGCGCCGCAAGCGATGCAAGATTCCGACCTCCGTCGCAACAATGAATTCGTCGGCGCCGGACTGCGCGGGCCTGCGAATCATGCCCTCGGTGGACAGGATCTGCGCCCCGCTTGCGTCAACGTCCCCTGCCGAGATTGCCTCCACAACGGACGTTGCGCAACCGCACTCGGGGTGGACGAGGAATTCGGCATCCGGGTGCTTCGACCGTTGCAGGCTGATGTGCTCCGGATCTATGCCGGCGTGCACGTGGCATTCACCCATCCACACGTGGATGTTGTCGCGGCCCGTCACCCGTCGCACGTGTGCACCAAGGAACATGTCCGGCAGGAACAGAATGTCCTTGTCGGCAGGAATTGCGTTGACGATTTCGACTGCATTGCCTGACGTGCAGCAGTAGTCGCTCTCGGCCTTCACCGCCGCGGTGGTGTTCACGTACGCGACGACGACTGCGCCGGGATGTTCAGCTTTCCACACGCGCACCTGTTCTGCATCGATGGTCGCCGCGAGCGAGCACCCCGCCGCGAGATCGGGCAGCAGCACCGTTTTCTTCGGCGACAGAATTGCGGCGGTCTCGGCCATGAAGTGGACGCCGCAGAACACGATGGTTTCCGCGTTTGTCTTCGCGGCTTCGCGCGAGAGGCCGAGCGAATCGCCGACAAAGTCGGCGACGTCCTGCACATCGGGCCGCTGGTAGTTGTGCGCAAGTATGACTGCGTTGCGCTCGCGCGCGAGCTGCTTGATCTCGGCGTGGAGCGCACTTGTGTCGGTCGTGAATGCCATGGCCGCAAAGTACAACAAACGACTGCGGTGCGAGAAGCGCGATCGCGTCTCACTTCTTGCGTTTTTTCGATGATGCACGCGTTGAAATGGTGGCAGTGTTTTGCGCGCACGCACGTACTATGGCGCCGCGTTCACCACAACGGTGCATGCACCAGCCCGCGGGATCGCGGGCGCTGTGACGCGGGAGGAGCAATGCGTCGAAGTTTGAGGAGAGTAGTCGGAGCGCTTGTTGGCGCTGCGATGGTCATTACGCCGGCGACGGCGTTCGCGGATGCAAAACCGGGGCAGCAGTTCTGCCCGACTTACAAGCAGGTTGAATCGACCGCGACGGGCGGTCAGTACGTCGGCGGGATTCTGTTGTACGAAACGATGGGTACCGTCACGCGTATCCAGCCGTCGCAAACAACCACCGTTTCTGTTTCGTCAGAAACCGAACTGGGAGTTCCGCAAGTCGTGTCTAGCGGCGCAACGACGACCGTGAGCGTCGCAACGACGGGACCGTCCGGCTCGGTCACGACAGAAGAACCGATCGGCTTCTATCAGATGAACGACGGCACAGTGTACCAGATCAACTGTCTTACCGGCGACGCGCACAAGGTTTGATCGGTGCAACGGTTTGCGTCTCTACCAGAGGGTGTGCGCTTTGCGCGCCCTCACCGCGCGACTCGACTCGCGCGCGTCGCGTTGCTATTCCTCGCCGCGTGCTCCGACCGCGACGTCCAGGCGAGCTTCACGCCGTATCGATGGTCCGGCGATACGCTCGCCGTCCGGCTGCATTTGCTCCAGGACTTCACTGATACAACCCGCCGGCATCACACCATTCACCGCGCTTTGCAGATTCGCGCCATTTCGGGATACGTCTTCGTCTCGGATAT
>DATELA010000110.1:0-37746 GCA_035277145.1 Gemmatimonadaceae bacterium | reverse complement strand
CCAAGGGCGCTAGTCATCAACCTGTAGTACCGCGAGGAAGGCTTCTTGCGGTATCTCCACTGAGCCGACCTGCTTCATGCGCTTCTTACCTTCTTTTTGCTTCTCGAGCAGTTTGCGCTTTCGCGTGATGTCGCCGCCGTAGCACTTGGCGAGCACGTCTTTGCGCAGCGGCTTCACGGTGCTGCGTGCAATGACCTTTGTGCCGATCGCCGCCTGAATCGCGACTTCGAACAACTGGCGCGGGATCAATTCCTTCAACTTGTCTGCAATCTTGCGGCCCCATTCATACGCTTTGTCGCGATGGATGATGACTGAGAATGCGTCGACCGCGTCGCCGTTGATGAGCATGTCGAGCTTCACGAGATCGCTCGCGCGGAGCTCGAGCATTTCGTAGTCGAGCGTCGCGTAACCGCGACTCACTGTCTTCAACCGGTCGAAGAAATCCAGGATGATTTCGGCGAGCGGAAATTCCCAATCGAACTCGACACGCGCGGTATCGATGTACGACATGCCCTTGTACACGCCGCGCCGTTCTGTGCCGAGTGTCATGATGGCGCCGATGTATTCGGCGGGCGCCATGATGCGCGCTTTCACAAACGGTTCTTCGACGGTGTTGATGATGCCGGGCTCCGGCATGAGCGCCGGGTTTTCGACGAGCATTTCCGTCCCATCGGTTTTGTGCACGTGGTACTCGACGCTCGGCACCGTCGTAACAAGCGACAGATCGAACTCGCGCTCGAGTCGCTCCTGCACGATTTCCATGTGCAGCAAGCCGAGGAATCCGCAGCGAAAACCAAAGCCCAGCGCGGTCGATGTTTCGGGTTCGTACTGCAATGACGCATCGTTGAGGCGCAGTTTCTCGAGTGCGTCGCGCAGGTTTTCGTACTGCTGCGTATCGGTCGGATAAATGCCGGCAAACACGAACGATCGCACCGCCTGATAACCAGGCAACGCCTCAGTCGCGCGATTGTCAGCATCGAAGATCGTGTCGCCCGCGCGTGTCTCGCTCACCGAGCGCACGTTCGCCATCACGTACCCCACTTCGCCCGCGGTGAGTTCGTCGGTCGGAACCTGACGCAGCTGGTTGTAGCCGAGTTCCGCGACCTCATACACGGCATCACTCGCACCGAATGCGATGCGCGTGCCTTTGCGAATCTGTCCATCGACAACGCGCACGGATGGAATTGCGCCGCGATACTTGTCGTAGTACGAATCGAAAATCAGTGCACGCAGCGCGCCATCGGGATTGCCGCGCGGTTGCGGCACGCGCTTCACGATGGCTTCGAGCAATTCCGGAACCCCGAGTCCTTCCTTCGCGCTGACGAGCAGGATGTCGCTCGGATCGCAGGCAATAAGGTCGGACAACTCCGCGCGCCGTTTGTCGGGTTCCGCGCCGGGCAAATCGATCTTGTTGAGCACAGGAACGATTTCGAGCCCGGCGTCCATCGCGAGAAACAAATTCGAGAGCGTCTGCGCCTGGATGCCTTGCGACGCATCCACGACCAACACGGCACCTTCGCACGCGGCCAGCGATCGCGACACTTCGTAGGTGAAGTCGACGTGGCCGGGAGTGTCGATGAGGTTCAGCTCATACGTCTGCCCGTCGTTCGCTTTGAACGACATGCGCACGGTGTTGAGCTTGATGGTGATGCCGCGCTCCCGCTCGAGGTCGAGCGTATCGAGCACCTGCTCTTTCATTTCCCGCTTCTGTAGCGCACCCGTTGCCTCGATCAGGCGGTCGGCAAGCGTCGATTTGCCGTGATCGATGTGGGCGATGATACAGAAATTGCGGATGCGGGCGAGTGCGGACACGGCGCTGAGAGGAGGGACGCGGGACCAGAGCCCGGGTCCCGGGTCTCGGGCAAGCAGTGCAAACCTAATTCCGGCGTAACCCCTCTCCAACGCGGAACGCCCCGGCTCCGTTCTCTCCGCGTGCACTCGCGTCTACTTTACGGGCCGCAGCAATGACCGACCTGGCCGCGGCGCAACGCGCCGACTTGATGGATCCCGCGACGATTTCTGCCCTGGGGGGGCTCGAAATCGTGGCGCGATGGGTCGTTGACGGCTTTCTCGCCGGGCTGCATCGCTCGCCGCGCAAAGGCTTCTCGGTGGAATTCGCCGAGCATCGGTCGTACATGCCGGGCGACGATCTGCGCTATATCGATTGGAAAGTGCTGGCGCGCGCGGACAAGTGGCTGATCAAGCAGTATGAAGAAGAGACCAACCTGCGCGCGTCGATTGTGCTCGATGTGAGCCGGTCGATGGATTGGACCGGCGATCCCGCGCGACTGACGAAGCGCGCGTACGCCGAACGCATCGCGGCGGCGGTCGCGCTGCTGCTATTGCGGCAGCGCGATGCAGTCGGACTGGTCCGCTTCGACTCACAGCCGCGGTCCGTCGTTCCACCGCGTTCGCGTACGCAACAGTGGCGCCGCATTGTCGCCGCGCTCGACGACCCGGGATCTGATCGCGCGACTGACGCTCCGAAAGCGCTCATCGCCGCGGCGAAAGTGCTCAAGCGGCCGGGCATGGTGTTGTTGCTCTCCGACTTGCTGCTCGAAGCCCAGGACTTCTTCGACGCGATTTCGGCGCTGCGCGCGGCCGGACACGACGTGCAGGTGTTGCACGTGCTCGATCCCGCGGAGCGCGATCTCCCGAATGTGGGCGACGCGGAATTCGTCGACCCCGAATCAGGGCGTGGCGTGAACAGCGCTGCCGCTGACATGCGCGTCGCATATCGCGAGACAGTGAAAGCCGCGCTCGACGAGTATCGCACGGGCTGCGCAGCGAGTGGCGCGGGGTATCAGGTCGTGTTCACCGACGAACCTTTCACCGTGCCGCTGCGGCTCGCGTTCGCGCGACGGCAGCGGCTACCGTAAGCGCGTCGTGAGTTTTCTTGCCCCATTGTGGCTGGCGCTCAGCGCCGCCGCGTCGATTCCGATCATTCTGCACTTGCTCAAGCGCCGCCGCGGCGTGCAAGTGGAGTTTCCCGCGGTGCGTTTCCTGTTGCGCGCTGAACGCGAGCACCGCCGTGAGCTCCGGCTGCGCAATCTCGCGCTGATGGTGTTGCGCGTACTCATTGTGTTTTGCATTGCGCTCGCCGCGGCGCGACCGCTCGGGCGCACGGGTGGTGCCGGCCACGCGCCGACGGCGCTCGCGGTGGTCGTCGACAACTCGCTCAGCACCTCGGCGTTGCGCGGTGCAACGTCGGCGCTGGAAACGTTGCAGCGCGCGGCGAGCGACATCCTCGGCGCCGCCACGGCTGACGATCGCGTATGGCTGCTTACGGTGGATGGCAACGTGGCGGCAGGAGACGCGGCCGCGGCGCGCGCAGTTCTCGATCGGCTCCGCCCGATCGGCGGTGCGGGTGATTTGGTCGGCGCGGTGGAGCGCGGTGTCGCGCTCACGCGCGCGAGTGGATTGAACGCGGCGGCTGTGGTGGTGCTCACGGACGGACAAGCGTCGCAATGGACGCGCGCCGCACAAGTTGGCGATGCACCGACGACGATCGTCGCGGTGACGACGCCGCCGCCAGTGAATCATGCGGTACGCGAAGCACAGCCGGAGCCGACGCGTTGGGCGCCGCGCGGCACGGTGCGCGTCGCAGTCACGACGCCCGATTCCGCAGATGTGCGCGTCGCGCTGGACGAAAAGACACTGGCACGCACCACCATTGGTCGCGACGGTGAAATGCTCGTGCGCGGCATGGCAGATCGGCGCGGCTGGCTCGCGGGACGCGTCGAACTTGCGCCCGACGAACTGCGTGCCGACGATGCGCGCCATTTTGCGATTTTCGCGGGCGACGCGCCGCGCGTGCGCATCGATCAGAGCGCAGGTGCGTTTGCGCGCACCGCACTCGAAACGTTGGCCGACGGTGAGCGCATTCAGCTCGGCGGCTCCATTGCGATAACCGGCGCGGAGCAAATCACCGCGCGACCCGTACTCGCGTTCGCGCCGAGCGATCCTGTGCGCGTCGGCGCGGCGAATCGCGCACTCGCATCGGCGGGAATTCCGTGGCGGTTTCGCGAAATCGTTCGCGACGAGACCGGCGTGCGCGGCGGCGAACTCGACGGCGTTCGCGTGCACGCGCGCTATCCGTTCGTCGCGTCGGGTGCGGCGATCGTGGACACACTCGCTGTCGCCGGCGGATCGCCGTGGGTTGTGGCGGGTGAAGGGTATGTGCTCGTGGGATCGCCGCTGGATCCTGCCGCGACGAACCTGCCGGTTGCGGCGCAGTTCGTTCCGTGGCTCGAGTCGCTCCTTGCGCGCTATCTGCTGACGGACGGGGGCCGGGTTGTCTCCGTCGCGCCGCTTGCCGACGTGACGTTGCCGCTTGGCGTCGACGAGCTCGTCGGTGCAGGACAGTCGTCGTTGCCCGTGCACGCCCGCACGATTCCCGCGCCGGCGCAGGGCGGCGTGTACTGGATGCGCCGCGCCGGTGCGGTCATCGGCGCGCTTGTGGTGAATAGCGAGGCGTCCGAATCGGATCTCGCACCGCTCGATGCGGCCGCGCTCGAGCAGCGCGTAGCTGGGACCACGGTGCACGTCGTCGCGCCCACCGAGGATGTCGCGCGTGCGGCGTTCTCGTCGTCGTCGCGGCGCCCGCTCGCCGGCATTCTGCTGACGCTGCTCATCATACTGCTCATCGCCGAAACGCTCGTCGCGCGCGATACGCATCGGAGCCTGACGTAGTGGCACTACCGCTGCTGATCAACGCGATCGCCGAACGCTCGGCGTTCGCGAGGCTGAGTGCGTCGCTGCCCGCACCTGCGGAGCGACGGACCGTTGGCGGCCTGCACGGATCGGCCGACGCGCCGCTCATTGCCGCGCTCGTGCGCGCGCATCCGTCCCGTTTTTTCGCGATTGTGGCCGACGCGTTGCCCGACGCAGAGCGGTGGCTCGCCGACCTGCGTGCGGTCGACGAGACGATCGCGACCGCGCTGTATCCACCGCGCGAAGGATTCGGGGAAGCTGAGCCGCACGCAGAAATCGCGGGCGAGCGCGTGGAGACGCTCGAGCGGTTGTCGCGCGGTGATGTGCGCGTGCTACTCACCACGGCGCGCGCCGTCATGGAGCGTACGCGTTTACCCGCGGCGCTCGGCGCCATGCGACTCGAGATTCGTAAAGGAGACTCACCGCGACTCACTGCGCTGACGTCGCGGCTCGAAAGCATGGGCTTCGAGCGCGTGTCGATGGTCGAAGACGTCGCGCAGTTCTCCGTGCGCGGCGGCATTCTCGACATCTACTCGTTCGGCATGGCGGATCCGGTTCGTGCCGAGTTTTGGGGCGACGACATCGTCGAGCTCCGGCATTTCGATCTCAGTACGCAGCGATCCGTTCGCCCAGCCGAAGTCGCGGTGATACTTCCCGTCGAAGGCGAAACGTCCCGATGGGGCGAAGCCGCGGAACTCGGTTCAGTGCACGCGTTGTGGCCGCCGGATACGCTCGTTTTGCAACCGTTCGGGACTGCGCTCGAACCTGAGCTGCGCCGCACCTGGGACGAGGCCGAGCACCATCTGCAATTGGCGCAACGCCGCGGCGAGGACGTTGCGTCGCGCGACGAATTGTTCACGACACCGGATCGCACACTCGCGGCGCTCGCGGCGTTCGGCACGGTGATCGTGGGCGCTCCCGACCCGGTGGACGTGCGCTTTCGCGTTCTGCCGCCCGAACCAATCGATCGTGACATCAAGCGGCTGGCGCGGTTGGTGCGCGATGGAACGCCGACGGTAATCCTCTGCGACAACCAGGGGCAAGCTGAGCGACTCGACGAATTGCTTGCCGGTGATTTCGGCGGTCCGTCGTCCGCGGGTTTGGTGATCGGCGTGTTGAGCGCGGGCTTTTTGTTGCCGGCGGAAGGATCGACGGCTGCGCTGCGCGTTTTCACTGACCACGAAATTTTTCGCCGCGACCGGCGATTGCGCCGTGCGCGTCGCTACGCGACTGCGGCGGTTCTCGAGACGATCACTGCACTCACGCCGGGTGATTATGTCGTGCATCTCGAACACGGCGTGGGCATTTACCGCGGACTCGAGCGAATCTTTCTCGGCAGCGGCGTGGTCGAAGTTGCGGTCGTCGAGTACGCGGGCGGCGACCGGTTGAACGTTCCGCTCTATCGCATCGATCAGCTCGAGCGTTATCGCGCGGCGCAGGACATGGGCGCGGACGACGCGCCGCCAAAGTTGCACAAGCTCGGTGGGCGCCGGTGGGCGCAGCAGCGCGATCGCACACGCGGTGCGATTCAGGAGATGACGCAAGAGTTGCTCGACCTGTACGCGCGACGGAGAATCGCGCGACGCGAGCCACACGCGCCCGACACGCCGTGGCAGCGACAACTCGAGTCGTCGTTCTTGTTCGAAGACACGCCCGATCAGCGTCGCGCGATTGAAGACATCAAGCGCGACATGGAAACGGACAAACCGATGGACCGGCTGCTTGTCGGCGATGTTGGATACGGCAAAACAGAAGTCGCCGTGCGCGCGGCGTTCAAGGCGGTGCAATCGGGACGTCAGGTTGCGGTGCTCGTTCCGACGACGATTCTCGCGGACCAGCACTATCGAACGCTGACGGAGCGGCTCGCGGATTTCCCGATGAAAGCGCAGATGCTCAGCCGTTTTCAGACCACGAAGGAACAAGAAGCGGTGATTGCGTCGCTCGCGAACGGAACGCTCGACATCGTGATCGGCACCCACCGCTTGCTGAGTCCGGATGTGAAGTTCGGCCGGTTGGGTTTGATCGTCGTTGACGAAGAGCATCGGTTCGGCGTGAAGCACAAAGAGCGGCTCAAACAGCTCAAGCTCGAAACCGATGTGCTCACTCTGACCGCAACGCCAATTCCGCGCACGCTGCACCAATCACTCGCAGGATTGCGCGACCTGACGCTGATGCACACCGCGCCACGCGATCGCTCACCGGTGCTGACGTTCATCGAGCCGTGGGACGACGGACTGATCGAAGAGGGTATCGCGCGTGAACTGGACCGCGGCGGCCAGGTGTTCTTCGTGCACAATCGCATCGAAACCATCGAGGCGATGGCGGATCACATTCGGCGTTTGGTTCCGCGCGCGCGCATCGGTGTTGGACACGGGCAGCTGCACGAGCGCGATCTCGAAAACGTGATGCATGCGTTTGTCGCGGGTGAGCTCGACGTGCTCGTGAGTACGATGATTGTCGAATCAGGACTCGACGTACCCAACGCGAACACGATGTTCGTAAATCGCGCGGATTATTTCGGACTCGCGCAACTCTACCAATTGCGCGGTCGCGTCGGACGTTCGCATCGACGCGCGTATTGTTATCTCATCGTTCCCGACCAGATCGACGAAGACGCTGAACGGCGGCTCAAAGTGCTCGAGCAACACACCGAGCTTGGGGCAGGCTACCGGATTGCGCTGAAAGACCTGGAGATACGCGGTGCGGGCAATTTGCTCGGCCCGGAGCAGTCGGGGTTCGCGCAGTCGGTCGGCTTCGATTTGTACCTGCGTATGCTCGACGAAACAGTGCACCATCTGGCGACGGGGAAGCCCGAGTCAGCGCCTGTGCCGCCCGATGTGCAACTCGACACCCCGGCGTATTTGCCCGACGACTACGTGACGTCGGCCGACGCGAAACTCGACGTGTACCGGCGGCTCACCAAGGTGCGCGCCCCCGGCGACGTCACCCCCATTCGGCTGGAGCTGCGAGACCGCTTTGGCCCCCTGCCGCCTCCCGCGGAGGCGTTCTTTGCGGTGGCCACTCTGCGAGCGGCCGGTGCACGCCTCGGCATAGAGGGTATTCTGGTGCATGGGGGGGAAGGCCGGGTTACATTTCGCCCGACCGCAGTACCCCGGGTCAAGAACATCGCGGCGGCGTTCAACGAGGTTCAGTTTGCCGTTGACGTCCGCCGTGCAGTGCCTCTGGCACTGAAGGTCGTTCCTCAGGGAGCCGTAGCGTTGCTCGATGGGCTCGTTCGGGCGTTGTCAGCACTCTCCGCCACGGCCTGACGGCTCCTGCCCCCGTTTCACACGAATCATGAAGCGCTCCACATCACTGCTCTTGGCGGCCGCCACGGCCGTTTCAGTCTCTGCCTGCGACGGACTGAAAGAGGCGTTCACGGCTCACGTCGACGTGGTTGCACGCGCCGGCGGACAAGAGCTCTCAACCGAGCATCTCGCGACGATCATGGGGAACGCTCAAATCCCCGTGCAGCCCGACATCGCGAAGGTGCTGACCGAGGTATGGGTCAGCTATCAGTTGCTCGGTCACGCAGCGGCGCGCGGCGATTCGCTCAACGACCCGAAGCTGATCGATGAAGCGATGTGGTCCGCGTTGTCGCAGATGAAGATCAGCAAGTTCTACGACATCACGCGCCGGAGTTTTCCGCCGGCCGACACGACCAACCTCGAGCAGAAATACGCGCAGTCAGACGGACTCGCCGCGCAACACATTCTGGTAATGCTGCCGGAAGGCGGCGCTGGATTGTCGGACGCGAAGAAGGCCGAGATCAAATCGAAGGCGGAAGGCATTCTGCGCCGCGCGACGACCGCGAATTTCAGCGCGCTCGTCAAGCAGTACAGCGAGGACGAAGGCTCCAAAGCCAACAACGGCACGTACGCGATTTTCCGGCCCGGCGAGATGGTGCCGGATTTTGAGCGCGCCGTGCGCGCGACCAAGCCGGGTGAAATCGCGCCTGCGCTGGTGCAGACGAATTACGGCTTCCACATCATTCGTCGCCACACACTCGACGAAGTCCGCTTGCAGTTCGTCGACTGGCTCGTCGGCAACACCGAGATGGTCGGCCGCAACCAGTTCATCGACAAACTCACTGCAGACGGCAAGCTCGTTGTGAAGCCGACGGTCGTCGCGAAAACCAAAGAATTCGCGAAAGATCCACTCAAGTTCGAAGACGATCGCACGGTGCTCGCGACTTCGCGGCTCGGCAATTTCACCGGCGCAAAGTTCGTGCGTTGGGTGCAGGCGCATCCACAGGGCCCGCAGTTGCGCGATGCGATCGTAAACCGTATGCCCGATTCGACGGTACTCAATTGGGTGCGCGGATTCGTGACACAGGAGTTGATCCTTGCGGAAGCCGAGAAGAAAAAGGTCGAGCTCGATTCGCTCGAACTCGACCGCGTGCGCTCTGCGTTCGTGAACATGGTGACGCAGTCGTGGATGGGTTTGCGCGTCGACCCGAAGACGCTGGGTGACAGTGGCGCGACGTCGGTCGCGGAGCGCGAGCGGCTTGCCGCGACGCGCGCTGATGAAGCCGTCGATCGCATTCTCGCGACGAACGCGCAGGATTTCGTCGACATTCCACAGCAGCTCGCGTGGGCGCTCCGCAAGAAGTATTCGGCGCGCATCAACCAGGCCGGACTCGATCGCACGGTGGAGCGCGCACTCGCGTTGCGCTCGGCGCGCGATTCTGCCGACGCCAAGCAAGCGCCGGCCAATCCCGGTCAGCCACAGATCATGACTCCTCCGCCGCCAGGACTGACACCGCCTGCGGCAAAGAAGGGAGGCGAATGAGGGCAGGGTCCGGGGGCTGGCCAATAACAGGGGCTAGGGTCTGGCGAGTAGCATCCAGGCGTCGCGCGCTCGCCGTCTCGCTCGGCATCATTTTGCCGGCGGTCTTGGCTGGCGCGAGTGCGAATGACAGCTCAACCCCCCCGCGGCTCGAGATTGTTGCGCGTGCTGCCGGACAGGAACTGACGAGTGAACGTCTGGCCGGAATGCTCGGCACCGGGCGGCTCGTCGTGCAGCGCGATGTTGCCGGCGTCATCGCAGAAGTCTGGGTGAACTATCAGTTGCTCGGGCGCGCCGCGGTGAACGCGGATTCGCTGAGCGATACAACGCTCGTCGACCGCGCGATGTGGGCGACGATTGCACAAACGAAGATCAACAAGTTTTACGCGGTCGCGCGTCGCAGCTTTCCGATGCCCGACACGACGAATCTCGAGCAGCAGTATGTGCAATCACCCGCGCTCGCGGCGCAGCACATCCTGGTGCTGATGCCGCAAAGCGGCGCCGGCATGTCGGACGCAAAAAAGGCCGGCCTGCGTCTCAAGGCCGACAGCATACTCAAGCGAGCAACCAGCGAAAACTTTGCCGATCTCGTCGCGCAATACAGCGAAGACCAGGGATCGAAGGACAGCCGCGGCACGTACGCGATGTTTCCGCCCGGCCAGATGCTCGCCGAATTCGAGAGCGCGGTGCGCAGTGTGAAGCCCGGCGAGATCGTGCCGAGGGTGGTCGCGACGACGTACGGGTTCCACATCATTCGCCGCCACACGCTGAATGAAGTGCGCCTGCAGTTCATCGACTATCTCATTGGCAACGTCGAGTCCGGCGGGCGCGTGCAGTTTCTCGAGAAGATTTATTCCGACGGGCGCATTGTTGTGCGTCCGGGGATCGTCGCGAAGATCAAGGATCTGGCGAAGTATCCGCTGCGCGGCGAAAGCGATCGCACCGTGCTCGCGACGTCGCGGCTTGGCAATTTCACCGGCGCGAGCTTCGTGCGCTGGATGTACGCGCATCCACAAGGCGCGCAGTTCCGCGGCGCCGTTGTGAACCGCATGGCGGACTCGACGATTGTCACGTGGGTCCGCGAATTCATTCGCAACGAACTGTTGCTTGCGGAAGCGGACCGGCAGAACGTGACGCTCGATGAGGAAGAGTTGGCCCGTGCGCGCTCGTCATTCTCCGTGATGCTCACGCAATCGTGGATCGGTCTGCGGATGGATACACGACGTCTGGCCGACATCGCGGTACCGCGCGCGCAACGAGAGCGTGAGGCCGCAACGCGTGCAGACGAGGCGGTTGAGCTCGTTGTCCAGAGCGGCGCTGAGGAAATCGTCGAAGTGCCTCAGCAGTTGGGGTGGGCGCTTCGCACGAAATACGCCGCGCAGATCAATCAGGCTGGACTCGATCGGACCGTCACTCGTGCGCTGTCGGTGCGCGCCGCACTGGATTCGACGCGCGCCAAGCCGCCATCGGCTGCCGGCGCCGAAGGCAAGAAAGGCTCATGAGTTCAGGGGTGAGGGGTGAGGGGTGGGGGGTGAGGGGCGCAGTCGCGACCTTGGCGCTCGCTGTGCTCTGCTCGTCGCCGGGCGTGTTGAATGCCCAAACCGATTCCGCGGTGCGACCGGTGCCGCGCGATGCAACGCAGCGGATTTTCATCGACCGCATCATTGCGATCGTTGGGAACCGCGCGCTGACATACACGGAGCTCGTGCAGGCGTATTACCAGGAAGCCGAAGAGCGACGCCAGCGCAACGCGGCGCCGCTTCCGCGCGATACGAACGTCGCCAAGCGGTACATCCTCGACGGCATGATTGACGCCGAGTTGCTCCACCAACAAGCGATCGCGCTGAAGCTCGTTGCGCCGGAAGACAAGATCAATTCGGCAGTCGACGCGCGCATCGCCAAGGTGAGAGAGGATTTCGCCGCGCCTGGTGCGCTGCGCGCCGCGCTCGCCGAGCAGGGATTCACATCGCTCGACGAGTTCCGCAAGATGCTCGCCGACAATTTCCGGCGCGCCGAATTGCGACCGCTGGTGATCGACACGCTCCAGAAGCTCGGTCGGATGCCGCGCGTCGCCATCACTGAGCAAGACATCAAGGCGGCGTTCGACTCGACGAACTGGGAGAACAAAGGCCCGACGGTCACGTTTCGCCAGATCGTCATGCGCATCGAACCGTCGGCCACGGCGCTCGCGCGCGCGAAAGCGGTTGCGGATTCGCTGATTCTGCTGATGAACGCGGGCGCCGATTTCGATTCGCTGGCGCGCAAGATTTCGGCGGACTCGGTGAGCGCGGCGCAGGGCGGGGACGTGGGCTGGTTCCGCCGCGGTAAAATGACGAAGGCATTCGAAGATATGGCGTTTTCGCTGCCGATCGAACGCATTTCACCGCCGGTACTGACGGAGTACGGATATCACATCATCCGTGTGGATCGCGTGCGTGCCGGCGAAGTAAAGGCGCGCCACATTCTCATTCCGCCGGTCGTGGACTCGAGCGACATCGCAAAGGCGCGTGCGAAGGGCGATAGCGTCGCGGCGACGTTGCGTGCCGGTGCGAGCTTTGATTCGCTCGCCACGATCTACCACGACGCAAAAGGGCGTGAAGAGCTTTTGTTTAACGACCCATTCCCGGTCGTGAACTTCCCAGAGTTCTACGCCAAAGCCGTTGGCGATTTGAAACCGAAGGAAGTGTCGAACGCGTTCGAGATTCCGACACCGCAGGGCCCGCCGAAAATCGGCATCGTGCAGATCATGACGCGCAACGAAAGTGGCGTCGCGACGCTGGATGAGAAACGGGACTTCATTCGGCGCTCGCTGCAGGAACAGGGGTCCGCGCGGCGTTTGCTCGATGCACTGCGCAAAGAGATTTACGTCGAGATTCGGCTCGACGAACCCAAACCTGGCGCGGGGTCAGGCCGGCAGCAGTGAACCGCCCGCGCCTCGCCGTTACGCTTGGCGATCCGCGCGGTATCGGACCTGAAGTTGTCGTTCGCGCATTGTCCGATGCTCGCGTTGCCGCCGCCGCAGACTGGGTGATCGTCGGTCCGTCGGGGACCGAGAGCACGCCCACCGTTTCAACCGGCTCGTGGACGCGTGGCGATGCGGCTGTGGCTGGCGCGCTCGCCGGTGCAGCGATCGAACGCGCCGTCGCACTCGCGCAATCGCGCGATGTTGCAGGCATGGTCACTGCGCCAATCGACAAGCACGCGCTCCTGCTCGGTGGATACAAAGATCCAGGGCACACCGAGATGCTCGCGCGGCTCACGGAATCGAACGTCGCGATGATGCTGGCCTCCGAGAAACTCCGTGTCGTTCTCGCAACCACGCACATCGCGCTGCGCGACGTTCCGTCGGCCGTAACACCATCGAGCATTGTGGAAGCCGCTTCGATTACATCACGCGGGCTGCGTGAATGGTTTGCGATCACGTCGCCGAGACTCGCGTTGTGCGCGCTCAATCCGCACGCGGGCGACGGCGGCCGTTTTGGCGACGAAGACGATCGCATTCTTGCCCCGGCGGCGAAATCGGCTGGAATCGCGGGGCCGTTTCCCGCGGACACGGTGTTTGTGCGCGCGATGCGCGGCGAATTCGATGCGGTAATCGCACCGTACCACGACGTCGGAATGACCGCGATCAAAGTCGCGTCGTTCGGCGATGCAGTGAACGTGACGCTCGGTTTGCCGTTTCCGCGCACGTCGCCCGATCACGGTACAGCGCTGGACATTGCAGGGCGCGGCATCGCGGATCCGTCATCGATGATTCGCGCAATGCTCCTCGCAGCCGAAATCGCCGCACGCACTGCGAAGAATTGACGTCGCGCTTCGCGACGCCTGCTCAGACTTTCTTGACGACCAACTCTCCGATCCGCCGGCCTTCCATGGCGCGCACCGAAAAATGTGCGCCGCCGGCGACGATGCGATCCCCGACCACGGGAAGTCTGCCGAGTGCGCCGAACACGAATCCGCCGATGGTCGCGTACTCGTCGTCGGGCACGGAGAGCATCAGCCGGTCGTTCACGTCCGCAATGGGCGTAGAGCCGTCGACAATGTTTTCGTCTCCGGCAGCGCGCGCGGCGGCGAACGCTTCGTCGTGCTCGTCGAGAATTTCACCGACGAGCTCTTCGAGCAGGTCTTCCATCGTCACGAGTCCCGCGGTGCCGCCGTACTCGTCGAGCACGATCGCGAGGTGGGCTTTGCGGCGCTTGAAGTCCGACAGCACTTCCTCGACTTCGCGCGAACCGGGTACGAAATGCACCGGGCGAATGACTTTGTGGAGATCGAACTGCGGATCGCCGCGGCGCGCCGCAGGAATCAGGTCTTTCGCGAGCACGACGCCGGTGATGTCGTCGAGTGTCGACTCGAACACGGGATACCGCGAAAACGCGGACTCTTCGACAACCGATAGTGCCTCGTCGAGCGTCGCGGCAACGGGAATACCGACCATGCGCGTCCGCGGTGTCATGACATCGCGCGCCTTTTTCTCGGTAAACTCGAGCACCGCGCCCAGCATTTCAGCGTTCTCGGGCTCGAGCTTTCCTTCTTCCTGGCTCTGCTCGACGATGAGCCGGATTTCGTCAGCTTCGTGTACGGCTTCCTCTCGCACGTCAGCGTTCTGGCCGGTGATGCGCAGCAGCAATCGCGCGCTCTTGTCGAACAACCAGATCAGCGGCGTCATCAACCACACGAACGCGAGCAGCGGTGGCGCGAGCCATTTCGCGAAGTTCTCGGGGTGGTTGAGCGCGACGGCACGCGGAAACAGCTCTCCCAGCACCACGTGGAGGTACGTGGCGACCGTCAGGGCGATGCCCACCGCCAGCGACGCGCGCGTCGCCACATCCAGCCCAAACGGGAGGGTGTTGATCGACGCATCGATCAGGGGATGCAACGCAGCTTCGGCGACATACCCCAGGCCGAGTGACGCGAGCGTGATTCCCAACTGGCTCGCGGAGAGCATTCTGGAGAGATTGTCTACGGCGCGGAGCGCGATCCTGGCCAACGGATCGCCACGGCGGTGCATGGCCTCGAGCCGTGTTCGGCGCGCGCGCACGAGACAGAACTCGGCGGCGACGAAAAACCCGTTCAGGGCGAGCAGGAGCGTGATGGTAAGGAAGTTCCCCATCGAGACAACAAGTTATTGGCCGCGCGCCGTGCGCCGCCAGCGAGTTGACGCGTGACCACGCACACGGGATCACACGCGCATCACGCGCACGACCGCGCGCATGGGCTTGCGGATGGACACGCGCACGTACATGGCGCGCCGTCGACGCCGGCCGCCCGGCGCGCGCTGGTGCGTGCGCTTGTGCTGACGCTGGTTGTCGCGGGTGCCGAAGTCGCCGGCGGCCTGATTGCCAACTCGCTCGCACTGATCGCCGATGCGGGTCACATGGTCACCGACGTTGCGGCGCTCAGTCTCGCGTTGTTCGCGGCGTGGCTTGGGCGGCGTCCACCGCAGCCGAACCAGACATTCGGCGCGCGCCGCTGGGAGATCCTCGCCGCGTGGATCAACGGCGCCGCGCTCTTCGTGATCAGCGGCGCGATCATGTGGGAGGCGATCGGCCGATTGAGTGAGCCGCCAGAGGTGCAGGGCGGGCTCATGCTCGGGGTTGCGATTGTTGGCCTTGCGACGAACGGCGTGTCCGCGTGGTGGCTGCATGGTCAGTCGCATTCGAACCTCAACGTGCGCGGCGCGTATTTACACGTGCTGGGCGACCTCGCGGGTTCGGGGGCAACGATTGCGGCAGCGCTGGTGCTGCTCCTGGCGGGTTGGCCGCTTGCGGATCCAATCGCGTCGATGGTTGTCGCGATTCTCGTCCTATTGTCGTCGTGGCGTCTGATGCGCGATGCGACGGACGTTTTGCTCGAAGCGACGCCACGGCACATCGATCTCGCGGAGGTGCGCACGACACTCGAGCGCATTCCCGCCGTGGAAAGTGTGCACGACCTGCACGTCTGGACCGTGGGTGGTGGTGTCGTCGCCATGAGCGCGCACGCTGTGCTCGCCCGCGATACGCAACAGCACGATGTGCTCGGCGAGTCGCGCCGCGCAATGGAACGACTCGGCATCGCGCATGTCACGATTCAAGTGGAAGCGCCCGCCCTCGATGGCTGCGGAGACTGCGCCCCGACAAACAACAACGAAGGAGCGAGGAGCGAGCAGGAGGAACGAGTGGCCCAGTGACAGAATCGAGGGAACCAAGAGGATGAGTGGTTCGTTCGCTTCTCATTCTTTCCGTGCCCTTGCAGCTCGTTTCTCAATTCTCGCTTCTCACATTCGCTTCTCGCTCCTCCGGTTTAGGTTTCCGTCCGCATGCAAATCCGAAACATCGCAATCATCGCTCACGTCGATCACGGCAAGACGACGTTAGTCGATCATATGCTCCGCCAAGCCGGGGCTTTTCGTGAAAACCAGGTCGTCGAAGAGCGCGTGATGGATTCCAACCCGCTCGAACGCGAGCGGGGCATCACCATTCTTGCGAAGAACACGTCGGTGCGCTGGCGCGACGCCAAGATCAACATCGTCGACACGCCGGGCCATGCCGACTTCGGTGGCGAGGTCGAACGCATTTTGCGCATGGTCGATGGCGTGTTGCTCGTCGTGGACGCCTTCGACGGACCGATGCCGCAAACGCGGTTCGTGTTGCGCAAAGCGCTGGCGTTGGGTCGCACGCCGATCGTCGTCATCAACAAGATCGATCGTCCAGGTGCGGATCCCGCGCGTGTGCACGATGAAGTGCTGAATCTCTTTATCGAACTCGAAGCCGACGACGCACAGCTCGACGCACCGGTTGTGTATGCCTCGGCGAAGCAAGGCGTCGCCACGATGGATATGGCGACGAAGCCGGAGAATCTGACGCCGCTCTTCGACGCTGTCATCGAGCACGTGCCCGCACCGCCGAGTGACGCCGGGTCGCCGCTGCAAATGCTGGTGTCGACGATCGACTATTCGCCGTATCTCGGGCGTCTCGCGATCGGACGTGTCGAACGCGGCACGTTGCATGTGGGCGACACGGTGTCGTTGTTGCCGATCGACGCAAAGAAAAACAGCGAACGCGCGCGCGTGAGCAAATTGTTCGCCTTCGAAGGCCTCGAGCGGCGCGAAGTGGCAGAGGCATCCGCGGGCGAGATCGTGGCACTCGCCGGCATCGAAGGCGTCGACATTGGCGATACGATTTGCGATCCGGAGCATCCGGATCGTCTCGAAGGCATCGCCGTCGAGGAACCGACGATTTCCGTCGACATTCTGGTGAACAACTCGCCCTTTGCCGGGAAAGAAGGGCGGTACGTCACGTCGCGTCAGGTTCGCGAGCGCCTCTACAAGGAATTGGAACGCAACGTCGCGCTGCGCGTCGACGAAACAGACAGCACCGACACGTGGACCATTTCAGGGCGCGGCGAACTGCATCTCGCGATCCTGATGGAAACGATGCGACGCGAAGGATTCGAGTTTCAGGTGTCGCGTCCGCGTGTCATCGTGAAGACTGGTCCCAACGGTGAACGATTCGAACCGTACGAAGAACTGTCGATCGACGCACCCGAAGAATTCCTCGGTGTCACCATGGAAAAACTGGGACCGCGCCGCGGCGAACTGATCGAGATGAAGAACCCAGGCGGCGGGCTGGTGCGGTTCCTGTTCAAAGTGCCGGCGCGCGGATTGTTCGGTTTTCGCTCTGAATTCCTTACGGATACTCGCGGCACCGGCATCATTCATCACCGGTTTTTGGAGTATGGCCCCTGGGCGGGACCACTCGAAGGACGTTCGAGGGGGGTTCTGGTGTCTATGGAAGCAGGGACCATTGTTGCGTTCGCGCTGAACAACCTGCAGGATCGGTCGACGTTGTTCGTCGCACCGGGCGCGCCCGTGTACGAGGGAATGGTGATTGGTGAGAATTCACGAACTGGTGACATGGACGTCAACCCAACGAAGGAAAAGAAGTTGACGAACATGAGAAGCAAATCGGCGGACGAGCACATCATGCTCGAACCGCCGCGGGAGTTGACGCTGGAAGGCGCGCTGGAGTATATCGAGGACGATGAATTGATCGAAGTAACACCGGAGTCCATTCGATTACGCAAACGCGAGTTGAGCGCAAGCAATCGAAAGCGCAGTACGAGGGAAGCGAAGCGTGAACGAGATCGTGCTTCGCTCTAACACCACCGCACTACACGCACGGAGAGTCGCACAAATGCGCGGGACGGTCGGGTCGTCGGAAACGGAGCTGGAGTACGCGTTCTGGATCCACGCGGGACCCAAGAAGAAGGGCGACGACAAGAAAGACGACAAGAAGGACGACAAGAAAGAGGAGGATCTCGACGAAGACGAAGAATTCGACGATGACGACGTCGAGTTCGACGACGACGACGAGGATGATGATGACGACGACGACGGGGACGACGACGGCGAGGATGACGATGAGGACGACCTCGACGACGACGATCTCGATGACGACGACTTCGATCAGGAATTCGAGGATGAACTGATCGACCTCGACGACGAATACGACGACGCCGACGAGGAGGAGCGGCCCGGGCCCGGGCCTCGGCGAAGAGACGACTAGAAGGGAAAGGGGAATGGGAAGTCAGAAGTGCGAGGAAAGCCGCTGTGGCTGTCCTCGCACTTCTGACTTCTCATTCCCCTTTCCCTTCGCGTCGTCTCGTTAGATTGTGCGGTCCGAATTAGGCAGGGGGCCAGTAGCTCAGGTGGTTAGAGCGCACGCCTGATAAGCGTGAGGTCGGTGGTTCAACTCCACCCTGGCCCATACCCGCAACAACACCGCGTTACTTGTACTTCGCCGCGAGGCTGTCGAGCGCCTTCCGGTCCGCGCCGGTGAACCGCGCGCCACCCCACAACACCTCACCCGATGGCGCGACGAGTTTGGTCGGCGTCACCGAGATTTGCGCGTCGCGCGGAATGAGCACCGACGCGTCGCTCCCCGAGGCAGGCGCCGCACGGAAACGCCACGACGCGCTCGTTCCCGGGCGAATACCGCCGCGGATGGTGTAGCTGACTTCTTCGTCGTACCACGGCGCGCTTCGACCGGGTGACGTCGCCACGACATTGAAGAACGCTGTCCCAACGGTGTGCTTCGTTCCGTTCTCCGCGTTCAGTGAGACGGTCGTCTCGAGGCCGACGTTTCCGTCGCGCTGCGACAGCGCCGCGTTGGTCACGCGGAACGCAGCCAGCGAGTCGCGCGCAACTGCCGCGCGAGAATCCGCGGTGCGCAGCGCGTTCATGTACGCCCGGCCCTGAATGACGTCGAACGAATCCGCGATGGCGGCGCCAAGCTTGTTAGCGCGTTCCATGATGTCGCCGGCGCGAAGTCCATTGATGGCTTTGCAAAACACCGCGCGACGCGCCACGGAATCGGCGGGCGGTTCCGCCACGCTCTTACGATTGCGCGACGCCGTGCTCGTCAGTGCATCGCCAAGCGTGTTGCTGATCGAGCGCAGATCACCGATCGTGAGCTCCACCATGGCAACGGCGAACCGCGCGCTATCGCCTGATCCGTATGCGCGCTTGACGACTTCACCAAGCGTCTTGGTGCACGCGTCCACAGTCGTACCGTCCACGCGCGGGCCGCACGCCGACGCGAGTAACACCACAGCGGGAATGACAAATCGACGGAGCATGTTGTAAGTCCTCGGCTGATCGTATTCCACCACCAAGGAAGACGACCGGGACGAGTGCGAGTGACGCGTTTTCGCGTCTGGAATTACCGGCGTTGGAATTCCGGGCTTCCGAGTGCGACGCCGATCACATCGGCGAGGCGATCCATGGGTCGCCTGCCGGATTCCGTTGCACTCGCATACGCCTCGATCATCGCGGCGCGCGTCGTCGTCGACGCGCGACCGAGCAGCAATTCGGAGATGATACCATCCACTTGCTGGTCGGCGCTCAGGTTCATCAAACGCGGCGCGGGTGTCCACTTCGCGATCGCCACGCCCGGCACGCCGCCGCTCGCAACCTGCGAGGCGAGGTTCACGCGATTGAGCAGCGCGCCGGAATTCATCCACGCATCCGCGCGGTCGGGCCACCCATCGGGCGATTGTCGCCCCCAAATCGGCTGGCCAAGCCGCGTTACTGCTTGCGACCGGCGGGGCGTCGTGTCGGGCTCGGCGTTCAGCGCGCGCAGCGTGCTCACAACGAACTCGAACGGTGTCTTTACCTTCGCGCGAAACGCATCGTCCGCGAAGAATTCCGGTGACGTCACGATCGTACGCACGACTTCGCGAATGTCGCCGTTGGTACGCTGAAATGACTTCGCAGCGCGCTCGACGAGTTGCGCGGGCGGAGAATCGTTCACAAACCGAACAACCAGCTTGCGCGCAATGAGTTGCGCCGTTGACGGGTGCGCCGCGAGGATATCGAGCACCTGCTCGCCGTCCTCGATGCCGCGCCCGCCGGCGAGCCGTTTGCCAAGCACGACTTTCTCGCCGGCGTCGTGCTGGTCACCGCGGAACAGAAACGGACCGCCAAGGTCGGGGCGATCGATCGTCCATCCCGTGAGTGCGCGCGCGACTGCAACGACATCGGCCTGGGTGTATCCGCCGTTGGCGCCGAGCGTGTGCAGCTCGAGCAGTTCTCGCGCGTAGTTCTCGTTGACGCCGGTCGTACGCCGACGATTCATCATGTCCACGAGCGACGGATCGTTCATAGGCGGCGTCGTCATCGCCGCGCGCCGTTCGCGAATGCGCGCCTCCACACCCGACGGGTTCATGCTATCGACGAGGCTCTGCCACTGATCCAGGAAGAACAACATTTGCGGACTCCTGGCGACCGCGCCGAGGAGTTGGCGAAACGAGCCGAGCGCATTGGGGCGCAGCACGTCGCGCTCGTACTCAACGAGTGAATATCGATTCGGTGTTTTTCCCGATGCGACGGAGAAGTGATTCGCCCAGAACTCCGTCATCACTTCGAGCAGTTGCCGTTCGCTCATCGTCGCACGAATCACGCGCGCCGTCGCGATTTGTGCGGTGAGCGCCTGCGCGGTGCGCTGCGCCGCGCGGTACTGCGCGCTATCGGCCTCGGTCGGTTGACCGACGATGCTGTCCATGTGCATCCGCGGACGGAGGCGCGGTGCCAACTCCTCGGGTGGCGGATTGTCCGCCAGCAATTCGAACGCGCGTTTGCGTTGCGTTTCGAGCAGCGCGAGTACGCTGTCCGTTGCCTTGTCGGGAATCCGTTCTGGATGGAGTTGGAGATCAATCCATCGTTCGACGCCCATGCGCTCCACGGCCGCCACATCGCCCGGCCGCGCGCCAAACGTCAGCCGACTGACGACATGCGCAGCGGCCGTCGCGGGTGCTGCGACCGGCGCGTGCGGCGATGGCGATCGCACGGCTGGCGCACATGCAACAACGCAGAGCACCAGGGGCAACGCGGAAACGGACCGGTCGCGAATCATCGATAGAGTTGCGGCTTGAAATACTATACCCGTCAGGGCGTGCGCGTGTGCATTGGCCAGCCGTCGCACGGGCAGGTACGTTGTTGTCGCTATGACCACTCAACTCCGTATTCGTTTCGTTGCGCCGGTGCTTGTGGCCGGTGCCGCTTTCGTCGCGTGTACATCGACGCAGCCCTCGACATCCACGTCCGTCGCACCCTCGTCGAGTGGCGCGGTGACGGTTGGACCGCCGCGCGGTTCGGTGGTGGTGGTCGGTGGTGGCGCGCAGGGCCCCGAGGTCTTCGCGAAGTTCATCGAACTCGCGGGCGGCCCCGATGCGCTGATCATCGACGTTCCCACGGCGGGCGGCGACACCGCGTACGACCAAACGCGCGGAGGCGGACTTCGCGCGGCGGGCGCAAAGAACGTGTACGTGCTGCACACCAAGAGTCGCGCGGTTGCGGACGCGGACAGTTTTGTTGCGCCGTTGCTGAAGGCCGGCGGTGTGTGGTTCGAGGGTGGGCGACACTTTCATCTCGTCGACTCCTACCTCGGTACGAAAACCGAGAAGGCGTTCCACGATGTGCTCGCACGCGGTGGTGTGGTCGGCGGTTCGTCGGCCGGCGCGTCGATTCTCGGAAGCTTCCTCGTGCGCGGAGCGCCGTCGAACAACAATCGCATCATGGCGCACCCCGATTATCTGAAGGGGTTTGCGTTTCTACGCGGCGTTGCCGTCGATCAGCACGTGGTGGCGCGGGAGCGGCTTGCCGATCTCGCGGATTCGATCACGCCGCGGTGGCCGCAGTTACTCTCGATTTCCGAGGACGAAGGAACTGCGTGGGTCGTTCGCGGTGACGTCGGTGAAATCATTGGACGCAACAAGGCCTTCGCGTACAACGGCAAGGAAACGGATCCGGGTAAACCGTATCTCACGTTGCACCCGGGCGCCCGGTACAATCTTGCAACGCGGCGCGCAGTCCACCGTGCGATCGACGAGACACCGTTGACCGCAAGGTTCGTGGACGACGTCTTCGCCAACTTCGGCAAGTCGGGCGCACCGACAGCATCCGTCGTGGTGGCGAAGGGCGGGAAGGTGTTGTTCAACCGGGCGTACGGGATTCCCGTACAGCGCAACCTCACGCCGGAAACGGCGATTCCGAATTTCCCGCTCGGCGCAATGAGCGACGCGTACAACGGCATCGTTTCGCGCGGTTCGGGTCGCGGCGGCGGACGCGGTGCAGCACCGGGTGGTGGGCAACGGACGCGCGTCGATACCACGACCCGCGCCGTGGAATCGAACGTGGACGACCTGCACCGATTCGAGCTCGCGCTGAAAGTGAATCGCGCATTTTCGCGCGACAGCGCACCGGCGTTCTACGCGCCGGGGACCGCGTTCGGGTGGACTGTTGACCGATACAATGGGATGGTTCGCCAGGCAGCGTACGGTACGCGCGACGGCAAACGAAACGCGTACGTGCGTTTCCCTGAGCAGCAAGCGGCGATCATCATTCTGACGAGCAGTGACGCCGCGGACGCGCGCGTGATGGCGGAGACGATCGCGAACAAACTGTTTGGCGGGACACGCTGACGCGATTTGTATTGGGCGGTGTATAGTTCTGCTCGGGCGAAGGCGCCCCGGATACCATGACTTTCCGGAGACTTCAATGAATACCAGGCCTACAGCGGCGCTGCTGGCTCTCGTGATGAGCGCGGGCGCGTTGGCATCGGGATGCAGTATGAACAAGTCGCAGAAGGGCGCGATCATCGGCGCGGTGGCCGGTGCAGGCGCCGGTGCGGCAATCGGTGCGAACAACGGATCGACGGTGCGCGGTGCATTGGCCGGCGCGATCGTCGGTGGCGCCGCGGGCGCGATCATCGGTAACCAGATGGATCAGCAAGCGCGTGAATTGCGCCAGAACATTCCCGGCGCACGCGTCGAACGCGTTGGCGAAGGCATCGCCGTGACGTTCGAGTCCGGCTTGCTGTTCGATTTCGATTCCGATGTGGTGCGCGCACAAGCGGCGACGAACCTGCGCAACCTCGCGTCGAGCCTCGGCAAATATCCGAACACCGACGTGCTTATCGTCGGTCACACCGACGCGACCGGCGCCGATACGTACAACCAGGCGCTCTCAGAACGTCGCGCGAACTCGGCAGCCGCGTTCATTGCGCGTGAAGGCGTACCGCGTGCTCGCGTGCGCGCCGTCGGCCGCGGTGAAACGGAACCGATTGCGGAGAACGAATCGGATAACGGCCGCGCAAAGAACCGGCGCGTGGAAATCGCGATTGTCGCGAACGAAGCGGCGCGGAGACAGCGATAGGACCAGGGTCGAGGCGGTAGGCTGTAGGCGGTAGTCACTACCGATTACTCGCTACCGCCTGGACCCTACTTCGGCTATCTGTACCGTCTCAATATCTCCGCAACGCGATCCATCTCCCTTCCGTACTCCGCCCAATTGCCCGCACGCTGCGCGGCCATTGCGCGATCGAAGTGATCGAGTGCTTCGCGAATCGTAGCAACGGCTGCACTCGCGGCCGGACCTGATGCGGGAATTGGTGTTGCTTCAATCGCAGCGCGCGCGGCGACCGTACCGCCGAACAATTCCGTAAGGCCGCGTTCGAGCGTCTCGCTCATGACGACGCGATTGCCGTGCACGACGATGACGCGTTTGAGTTCGGGAATGGTGCCGCCTTCGGCGCGCAGAAAGATCGGTTGCACGTAAATCAGCGACTCTTCGACGGGAATCACCAGCAGTTCACCGCGAATGACGCGCGAGCCGGCCTGGTCCCATAGCGTGAGTTGCCGCGCGACTTCGGTGTCCTGATTGATGCGGTTCGCGACCTGCGCAGGTCCAAACACGAGACTTTGTTTGGGGAACTGGTAGATCCCGACTTTCCCGTAATTGTCACCGTCCATCCGCACGACCATCCATGCGGCGAGGTTGTCCTTGCCGCGCGGCGTGAACGGAATCATGTAGATGAATTCCGGATTCGTTTCACCGGGCAAGCGCAGCACGATGTGCCGCATGAACGGCGATTGTGCCTGATCGCGCGCGCCGCCGGACGGGATTTGCCACTGGTCTTCGCGGTGATAGAACGCATCCGCGTCACGCATGTGATACGTCGCCTGCAACACCGCTTGTGTGCGGAACAGATCACCGGGGTAGCGCACGTGGCGGCGAATGTCCGGTGCCATCGCGCTCATCGGTTTGAACACGCCGGGGAAAATGCGATCGAGCGCGCGCACGATCTGGTCTGTCGTGTCGGAGATGAACGCGTCGACGGTCCCGTCGTACGCATCGATCACGATCTTCACGCTGTTGCGCATGTAGTTCGTGCCATCTCGCAGGCGCTGCGCGTACGGATAGCGACGGCTCGCCGTGTACGCGTCGAGAATCCATTTGAGCTGCCCCGAATCGCTCACGACGAGGTACGGCTCGGTATCGAGGCCAAGGAACGGCAGCGCTGTGCGCGCGCGTTCACGAATGCCGCGCCGAATCAGAATGCGCGAGCTGTCGGTGAGGTCGTTCGAAAGCAGAATCTTGAGCGATGACAATCGCCAGGCGTACAGCGCCCGGTTGAGGAAGCTGCCCACCGGTATGCCGCCGGTGCCCACATATTGCGATTGCACACTCCCGTCACCTGTCGCAGACGGGTAATCGAATTCGGGCTGGCTCGTTTTGACGAACGCGTGCCCGTCCGTGAGTTCACCGAAATAGATCTGTGGGCGCGTCAGCTTGATCGTCGGGATGTCGGACACCGGCGGGAGATCTTTCACGAACAGCACCGGCAATCCTTCGGCCGTCACCTGATTCACGGGCGCTACGGTGACGCCCATACCGTGTGTGAAGGTGAAGTGCTCGTTGATGAACGTGCGTGTTGGAAGGGACGCCGTGTTGAGTTCGCGTGCGGCGAGGTGCACCTGACGCAGCTTACCGTTGATCAGGTACCGGTCGTCGGTGACCGAGACGAAATCGTAGTACGTGCGGATTTCCTGCAATTGTCCGAACGTCTGTTGCACCAGATCGCGTTCCCAGAGTCGTACGTTTTCGATCGTCGACGCATTACGCGCGATATCGGCCATCGTGAGTTGCGCGTCGCCGTCGAGTTCGCGCGTCGTAACATTTTCGAGCCCCCATGCAGCGCGTGTCGCGACCAGGTGCCGTTCAATGAAGGAACGTTCGCGGACGAGTTCGTTGGGAATTACCGACAAGCGCTGAATCGCGAACGGCAGAATGCCGCGGCCAATGATTCCGACGCCGGCGTACGCGATGATTGCCATCGCTGCATAGCGAACGAGCTGGCCGCGTGCGAGACCGAATGCGATCAATCCGGCAGACAAGATTGCCGTAATCGCCGAAACGCGAATGGCGGGGATGCGAATGTGTGTATCCGTGTAACTCGCACCGACCCACGACGTCGCGGTGGCCGTCAGCAAATCAGCCGTCGAGACAAACCACAGTCGCACCGCCGTCAGCACGAGCAATGCCATGACAATTGCGCTCAGGTGGCGCGCAGCGCCCGGCTCGACGAATGCGCGGCGGCCAACCGTTGCAAGACCGACGGCGCCGCGAAGCACGTATAACGCCGCGGTACCGAGAAGCGACAGAACGCCGAGTGTGGTGAGCGAGTCGATCACGAGCGCAACGCCCGGCAGCTTGAACATGTAAAAGCCGATGTCGCGTCCGAATTGCGGATCCGTCGTGCCCACAGAACCGCCCTGGAGCGCCATCATGAACGTCGTCCACTGCACAGAGAGCGAGACGCCGGCGATCACTGCCACCAGCACGATGCCGATGTTCAGCAATCGGGGCAGAACGCGCGAGAGGTCGAGCGGCGGGCCGTTCGTCGCAATCAGAATCGGCCGGCCCAGACGCCCGCCGCCCGCGGCGCGCAGGTTTGCGAACAGCACCGCGTAGGTTACGACGGCGCCGATTGCGAACAACGCAACGCGCCACATGATCGATCCCCAGAACACCGGGAGAAACCCGATCTCGCGGAACCACTGATAGTCGGTCGTCAGTTTGACGAACCGCGGCAACAAGAGCGCGAAGATCGCGACGAGCGCGATGACGATCAGCGTGGTTCTGCGGCGCCGGAGTCGCGAGGGAGGAAACACGCGGCCGCCATCGCCGCCGAGTGGAGCAGTCATGTGGTCAGGTTTTGAGCGAAGTGAAATCGGGCGACGACACTACGCGAGCGGCGGTGGGATGTTGCGTGGGCCAGCGCCGCTGGGCCAATTACAGAACGTACGCGTTGCCGGACCCTTTTTTCCAGCCGTGCACGAAACTGTGGCGCGGTGCGAGGACCGAGTGTGTGATTGTCGCGCGTGAATTGGCGAAGGAGTACGGAGGTTTTACCGCAGTCAGTGCGCTGTCGTTCAGCGTGCAGCCGGGTGAAGTGCTCGGGCTGGTCGGACCCAATGGTGCGGGCAAAACAACGACGCTTCGGTGCCTGACGGGCATTGCGCGGCCGACGCGCGGCAGCGTCGAAATCGCGGGGCACGACATGGTGCGCGACCCTGTCGCGGCAAAACGCGCGCTGGCGTTCATTCCCGACGAGCCGCATTTGTTCGATCATCTCACCGTGCGCGAGCACTTCCTGTTCATCGCGCGGTTGTACGGAGTCAGCGACGCGACGGAGCGGATTCCGTCGTTGCTCGACGAGTTGGAGCTGTCGGAAAAACGCGATGCATTGCCTGTGGAACTGTCGCGCGGCATGCGGCAGAAGCTCGCGATTGGCTGTGGTCTGTTCCACGATCCCACGGCACTGCTCCTCGACGAACCGCTCACCGGTCTCGATCCCGCCGGTATGCGGCGGATGCGCGCAACGATCGCGGCGCGCGCGAAGGCCGGTGCGGCGGTCGTGCTGAGTTCGCATTTGCTGCATCTCGTGGAGGAGCTCTGCACGAAGTTGCTCGTCGTTCATCGTGGCGCGTGCGTGGCGTACGGGACGCGCGACGAGATTCTCGCGAACCGTCCGGATCTTGCGGGTCGTTCGCTCGAGGATGTGTTTCTCGCGCTCACCGGCGACGGAGAGGCTGCGCGCGCGTTGTGACCGGGGCGTTCTGGTTTCTGATTCGGACGAGTTTTCGCAACCGCGTCATCACGCGGGTGAAGCGCCTGCGCAACCCGTGGTACGCGGTGGCGGCGCTCGCAGGTGTTGCGTATTTCGCGTTGATTCTATGGGGGCGTTCCAAGGGTGCGGAACTCGCCGGTGCAACGCCGGCGCGAAGTCCGTTCGAACTGCTGGCACCGCTGCTGCTCGCGGGTGCGGTGATGTCGACATGGATCGACGCGACCGACCTCAACGCGCTCGCGTTCACGCAGGCTGAAGTCGCGTTCTTGTTTACCGCGCCCGTCGCGCGACGGCAACTGATTCGGTACAAGCTCGCGCGCATGCAGTTGCCCGTCATCATATCCGCGTTCCTGTTCTCGGTCTTGTTCGGCCGGAGCAATGGGCCGATTCCGAGTGTGCTCGTGGCGCTCGCGTACTGCGTGCTGTTCTCCACAATCGGCCTGCACCGACTCGGCGCTGCGCTCACGCGAGTATCCGCGTATCGGTACGGGAACCAGACGAAGCGCCGGAGTTGGTTCGGCGTGGTGTTCGCCGCGGTGTTGAGCGCCGTGATGATTCTGCAATTGATTCCCGCGGCCGGCAGCGCGCGCGGCGCCGCGACTCCGAATGCGCTGTTCGAGCGCATCGCGGAAGCGATGTCGATTGGACCGGCGCGCGTCGTGTTGTATCCGTTTCATGTGTTGTCGGCGCCTGTGTTCGCGCACACCGTGAGTGCGTGGGCAACCGGAATCCTCTTCGCGCTTGTAATCCTCGCGCTCCACTACTGGTGGGTGCTTGGGTCGGACGTCGTCTTTGAAGAAGCGGCGGCAGAAGTTTCTGAACGACAGGCGCGACGGATCGAAACCATGCGACGGCGGCAACGCGAAATCGTGCCCGCGACGGCGCGCGGAGCGCGCGTGCTTCCGCTTCCCGCATCGGGGCGGCCCGCGGTCGCCATCATATGGAAGAACCTCATGGTGCTGGTGCGCACGTGGACCATTGGTTCACTGGTGCGTCCATTGCTTATTGCGGGCGTGGGGTCCGTGCCGATGATGCGCGGCGCGCAGGATCCGGCCCAGGTTGTTGCAATCGTCGCTGCGTGCCTCGCAGCGATGCTGCTGCTCGTCGGCGCGCAGAGCATGCGCAACGATTTGCGCAACGATCTGCTCAATCTGCCGTTGCTCAAGACGGCGCCACTGCGCGGACGCGACATCGTCATTGCCGAAGTCGTGTCGTCGGCCACGCCCCTGGCCGTGTTGCAGTTCACACTGCTCGTCGTGAGTGCCGTAGCGCTTGCGCTCAGTCCGCACCCATCGCCGTTGAGCGTGGGATTGCGCACCGCGCTGCTCCTGGTCGCGCCCGTTGCGTTGCTCGCACTCAATGGAGCGATGCTGACGCTCGCGAACGGCGTGGTGGTGTTGTTTCCCGCGTGGATGCGTCTTGGCCCGAACGCGGCGGGCGGCGTCGAAATGATGGGCCAAGCCATGTTCGGCGTGCTCGGCATGGTCCTCGCGTTCATCGTGCTACTCGTACTGCCGGGAGCCGTCGTGATCGCCCTGTCGCTGCTGCTGCCGGCGGGACCTGCGGTGACGGCGGGCTTTGGCGCGCTGGTGGGCGCTCTTGTGCTCCTGGTGGAGACGTACGGAATTGCGCGCTGGATTGGGCGAGCGTTCGAGGGGCTCGAGCCGACCCATCTGACATAAACGCGGACGTAAACACCTCACGATGTCGCGCGGTCACAAGGCAGTGCACCGAACGGAGCTCGCGGTCGAAGAGCGAGGGCGGGACGACGAGCTGACGGCGTTGGCCCGTCAAGCGCGGGGCGGCAGCGCGGAGGCTTTCGACGCGCTCGCGCGTCGCGTGCGCGACCGTGTCCGCGCATGGGCCGAGCGCGTCACGCGTGATAGCGATGACGCCGACGACATCGCGCAACTCGTGTTGCTCAAGGTGCACGCGCGGCTCGAGCGGTTCGAAGGGCGGAGCAGGTTTGGTACGTGGTTGTACCGGGTGACACGCAACGTTGCGTTCAACCGGATGGTGAAGGAGCGCAGACGAGAGGACCTGCGTGCGGAGCACACGGCGCACGCGCCGGATGCGGTCGATCCCGTCGAGGTTGGCTCGCCGGAGCAAGATGCGGCGCAACTCGCGGGGCTGGTTCGGCTCTACCACACGGAGTTGCCGCGGCGGCAGCGCGAGGTATACGAGCTGGCTGATTTGCGGGGACTGAATTCAGAACAGATCGCGGTGAAGCTGGGCATCACCGCGTCCACGGCGCGAGGGCTCTTGATGAAGGCGCGACGGAAGATTCGCGCGCGGATGCTCGAGTCGCACGCACATTTGCTGGAGGACTACACGCTGTGATTTGCGACGTGATGCTGGATCGGATGCTCGAGGCTGACCTCGCCGAGCTGGATGGTGTCGGCGATACGGTCATTGCGCGGCACGTCCGCAGTTGCGAACGGTGCCGCGCAGTTGCTCGCCAGTTGCGAGCGGAAACAAAAGTGCTCGCGGCTGCGACCGCTGGCGCGCCGAGATTCGTCAGTGTGAAAGCCGTCGGTGCCGTGCTTGCCGCTGCGACGCTGGTGTTGATGCTGTTGCCGCGCGGCAGTGCGATCGACGTCGACGCGGGCGCAGTGCGCGCCGCGGGGAACGACGCACCCACTGTAACGGGAGTTCGCACGGATCCGCAGAATACTGATTCACTCATTCCCATTGGTGCACGTCAGTTCACCGCGCGGCCGTTTGCGCGTGCGCAAGCTGTTGCCGCCGTACCGGTAGCGTTTGACGCGTCGAACGACGGTGCGTTCGATGTTGTGCCCGGCGACGTAAACGCCGTCGAATCTGACGTTGTCGTAGCACCACCGGCGGGCGTGCGCGCAGCAGTCATGCGCGGGAGTGCGCCCGGTGTCACGGTCATTTGGCTCCACTGACTTCGCTGAGGATTTGATATGAAACATGTGATTCGCGTTGCGGCGTTCGCGATCTGCATTCCGTCTGCTGCGCTCGGCGCGCAACAGGTCCAGCAGGCGCAGCAAGCTGAGCAGTTTCCGTCGGTCGCTCTCGAAGTGCAGCTGTTCCCACTCCAGTTTTTGAAGCCCGCAGACGCGGCGAAACTGATCTCGCCGTTTGTCTTTGAGCGCAACGCGGGCGTTTTTGAAGCGGGTGCGAGTGTCAAGGCGATCACCGTGCGTGCGTCACGCCGCGTGCTTGCACGCGTCGACAGTTTGCTCAAGGTGTACGATGAACCGCCGGTCACGCTGAACCTTCGCTTTCAGTTGATCGCAGGATCCGACTCCGCGTGGCTCGATGCGGCCATTGCTCCAGACGTGCAAAACTCGCTGCGATCGCTGTTCCGTTTTGCGGGCTATCGAGTCATCGCGCAAGGCGTAACGACTGTGAGTAGTACGGAATTCATGACGTCGCTCCACGCGACTGACGAAAAATTCGAAGTGTCAGGTAGCGTGGGAACCATTTCGCGGGCCACGGCGGCGAGACCAGCGTCTGCGCAACTCGACATCCGGCTGCTGAGTGGTCGCACGTTCATGCTGTCAACGGGCGTGAGCATTCCGGTTGGCGAGACCGTGATCGTCGGGAGCGCCGCCGGCGGACCGACCGACACGCAACGAGGGCGCACGCTCATCCTGGTCGTCAAACCAGAGCCAGTGAGTCGCGGCGCTCGCTGACGCGGCAAACTCTGGTTGGTCCTCGGCGTCGTGCCTCTCGCGAGGCACGACGCCGTGTCATTATTCACCCGCCGTCATCACGGACATGCGCGATGCCGATGCGGGGGACACCGGAATTCATCGAGCACTGCAACGCCGCGCTGACCGCGTGGGACGCTGCGCATTCCACCGAACGGCTCTGGAAAAAAGACGCATCGCTGTGGACGGCTACCAGCGAAGCGCAATGGCTGGGCTGGCTTGACGCGCCATTCATTGCGCGCCCTTCGCTGAACGCGCTCGAAACAACTCTGCGCAGCGCGGTGCCGGGCAATACACGCGACGCACTGCTGCTCGGCATGGGCGGCTCGAGCCTTGCCGCCGAGGTCATCGCGCGCGTGGCGCGCGGTGATGGTGCGCGAACACTGCACATCATCGATTCAACGGAGCCGAGCTTCGTGCGCGACGCGTTTGCGCGCATTGATTGGCACACTACGATGTGTGTTGTTGCGAGCAAGTCGGGAACGACGCTCGAGCCCGACATCCTGCTTGCCACAGCGTTGGCGCACGCGCGCGAGCGCATGGGCACGGACGCCGCGCGGCATTTCGTCGCTATCACGGATCCCGGTTCCGCGCTGGCAAAACACGCGCACGCGTCCGGATTTGCGGCCGTGATCGATGGCGAGCCGGCCATCGGCGGACGTTTTTCCGCGCTTTCGCCGTTCGGTCTTGTCCCCGCCATGCTGCACGGCGTCGGTCTCGCTGAGTTTGTCGAATCCGCGAAGTCAATGGCGAATGCGTGCCGGTCGTCCGCGCCCGCAAACCCGGGCGCTCAGCTCGGTGTGTTTCTGGGCGTCGCAGCGCGCGAAGGCCGCAACAAATGCACGCTCGTATTGCCGGCATCGCTCGCGCCGCTCGGTGCGTGGATTGAACAGCTCATCGCGGAATCAACGGGCAAGCGCGGCGTTGCGATTCTCCCGATCGACGGAGAACCGCTCGCATCGCCGGACGTGTACGGCGCCGATCGCGCGTTCGTGCGCGTGCGCGACCTGCGCGCGCGCGATGATCATGGCGCCGCGGTTGATGCGCTCGCCGCGCGAGGACATCCCGTGTTCGAATTTGCAGTGGACGGAGCGGCGTCACTCGCCGGTGAATTCTTTCGCTGGGAGTTTGCGACCGCAGTCGCGGGCGCGATTCTCGGTGTGAATCCGTTCGATCAACCCGACGTCGAAGCAGCGAAAGTCGCGACGCGGGCAATCACCGATGCGCAGGAGAAGGGCGGGGCGAGCACCGTGCGCGCCCCCGCCGACGAAAACAGCGGCATTCGTGCGCTACTCGCGAGCGTTCGCGATGGCGACTACGTGGCGCTGCTCGCGTTCCTCCCGATGACGCAAGCGACTCAGGATGTGCTCCAACGTGTGCGCGCGAGCATTCGCGACAAGACGCGCGCCGCGACCACCGTTGGATTCGGGCCGCGCTATTTGCATTCGACCGGCCAGGCATTCAAAGGCGGGCCGAACTCCGGCGTGTTCATGCAGCTCACGTGCGACGCGCCGAACGATCTCGCCATTCCGGGACGTCGCGTCACCTTCGGCAGCGTGGTTGAGGCGCAAGCGGCCGGCGATCGCCAGGTACTGCGCGAGCGGGGCCGCCGCGTGTTGCACATCCATCTCGACGGTGATCTGCCGAACGCACTCGAACGTTTCGCGAAAGACGTCGAGTCGGCGCTGCGCTGATCCCTACATCGGACCGCGAATTTCGTCGATCACGCGGCGCTTGCGATGCTTGTCGTCGAACGTGCCCATGAGCAGCGCACTCGTGAGACTGATTACGAGCGAGCCGAGGAGCGCCGGAAAGAAACCGGCGACGTGAAATCCGAGATCGAGGCTACCGGCGATCCAACTCGTTAGCCCGAGCATCATCGCGTTCACGACCAAGGCAAATAAGCCAAGCGTGACGACGATGAACGGAAGCGCGAGCAGCTTTACCACCGGCGCGATCACCGAGTTAATGACGCCGAATACTGCGGCGACGCCGAGTAATGCGAGTCCCGAACCCGTGTGACTGATTCCGGGGACGATCTTGGCGGCGAGCCAAAGCGCGGCAGCGGTAGCAAGAAAGCGGAGCATGGGGATGCGGATTGGTAATGGGTGAGTCCCACAACGTATCTTATCCCGCCCATGGGTCGCCCCGCCGCCACGCTAGCCGAACCCGCGCCGTCCGCGGTTTACGACTCCGATCCGGCGTTATGGGCAATTGTGTTCGCGGGTGGTATTGGATCGCGGTTCTGGCCACTCAGTACACCGCAACGTCCAAAGGCGGTGTTGCGGCTGCTTGGCGATCGGCCACTCGTTGCGGATACGATCCACCGGTTGGCGCCGCTCGTTCCATTCGAGCGCGTTCTCGTGCTCACGTCGAGTGATATCTCCGATGCGGTGCGTGCAGCGATTCCGGAGATTCCCGCGCATAATGTGTTGATCGAGCCGCGTCCGCTCGGTACGGCGGCCGCGCTCGCGTGGGGGCTCGATGTCATTGCGAAACGTGGTGGGGGCGCAAGCGTCGCATGCGCATTGCACGCGGACTTGGCTGCGGCGTTTCCTGACGCGTTTCGCCGCGCGGTGCAGCGCGCCGCGGTGGTTGCGCAGCGTGGACGCGCGCTGGTCGCGCTCGGCGTTCCACCGACGCGAACCGAAACCGCGTTTGGATACATCGTCCCCGGCGACCCGCTCGATTCTGAATTGCCTGCGAATCAAGGCGGCCCGTGCCGCGCATTGCGCTTCGTCGAGAAACCACCGCTCGATGTTGTGGTTGAGCTGCTGAGCGACGGCGCGCTGTGGCATTCGGGCATCGTCGTTGGACGCGTCGCGGATTTGTCGGCGGAATTATTCGAGCAAGCGAAAGAACTGGCCGGCGGCCGCGAAGCGCTTGCGCGCAACGATCTCAAATCGTTTGCGAAAGTCGTGCGCCCCGTCTCGATCGAACGCGGTCTGCTCGAACGTACGCGCAACATCATCGTGCAGCCCGTGGAATGCGGGTGGGATGACGTGGGCACGTGGGCGTGTCTGCGTCGCGCGCGCGACCTCGACGACGACGGCAACGGCGCAATTGGTGAAGCGCACTTCTTCGATTCGACGAGCAACGTTGTGCACAGCGAAGACGGAAGCGTCGTGCTGTTCGGGTGCGACCGCTTGCTCGTTGTCAGGTTGAACGGCATCACGTTCGTTACACCGCTCGAGCGCGCGGCCGATCTTCGGCCGTTGCTGGACCGATTGCCGCCCGGATTGCGGACCGATCAAACGACACCACCACCATGATTCGACTTCGTGTTGTGACGCGCGCTGCGATCGCGTGCGCGATCCTTGCTCCCGCTGCGAATGCGCAGCACACGTATTCTCCCGCGGGCGCGCAGTACGACGCACGCGTTCCGCGGCCGAGTGCGGTGTTGGGTTACGACGTCGGCGAACGGTTCACGCCGCACCACATGGTGATGCGCTACTTCGAGCGCGTCGCGCAGGCGACACGCCGCGTCAAGCTCGATACGCTCGGCGCGACGTTCGAGGGACGCGAATACATCACGGCGGTTGTCACGAGTGAACGCAATCAGCAGCGGCTTGCGCAGATTCTGCAGGACGCGAAGCTGCTCGGCGATCCGCGCAATGTGAGCCAGGCGGATCTCGATGCTGCGCTCGGTCGCATGCCGACGATCGTGCTGTTGGCGCACACGATTCATGGCGGTGAAGCGTCGGGCACCGAGGCGTCGCTCGCAACGCTGTATCAGTTGGCTGCGGCGACGGACCCCGCGACGCTTGCGATGCTCGATAGTGTGGTGGTGCTGGTCGATCCGATTCAGAATCCTGACGGTCATGAACGGCATGCGCAGGACGTGATGCGGCGTCGTGGCGCGTTTGGTGCTGATCCTGTGCCCGGCGCGATGATCAACGGCGGCACGTGGCCGGGTGCGCGCACGAGTCACTACCACTTCGATCTCAATCGCGACTGGTTCATTCAATCGCACGCGGAAACGCGCGCGCGCGTGGAGTACTTCTTCAAGTGGTGGCCGCACACGGTGGTCGATCTGCACGAGATGGGATCGAACTCCACGTATTTCTTTGCGCCACCGATGGAGCCGTACAACAAGAATGTGCCGCCGTCGGTGTTGACCTGGTGGGAAATGTTTGCGGCGGCGAATGCGCGCGCGTTCGACGCGTACGGCCAAGCGTATTTCCGTCGCGAGGGTTACGACGAGTTCTATCCCGGGTATGGTGTGTCGTGGCCGATTCTGTCGGGCGCGATCGGCATGACGTATGAAGAAGCGTCGAGTTCAGGCGGTGCAGTGCGTCGCACAGATGGCACGGTGCTCACGTTGTCGATGGCGGCGCGGAATCACTACACAGCGGGGATAGCGACGGTGATGACGGCGGCGCGGAATCGCGCGCAGCGTTTGCGCGATTACATGAGTGAACGGCGCTCGAATCTGACTGTTGCCGCCGGTGCGCTGCGCTCGATTTGGCTCGAGCGCGACGCGGCGGGGCGGGCGGATTCACTCGCGGTCGTGTTGGGCCGCAACATGATTCAGGTCGCGGTGCACAACGCGCTCCCCGCGGATGCAGTGCCGTATCCACAAACAGCAGGCGCCCGTCCCGCACAGTTCCTGGTCGTCGACCTCGCGCAACCGCAGGGGCGGTTAGCCAAAGCGTTGCTCGAGCCCGACGCGCAACTCGACTCGTCGTTCATTCGCGACGAGATCGAACGTCGTCGCACCGCGCAGCCGAACCGTTTTTACGACATCACCGCGTGGTCGCTGCCCATGGCGTTTGGTGTACGCGCGTGGACGTCACGCTCCGCACCGATGGGATTGTTCGCGAATCAGGTGCGGCCAACCGCCGGCACAGTCACGGGAGGGCGCGCGGCGCACGCGTATGCATTTGCACCGGGCAGTGAAGCGTCGTTGCGCATGCTGAGCGTGCTGTTCGCGGACTCGATTCGTGTGTCGTTCGCGCCGCGCGCGTTCAAACTTGGCGTCGCGGATTTCCCGAAAGGCGCGTTCATTGTGCGCGTTGCGTCCAATGGAGAGCGAGTTCATGACGCCGTAACGCGCGCGGCGCGCGCATCGGGTGTCAATGCATTCGCACTCGCGAGCGCGCTTGTTGAAACCGGAACAGATCTCGGCAGCAATTCTGTGTTTCCGATGCGCGCGCCGAATGTTGCGATGCTCGGTGGTGAATCGGTGAATGGCAATTCGTTCGGGTTTGCGTGGTACGCGTTCGATCAGCGCATTGCGTATCCGGTGACACGTGTCGAGGCGAACTTCGTCAGCGGTGGTGGATTGTCGGACTTCAACGTGTTCGTGATTCCGTCGGCGAATGGATTGCCCGCGGCGCTTGGTGAGGAGGGTGTGCGCCGTTTGCAGCAGTGGGTGCGCGACGGAGGAACGCTGATCACGCTCGAAGCAGCGACGTCGTGGCTGGCAACGCCGGCGTCGGGACTCGGGCGTTTGCGCGCGCGTGCCGCGCGCGATAGTGGCGCTGCCGGCAGCGGTGGTCGCGGTGGCGCGGCAACCGAAGGCGGAACGCTGTCTGCGAGCGTGCCCGGTGCGCTCTTGCGTGTGGATGGGGACACGTTGTCGCCGCTGCTTGCGGGCGTTGATCCCACGCGGCTCGCTGCCTTGGTGAACGGCGACCGTTCGCTCGACGTTCCGCGCGATCTGCGTCCGCAAGAAGCAGTGCTGCGCATGGCGGATCGCGATCGCCTGCGACTGTCAGGTTATCTGTGGCCCGAGTCGTGGGATCGTCAGGCGCGCAGCGTGTACGTGTGGACGGAGCGCGTGGGGCGGGGACGCATTGTGGGATTCGCCGGCGATCCGAATTACCGCGATCTCATGCGCGGGCTGCTGCCGGTATTTGGCAACGCGGTGTTCTTCAACGCGGCCTATTAAGAACAGGATCGAGGATCGAGGTTGAGAAACGAGGGGCCAAGTTGAAGGACAGAGGGCACTGAGAGAATGAGGACCTCATCTCTCAGTGCCCTCCGTCCTTTGCCTTGGCCCCTTGATCCTCTTCCTTGATCCTCGCTCCTATTTTTTTGACGGATCAAAATTGGGACGAAGGCTCCATTCAAAGAATGCCCACGTCCGATTCCATGAATCGATCTGCTCGGGCGAGTCGTCGCGCTCGAGCGTTTGCGGGTTCACGCGGCGGCTGAACGTATGGCCGCACCCGGCGCCGCCCGGTGGCGGATCAACGTAGATCTTCGTCTCCGCGAGATCGGGTTTGAGCGCGCGCAGCGTGTACACCATCTGCTGGTTCTCGATGAAGTACACGTCGCAATCGTTCGTCGCGACGTGCACGAGAATCGGCACTTTCAATTTGTCGGCCTGATACACCGGTGATCGCGCTATGTACTCAGCCGTGTTTTCGTGCGTCATCGCGCCAATCGATGCCGCAAAGTCGCGCTGATATCCCGGACCACTGCGCGCGAGTCGCACGAACAGGTTCGTCACCGGCACAATCGCTGCGCCCGCTTTGAATGGCTGTACGTCGCGGAAGAGTGAATGCGCGGTAATGAATCCGCCGTGGCTCCATCCCATGATGCCGATGCGCGCGGTGTCGACGAACGGCAGGGTCTTGAGGAATTCAAACGCGGACATCACGTCGTCGACTTCCTTGCCGCCGTAGTCGAACGCGTCGTACATCGCCTTGCCGTACCCAGTGCTGCCGCGGTAATCCGGCGCGACGATGACGTAGCCGCGCTGCACGGCTTCGCGCACGAAGGGGAAATACGGATCTGCGTCCCACGTACCGTGCACGCCGCCGTGTACCCACACCATTGCGGCGTGACCGCGCGGGCCTCGCAACGTGAGTGGCGTGTAGACGTAGACCGGGATCTCCATGCCATCCCACGTACTCTTGTAACTCGTCTTGCGATAGCCCATGACACCGCGGCTCTTCGCTTCGTAGGTGCTGTCGATGCGCTGCTTGGCGATGCGCTGCGATTCGTAGTTCGCCGAGCCGAAGTCTTCTTTGCGGTTACTCACATAAAGCTGGCGTGCGCGCGTCGAATCCATTGCCCCGCTGAATCCGCCGCCACCGCCACGCCCGCCGCGTCCGCCTCGCCCTCCGCCTGCCGTGCCCGCGCCGCCGCCCGCACCACCGCCG
>DATELA010000109.1:0-10512 GCA_035277145.1 Gemmatimonadaceae bacterium | reverse complement strand
ATGCCGTCCTTTTTGAGCCGGCGCACTGCTTCCTGCACACGTGGGTCAGCGGCTTCCGCGAATGCGAGTCGCTTGGGCGACGCAGCCGCGCGCGTGCGCAGCCGGGCGAGGAACGTCACGCGCCCTTAGGAAACTTGGCGCGAAGCGCCGCGGCCACGGGCGCGGGGACCAGCCCGTTGATGTCGCCATGAAACTGCGCGACTTGTTTGACGAGGCTCGAACTGATGTACGTCGTGTCGAGCGACGGCACCATGAATACGGTCTCGAGTTGCGGATCGAGGTGGCGATTCATCAGCGCCATTTGCATTTCGTAATCGAAATCGGCAACAACGCGAAGCCCGCGGATGACCAGCGACGCACCGACATCGCGAGCGAAGTCGACGAGCAATCCGCGAAACATGCGCACGTCGACTTTGGGATCCTTGATCGATTCGCGCACGAGACGCTGGCGCTCTTCGACGGTGAATAGCGGCGTTTTCGCCGCGTTGTTCAGCACACCAACGACGAGCCGGTCGCAAAAGGAGAGGCTGCGCTCGATGAGGTCGACGTGCCCGTTGGTGAGCGGATCAAAACTGCCGGCGTAGATGGCGGTTCGGCTCATGCGGTTGACGAAGAAGGGTCAGCGACGCGGTAGAAGGTAATGGCCGTATCGCCATAGCGCCGCGTATCGATGGCGCCCGGCAACTCGTCGCGCGCGGCGTGTTCGATGCCGACGATCCGCGCGAACGGCACATCAATCCACCGCTCGGCGATCGCGTGCGCGAGATCGCTGGAGTACGGGGGATCCACGAACGCCACGTCGAACGCAGCGATCGCGAGATTCGCGATGTAGCGCGCGGCATCGGTGCGAACGACGGTCGATCGCTCTTCTGCGCCGACCAGCGCGATGTTCTCGCGCAGCGTGCGCACAACCTTTTCGCTGGATTCGACAAACGTCGCGTGCTGGGCGCCGCGCGAGAGCGCTTCGATACCGAGTGCACCAGAACCCGCGCAGAGATCGAGAACAGCTGCACCGGGAAGCACTCCGTGTACGATGCTCATCCACGCTTCGCGAACGCGGTCTGCCGTCGGCCGAACCGCACCAGCGGGCACCTTGAGCGTTCGACCGCGCCATTCGCCGGCGACGATTCGCATGGGAGCGTTACTGCTGAACGTCAGCCAGACGTGCCTGTACGCGCGAGCGCCCTTGCCACTCGTCTCGCTCGAGACGGAACGCGACGTCCATCGAGGCGCTCCAGTCAATTGCGTCGGCGCGCTGCGCGAAATCCCACGCGATCGCGTCGATGCGCGCTCCACCGTGCAACAGTTGTGTGCGAATGCCGGACTCGCCAATCCGCCGTGGAATTCCGCTGGCGCGCACGCCACGCGACACGAACACCGGCGCCGGATTGCCGACACCGTGCGGCTCGAACGCGCGCAGCGATTCGAGCAGTGATTCGTTTGCCCACGACAACGGCATCTCGAGATCCACGCGCAATTCCGGCACAAGATCCTCGGGCGTCAGGCGCGCTCGTGCCACTGCGTTGAATGCTGCGGCAAACTCGTCCACACGACTTGCGTCGATAGTGAGACCGGCTGCTGCGCGGTGTCCGCCGTAGCGAACCAAATGGTGCCCGCATTGCGTGAGCGCTGCGTGCAAGTCAAACGCGGGAATCGAGCGACCCGACCCTTTGCCAACGCCGTTCTCCAGTGCAATCAGCATCGCGGGCCGTCCGGTTTCTTCGACCACGCGCGAAGCAACGATCCCGATGATTCCTGGGTGCCACCCTTCGCCGGCAATCACGAGTCCGTACGTCGCGTCGAGATCGATCGCGTCCAGCCGCTTGCGCGCGTGCTCGAGCGTCGCGCGATCGAGATCCTGGCGCCGGCGATTCATTTCCTCCAGATGGCGCGCGAGACCGAGCGCGGTGCCGTCGTCATCGGTCAGCATGAGGTCGATACCGCGCATCGCGTGATCGACGCGGCCCGCGGCGTTGAGTCGCGGTGCGAGAATGAATCCAACGCGCCCGGCGGTGAGGTCCTTCCCTTCCAGACCCGCCGCGCGCACCATCGCGCGCACACCGGCGATTTTCGATCGCGCCATGAGTTGGAGGCCGCGACGCACAAACACCCGATTCTCGCCGCGCAGCGGCGCCACGTCCGCAACAGTCGCCATCGCTACGAGGTCGAGCATGTCGAACAACACGTTGGTATCGCCGCCCATCGCGGTGGTGACGGCGAGCGCGAGCTTGAACGCGACGCCGCCTGCAACCAGGTCCTTGTCGGGATACTGACAGTCAGGCCGGCGCGGATTCAGGACGGCCAACGCGTCCGGCAACGGCCCGCCCGGCAAATGGTGGTCAGTGATGATGGTCTCGATGCCCGCCGCGCGCAGCGAGGCGACAGGCTCGCGCGCCGTTGTGCCGCAGTCGCACGTAATAACGAGCGATGCACCGGCATCGATCGCCGCGCGGACGCCTGCCGCACTCAAGTCGTATCCATCCGTCACGCGATGCGGAACGAACGCGGTCACTCGCGCGCCCAACGCGCGCAGGCACCGTGTGAGAAACGACGTGGACGTGATGCCGTCGACGTCGTAATCGCCGTGAATGAACACCACCTCGCTCGCGCGCACCGCTCGCGTGATGCGATCGACCGCGCGATCCATGTCGCGCATGAGGAGCGGCGCGTGAAAATCGTCGACGGTTGGATTGAGAAACCGGCGGGCGATTTCTGGCGACGTGAAGCCGCGACGCGCAAGCAACGCGGCAACGGGTTCGTTGACATCGAGCGCCGCGCGCAGCGCCTGCACCGAATCCGGCGCGACGGCGGCGGGAGGCAACCATCGAGCCGGCGGTCTCGCGCGCTTGGGCTCGGGGCGTTTCACAGGGTTATCCGAACAGTTCGAGGCGCTGAGTAAACGGGGCGCGGTCCGGATCCCGCGCCGGCTAGGTCACGCTGACGCGTACAGCAGCACTCCGCACGCCTCGCAGAGTTCGATGCTGCCGGTGTTCTGCATCGTGTATTTGCGCTGCACCGGAATTGCCGTATCGCACGCACTACATGCGCCGCCGGTCAATGGATACACGACACGCGGCCGCTTTTTCAGCCGAATGCGATCGTACTTGAGCAGGATGGTTTTCGCGACGACCGTGGCGCGCTTTTCCCGCTGCGCCTCTGCCGCATTCAGCTCCTTCCCGATCTCGCCACGCTCGGTTTCGATGGCCGCCCGCGCATCCGTTTGTTCAGCCTGGACCGCGCGCACAGCGGCGTCGCTGGTCTCAACCGTCATGCGCAGTTCAGCGAGCTTACGCGTGATACTGGCGAGATCGCTCTCTTCGTCGGCGAGCACACGCCGGATTTGTTCCAGCTGAGACACCGCGGCCGTCGCGGCGCGCATCGTCTTGACCTGGTCGAGGGCCGCTTGGTTGCGCTCGAGCACCGATTTGTGCTCGGTCACCTTCTCGCGCAAATACGCCTGGCGCTGTTCCTCAGTGGAGAGCGTCGACTGCGCGCGATCCACCGCATCGGTTGCCTGTTTCAACCGGCGCTCGAGTTCCGCAATGCGCGGATTGAGCGCCTCCAATTTCGAGTTGATTGCGTCAATAACTTCGTCCTGCTCCTGGAGCGACAGCAGGGCGACGAGTTCCGGAGTCACAGGCTCGTAAAAAAGAGAGAGGCGGTTGGCATCATGGCGCCAAAGCGTCGGCGCACCGGAAGTTTAATGCGCTGCACCGGGGGAAGCGCGATTGTGCAGGGCCTGAATCTCTTTCTTGAGTCGCAAGACCTCCGTGTTCAGCTGGTCGCGATCACTGCCGCCCGACGCGAGCAGTGCATCGATCCGCTCATCGCGCCATCGCCTGCCGAGTCGCCTCAGTGAATCGGCGATCGTGACGTCGAGGTTGACGATGCTTTCTTGCTCTGCCAGCAACGCCTCCAGCAACGGGATGGCGTGTGCGGGGAGTTTCTCGCTGATCTTCACAGGGTCTGTGTCCGGTCCCGCATCCAGCACAGCCCGGTAGATCGCGACGAGCCCCGGATCTCGTAGCGTCGGAATCGCGACGCCACCTGCCCCGGCTTCTTCATCGAGGCGCCCAAGTCCCTCAACGATCTCCTCAACACGTTCAGGTGCGTAGAGCATTGCCCGAACCAGCGCCCGTTCTGCCTGAACGCCGGCTGGCTGGGCTGCCGGACGCGAACCACGGCGATCACGGGCGCTGTCGGGCCGCGCATCGGCACCGCGTGACTGCAGCGTCGATCGATCCGGTCCGGGATTCGCGGCCGCTTCGCGAGCCAGCGTTTCGCGGTCGACGCCCGAGACTTGCGCCGCACGCGTCAGATACAAATCCCGCATCACCGGATCGGCCGCCGCACGAATGCTCGGCAGCAAACGGTCAACCGCGCGCCGCGAACGCGCGAGGTCACTGAACCATGCGCCGCGCTGCAATAGCTGCAACTTGCGCTCGAAGATGTCGATCGAGGCTTTCAGCGACTTTTCGAGACCAGCGGCACCGAACTTCTCGACGAACGTGTCGGGATCCTCGCCCTCTGGCAGCGTGACGACGCGCACCGCCGTGCGCTCGCGCAGCAGCACGTCGCCCGAGCGAAATGTCGCCTTGAGACCCGCGGTATCGCTGTCGTACAGCAAGAACACGTTCGGCGTGAAACGCCGCAGCAGTTTTGCCTGTTCGGTAGTGAGCGCGGTGCCGAGCGGAGCAACGACTTCGTCGATCCCGGCGGCCGCTGTTCGAACGACGTCAAAGTAACCCTCGACCAGCAGCGCGCGTTCCGCTTTTCGTATCGCGTGCCGCGCCTCGTGCAGGTGATACAGCAACGCGCCTTTCGAATACACCGCGGACTCGGGTGAATTGATGTACTTCGGTTCGCCGCCGTCGAGCGAGCGTCCGCCAAATCCAACTGCGCGTCCGCGCGCGTCGTGAATTGGAAACATCAACCGCCCGCGAAAACGAGTCCGCGGCTCCTTGCCCTCTTCTTGCTTGAGAATTCCGGCTTCGAATTGTCGCGCCAGTGGCACGCCAAGCGAATCGAGGTATTGGCGCACTGCACCGATAGCGCGCGGAGAGTATCCAAGTCCAAAACGCTCCGCGACTTCGCGCGTGATCCCGCGTTTCGCGAGATAGTCGCGCGCCTGCGAACCCTCGTTGTCGTCCCACAACATCTTGCGGAAGTACTCCGCGACCGTCGCGACGATCTCCCACAGCGGCTCGCGCGGGTCAGGTCCTTCGGTTCGTCGCGTTACTTCGCGGACCTCAATGCCCGACTTCTTCCCGACGTACTTGACCGACTCGACGAAGTCGAGGCCGAGCTGCTTCTGCACGAAGGTGAACACCGAACCGGTTTCTCCGCAGACCCAGCAACGGTATCCGCCGTTCGGCATTACGGAGAAGTTGTCACCCTTGCCCTGATGGAACGGACACGGCCCGCGCCACGAGTTCCCCACGCGCTTGAGCTTCACGCGCTCGCCAATCACCGCAATGATGTCCGCGGCGTCGATCACGCGATCGAGTTCTTCGTCAGGAATCACGCGAACTCCGCAACCGTCACGCCGGCCCCGCCCTCGTTCCACGCGCCAAGCCGAAACGCGTGGACGCGCACGTCTTTCTTGAGCATTTCGGCCACGCGCTCACGCAGTGCGCCGGTTCCTTTCCCGTGTATGATGCGCAGTGACTTGAGATCGGCGCGCACGGCAGCGTCCAGGGAGGCGAGCAGCATCTCGTCGACGTCCGCGACGCGCACGCCGCGCAAATCGATCTCCGATTTGGCGTCGAGTTCGGGCATGTCGCCGACAGCCGTCCGCACGCCGCTCACGCCCTCAGCCCGTCCAGTCGCGCGCAGTGACGCGCGCGGAACCGTCACCTTCATTCCGCCCACGGCAACGACGGCGTCGTTCTCCCGGAACTCCATCACGCGACCAATCTTCCCGCCGAGCGTGTCGACTTCAACAAGTCCGCCGACGTCGACGGCCGCGGACGCGCCGATCGCGCTCTCAGGTGCGTGGTCGTCGTCTAGCGCGGCCTGCATCGCGCCGTGCTCGTCGATCCGGCGCTCGAGGGCTTGTCGTGCCGCGCGTACCTGGTCCGTCCGGTCGCCGTCCGGCGCGGCCTTGAGCGCAGCAATTGTGCGCTCCACTTCCGCGCGGGCGTCGAGCAAGTACCGTCGCGCGTCCGCGCGCGCGGCGCGCTCCACAGCTCGTTCGCGTTCGCGCACCGACCGCTCGCGCTCGGCGATGCGCTGACCGTGCTCTCGAGTGCGCGACTCGTCGGCCCTCAGTGTGGCGTCGCGCGCTGAGAGTTCTGCCTCCCGCCGCTCGAGTTCAGCGAGCAACGCGCTCACAGCGCGTTCCTGTTCGGGCACACGCGCAATCGCGCGGTCGAGAACATCTACGGGCAGGTCGAGCCGGCGCGCGATCTGCAGTCCATACGAGCGCCCGGGAATCCCCTTCAGCAACCGGTACGTCGGCGCCAGTTGTTGCTCGTCGAATTGGAGTGATGCGTTGACAACGCCATTCACCGTGAGCGGCAGGTCTTTCAATGCGCCGAGGTGTGTTGTCGCAATGGTGCGCGCGCCGCGCGACGTCAGGCTCTCGAGAACGGCGGCACCCAATGCGGCGCCCTCCGCCGGATCGGTTCCCGAACCGAGTTCATCGATGAGCACGAGCGAATCCGATGTCGCTGACCCAAGCACTTCGCGCAGGTTTGTCACGTGCGCCGAGAACGTCGACAATGACGCTTCGATTGACTGCTCGTCGCCGACGTCAGCAAAGATGTCATCAACAATCGGGAGCGTCGTGCCCACTCCCGCGGGAACCGGAACACCCGATTGCGCCATCGCCTGAAAGAGTCCCAGCGCTTTTAGCAACACCGTCTTCCCGCCGGTATTCGGTCCACTTACGAGCAGCGTGCGTTCGGCGTGGGTCATCGCAAGATCGAACGCGACGACGGGAACACCGCGCGCCGTGAGCAGCGGATGGCGTCCGTCGTTCACAATCAACGGTTCGCCCGCGGACGCAAACGACACCGGCGCGCAGCGGTACTCCTTTGCGAACCGCGCGCGCGCGTACAAAGAGTCCAATTCGATCAGCGCATCGTAGGTGGACTGCAGCGAATCGGCGTGCGGTCGCGCGGCGTCCGTCAGTTCGAGCAGGATGCGGTCGACTTCACGCGTCGCATCCACCTCCAGCTCACGCATGCGATTCGACGCCTCGATCGCTGCCGGTGGCTCAACAAAAAGCGTCCCGCCACTCGCAGACGTGTCGTGTACAATGCCACCGAGCGTTGCGCGTCCGTCGCGACGTACAGGAATCACGTACCGGCCGTTGCGCACGGTCACGGATGCGTCCGGCACTTGCTGATGCGGCTCGAGTTTCGCAATCGCGCGTTCCAGTATCCGCACAATGTCTTGCTCAGCGGATCGGAGTTCGCGACGCAATCGCTTGAGCGTTGGCGATGCGTCGTCTCGCACAGCGCCGTCATCGTCGATTGCGCGAGTGATGGCGCGCGCGAGTTCCGGAATCGCCACAACCGACTCGACGATTGGCGCGAGCACGGCGAGCGCGGCCGCCGGTCTCCGCGGATCCTCCAGCGACCGCCTCGTTGACGCGGCGCTCGTCAGGACCACACCGACCGCCGCGGCTTCTGCGGGCGTCCACCGCGCTTCGGCAACTCGCGTGCGCTGCAGAGCGAGATCAACGCGCGGCGCGGGTGCGGGATTCCAGCCGCCCTCGCTGTCGCACACCGCGCTGACCGCGGCGACACGCGCATGCTCGCGTTCCAATCGCTCGCGATCGTGGTGCGGCAGCAACGCGCGCACATGCTCGCCTCCGGCGTCGGATGTCGCGAACGCCGCTGCGAGTTCCACAACGCGCGAGAACTCGAGCACACCCAGCGCGTGGGGATTCATCGCTCGCTTTCGGGTCTTCCCTGAATCAAAACGGCAGCCGACTATGGGCTGCGAAAGCTAACGGTACGACATCCCCCGACGCCGCACGTCTGACGCTCCCCGTGCGTCAGACGTGCCGCGTCGCGTACTCATTTCTCAAACACGACTCGAACACTCTGCCCCGCCACGCCGGCGATGGTGACTTCCATTTGGTCGTACCGCCGATTCGCGCGCAATGATCGCCACTCGTCAAACTCCGGGTCGATGTAGTCGAGCCGAATGCCGTCGCCGTCCCAGTACCAGCTCCCGTTGATCCCTTGGGAGTAGCGGACCTCGGTGCTGCCGTCGCGCTCGAAATAGTCCAGCTCCATCCGGAAGGTGTCGTCACCGCGAATGCGCAGCTCGCCGCCCAGCAACGTCACCGAATACGGTACCGGCCCGGATTCTGAGTACAGCACCGCCGGCAAACGCGCGCCGTTCGCCTGGCGCGCGAAGTAGTAGCCTTCACTGCCCCACGGCCCGAAACCATCGTCGCAGGCGGCCAGCGACAACGAGGCCGCGGCGATCGTCAACGCCCGCATGTAACGCATCGTGTCCTCCAAGGTGGCGCGGCACCCTCGGCCGCTCTGCGCCACAGACACGAGCAGGAAGCGCGCCACTCGAAAAACGCACGGTTTCCTGTGAATTGTCCCGCCCCGCGGACGCGCGGCGTGTGTCTCCGTGCGACGTCCGTGTCAGTCTCACCCGAAATGGAACACGCGGAACACGACGGTCTATCCCGGCGGCCAACTCATCGCGCGACCGCCAAGCACATGCGCGTGTAAATGAAACACGGTCTGGCCGCCGTTGCGATTGGTGTTGATGACGATGCGATAGCCATCGTCGGCGAGGCCTTCCTGGCGCGCGACATCGCGCGCAAGCGACATCAGTTCACCGAGCAATGACGGATCGTCCACGTCATTCAGGCTCGCATACACGCTCTTCGGAATCACGAGCACGTGCACCGGCGCTTGGGGCGCGAGGTCGCGAAACGCAATGCACCGCGCCGATTCGGCGACAATTGTCGCGGGGACTTCGCGACGCGCAATCTTCGCAAAGATTGTATCCGCCATTCCTCCTCCTGCTGAGCGCTAACCGGCGAGCGCCGCGCGCGCATTCGCGAGCGCGACAATCGCCGCCGTTTCAAACCGCAATGTCATTGCGCCGAGCGACGCGCGCACAAACCCCGCGCCGTCGAGCGCCGTCAGCTCGTCGTCATCAAGTCCGCCTTCCGGGCCGATCGCCAAGACAACCGATTCCGCACTCACCGCGCGCAACGCATCGCGCATTGGTGACCCGCTTCCATCCAGCACGACGCGCGTTCCCGGTGGCAGCGCAGCAATGGCGCGCTCGAGCGGCGCTGTCGGATACAACGTCGGAAGCCATGCGTTGCCGGACTGTTCGATGGCCGCGCACATGCGCGCACGCACTTTGGCATGAAACGAGGGACTGTCACCGCGTGGCGTGACGGAACGCGAACGCGACCACAGGACGGGCCGCCAACTCGTCAGCGACAATTCCGCGCTCTTTTCCGCCAGCCAAAGCATGCGATCGCGATCGGCAATCGGCACTAGCGCGTGAACAGCCGGCAATGGTGCAACCGGCTCCACCGCATCGACGGCAACCGTTGCGCTGTGTTTCCCAAGCGTCTGCAGTGTCCCCGACGCGCGCTCACCATCGCCGTCGAGCAGCGTCACCGGCGCACCTGGACCAAGACGCAGTACCCGCATGTGACGAGCTGCGTCTTCGCCAACAGTGACCGTCGTTCGCGCGGCAAAGCCCTCTTCGACGAGGAAACGCGGCGCCGATGCGTTCATGTCTGCGACGAACGTCGAAGATGTGCACCCCACCACTCGCCGTCGTCGCGCTCATGCTCGACGCGCCATCCCCGCGCGGTCAACGATTCCACGAATGCGTCGCGTTCGGTGCGCAGCACACCACCGACGATGACATCGCCGTCAGCGTCGAGCGACTGCGCAAACGCGGGCTCCAGTTCCAGTAAGGTCGACGATACGATGTTTGCGACAATCACACGCACCGGGGCCAGCAACGGAAGCAGCACCGACGCGTCGCCGTCGACAATACCGACGGTCGCACCGACGCCGTTGTGATCGACATTTTCCTCCGCGTTGCGAATCGCCTGCGTATCGATCTCGATACCCGTAACGCGCGCGGCACCGAGTTTGGCACAGGCAATAGACAGAATGCCGCTGCCGCATCCCACGTCGGCCACGACATCACCGCGGCGCACAACATTCGACAACATCCGCAGTGCGAGGCGCGTGGTCTCGTGTTCACCGGTCCCAAATCCAAGCCCGGGATCGATGACGATCGTCCGCGGATCGCCATTGGCAAGCCACGGCGGCGCAATGACGAATCGACCAACGTCGTGAACGCGCACACTGTTCCGCCACCGCACCGTCCAGTCTTCCGGCTCGAACGCGGTGCGCGATGTTTCGGCCTTGTGGTCTGCGGCGCGCGCGGCGCGCTCCGCGGCTGTCGCGACTTCATGGTCCGCGAACACCGTGACAAGCGCGGCACCTTCCTCGATCACGCCCTCCGCGCCCGCCGCGAACAGTGCGGCGCTGACCGCTT
>DATELA010000108.1:0-5719 GCA_035277145.1 Gemmatimonadaceae bacterium | reverse complement strand
CACCCCCCACCCCTCACCCCTGTTTTTCGTGACGATCCCCTTGGTCAGGGGTATCTTAGGCAGGCATATGCTCCGCCCCCGCTCCAGGCGCCTTGGCGCCCTGCGATGGCGAGCCGGCGCCCTGTTGTGCGCCGGCGTGCTGGCGGCGTGCGATCCGGTCCCGACCGAGCAAGTCCCGGAACCGACGCCAAGCAACGGCCGGCTGACCGCGCGGGTGGTCGCGCCGACCCTAACCGTTCCGCTTGGACTCACCGTCCAAACGATCACCGAGGGCGGCAGGCCGTTCGGCCTGTACGTCCCGTCGAACTACACCGCCGATACCAACTGGCCCGTCACTGTGCTTCTGCATGGTTCGGGCGCGAGCGGCGAAGGTATGGCGCTGGATTTCAAGGACTACGCCGAGGCAACGGGGCTCGTGGTGCTGGCGCCCAATTCGTACAGCATCACGTGGGACCTCATCGCGTTCGGTCAGTTCAGCGTCGACCGCACCTACATCGACAACATGCTCAAGTGGGCGTTCGACCACATCGCCGCGGATTCGCAACGCGTGTCGATCTCCGGTTTTTCTGACGGCGCGATTTACGCGATCTGGCTCGGACTCAAGAACGGAGATTTGTTCAGCCGCCTTGGTGCATTTACGCCGTGCCTGAACGTGCCGAACATCCGCACGGGCACGCCGGAGATTTTCATGTCACACGGTATCGACGATCAGGAACGGCCCATCGATGCGTGCAGCCGTGAAATTGCGCCGGTCCTCGTGAACGCGGGCTACACGGTGCAGTACGTCGAGTATCCGTCACCACTCGGCAACGGGCATTACATCACGCCCGAAGTCATCACGCAGGGAATGACGTTCCTCGCGAAGCCGGTGGGGCAGTAGGACCCAGAGCTGCGAGCCCTGAGGCCTGAACAGCTCAGGCCTGCTTCACCTCAATTCCGCGCTTCGCCAACTCCGCGACGTACACGTCGCCGGGCACGCACTCGTCGGGCGTGTGCACACCGGAAACACCGATCCCGCCTTCGGCTTGCAGCTGTCCGGTAATCGACAGCGAGTAGCCTGTGGTTCGCATCATCGCAGTGATGCCACGCGTCGCGTCGAATCGATCCACAACTTCGAACTCGTGGCGCGCGGGTTTTCCGCCGCGTGCTCCTTCAACAACCACACGCAGCGCGACGAGGTCCGGCGATCCGGGTTTGCGCAATTTCGGATCGAGAATCGCGATTGCCATTTCGCGCGGCACAATGCGATTGCCGTTTACGTCAACGGGATCGAGCGCAAAGAATCCGAGATCGCGCATGGCTTCGACGATTTGCGCGTGGCCCGGATAGCGCAGCGTTTTGTACTCCATCGTCGGAATCTTTCCTTCGTAGCGGAACGCCATCGTCGACAAACCGCCGGCGGTATGAAACGCTTCGAGTTCACCGAGCGGTGCGTCGAAGCGAATTTTCTCGCGTTCTGAAAGTGCCGTGACTTGCTGACGCTTTCCGTCGCGCAGCACCCACGACTTCGACGTGTAATAGTCGAGCGCGCCCTCGAGGGAATACACGAGCTGGTAGTTGAGCGGCGGCTGCGGATTCTGCGGAAGACCACCGACGAACAACCGCACGGCGGACACCGAATCGCAGCGCCGAATTCCCATCTCTGCAAGAATGTTGACGAGTCCCGGCGCGAGTCCGCAGTCGGGAATGACACTTACGCCGTGTGCTTTCGCGAGTTCGTCGAGCTCGTCGCGCTGGCGAAAAACAATTTCCGTGTTGCCGCCGAGGTCGCAGAAATGCACACGCTCTGCAACAGCGACGTGCGCAAGTGCGAGGTTGAGCGTGTACGGCATTGCACACATCACGGCCGACGTGCCACGCACCACGCTCGCGACCGCGTTCGCGTTGCCGGCGTCGATCGTGTGCAGCGTGAGCCGCTTCCCGATGTATGGCTTTACGAATTCCGGCAGCCGGTCAACACGGCGATCGGCGAGACGAACCTCGTCGACCGCGGGATTCTGCAGGAGATCGAACGCACACGCAGAACCTTGAAGACCTGCACCGAGCACAGCGTAGCGCATTGATCCGGGGCGTTATGAGAAGTGAAGTCGTGTTTCGTACGTTCGTCGCGACGCAAGGAGAACGACAACGCAACGCAGAGGGGCAGAGCGCGCAGAGGACCGCAGAGAACTGAATGTTGGCAACAGCGCTCGCCAAGCACGTATCGGCATGGCGCGCGCAGTTACCACACGTCTTCCTCTGCGATTCTCTGCGTTCTCAGCTGTTCTCTGCGTTGCGTTTGCAGTTCATTGCCCGCCTTGTACCGAGCCGTCTCGCGTGTTTCTCGTGCTACTAAGTTAGAGCATGGCACTGCTTGATTCTCCCGACGAAATCACCGCGTTGTTGCCGACGCTCAAGACAATTGCGGTCCTCGGCATCAAGATGGAGCCTGCTGCGCCGGGCTATTACGTGCCCGCCTTCGCCAAGATGGTCGGTATTCGTGTAATTCCCGTGCCGGTTTACTATCCCGATGCGACCGAGATCCTCGGCGAGCGCGTATTCCGGCGCCTCGCGGATATCCCCGAGCCGGTCGACGCTGTGGTGGTTTTTCGGCGACCCCAGGACATCCCCGCGCACGTGGATGACATTCTCGCGGCCAAACCGCGGGTGGTGTGGATGCAGCTTGGCATACGGCACGATGAAGTCGCGCAGCGCCTCTCTGACGCAGGAATCGCCGTGGTGCAGGACAAATGCCTGCTCGTGGAACTGCGGCAGCGCGGGGTCTCACAGGCCAAGCGCCCGTAGGCAGCGCGAGCGCACGGGTCGTACCGGAATCGGCCGCGCGCTCTTCCTCGCGGGGTATATTCTGCGCCCCGGGTACGCTCTGTCCGGGATTCTCGATGACGCCAAAAGCGACCTACGTCTTCCGGACATTCGTCGTGGTTGCCACGCTGGCCGCGTGCGCTGGTAGGCGCACGCACAGCTCCGAATCGGGCCCACGTCCGTCAGCGATGATGGGGGACGAAGCCGCGGTTGCCAGGGCGAAAGCTGACAGCGCGCGCTACCCGTACACGGAGGCCGACGTTCGCTTCATGTCGACGATGATCAGCCACCACGCACAGGCGATCGCGATGGCCCGGTTGTCGGAGACGAACGGTGCCAATCCCGCCATTCGCAGACTGAGTGACCGGATCATCAACGCACAAACCGACGAAATCGGGTTGATGGGCGGCTGGCTTCGCGCGCGACACCGGCCCGTTCCCGAAGCGAATCCGGCAGGAATGAAAATGACGATGAACGGTATGGAGCATGTGATGCTCATGCCGGGCATGCTCACCGATGCACAAATGGCGCAGTTACGCGCAGCGCGAGACGGTGAGTTCGATCGGCTGTTTCTCACGTTCATGATCCAGCACCACCGTGGTGCCGTGGAGATGGTGAACGAACTGCTCGGCCATCGGGGCGCGGCGCAGGACGAGACCGTGTTCAAGTTCGCGTCCGATGTCCATGTCGATCAGACCACGGAGATCACGCGAATGCTTCAGATGTTGTTGGCCCTGGGCGGCGCAGCGTCGCCAGTCCAGTAATTACCTCGAGGTTCACCCCGCTGTCGTCGCAACCAAGGAGTTGTACCATGCAAAGTGTTTTCGCCGGTTTTCGTTTCGATGCGCGCGCGCTGATCACGCGGCTGTCGGTCGCGACCGCGGTCGTGCTCGCCGTCGCGTGCGCCGGTACGTCGCCGCCCGCGCCGGCACCCGCGCCGACACCGCCAGCCGCCGCAACGCGCCCCGATCCTCGCGTCGGCCTCAGCGCCGGATTGATGAACGCGGGTGAAGCTGCGACGAATCTCAAAGTGCTCGCCAAGGTACCGTCCCCAGAGGGATTCCTCGGAGTCACAAACTCCGACATGGCGTTCACCGGCAAGTACGCGATTCAGGGGAACTACAACGGACTGCAGGTTTGGGATATTTCCAATCCCGCACGGCCGACGCTGGTGACAGCGTACCGCTGCCCGGCGTCGCAGAACGACGTGTCGGTTTACAAGAACCTGTTGTTCATGTCCGCCGAAGCAAACAACGGCCGCGTCGACTGCATGCCCGGTGGCGTTCCGGATACAGTGAGCAAAGACCGCATCCGCGGCGTGCGTGTATTCGACATCAGCGACATCAAGAATCCGAAACTGGTTGCGAACGTGCAGACGTGCCGTGGTTCGCACACGCACACGCTCGTCGAAGACCCGAAGGACAAGGACAACGTCTACGTCTACGTCTCGGGTTCGTCGCCCGTCCGTTCGCCGAACGAGCTCGCGGGATGCGTGCGCGAGGCGCCGGACAAGAATCCGAATTCGTCGCTGATGCGCATCGAGATCATTAAGGTGCCGCTCGCGAACCCGGCGAGCGCGGCCATCGTTAACCGCGCGAACATTTTCAGCGACCTCAAGGCTCCGGCCGCACACGGCGAAGCACCGGAAGACATCGCCGCGGCGAAAAAGCAGGCTGACTCGGCGCGTGCTGCGGGTGGCTACGCAGTGAGGCTGCCCGATGGCATGGAAGTCCCCGTTGGCGGCGGCTTCATCCGCTTTCAGCTCGACAGTCTCGTGAAGGCACGCGGTGGCACCGGTGCGCCCACGGGCGTGGATAGCGCGAAACTCCGCACGGAATTGCAGGGCATCGTGGATCGCATGTTCGGTGTCGGTGGTGGTGCACCAAAACCTGGTGTGAGCCCCGTGTCGTCGAATTCGCAGTGCCACGACATCACTGTCTACCCGGCGCTCGGTCTTGCTGGAGGCGCGTGTGAAGGTCACGGGTTGCTGCTCGACATTCGCGATCCCGTGCGCCCCGTGCGCATCGCCGCGGTGTCTGACTCGAACTTTGCGTACTGGCACTCCGCCACATTCAACAACGACGGCACCAAGGTCTTGTTCTCGGATGAATGGGGCGGTGGCGGTGGCGCGAAGTGCCGTGCTACTGACAAGAAGGAGTGGGGTTCCGACGCGATCTTTACGATCGAAAACCGTCAGCTGAAGTTCGGCAGTTATTACAAACTGCCGGCGCCACAAACCGCGCAGGAGAACTGCGTTGCGCACAACGGATCGCTGATTCCGATTCCGGGCCGCGACGTGATGGTGCAAGCGTGGTATCAGGGCGGCATTTCGGTATTCGATTTCACCGACGCGTCCAAGCCGTTCGAGATTGCGTCGTTCGACCGCGGGCCGGTGGATTCACTCCGCATGGCCATGGGCGGTTCGTGGTCAGTGTACTGGTACAACGGCGCGATCGTCAGCTCTGAAATCGCGCGCGGACTCGACGTCACTGAGTTGGTGCCGAGTGAGTTCCTTACGCAAAACGAAATCGACGCGGCGAATACTGTGAAGCTCGATTACCTCAACGCGCAGGGTCAGCCGAAACTGGAATGGCCGCCGAGCTTCCCGCTCGCGCGCGCGTTCGTCGATCAGCTCGAACGCAACAAGTGCTTGTCGACGACGCGCATTGCCGCGGTGCGCGGCTCACTCGCGGCCGCGGAGCGTTTGACTGGCAGGCAAAAGGCCGATGCGTTGACGGTGCTGTCATCGCAAATCGGCGCAGACGCGAGTGGTTCGTGCGATCGCCCGAAGGTGGCGATGCTGCAGAAAGCAGTGAAGGATTTGGCGACTGCGGGAATCGCTCAATAGGGGTAAGGGGGTTTGAGGTTAAATGGGGTGAGACCGTGCACCGTGCACGACCTCACCCCGTTTCCCTTA
>DATELA010000107.1:0-17801 GCA_035277145.1 Gemmatimonadaceae bacterium | reverse complement strand
CACCCCCCACCCCTCACCCCTTTACATGCGCGGGCCTATGCTCACCCGCTCCAATCCCAATCTCGCCAGCTCCACATTCAGCGCCGGCAAATCCACGCGCAACACCTGAGAGAGCTTGTCCGTGTGCACTTTGAGTTCGCCGATCAGATCGGTGAAGATCGCTTCCGCGTTTCCAATTGGCGCGCCGTCGCCCGTCGTCACCGAACGCAGCAGTGTGCCGAGTCGATTGTTCACGCGGATCGGATAATTCAGCGGGTCTTGTCCGCTCTGATTGCGCACCTGATAAATCGAGTCCTCCACCACATCGAGATTCCGCGACAGCGTTGCACCTGCCGCGCGCAGACGATCGTCGGTGGACTTGGACAAACGATCGGCGACTTGCTGTTCGATCGCGCGAATCTCGATCACTGCATTGTTTGCTTCCGTCAGCTTGTCGCGAATACGAATCGCCAGGTTGAACTGCGCGCGCAGATCGGCGTCAGTGGCAGTAAACAACGGATGGCGCACCACGCTGAACGTCTGCGTTTGCGCGCGGCCGTCGGCAGTCATGCGCACCGTGTACTCACCCGGTGCGGCCATTGGTCCTGCAGTCGACGCGCCCCAGAGAATCATTCCGGGAAACGTCGTCGCGCCCGGGTACTGCAGGTTCCAGCTCACGGAGTTGAGTCCGGCCACCATCGACGGACCACCGCCACCACCACCGCGTCCACCACGTCCCCCTTCACCGCCGCCACCGCCACCACCGCCGCCGCCGCGCCCGCCTTCACCGCGACCAGCACCCGCGGCATTCGGTGCCGGCGCTTCCATCGTCGTGACCACAGTGCCAGTCGCGTCGAGCACCTCGAACTTCAATGACTGCGCGGGACGCTTGAGCCAATACGTGAACGTGGCTCCACCAACAGAGCGCACGGCAGGCTCTGGCTTGAACAACACTGCCGCTGGTTCGGCGGCGACCGCTGCGGAGAACTGGCGAATCGGTGCAATGTCGTCGAGCACGTAGAAGCCGCGGCCGTGCGTCGAAATCACCAAATCGTTCGCCTCAACAATCATGTCCGACACAGGCACACTCGGCAAATTCAGCGACAACGATTGCCACGTCGCACCATCGTCGTACGAGACTTGCACGCCCTGCTGAGTACCGGCGTACAACAGACCGCGACGCGTAGGATCTTCGCGCACGGTGTGCACATAGTGATTCGCAGGAATGCCGTTCGTGATCTTGGTCCACGTGCGCCCGAAATCGGTTGTGCGGAAGATGTACGGCGCGCGATCGTCGAGCAGTTGTCGCTTCACGGCCGCGTACGCGCGTCCTGTTTCGAACGACGATGCGTCGATGATACTCACGCGACCAAACTCCGGCATGCCGGGCGGCGTGACGTTGGTCCACGTGCGGCCACCGTCGCGCGTCACGTGAATCACGCCGTCATCTGAGCCGGTCCAGATCACGTTGACGTCGCGCTTCGACGGCGCGATCGCGAAAATCGTTCCGTACACTTCGGGCCCGTTCATGTCGCCGGTGATCGGACCGCCGGACCGTTGCATGGTCTTTGGATCGTGGCGCGTGAGGTCGCCGCTGATTGCCTGCCACGTCTGTCCGCCGTTCGTGGTTTTCCAGAGACGCTGCGATGAGGTGTACAGAATGTTCGGATCGACCGGCGAGAAAATGATGGGATACGTCCACTGCCAGCGCTCACGAATCTCGATCGATGGTTCGCCGTGGTACATGCGCGGATACGGATTCATCTCGCGACGTTCGCCCGTGCGGCGGTTGATGCGCGTCATGAACGTGCCGTTGACTCCACCCGCGAAAAACACATCGAGATCTTTTGGATCCGGGGCGATGTAGCCGGCTTCGCTTCCGCCGGCACCGTATGGCTCTGGTACCGCAGCGCCACCGCGCCCGCCGCCGCCACCACCACCACCGCGGCCGCCGCGACCGCCACCCGCGCCGCGTGCACCACCGCCGCCGTTCGACGGATTCAGATTCGATACGCACACGGTGCTTCCGTCCTGCTGCGCACCGCACACGTGATACGGCATGTGCTTCGTCGTGACGACGTGGTAATACTGCGGCGTCGGAATATCCTGGTCCGTCCAGTTTGGCGCTGTCGCCGATGTCGACACCGCGCCACCGCCATCGTTGCCAATGACCAGATGGTCGGCGTTATCAGGATCGATCCACAGATCATGAAAATCGCCGTGCGTGTCGCCGCCGAGGTTGTTGATGGTTTTGCCGCCGTCGGTTGAGCGATACGCACTCACGTTGAGCATGTAGACGGTTTCTTTCGCTTTCGGATCGGCCGCGATGTGCGTGTAGTAGAACGCGCGCTGACGAATGTTTCGGTTGCTGTTGACGAGCGTCCATGTCGCGCCGGCGTTGTCGGAGCTGAAGAGTCCGCCGTTGTCGTTTTCGACGAGCGCGTACACGCGATTCGGATCAGCGCCTGAGACTGCAACACCGATGCGACCAATGAGGCCCGACGGCATTCCGGTATTGCGCGTGATCTCGGTCCACGTTTCACCGCCGTCGATGGACTTGAACAAACCGCTGCCGGGTCCGCCGCTCGACATCTGATATTCGACGCGATACGCCTCCCACAGCGCTGCGTACATCACGTTGGGATTCGATGGATCGATGGAGAGATCGACAGCGCCAGTTTTTGCGTCGCGGTACAACACTTTGCGCCACGTGCGTCCGCCATCGGTGCTCTTGAACACGCCGCGCTCTTCGCTTTGCACGCCGTACTTGCCGAACAACGCGGCGTACACGATGTCGGGATTTGTGGGATGCACGCGAATGCGCGAGACCGCGTCGGCGGTGCGGAATCCCATGTGCGTCCACGTTTTGCCGGCGTCGGTGGATTTGTAGATGCCATCACCGGGCATGATGTTGCCGCGAATGCACGACTCGCCCATGCCGATGTACACGACGTCGGGATTCGATTCCGACACAGCGATAGCGCCGACGGATGCGCTGGTGACTTGTCCGTCGGTGACCGGCGCCCACGATTCGCCGCCGTCGGTTGTTTTCCAGAGTCCGCCACCGACCGCACCGAAATACGCTTCGCGCGGACGGCCGCGCACGCCGCTCACCGCAATGCTGCGACCGCCGCGATCAGGACCGATGCCGCGCCACTGAAAACGGCGCGCGAGCTCGGGATCGATGGGAGTGGCTGCAGCTTGTTGTTGGGCAGCGAGCGACCAGGCTGACGCGAAAAACACAGCGGCGGCGATAGTGATTCGAGAAGCAAACATCGGCGTGGAATGGGAGCGGCGTTTGAGAGATGTGCAGCTAGCAATGCCGTGCAGAGTCTAGCTCGCCACGCCTCGTGGTGTTAGGGTGTTTCACAACCTGGAGCCAATGTGATCCTCCGCCGTCCGAAGGTGCGTCGTTTCATTCCTGTCGTTGCAGCACTGGCTATTTCGATCGGTGCACTCGGTTTCTCGCGTTGGCAACAGGATTTCGGTCTCACCGAGCAGCAAAGCGGAACGACTGCAACCCTCGTTGCTGTAAGTGCCGTGAGTGAAGACGTTGTGTGGGTCGCGGGCCAACAGGGCACGTTCGTGCGCACGACCGACGGCGGTGCGACGTGGAAAGCCGGCAAAGTTGCGGGCGCCGAGCGCATGCAGTTCCGCGATGTGTACGCGGTGGATGCGGATACGGCGTACTTGCTGAGCATCGGCAACGGGAGCGCATCGCGCATTTACAAGACGGCGAACGGCGGCGTGGATTGGACGCTGCAGTACACGAATCCCGACACTGCGGCGTTTTACGATTGCTTCGATTTCTGGGATGCCGACCGCGGCATCGTGATTGGCGACGCGATCCAGGGCCGCACGATCATGCTGCAGACGACCAGCGGTGGAAAAACGTGGGAACCGATTCCGTACACGTCGCTGCCCCGCGCGCTGCCTGGTGAAGGGAGTTATGCGTCGAGCGGCACGTGTTTGATTGCGCGCTCGGGCGGACATGCGTGGGTGTCAACCACGAAGTCGCGCGTGTTGCACACCACGAATTACGGACGCACGTGGACGGTTGCGACGACGCCGATTTCTGTGGTTCCGGATTCAACCGGTGCGCCATCCATCTCAATGCGCGATGTGCGGCGCGGCGCCGTGTTCGGTGGTTTCGGTGCCAAGCCTGGTGACGTGCTCATGGCGATCACGAACGATGGTGGCGCGACGTGGGAAGATCGCAGGCGCCCGCCGATTCGCGGCGGCGTCTGGGCCGGCGCATACGTCCCCGGACCACAGTCAACGACGATCGTGGTTGTTGGATCAACAGGATCTGCGTTCACGCGCAACGAGGGCACATCGTGGACGCTCGTCGACACAGCGTTCTATTGGGGCCTCGACTTTGCGTCGCCAAACGCAGGATGGGCGGTCGGAAGTCGCGGGCGGATCGTCAGGTTCCGCTTCTGAGCCACGCTTGACGTTCTGAACGCACGTGGTGAGGATTAAGTGTATGAGACTACCAATACACTTGATTCCCGTCGCCATGCTCGCGTTGGTCGGCGCCTCGCATCCGCCAGCACGCGGTGCTGCGCAACAAAGCGCGACGTGGTCCATCGCTGATCAGCCGCTCGTCTCCATCGGCGACGATGGCGCGGATACGCTCATTCTGCGCGCGACGAGTGCGTTGCGACTCTCCAACGGCACCATCGTCGTCGCGAGCTCGCGCCATTCCGTGTTGCAGTGGTTCGACGCAACCGGCAAGCACATCCGCACCGTGGGCCGCCGGGGCCAGGGGCCCGCCGAGTTCGGGAGCACGATCTTTCTCTACGACGGGAAGGGCGACACGGTGATCGCGCACGATGAACGCAATCGGCGCTACCACTATCTCAACGCGCGCGGTGAATTCGTGAAGCTCGACACGCTCGGCGACGCGCGGAGGGCAGCGTGGTTGTACGACAAGAGTGCCGTGTATCGAACGCCGGGGAGCGTGGATTTTGCGCGCCTGCGCACGACGCTCGCGCGCATTCCCTTCGCGCCGCGCGACACCGTGCGACACGCACGCATCGATAACGCGGGCAACGTGTGGATTCGTACCGCGACCGAACCGCAGGCGTACACCATCTACTCGTCCGATGCGCGGCTGCTCGGCTCCATCACCGTGCCAGCACGATTCGATCCATACCAGCTCATGGATACGTTGGTGCTCGGCCATTGGCGCGACAGCGATGATATCGAGCACATCCAGGTGCGGCGCCTCACGCGCGGCCGCGCGCCAACGCAGCCGGCCGCCGCAGCGTTGCCGCGTGCGGCCTACGATCAGGATGCGGAGCTTCGCGAGCATCGCGTGACCATCACGCGGATGCAGTCATTGCTGCGAAATGTGTTTACCGCGCAGGAGGCGTACTTCGCAGACAACCGTCGTTACGCACCTACACTCGATCGTTTACCCGGCGCGAATTCCATCACTGCGATGCCTGGACTCAAAGCGACGATCTTCGCCGCGCAGCCTAATTCGTATCGGCTCCTGTTCGAACACGCGGAGACGCGCGTTGCGTGTGTTGCGCTGCTGGAGTCGGGGTACACGCCTGGGCCATTGACGCTTTGTGGTTAATGCCGCCAATGAAAGGCGACGCGCAAGGAAACGGGCAGGTGCCGACCGTGCGCACCTGCCCGCGAACCGCTCGTGACGAACGCGACGAGCCTGACCCGCTACTGACTTAGCCCCGCGCGCGGAGATGACGCCTGAACGGGCTGGCGCCGAGTGTTCCGCAGTCGCTCGGCGACCGCCGTAAGCGTGACACGGTCACGCAGCGTGAGTGACGCGATAACCTCGCCACCGGTGCACGAGAGTAGTTGGATCGCCCCGCGTTGCTCATTTACGACCACATACTCGCTCGCCATTGGGGCGAGCTTTGCCATGGCCTTTGCGTCTCCTCGCCTCGCTGCATCGAGCATCTTGGAGTACACCACCGCCACAAGGAAATCGGCTGAGCCGGGGGTGCAGGCATCGTGGCAGGAGGGATCATCGATGTCGTCGCAGTACATGCACTCGGGATGGGGATTGTCCACCAGGTTGCTCCCTGATGACGCGGCTGGCGCTTTGTGATGGTCGTTGACGCAACCAGTCCATTCAATCGTCGCACATCCTTGGCCGCCGCTAGGGTGCACTTGGGCTTGCGCTCGAGACACGAGACACAAGCAAAGCAGCGCGAGGGCGAAAGCGTATTTGTCTGATTTCATAGTCCACCTCGGAGAAAGAAATCACTGCGCCGAATGCCCGGCGCCGGCACCTATCGACGGTTTGCGAGGTCAAACGCAAGAATCGTTACATGCGGCACACCTGAGTCATTCGTCGAGAGCACCGCGGCTCGCCGATCGCCGAGCGCCTCAATCGTCCAGACGTCCAAGATGCGCTCCGCAACGGTACGCCCTGTCCCGGGTTCGATGATTATCACGGCGGTCCGGTACAGTTTCTCGACATCAATTCGCCCCGCAGGGATCTCGGTTGCACCTGGTGGAATGCTCGCCCACGCTTGGCTCCAGTTCAGCGAGGGAATCCGGGCAAAGATCCAAAGCAGCCCATCCCGATCCTGCGCGATTGCGGTGATTGCAGGGGGTGGAGGGTTCCTAGGATTGCCAAGTCCGGGACGCGAGTTCTCAAACCAGGACGGTGTCCTCTCGATAACCTGAAGTGCCTTGTCATCCCGATCCCGCCTGATGATACGGAAGCGATAAACCTCTGCGCACCAGTACGTGCTACCCGTGGAACGCGCAAACACTTGAGCGAGCCGACGGTCGGCGCCCGGTCGCAACTCTCCGGAGTCCGGACCGAATGACGAGGTAGCGGCAGCGGTACCGTCCGCAAAGGAAAAGCGGTGTAGCGGCCACCCAGCGGACGCCGACGCGCGAAATTGTCCTTGCAGGACCACCCGTGCAGGCCATTCCACTGCCAGGGCGGGAAACAACGGCGCCGGGAGTTGGATCGATCGCGCGAAACGCAGATCGGGCGTGATAACATTGGCGCGGCTTAGTTCCACGTCCAGCACGACGACCGACTCGGCGGGCACCGAGAAAAAGCTTCGTGGAAACCGGAACTCACCCGGCCCCGCCCCTGGCGTGCCGATCCGTTTTAGGAACGCCCCCTCGGCTGAAAAAACCCGTGGTGGTTCCGCGCCGGCGGCAATCCAGAATCGGCCACGTGCATCCACGTGGACGGCGTGCGGCAGGTTCGCGAAACTCGCATCGCCATCCGCTTCGCCAAGCCGAACTACCTGGCGAAACCTTACCGAACACGAATCACACCGGTCGACAAGCGTGATCTGCCCGAATGATCGCGACCATGCCACGGCCATCGCGACCCCGACGAACAGCGACTGCTTCAGCCAGCCGATTCTCGAATTCATTTTGCAGTTACATGCGGATGTACGATCCGGACGGCTCAAGGAGCGGCGAGCCGAGCCTGACCATGCAGCGTACGACGGCGGAAGGCTAGATCATTCGACATTCGTTTCACCGAATCACATCGCGAAACACCGAGCTCGCACCTCTTCTCAGTACTCATTCGACGCGAACACCAAGTCGTCCGAGCTCTTGTTCGTACACACCGACTGCGAGCAGCGGGTGCACGTCGGTCAACTCGTCAAGACTCTTCCCGAAACGCTGACCAGAACGCCGCCATAGCGTCGCGTACGTGGTGCCGAGCTCTCGCGCAACGTCTCGCCACGTCCGATAACGCCGCTTTCTGGCGAGCGCGGCGAGGAAGAGGCGATCCGCGACGAAAGTGCGGAGCGAAACGCTCGGGAAGAATCTGGCGTTTGCCGGCGCGTCGCTAAGGAGCCTTCGCCAGTGAAGTTCCAGCGTGTCACGCTCACGCAGTGCGAAGTCAGCAACTGCCTCGACGTTGCGAAACGGAGGCTCGTGATCTGGAATCGCGCAAAGCGCCCGTTCAACCGGGCTCGTTGGGCGCACGAGCGCGCGCAGCGCCATGCCTCCGGCACTGCACAAAACGCGTATAGCCTCTGCTCGCACAACGTCGATCAAATCAACGTGTGCTCGCGAATACGAGACTCTCGCCGCAAGCCAGCGCGGAAGACTTGCGGAACGCACCACTGGACCGGGCACCAAACCAACCACAGGGGCGCAAACTCCAGCCACGCTTGCCGCGAGGCGGACAGACTCGGCCGCGGCACCATACTCGCTCTCATCCACCACCAAGCAACCAACATCCCCGCGAGCAAGCACTTCTGGAAGTTCCGACGGGGACACAACGCATCTTGCGACCGCAGCCGGTAAAGCCGCCCGCGCCATCAGCTGCGATAGATCATCCGAGCAGACGTAGAGCTGCCTGCCTGCCTGCCTGCCTGCCTGCCTTGAGCATTCATGCGCTATGTCAGCGTGGTATCGCGGGGCGCGCTTTCGCACGCGCCCGGTGGCGCCGCCGGTAGCGGAAGGTGCTTAGGGGAACAGCCTATCGAGCAAAGTCGCGCACCGCAAGGCGATCGCGTTCACTTGCAATCGAACTTCCCGGTGATCGCGGGATGGGTCGCAGGTCGCACGCCGGACATCCACACCAACAGCGCGACCACGCCTCACGTTGCGGCACGCCGACTCCGCCAAGTCGGCAAAACGTACCAGACCTAGATCATTCGCACGGTTGCGCGATGAAATTGAACGCACGATCTCCGATGCTGCGTGACGCTGCCGGGACGAGGTCTCCGGCCGCGAGCACGAACACTTCGTAGCCGCGCGCCGCAATCGCGGCGATTGACTCCGCAATCGGGCGTCCGGTGTGCGATTCCGCCAACTCGACCATCAGTGCGGGACGTTCGCGCGCCAGCGTCGCACGCGCGCCGTCCAGGACTGCCTGTTCGAAGCCTTCGACGTCGATCTTGATGAAACCGACGCCGCGAAAATCGAACGAATCGAGCGTGCGCGTCTGTACGCGGAGCGCACGGTGCGTCGCAGACGCGCTCGGCCCGAGCAGCGTCGCACGCTGATACGAGAACACGCCGGCCTTTCCGCGAACTTCGGGAAAGTTCAACTCAGCCTCGCCGTTCGTGTCCGACAACGCGATCTGATGCGCATGCGCGTTGCGCGACAATGCGTGCTGAAGCGCTTCAAACATCGCCGGATTCGGCTCGAATGCTTCCACACGCGGGCACAACTTGCTCAGCGCGTAACTAAATACGCCCTTATTCGCGCCGACATCGATCGCCATTCGATCGCGCGGCACAAACTTGGACAAGTGCAGCAATTCGGTCTCACCGCGACGCACATGCCGTCGCGTCATCCGTCGCATGCGCCACTCGCGAGGCTCGAGTGCGTATTTCAGCCGTTCAACAAAACTCAACGCCGGCGTCCACGCGGACATCACTGCATCATGTTCTGCCACTTCCCGCCCGCGAGCAAACGCAACGCTTCGTTCACAGCGGTCAGCAGTTCTCGATCGAGTCCCTTGATCTCGTCTTCCGGCGAACTCTTCACGAAAATGTTCGGCGGCACACCATAGTTCTCGAGGTTGTAGCCAAAGTTGTTCGGCTTGGTCGGGTCGTAACTCACCACGCGCGTCCCAGGAATGCGCACCGTTCCACCATCGAGGAACGGATAATTCGGCGCCGACACGACCGCACCGTTCGTCGGCGTTCCAACGACCGGCCCGAGCCCGAGTTGCTTGAACGCGTGCGGCACCATCTCGGCGTTCGAGTTTGAACGCCAGTTCGTCATCATCACTTGCGGACCCGCGATCAACTGGAACGGACGCCGGCCCCACATGGGCGAACCCGTCTTGGTCCACGTGTATTCGTACGGACGCCGCAGCAACACATCCATCAGCTCCTGATCGATGTTGCCACCGCCGTTGTACCGCACGTCGAGAATCATGCCCTGCTTGTAGAAGTACTGATCGATTTCCTCTTTGAGTTCATCGAGCACGCCCTGATTCATCGCGCGCATATGGAAGTACGCGATCTTGCCGCCGGACACGCTGTCGACGAACGCGCGATTGCGCGCCACCCAATCCTCGTACTTGAGATCGGTCATCGACGCGATGGTGCGAATGCGCAAGTCGCGCGTCTCCGGCGCAGGCGCATCGGGCCGCGCCGTCACCGATACCGTCACCCACTCATTGAGCGGGCCCGTCAACAACTTCCAATAGTTGTCCTTCGCGCCGACCTTGGTGCCGTTGATCGCCGTGACGTAGTCGCCGACTTTCACGCTCAGCCACGGTTTGTCCGCCGGCCCTTCCTTATAGATGTAGGCGACGCGCAAACCACGAGCATCGGGTTTGAGCTCCATGCCAATGAACTGCGTGCGATTCGGCGGAATCGCGCCACCGGCGCCGCCACCACCGCCACGACCACCACGACCTCCGCCACCGGCCGGCGCGCCATCTGCGTCTTCCGCTGGTGCCGTGATTCCCGAGTGCGACGAATTCAACTCGTTGAGCATTTCATTGCCCAACATGTAGAAGTCATCGGTCTGGCCGATCTTGCTCACCAATACTTCGTACCGCTTACGAATCCCGGCCCAGTCGAAGCCGTGCATGTCTTCTTCGACGTAGTTGTACTTCCAGTAGCGATAGAACTCGTCGAACATCTGACGCCACTCTTCGCGCTTGTCGACGGAGAACGTGAGCGCAAAGCGCACCTGCGTCTTCGCGCCGCCTGTGAGCGCCATCTTGGACACGCCGTTGTTCTCATTGAAGAACAGCGTGCGACCGTCAGCCGTGAGTTGATATCCCGCGAACGAGCCGTCCGCGATGCGGCGACGATTGCTGCCGTCCACGTTGATCGCGTACAGCCCCGGACCGGTGCCGCCCTGTGCAGGTGCCGCTGCGGGAGCCGCGCCACCACGTCCACCGCGACCGCCACCGCCGCGTCCGCCCGCTGCACCCGCGCCGCCACCTGAGATGAAGTAGATCGATCGTCCATCCGGCGAGAGGAACGGATTCGACACACCGTCCGCTCCGCGCGTGAGTTGCACCGCGCGACGACTGATATCGCGCACATCGATCTCCGCCGGAGTTGGCGCGACATACGGCGCATCCGCCGCCTGACCGCCACCACCGCCACCACCGCCGCCACCGCCGCCACCGCCGCCGCCGCCGCCACCACCTGCGCGTCCACCGCCGCCACGGCCACCTGCTGGTGCGCGACGCTCGCGCACGAGCGGATCGTCAGGATCTTCCGTGAGCGCGGCGAGCGGCGCCGAGAACAAATGATTCACGCCGCCATCGCGATTGGAAATGAAGTACACAGTCTTGCCGTCGGGTGACAGCATGCCGTTCGATTCGCGCGAGAGATGGTTCGTGACGTTGTATTCTTTCTTTGCCGTGACGTCGTACAACACGACTTCGGCGTTCTGATAATCGTCGCGACGGCTGAGCATCAGCCATTTGCCATCGGGCGACGCCTGGTTGAGCGTGTAACCGCCCGCAGCCCACTTCGCGATTTCCGTCGTCTTTACCGTCGCAACGTCGACGGCGAACAAACTGTTGGCTGACGAGAACAGGATTTGTTTTCCGTCGGCCGTCCAACGCAGCAGCGTTTTCTTCGACGCCTGCGTCGTGAGCTTCTTGCGTTCGTTGGTGCCGAGCGTGGTCACCCAGATCTCTTCTTCCTGCGATTCGTCGGAGATGTACGCGAGCTGTTGTCCGTTCGGCGAATACATCGGATCGCGCTGACGCCACTCTGACTCCGTCACTCGACGGCGTTCGCCAACGCCGGTGTCCGTCGGCACGATGAAGATCTCACCTTTGAAATCGACGGCCATGTACGAACCGTTCGGCGACGCACCAAATCCGTCCGCCGTGTTCTCCGTTGAACGCGTCTCCGTCAAACGGCGATCGATGACGTACCCAAGATCGACCGGCACACGCTTCGGCTGTCCCGCGATTGGCAACACCCAGAGATCGAATTCGTTCGAGTACGTAATCGTGCGGCCGTCGGGACTGATGGATGGGAATCGCACGCCACCGCGTGTGTGCTTCGTGACTTGCGTCGCGTTGCCGCCGCGCGCTGCGATTCTCCAGATGTTGAAGATGCCGTCGCGTTCCGACGCGAAATAAATCATGCCGTCCGCGCCGAACATCGGATTGGCATCGTGCACCGCGTTCTTGTAATCCTCGAGCTTGAGGTCGGTGAGTTGCGTGAACGAATTGTTGCGCACGTTCATGACCCACACGTCGGCGTTGTTGCTTCCACGATAGTGGCGCTTGGGATCGGGATATCGCGTGCGATTGAACGCGAGCAGCGCGCCATCCTGCGAATACATGCCGGCCGCGCCCGAACCCATTTCGATCGCCGTGGGCAGATCGCCTTCGATACCGACTGTGTAGAGCGGACTGTCCCATGCCATGGGTCCGCGCGACGACGAGAACAGGATGCGTTTGCCGTCGGGCGTCCAGTATTGCACTTCATCGTTCGCGGTGTGCCAGGTCAGGCGCTTCGGCTCACCACCCACGGCCGGCATGATGTACACGTCGGCGTTCCCGTCTCGGCTGCTCGTGAACGCGATCGATTGACCGTCGGGCGAGAAGCGCGGTTTGATGTCGCGCGCGCCGAGTCGCGTGAGTTGTTTCGCGTTGGTGCCGTCCTCGTTCACCTGCCAGATGTCGCCGCGGAACGAGAAGATGATTTTCCCGCCGAAGTAATGCGGGTCGCGGGCGAAGCCGAGCGCGGTGGAGGATTGGGCCGATGCGGCCGGCGCGAGCGGGAGGAGCGCGACGAGGAGCGCAAACGTTCGGCGCACGAGTGATTCTCCTATTGGACGTGAGACCAGGGACGCAGGACCGCGGGAGGGACGTTGTGAGTCAGCACGCCACGCCGCAAGAGCGGGTGCCCGCTGACGCTTAGATGACGCATGCCACGAGTATTTCGCTCGTGGCAACAAGGAGCGCTTGACGGGCAATCCGTGCTTCCTACATTGCAAGCTGCTTGCGGGGCACATGCCGTTGTTCGAGAGCGTCCGAGGCGAAAGCCGCGGACGCTTTTTTCTACCGTCCGCCGCTTGCGCGATGTTCTTGTGTGCGCGAGCGTTGGAATCCCCAGAACACGCGGTATACGTATGCGCGTCGCGTTGATTCTCGCGCTTGTTGCCGGCACGGTGTCCCCGCTCGCTGCGCAGCGCCCTGACACGATCGTCAAACAGGTCGGCGCACCGCGCTATGCCGGTGTTGCGACGCTTGTTCCTGAAGTCACGATCGGCGGCGCCGATGCGACCGACGACGAATACATCTTCGTGTCGATTCGCGTGCTGCTCGCCGCGAAGGACGGCAGCGTCTGGGTCAGCGACGGCCGATTCCCGATGGGGCCGTTCTCGCTGCGACGGTACGACGTAAACGGAAAATTCATCCGCAACGTCGGTGCGCGCGGCCAGGGACCGGGTGAGTGGCAAATGCCCGGACACCTCGCGGAGTTGCGCGACGGGCGCGTCGTGTTACGCGACGAAGTCGTAGGACGGCCGCTGACGTTCTATCGCGCGAATGGTGATTACGACACGACGTGGGCGATGCACACCACGACGATCTCCTACATCAACGCGGACACCGCGAGCAACATCTGGATGTCGGTAGCGGCCGGCACGTCATTCAATCCGGGAGCACCGCATTCGATGGTGCGAATGACACCGAGGGGCGTCGTTGACACGATCCCGGAGCCGCCACGCGCGGAGGTCACTCGCGCACCCAACGTCACGGTGACGCGCGGCCGATCATCGATGGGTTTCGCGGCACCGTATCAACCGTACGCGCTCGGCGCTTGGAGCCCGCAGGGCTACTACGCAACCGGCGTTTCGTCGCAGTACACGGTCAATCTCCTGCGTCGCGAGGGCGTCACCAGCATCCGCCGCAGCGCGAGCGCGCTCGCGGTCAGCGACGACGAACGCAGCGATCAACGCGCTTACCTAGAAGCACGCGTTGCTGCGGTCGGCGGTACTCAGCAAGGTTCGATCCCGGATATCCCGCGCGAAAAACAAATCATTCGCAGCATCGACTTTGATCTCGACGGCCGACTGTGGGTGAGCGTGTCACAGCCATCAGAACGCTACGAGCCGCCACCACCAGCACCCGCGCGGGCCGGTGCAACTCCGCAACCCGTCCTTCGATGGCGCGAACCGCTGGTGTACGAACTCTTCGAACCGAATGGCACGCTACTCGGCCGCGTGACAATTCCCTACGACGTTCGCCTGCACCCTGCCCCGTGGGCGCCAATCCAATCGCGCGGTGATTACGTCTGGGGAATCGCGACAGACGCGGACGGCGTGCAATCGGTGCGCCGCTATCGCATCGCGTGGCGTTAGTTTCCGGTCGAACTCACACGCAACGGAGCGCAGCGGATGCCGCGGTTTTTTATCGAAGTGCCACACGGAGCGAGCACCGCTGATTGCAATCGGGCAATCGACACGTTCCTGCGCACCGGCTCGCATTTCCTGACGCACGCCGATTGGGGGTGCAAGGACGGCGAACACAAAGCGTGGTTCATTGCGGAACTCGACAGCAAAGACGAAGCGCGCAACATCGTGCCGTCACCGTATCGCCACGACGCCAAGGTCGTTCAGCTGACGGTGTTTTCGCTGAAGGACATGGAAGGCCTGCGCAAAACGCACAAGGGCTGACCGCCCCGCAACGAACGCGATTATGACTCCGCCGGCAGACGAACCTGGAATTCTGTTCGGCCCGGCGCTGAGGTCACGCTGATGTCGCCTTCGTTGCGTTGCAGCATGCGGCGCACGATGTCGAGGCCAAGCCCCGTTCCCTTCCCGACGCCCTTCGTCGTGAAAAACGGTTCGAACATGCGCTGCTGAACATCCGGCGGGATTCCCGGACCATCGTCAACAACGCGCACAACAATTCGCTCGCGTTCGCGCACCGCGCTCACGACAACGTTGCCGCCATTGCTCACCGCATCGAGCGCGTTGTCGAGCAGGTTCATCCACACCTGATTCAGTTCGGCACCGACGCCGTGCACCGCGGGAAGATCCAGCGGTAACTCGAGTTCGACATTCGCCGCCTTCGCGCGCACTTTGCCCGCGAGCATCGTGAGCGAGTCATTGATGCCGCGCGCGACATCCACTGCTTCCGCGGTCGGCGCGCGATCCATGTACGAGAATCCTTTCACTGCGCCGACGAGACTGTGAATGCGCGACGCCGCGGTTTCGATCTCGTCCGACAACGCGCGCGTGAGACATCCGGCCGCGAGCCAGCGCAACGCTGCATCGAGCGCATCATCATGAATGTGCTGTGCGAGTCCGTCGAGTGCATCAATCGTCACCCCGGTCTCGGCGAGCGATGCGGCTTGCGCTGTATCGGCGCCGTGCGCTGCGAGCCAATCGCTGATCACATCCTCGCGATCTGCACGCGCGATCGACGACATGGACACTCGCTGACGCGGGGCAAGACATCGTTTGTGCACATCGTCCAGCGCGGCGAGCTGTTCCGCGGTCAATCCAGCCGCCGCGAGTTCGCGCGCCGCATCCTCCGACGCGGTGATGTTTTCCGCGAGCATCTTTGCACTGCGCACCACTGCTGACGCCGGATTGTTCAATTCGTGCGCGAGGCCAGATGCAAGTTTGCCGAGTGAAATGAGTTTCTCGTCGCGCAAATCGGCGGACGTGAATTGTCGCGCGCGATCGAGCATCGCGTGCACGAGCGCCGCGGTCACGACTGGACATTCGCGCACCAGCTCCGGGAAGAACTGATTCGATACTTCGAGCGTCTCCGTCGGCAACTCCGTGACTGCGTCGTGCGGCGGCGCCGCGCCGCGCGAGTACGGCATTAATCCGCCACAGTCGCCGCCTTTCCACTCGAAGATCTTGTGTGCACCAGCGCCCCGATCGCCGCGAATCACGACGTGCCCGTCGAGCACGATGAGCAGCCGTGTGACTTGTTGCCCTCGCGCATTGACGACGATTCCCGCTTCGTTCGCGCGAAGTTCGCCGTGTGCCACGAGCCACGCGTGCTCAGCCGCGGGTGCGTGACCAAGCGCGCGATGCTTCGCCAATCGTGCCATGAGTTCGTCGTTCGTGGCCATCGCGTCAGACCGTGCGCAGGTAGCGGTGCACTGAATAGATCGCCGCTGATCCTTCGCCGACGGCGGCCGCCACGCGACGATTCGCTCCGGAGCGCACATCGCCCGCAGCGAACACACCCGGAATATTGGTTTCGAACATCATCGGTTCGCGTTCGAGCGTCCAACCGCGCGGACGTCCATGCTCGCGCGGCAATTCGTTGCCGGTGAGCAGAAATCCTTTGTCGTCGCGCTCGAGCGTGTCGGCGAACGCGTCCGTGTGCGGACGCGTGCCGATGAAGATGAACATCGCCGACGTGGCGATGATGCGGCATTCGCCGGTTTCGATGTTCTTGACGGTGATCGCATCGAGCGAACCATGGCCCGCCGCCGACGCGACTTCGACGCCGGTCACGATGTCGATGTTCGACGTCGCACGAATACGATCCGCGAGGTAGCGCGACATCGTCGGCAACAAATCCGGTGCGCGCAACACCATGGTCACACGCCGCGCGTAGCGCGAGAAGAACATCGCGCCCTGCCCCGCCGAATTCGCGCCACCCACAACGCAAATGTTTTTATCGCGATAGCGCGCGGCCTCGGTCATTGCGGCACCGTAGTACACGCCAATCCCGTGCAGTGCGTTGACACCCGGTGCCTCGAGGGTGCGCGCGCTCATGCCCGTCGTGATGACGACTGAGTACGTCGTGAGTTCGGTACCGTCGCTCAAGACCACGACCCGATACGGATCATTTCGCTTGAGCGAAACTACTTGCTGGCCCGTCAGCACCTCCGCACCGAACCGGCGCGCTTGCGCCGCTGCGCGTTCGGCGAGATCGGCGCCGGTCACACCTGCGGGGAAACCGAGATAGTTCTCGATGAGCGAACTCGTGCCCGCCTGGCCGCCGACTGCGTGCGACTCGACGAGTACCGCACGCAAACCTTCAGACGCGGCATACAACGCGTTCGCGAGACCCGCGGGACCACCGCCGACCACAACAACGTCATAGAACGGACGCGCGGCCTGCGTTTGCAACCCCGCTTTCGACGCGAGTTCAACCTGCGCGGGCGCCGAGAGATGCGTGCCGTCGGGAAACACGACGACCGGCAACTTTGCGAGATCACCCGCGAGCGATTCCGCGAGTGCGCGCGCGGGGCCGTCGGCGTCGACGTCGACCCATTCGTATGGCACACGGTTGCGCGACAGAAACTCTTTCGCGGCGAACGATTGCGGCGAGAGTTGCGAGCCGAGCACACGAATGCCTTCGAACGCGGGGCGCACGTGCGCGCGCCACGCGCCGAGGAGATCGTCGAGCACCGGATACAATCGCTGCTCGGGCGGATCCCATGGCTTGAGCAAATAATGATCGAGCCCGACGCTGTTGATGCCGGCAATTGCGACGTCGGTATCGGCGTACGCGGTGAGCAGCACGCGTTTCGCGTTGGGATGTAATCGTGAAACGTCGCCGAGCATTTCGGTGCCCGTCATGCCGGGCATGCGCTGGTCGACGAGAAAGAGCGCGACCTGCGCGTTGCGCGCGGCAAGTTCCTGCGCGGCTTCGATTCCGCGCGCGCCCGACGCCGCCGTCACCACGCGATAGTTCGCGTGATAGTGCTGGCGCAAATCGCGTTCGATCGCGCGCAGCACCGTCGGGTCGTCGTCGACCGTCATGATGACTGGCTTACTCAGCGACACAGCTCCGTTTGCAGCGAGAGCGAAATTATAGCACCGCGTAGACCGTCAAAAACAAACGCAACGCAGAGGGGCAGAGGACGCAGAGTTACGCAGAGAACTGATTGTTGGTAACAGCGCCCGCCGGGCACATGCTGGCCTGGCGAGCGCTG
>DATELA010000106.1:0-37480 GCA_035277145.1 Gemmatimonadaceae bacterium | reverse complement strand
CCTCTGCGTCCTCTGCGGCTCTGCGTTGCGTTTGTCGTCGTCGTTACGACGCGCCGAGATAACGCTCGCGCAGGATTCCTTCGTGATGGATGGCGTGGCCGGCGATGATGTACGCGAGACCCCGCGTCGACACGGGATTATTGGACGCGGTGCCGCGGCGGGACCACGCGACAGCGGGCAGTCCATTCAGCAGCGCAATGGTTGCCCCGCGCACTGCAGCAAACTCGGCGGTGAGATCGATGAGCGACCGCGCATTCGCGCCGCTCTCCGGTGCCCACACATTTTCATCGAAGCCCGGAAGCGGTGTCGCGTCTCCGCGGCCAATGCTCAGCGCGCGATACGACATCACGCGCTCGGTATCGATCACGTGCAGCAACAGTTCACGTATGGTCCACTTGCCCGGCGCGTACGCGTACGTCTCGCGATCGCGCGGTATCTGCGCGAGTAACGCTCCGAACGTTTGCGCGTGCGAGCGCAGGAAATCCACGACGTGCCCGGTAGGCACGCGATCGATGTAGCGCGCGTAGTACGGCGCGAACTCGTCAGCAGCGGGTCGTTTCGTTGGCATGGCTATCTACTCTAGCATGGGAGAGCACCGGGAGCACGACCCGCGCGCCATGTGCGCCAAGAAAAAGAAAGGCCGGCGTTAGCCGGCCCATCCACACTTCTGAATTCTGACTTCACGCTTCTCAATTGCCGCCAACTACTCGTCTTTCGCGACGGGCGGCTCGAGTTTTTCCATGATGATCGCATCGAGCCCAATCGGCGTCTTCATGCGATGACGGCGGTCGGTCTCGTTCTTCAGCTTCGCCCAGAACTTGACGTGCTTTTCCGCGTCCGGCTTCGCGAGATCCGCATCCTGCACGGATTCGCCGTCAAGCCAGCGGTGCACGGGCGCAGGTGCAGGTACCACCGGAATCTCGCGCTCAGGCGTAGTGAGATCCGGCGCCCCGGCTGCGGCCTGCTCAGGCGCGCTGTTGGGAGTCTTGTGTGAATTCAGGTCTTCATGCTTCACGCGTACTTCTCCTCTAACAGTGCCTGGAGCGCTTCACGCGCTCTGTGGACACGCATTTTGAGTGCGCCAACCGTTGTGCTCAGCAAGTCTGCCATCTCTTCGTACGAGCGGCCTTCGACGTGCTTCATCACAAAGGCTTCCCGCAACGTCGCCGGCAGCGTCTGCAACGCCCGATCAAGGTCGTCCCGCAATTGACCGCGGTCGAGGTCTTCATCAGGGGTCGCATAATGAGACGGTTGATCGTCCTCTTCGTAACTGACGTGCGTCCGCCTGATGTTCTTCAGCCAATCCTTGCAACCATTTGCGAGAATTCGAAATAGCCACGCATCGAATCTCCCGCGCACTTCACCCAGGTGCTGATACGCCTTGATGAATGACACCTGGAGGATGTCTTCCGCGACATCCGGACTGCCCGTCATGCCAAGGGCGTGACGGTAGAGCGGGTCGCTGTACTTGGTAACCAGGAGGTGGAACGCCTCGCGGTGACCTGCCAGCACCCGTTCAATGATCTCCTCATCCGGCGCCGTGGTAACGGCTTCTGGAGGGGTTCGCTGAGGCGCTTTCACCACGGGAAAGTGTAACGCGGCACAGTGCGCCCGGCGAGTGCTTTAGCCCCGTGCAAAGACCCCCCAGCCGTGCTTGCGAATCAATGCACCATGCTCATCGAGTCGCGGCGGCGGATGTCGGACGCTCGCGGGACGCACCGGTTCCACTCCAGTCAGCGGCGAAACGGGCACGACCTCGAGCGCCTCGCGTACTGACTTCACTACCCCGCACGGCACGCCCGCGTTCTGCAAAACGTGTAGCCAATGCGCAGCAGTTCGCGACGCGACTGCGGTGGAGACCGCACGCACCACACGCTCGCGCGCGCGCAATCGTCCCGCGTTCGTAGCCAGCGACGCGTCCGCTGCGAGGTCATCGAGACCCAACACACTCGCGCATACAAGCCACTGCGCATCGGTGCCCACGGCGATCACCATTGGTCGGTCTGCGGCGTCGAACGTTTGGTATGGACACAGATTCGGATGCGCGTTGCCCCAGCGCTTCGCGTCCGCGCCAGTTACTGCAGCATTCTGCGCGACGTTCACCAGCGCCGATGTCGCACTCTGAATGAGCGAAACGTGCAGACGGCGATCAGCCGGCTGTGCGCCGAGCGTGCCAGCGTCGCGCGCAACAAGCGCTGCGAGAATCGCCGACAGCGCGTCTTTGCCGGCCATCACGTCCGCAAGCGCAACACCGATTTTCATAGGGGAACCGTCGGGTTCGCCCGTCACCGCCATCCATCCCGATTCCGCTTGCACCACGAAGTCGTAGCCGGGGCGCGTACTCTCCGCGCCAAATCCGCTGATCGTGCACCACACGAGTTTTGCGTTCGTGCGCAGCAAATCATCCGCGCCAATACCGCGTCGTTCGAGTGTGCCGGACACAAAGTTCTCGATAACGACATCGGCGTCACGCGCGAGCGCGCACAACGTTTCGCGGTCCGTTTCGTCGTCGAAATTCAGTGCGATCGAGAGCTTATTGCGGTTGATGCTGAGGAAGTACGCGGCCTCGCCGCGTTCGTCGAACGGCGGTCCCCACCCGCGCGTGTCGTCGCCAGTGCCCGGCCGCTCGACTTTGATGACATCAGCGCCGAAATCGCCGAGCTGCATTGCGCAGAGCGGGCCCGCGAGAACTCGGCTGAGGTCGAGGACGCGGATTCCGGAGAGGAGCGGAGTAGCGATTGGGCTGTGGTGAGCGGGACTCCAAGCTCAACGCCGACCGGAGGAACCGCAAACGCAAGCCGCGGAACGGCAAACGCAACGCAGAGAACTACTGAGAACGCAGAGGGTCGCAGAGAACTGACTGTTGGTAAGAGCTCTCGCCGCGCATTCGCTGGCGTGGCGAGCGCGGTAAACCACAAGCGTTTCTCTGCGCACCTCTGCGTTCTCTGCGGCTCTGCGTTGCGTTTGCTCTTGCTGTTCCCGTGCAATGCGCCGTTGGTGGCGCTTGTACTGTTGCTATACTGTCGCCTACCTGCGCCAGCACGTGACGGCGTTTCCTCCAGCAGGCCTAAGTAAATGTGCCACGCGGCCTTCCGAAGCCGCTGCGACCTTGCTAATGAGGGCGCGACCCGTATACTTGGCCGCGTTCGCGCGCCGTCCAGAGCAACGGAGGCGCCGTGGACTTCGGCGCCGACTGAGAAGTGGCGCCGTTGTCGCGCCCGGGGGCACCCGGGACACCTACACCGGCCGGCAATGACGTCGGCTTACACTCGCTTGAATGTCGGATAAGCCCACTCCCCCTCCGAGCGGCTCCGGCGGCACCGTGCTCCCCCGACGCTCGCCTGGTCACCGGGGTCAGGATCAGCGCGACACTGTCGCCGAAATGATCCAGAAGGCACACGAGATCTCGCTCGAAGCGGGATCGAAGATGGCAACGGCGATGAAGGACGTGATTTTCGCCGCCGCCGGTTTGACGCCGTTTGCCGCTGAGAGCGCGAAGGATCTGATCAACTACATGGTGCGCCGCGGCCAGATGGGCAGCGAAGAAGCTTCGCGCATCATTCGCGACATCGAAGCTGCTGCTGAAAAACGCGGCCTCGCGAAGGCTGTGCCGAAGCCTGCCGTGCGCGACGAACCGGCGCCGTCGTTCGCGACGAGCACCGTCAGCACCCCTGCCCCCGCCGCAGCGAAACCGAAGAAGCCTGCGGTGGCCAAGAAACCAGCGGTGAAGAAGGCGGGGAAAAAGAAATAGCTCTGAGCCTTGAGCCCTGAGCTGTGAGCCTACCGCAGTTCCTCACGGCTCAGGGCTCACGGCTCACGGCTAGTTTCCCAGCGTGAATCGCTTCGACCCGCTCGAGCTTACCCAACAACTCGTCCGCATCGACTCGCGCAATCCGTCGCTCGCGGCGGATGGCCCGGGCGAGATCGAGTGCGCGCGCGCGCTCAAGGCCGTGCTCGACGCGTGGGGATTTCGCACCGAGTTGATCGAAGACACGCCGCGACGCGCGAGCGTGGTCGCGCGCATCGGCGGTGGCTCCGGCCGCTCGATCATGCTCAACGGGCACATCGACACGGTGCAAGTCGACGGCATGACGCACGACCCGTACGATCCGAAAATCGCCGACGGCAAGATGTGGGGCCGCGGTTCGTGCGACATGAAAGGCGGCGTCGCCGCAATGTGCTGCGCAGCCGCGCGTGCGAACGAAGCCGGTCAACTCAACAGCGAAGTCATCGTCACCGCGGTTGCCGACGAAGAGTGGAGCTCCATCGGCACGCGAGATGTGTTGTCGCGCGGATATCGCGCCGACGCATGCGTCGTCACGGAACCAACGTGCATGGCGGTCGCGCCCGCGCACCGCGGCTTCGTGTGGGTGACGTTCACGTTTCGCGGACGCGCTGCGCACGGCAGCCGCTATGACATCGGCATCGACGCGATTCGTCACGCCGCGTTTTTGCTCGCCGAACTCGATCTGCTCGAGTCGCGCGAGCTGGTGAACATCACGCACCCGCTGCTGGGTCATGCCTCGTTGCACGCATCGCTCATCGAGGGCGGTGTCGCTATGAGCGCGTACCCAGATCGCTGCGTGCTGCGCGTCGAACGTCGCTCGCTCCCGGGCGAAACGGTGAAGGGCGTACTCGGGCAACTCGAGCGCGCGTGCGCAAACGTCAAAGCGCGTTATCCGCAGTTCGACGTCACGATGACGATGGACTCCGAACGTCATCCCAGCGACGTGCCCACCGATGCGCCAATCGTGAAAGCGTTGAGTGACGCAACGGCCGCGGTGAGTGCGCGCGCGCCAATCGCGGGCGTGAGCTATTGGTCCGACGCCGCGTTGCTCAATGACGCCGGCATGCCAACCGTGTGCTACGGACCCGGCGACATCGCACTGGCACACGGCGCGATCGAGTGGATTCCGGTGGAGGAAATCACGCGCGCAACCAACATCCTGCAACGATTCCTCGCAGCGTGGACGCGCGCGTAGCGCTGCCGCTCGTCGCCGTGTACGCCGACGAGTCGTGCCTCGGCAACGGGCGTGATGGAGACAACCCTGGCGGCGCCGGTGTACTCGTCGAATTCCTGACAGCGAGTCAGCGCCTCGTTCGCCGCGACTTGTGGGTCAGCGCGCGTGCGACGACGAACAATCGCATGGCGCTGCGCTCAGTGATTTCGGCGTTCGATGCGCTCGCAGCCAAAGGGAAACGCTTTCGCGTCGTGTTTACGACGGATTCGCGCTACATCGTCGACGGCATGACGGATTGGGTGCACGGATGGGCCGCGAAAGGATGGAAACGCAAGAGCGGCCCAATCGAGAACCTCGAACTGTGGCACGACGCGCTGCGCGCCGCATCGCCACACGTGGTGCAGTGGCGCTGGGTGCGCGGACACGATGGTCACGCACAAAACGAATACGCGAACGACCTCGCGGTGCGCGCCGCCGAACAACAAACGCATTCGGACGGCCTGGTATCGTCGGGATTCTCCGAGTGGTGGAAGGGACGCGCAGACGACGGGGACGTGCTCGAAAAGTTTCCGCACGAGTTTCGCGCGGGACGTCCGCTGCCGCACCCTGTTGCTGGCGCGTAGGGCGCACAGTCCGGGTTATTGGGTATACTGACCTACACTCATCACCCAACTCCCATGTTTCGCGTCATCGTGCTGCTCATCGTCGGTATTGCGATCGGCTATTTCCTCGGATTCAGTGACGCTCAAACGCACGACTCGAACATCGTGAAGCGTCTGGTGAGTCGCGCGGGCGCGGGCGCACGCGGCGGCGTGAACAATGACATCGACTCGCGACTCGAGAAGCAGGTGGGACGCTAGCGTGTCCGCCGACGATCTCGGCGTTTTGTTCAATCACGTCGCGCGCTCACTGCACGCGGCGCGTCCCGATGCAATCGTGCAGCCGCTGGAAATCGCGGAGATTTCCGCGCGGTGGGCGCCGTACAGCGCCATGCGCAAAGAACTCGGTATCGCGACAAACGAAGACTACGAGTTGTTGTTGATGCGGCTCGTAGCCGGCGAGGGTGGATACGTGTTCGCGGACGAATCGCTGCAAGACGACTTGCGGCGCGAACTGGAATCGAAGAATCCCGATTTGACTGCGCTGCGCACATACGGTGCCGCGCGCATTACGCTGGGACGTGAGCCGCTGCGTCGCGCGCTGAACCTGACACCGGAACAACTTCCGTCAGCGCCGGCAACACGCGGCGCTTCGCCGGTGCGAATTACATCGCCGAAACTTTCTCCCGTTGGCGATCCCACCGCAGCGGTTCCGACGCCGCGCGTCACGGCGCCCGCGGTATGTCAGTTCTGTGGCCAGGGATTGCCGAGCGGACGCCCGGTTCAGTTCTGTCCACAATGCGGATTGAATGTTGCGCTGCGCCGTTGTCCCGGATGTTCGGCCGAGATTCAGCCGGGTTGGCGGTTCTGCGTAACATGCGGACGCGCGATAGGAGCTAAGTGACTGTATTTCTCTCCGCAGTTCGCACACCGTTCGGCGCATTTGGCGGCGCGCTCAAGGATTTCACGGCGACGGATCTCGCGGTGCACGCCGCGCGCGCAGCAATCGAACGTGCGCAGGTGCCGGCAGCTGCTGTCGACACCACTGTGTTTGGCAACGTGTTGCAAACGTCGGCCGATGCGTGTTACTACGCGCGGCACATCGCGCTGCGCGCGGGATGCCGCATCGAGACGCCGTCGCTCACGGTGAATCGGCTTTGCGGGTCGGGATTCGAGGCGATCGTGCAGGGCGTCAATGCGATCACATCGGGCGAGGCAGAGGTTGCGCTGGTCGGCGGTGGAGAATCGATGTCGCAGGCCCCGTTTGCCGCGCGCAACATTCGCTGGGGAATCGGACTGGGCGTGAATCCGCCGCTTGTCGACACGCTCACCGAAGCGCTGCGCGATGCGTATGCGGGATGTGCGATGGCGGAGACCGCTGAGAATCTCGCAGATCGGTACAAGCTGACGCGTCGCGACGTCGATGAGTTCGCGCTGCGTTCACAGCAACTCGCGCGCGATGGATGGGCGAGCGGCGCGTACGACGATGAAGTCGTTGCAGTGTCCGTGCAGCGTCCCAAAGCGAAAACCGCCGAGAGTTTTGCGCGCGATGAACACATGCGTCCCGACTCGACGGCGGAAGGACTCGCCAAACTTCGCGCGTTGTTTCGCGAGAACGGCACGGTCACCGCGGGCAACGCATCCGGTATTGGCGATGGCGCGGGCGCGCTGGTGTTGGCGAGCGAGAATGCCGCGCGGAAGCACGGCGCGAAACCGCTCGCGCGGTTTGTGAGTTCCGCGGTCGTCGGCGTTGATCCGACTGTCATGGGAATTGGCCCGGTGCCTGCGGCCAAGCTCGCGCTCGATCGGGCCGGCATGACGCTCGCGCAGATGGATCTGATCGAGATCAACGAAGCGTTCGCATCGCAAACCGTTGCGGTGGAACGCGAACTTGGAATTCCGCGAGAGAAACTCAACGTGCACGGCGGTGCGATTGCGTTGTCGCATCCGCTCGCGGCGTCCGGCGCGCGCATTACCGCGCACCTCATTCATTCACTGCGACACAGCGGGAAACGATTCGGGCTCGGCGCGGCGTGCATCGGCGGCGGACAGGGGATCGCCGTGATCGTCGAGATCGCTCACTAGGTCGTCGCGGCAGCGACGGACCAGCAAACGCAACGCAGAGGGGCAGAGGACGCAGAGGACCGCAGAGAGGAACTTTGGTAACTGCGCTCGCGCTGCCGGGTCCTGCCGTGCGCGAGCAGTTACCACAAGTCTTCCTCTGCGAACCTCTGCGTTCTCAGCGGCTCTGCGTTGCGTTTGTAGTTGTCGTTTGAATCAAGTGACGCGCGATATCGTAGATTCTCGCTACTCGATTCTCAGACTCGCTTCTTGATCCTTTCTTTCGCTCCTCGCTCCTCGCTGTGACATCTCCTCGCCCGCCGCTCGACCGTGTCGCGCTGGAACGCGTGTTGTCGCGCGCGTCGCAATTGCACGGACAGCAGAGCGAAGAGCCGACGGGCGCGCTGAGTGACGATCAGATTCTTGAGCTTGGCAAAGAAGTCGGACTGTCGCCTGATGCATTGCGCCAGGCGATCGCAGAGGAGCGCGGTCGCGCCGGCCTGCCGGTCGCGCGTGGCCTTCGCGGCGCGTGGTTCGGCGCCACCACGATTGCGTCAACGCGCGTCGTGCCCGGAACGCCCGCAGCCGCCATCGCGAATCTCGACGAACTGATGCGCGGGGAGTTGTCGTTCGACGTCAAGCGGCGATACGCCGACGGCATGCAATGGGAACCGAAGCGCGGTTTCTTCGACACGATGAAGAGCCAGCTCGCGGGGCCGAACATCGGGTCGCATCTTCGCGCCGCGGACGACATCGCCGTAACGGTGGTCGCCGTGGACGCACAGCGTTCACACGTGCGCGTCGAAGCCTCGATTGCGCAAGCGCGGGGTCGCGCGGTCACCGGCACGACGGTCGTCAGCGGTTTGGGAATCGCAACCGCCGCCGCCGGATTGGCGCTCGTGCCCCTCAGTCCCGCGATCATCGTTTCGCCAATCGCCATGATCGCGTTCGTTGCGTTGTACGGTATTCGGCGCAGTCATCACGCCGTCGTCATACGCGCATCGACGGCACTCGAACAGCTCCTGGATCGCGTCGAATTCGGCGCACCGGCGAAACGCGCGAAGGGATTCGTGGAGAAACTGCTCGGTCAGTAGCTTGGTGTCCGTGCCAGCGGAGATGCCTCGGTGATCATCACGCGCGTAACTGTTGTGGGCGGCGGACTCATGGGCTCGGGCATCGCGCAGGTGTGCGCGCAGGCCGGGCTCGCAACGATTGTCCGCGAAGTCACGCCCAGCCTCGCAGATCGAGCGAGCGCGTCGATCAAGCGATCGCTCGACAAAGGCGTCGAAAAAGGCAAAGTCACGCCGGCTGCGCGCGACGCGGCGCTCGGAAAGTTGACGTTCACCACTGACATCGGCGCGGCGCGCGACAGCGACGTGGTCATCGAAGCCATCGCTGAAGATCTCGCGCTGAAGGAGTCGCTGTTCCGCGAACTCGATACGCTGTGTCCGGAACGCACCATCTTTGCGTCGAACACGTCATCACTCGTGATCGCAGAAATGGCGGCGATGACCAAGCGGCCCGATCGATTCTGCGGCTTGCACTTTTTCAATCCAGTGCCGCTCATGCCGCTCGTTGAGGTTGTGCGCGCCGTTGGCACAAGCGATGCAACCGTGAACTCGGCGCTCGCGCTCGCGCGTGCGCTGGGCAAAGACCCAATCGTCGCAAAAGATCGCAGCGGTTTCGTCGTGAACTTTCTGCTGGTGCCGTACATGCTCGACGCGGTGAACGCGTTCGAGTCGGGCGTTGCATCCGTCGAAGACATCGACAAAGCGATGCGGCTTGGTTGCGGGCACCCGATGGGTCCGTTCACGCTGCTCGATTTTGTCGGACTCGATACCACGCTCAAAATCGCCGAGATCTTTTTCGGAGAATACCGCGAGAAGCGCTATGCGCCGCCGCCGTTGCTCAAGCGCATGGTCACCGCGGGTTGGTACGGAAGGAAATCGGGCAAGGGATTCTACGATTATTCCGGTGCCGAACCTGTGGTCAACGCAGCGCTCGCGTCGCGGGGCGGGCGCACGTAGTTCCGGCGCGTCAGCTCTGCTCGCGGATTCTCTCGCGCATCCTCGTCAACATCAGATACAGTTCGCGCATTTCGGCGCGCACCGTTGCGAGGGTTCCCGCTGGAACGAAGTTCACACGTTCGGCGATTTCGCACAGCGACTCGAGCCGCGCGACCTTGCCGCGCGCAACCGCCAACGACTTGCGAGAAGCCGCTGGGCGCCCGCAGTGCGCTTGCGTAATCGCCGACTGCACCGCGAGTGCGGAGTCGCACATGTCGGCTATGAGTCCCATGTCTTCCGGGCGCGCGCGTTCCGCGGTAATCCGGCAAATGATATCTGAAATCCTCGCTGATTTTTTCCAGACGACGAGGTCGGTGAAGTTCTTGGGTGACATGACTGCGTTTCCGGTTGGGTGAGCGCGGAGTATGCAAGCCAACCGCGAAAACACTGCAACCATTTCAGCGCACGCATAAGCAGAAAAACGCGGGGCGGGAGCTTTGTGGCGGCCCGGACGTACTCCGTGCGAGATTCCCCCACCCGAACGGAGCATTCCTATGTGGCGCCGGCTGGTTCTTGCTGTCGCGTCGTCAGCACCTTTGGTCCTCGCCGCGCAGCAGCCATCCGTAACCTTCGGCGGATTCGTCGACGCCTACGCCGCATGGGATCAGGGCAAGCCGTTCTTTCGCGATCGCGCGTTCACGACGCAGGCGGCGCGTCACGCAGAGTTCAACATCAGCCTCGCGTACCTCGACGCGATTCTCGACGGCGATCGCGTGCGCGGGCGCCTCGCGCTGCAAGCCGGCACGAGCGTCGAAGCCGGTTACCGGAACGAGCCGAGCGCTGATTCGTCGGGTGTGCTGACGCGCCACATTCAGGAAGCGGTTGTCGGCGTGCGTCTTGGACAAGGCTTTTGGCTCGACGCCGGAATCTTCTTCGCGCACGTCGGCAATGAGAGCTGGATTTCGCGCGACAACCTGATGTACACGCGTTCGTTGATCAAAGACTTTTCGCCGTATTACGCGTCCGGCGCGAAATTCACGTACGAGTGGACGCCGTCGCTTACTGCGACCGCCGTTGTGGTCAACGGATGGAACAACATCGCCGAGAATAATTCGGACAAGTCGATCGGTGGCCGGCTCGACTGGACGCTGTCGCCGCGCGTGACGCTGGCGTACTACAACATGATCGGCAACGAGCAACCGGATTCGCTGCCGCCGCGCATGCGTTTTTACAACGGCGTCAGTGCGCGGTTTGCGTTGCGCGAGCTCACGCTGCTAATGGCCGTGGACGGCGGACGGCAAGACACCGTGGGTACTGCACACAGTTGGTGGGGCACCGCGCTGACGGCGCGATTGCAGATGACACAGCGCACGACAGCGTCCGTGCGCGTCGAAGCGTTCGAAGACGAGCATCAGATCGTGCTGAGAACGGGGCAACCCTCCGTGCCATTCCGCGGATGGGGCGCAGCGGGCGGCGTGGACTTCGAGCCCGAAGACGGCGTTGCACTGCGCACCGAGTTCCGCATGCTTCGCGCGCGCGACAACATTTTCCTCGACAGCGGATCGGCCGGTGGATTTGCGCGACTGAACATGGTGCTCGTCACGTCGCTAGCGGTGACGTTCTGAACAACAAAGTCGGTAGCCTGTAGTCTGTAGCGATGCGTACTGCTCAGGCTCGACGCACGCGCCGCACGAGCCAGGCTATTCCCGAATTGCTGCACGCGAGCGCCATTCCCGCAAACATCAGTGTGCGCACTTCGCGGCGCGAAATCTTGACGTTTCCGCCGGACCGCAGCATTGCTCGCGACTTCGTGAGTTCGCGCAACGTCGCGTACGCGTACAACAGCGGCAACACGCAGAACAAACGCACCGCGAACGCGCGCCGCGGTACCAGCAACAAATAGTCGCGCGCGTCATCGAGATTTTTCCACGCGAGCTGAATCAACGTCGCGAGCGCCGCGTGATTCGCCGTTTCGTGTGCGGGGCTCAGAATCGTTGCGTGTGAACTTCCATGCGCGCGGAGCAACTGTTCCGGGATGTAGATGTTGTTTTCGCGCTCCGCGTCGACCGCAACGTCCTTCAAAATGTTCACGGTTTGTAGCGCTTCGCCGAACGCGCGCGCTTTCAGCTTCAGCGCATCGTACACACGCTCGGTGACCGGCGGTGAGTGTTCGCGCCACAAATCGGTGAGCATGTATCCGACCGTTCCCGCGACGTAGTAGCAGTACTCGCGGTAATCGTCGAGCGTTTGCAGGCGCACGCCGGACGGATGCGCGAGCACGATCTTCCGCATGCCGCGTACCATTTCGTCGACCCAACGCCGCACGTGTTCCCGCGAACGCTCGGGAAGATCGCGCCAAAGCGTAAACACGTCGGCGGCGCCATGCACCAATTCCGCGTGCGCGGGATCGCCGGTCACATTCGCGCACTGTGCCTGAAACGCATTCGCCTCGGCGACTCCGCTGAACGCGACGAGCATCGCGTCGAGTAACCGCGCTTTGTCGCCGGCGGAGCGGTTGTGTTCATCCTCGATCGTGTCCGCGACCCGGCACAGCAGGTACGCACAGAGAACGGACCGGCCGAGCTCGCCCGGGAGCAAGCGAATGCTGATCGCGAACGTTCGCGAGACGCGCGGAAGCAGACGCTCACAGAACTCCTCGGCGTCGCGAACGCTTCGCGCCGCGCGCACCGGATTGTCCGTGATCACCGTGCCGTCGGTCATCGGCCCAAATTAGCGGCGCCCGCAGCGTGTGGCATCGGTAGTTTGTTTAACGTGAGCACTGTACCTCCTGCGTTCCGCGGCATTTGGCGCGACGATAATGACGCGCGCGCGGTGTATTCCGAAGCCGCCGGTATTCAGCGCATTGTGCCGCGTGCCGTCGCAGTGCCCGCCGACGCGAACGATGTCGTGACGCTCGTGCGCTGGGCGGCGGATCATAGCGTGCCACTGACGGCGCGCGGCTCCGGATCATCGATGGCGGGTGGCGCGCTGGGTACCGGCGTGGTCGTCGATCTGAACCGCCTGCGCGCTATCGAGCCGATCGACGCGGCGCGCAAGCGCGTCGTCGTTGGTCCCGGCGCGATTTGCGCAGATGTTGACGCCACCGCGCACAAGTCTGGATTGCGGTTCCCCGTCGATCCGTCGAGCGCGCGGTTCTGCACGATCGGCGGCATGGCGGCCACAAACGCCGCAGGGTCGCGTACGCTGCGCTACGGACAAACGCGTGCGTGGATTGAGGGACTCGAATGCGTGTTTGCGGACGGCGTGCGCGCGTGGATTCGACGGAGCGATCCCTTGCCGCGCGTTGCCGCGCTCGAGCGCTTCGCCGCGCTCGGCCAAAGCGCTCGCGCGGCAACGCGCGGCGGGCTGCGCAAGCAGAGCTCCGGCTATGCACTGGCGGGCAGCGGGTCGGCCGGCGTCGTCGACACGCTCGTTGGCAGCGAAGGTACGCTCGCATTGTTCACCGCGATTGAATTGCGCCTGGCGCCGATCCCTGTCGCGAGTGCTACGCTGCTCGCATCGTTCGCGTCCATCGACGATGCCGCCACAGCCGCCGCCGTCGCCGCCGAACTGAATGCGTCGGCGTGCGAGTTGCTCGACCGGACGTTCCTCGAAATCGCACGACGCGGCGGACACGTGGACATCGACGACGATGCCGATGCCGTGCTCGTGGTCGAGATCGAAGAGGCGGACGCGATCCGCGCGAAGGACGTTGCCGCTGCCATTGCCGCGGGCTTCCGAAGAACGGGCGCGACGCGGGTAGAAACTGCGCTCGATGACGCGCACGCGACCAAGCTCTGGCAACTACGCCACGCGGCGAGTCCGATTCTCGCTGCGTTGTCGCGGTCTACGATCTCGATGCAAGTGGTTGAAGACGGTGCGGTGCCTCCGGCCCGCCTGGCCGACTATGTCCGCGGGCTGCGCGGACTGATCTCCACGCATGGTTTTGAGGGCGTCTTGTTCGGCCACGCCGGCGACGGTCACGTGCACGCAAACGTGCTCGTCGACGTGCGCACACCTGACTGGCGCGGGCGCCTGTCGCGCCTGTTCGATGACAGCGTCGGGTTGGTCGAATCGCTCGGCGGGACGCTGGCGGGGGAACATGGCGATGGACGGCTGCGCGCCGCGGCCCTCTCGCGGATGTGGCCGAGCGACGCGATTGACGCGTTTCGCGCAATCAAAGCCGCGTTCGATCCACATGGGATCCTGAATCCGGGCGTCAAACTCGCGCAGCAGCCCGAGGTTCTTGGCGGTCCGATCAAGTACGACCCGTCGTTACCGCCGCTGCCGGACCGCGTGCGCAACGCGCTTGACCGCATTCAGCGTGAGCGATTGTGGGGAACTTCGAGGCTCGCGCTGTTGGACGAGTGATAAGTTACTCGGCGCCTTTCACTCGCTCCGTCTCCTCTTAATCGCTCCTCGGTTCTCGCTGTGTACCTGACTACGCCAACGATTTCGGTCCTATCCCGCCCGTCGTTCACGGAGCCCGCGCACCTTCCAGTTCAGTGGCTCGGGGAAGCATCCGACGGCGAGAAGCTCGCGGAGTTTGCTGGACGACTCTGCTACATGAGTCAGCGCAATCCAGCAAAGCGCCAAACGGCCGAGTACCTCGAGAACATCAAGAAGCAGGGACACGGCTCGGTGCTCGAGCACGCGAACTATTCGCTGTTGCTCGAAGGCGTGAGCCGCTCGCTCACGCACGAACTCGTCCGGCATCGCGCGGGGTTTGCGTATTCGCAGCTCAGCCAGCGTTACGTCGATGAGGGCGATGCGAAGTTCGTGATGCCGCCCGCCATTATTGGCGATGCGTCATTGGAAGCGGCGTGGAAAGCGCAAATGGAGAGCGCGCAGAAAAGCTATCTGACGCTCGTCGAACAGCTGATGGAACGCTACGGCTGGGTTGCCGACAAAGTGCACCGCCGCAAAATGGCGCGCGAAGCAGCGCGCGCCGTGCTGCCGAATTCGACCGAGACGAAGATTGTCGCGACCGCCAACGTGCGCGCGTGGCGCACGATGCTCGAACTGCGGTCGAGCGAAGGTGCGGAACAAGAGATTCGGCGGCTCGCGATCATGATTCTGCGTGTACTTCAAAAAGAAGCGCCCGCGTTTTTCTCGGACTTCGAGGTCTACACCGCCGAAGACAGACGAGAAGCAGCGCGCATCGCGTACCACAAAGTTTGAGAAACTTCAAACGCAACGCAGAGACCACAAAAAGACAACGCAACGCAGAGACCACAAAAGACAACGCAACGCAGAGCCGCAGAGAACGCGGAGGTTCGCAGAGAAAGACCTGTTGGTAACAGCGCTCGCCAAGCCAGCTGATGCTGGCGCGAGCAGTTACCGAAGTTCTTCTCTGCGGTTCTCTGCGTCCTCTGCGGCTCTGCGTTGCGTTTGTAGTTACTCTCTGCGTCGTGGTTGCAGCTTTTGATCGAGACCTAGCTCACTTCTTCCAGTTCTTTCTCCTTCGATGCCGCGTCGATCACCTTTTTCGCGTGATCGGGGGGCGCGAATTCGTACGACTTGAACTTGTGGCTGAACAAGCCGCGCCCGTGTGTGAGGCTCGAGAGCTTCGTTCCGTATAGATGCAATTCGGCTTGCGGCATCGTCGCGCGCACGCGCGTACCGTGTCCATCCGCTGCCGCTTCGGTACCGAGAATGTGACCGCGTCGTGAATTGAGATCACCCATCACGTCGCCGAGATAGGAATCCGGCGTGACGATCTCGACGAGATCAATGGGTTCGAGCAGCGCGGGTTTGCATTTCGCCGCGACCGCCTTGAATCCCAGAATGCCCGCCATCTTGAACGACGCTTCGTTCGAGTCCACCGAGTGATAGCTGCCGTCGTAGCACTCGGCGATGAAATCGACGACGGGATGGCGTGACAGAATTCCGCGCGCGGCCGCTTCCTGAATGCCCTTGTCCACCGCCGGGATGTAATTGCGCGGAATGACGCCGCCGACGATTTCATCGACGAACTGATATCCCGCGCCGCGCGGACCAGGCTTGAGCCTCACCCAGCAATCGCCGAACTGACCACGACCGCCCGATTGTTTCTTGTGGCGGCCCTGGCCTTCGGCTTTCGCGGTAATCGTTTCTCGATACGCAATCTTCGGCGCTGACAAGTCGGCTTTCACGCTGAACTGCCTGGAAAGGCGCGCCATGCCCACTTCAATGTGGCGTTCGCCGAGTCCCTCGACGATGGTCTCGTGCGTTTCCGCGTTGTAGTGCGTTTGAAACGTCGGATCCTCGTCGTGGAGGCGATGCATGCCTTGTTGCAGTTTTTCTTCGTCGTTGCGCGTGGTCGCTTTCACCGCGAACGACACGAACGTCGGCGGGAATTCGATGGCAGGCAGGCGCAACGGCTGCGCTTTTGTCGAGAGGGTGTCGTTGGTGTGCGTGTTGTGGAGCTTCGCGACGCAACCAATGTCGCCCGGATACAGCCGCGGGACTTCGACGCGGTCTTTCCCAAGCGGAATCGACAGGTGCGTCATTTTCTCCGCGCCATCGCGCGTCGCGTTGTACACCTCCGATCCGTTCGCGACGGTGCCGCGGAATGTTCGGAAAAATGAAACGTTGCCGACGTGCGGCTCCGCCGTTGTCTTGAAGACGAGCGCAGTAAACGGCGCTTTCTCGTCCGGATGAATCTCAACGGTTTGATCACCGACACGGCCGGTGAACGCGTGCAGTTCTTCCATCTCGTACGCCGAAGGCATGAGCTGCACGAGGAAGTCGAGCACTGTTCGCGTGCCGTACGTGAGTTGCGATGAACAGCACAACAGCGGGAACAAGTCCGCGCGTTTCATCGCTTCCTTCATTGCCTTCATTTCTTCGTCGTCGCTGAACTGCTCCCCGCCGAGGTAGCGTTCGAGCAACTCATCGTCGGTGGCCGCGATCGTCTCGACGAGTTCCTGGTGGTACTTCTCAAACCGCGCTTGTTCGCTTGCAGGAATCTCCGTTTCGGTGAATTCACCGGCCTTCGTGCCGGGTGCAAACGTGTGGGCCTTTTTTGTGAACAGATTGATGATGCCTTTGAATCCGCCGGGTCCCGCGCCAATGGGGATCTCGACAGGCACCACCTTGCTCGTGAGTTGCGCCTTGATGGATTCGTACGCGCGATCGAAGTCCGCGTGTTCTTTGTCCATCATCGCGACGACGAACAACACGGGATCCTTCCGTGCGATGGCCGCGCGGAACATGCGCTCCGTACCGACCTCGACGCCGCTTGTCGCGCTGATAGTCACCAGCGCGCCATCCGCGGCGGTGAGGCCCGCGACCGCATCGCCCTGGAAATCCAGGAATCCGGGGGTGTCGATGAGATTGATTTTGGTGTCGCGCCATTCCGCGAAGGCGCATCCGAGCGAAATGGAATAGCCGCGCTCGATTTCTTCCTGGGACGTATCAGTCAGCGTCGTCCCTTCCTTGATCAGGCCGTGCCGCTTCGAGGATCCGGACACGAAAGCGAGCGCATCAACCAACGATGTTTTACCGCTCGCTCCGTGTCCCACTACCGCGACATTTCTGATTTCCTCGCTCTTGTATTCACGCATAGCAGCGCCTCCTCACATCAGATGAGCGGTCCAATACGCGGGGCTCTGCTCAGCCAGTCGCGAAGAATCGCTTCGGTGATTTCCGCCGGCCTGTCGTCGTCGCCGAGTGCCAGCGCGCGGATCGGCTGTCGGGCGTCGGTAATGCACGAGAACACGACGGCCCACTCCGCAACGTGCCGCGTGAACGCGGCGCTCCATAATCGCGCACTCTCGTCCGAGAACACACGCTCACCAGCCGAGTGGCGGTGGGGACGGGCGCGAAGGGAGTTGGGAGACACGGTGTGAGCGACAGCCGTTCAGCGGGGACCGAGAGCGTGCAACGGCGTCCGCGTGTTGTCAAGAATGGTGGCAACGGCCCAACGGGAAAGGGAAATAAAAAGTGAGAAGTGCGAGGAAATCCGGTCTCCTCGCACTTCTCACTTTTTGTTTCCCTTTCGTCTTCTTACAAGGGTAGCCTTGCCTAGTTCTCCTCAGCATCGAAGGTCAGTCCGTCGAGTTCACGCAACGTTTCCATGAGCGCTTCGGCGCGTGCGCCCGCGCTCAGACGCATCGGCGTCGGGAGCGTGAACGAAATCGCGCGCCGGGTGCCTTCCGGCCAGTCGGGCATCGTGAGCCCGGCGGCAAGACGCCGGATGGCACTACCGTTTTCATCCAACAGTTGACGCGCGGTATCGCAGAGCGTGTCGAGGGGAATCGCCAAGTCGCGCGTCACGAGTTCGCCGGTCGATGCATCGCGCCACGCGGCATCGCCGACGGCGCCACGGCCCGGCCACACGCCGAGGTGACGCACAGAATCAGTCCGCACCCCGCCCGCGCGGCCACTTTCTACCGCCGCGGCGAGAGCAAGCGCCAGCGATTCCGGGCTGGCGTCGCCATAGACTGTCACTACTTCGCGCTGCGGCCATTCCGCGGTCAGCGGCGATGGCACGCTGTTCACGTGCGCGAGCAGTGCAGCCTGGTCAGGGCGTTCCTCGAGCATCACGAGGACGTCCATACCTCCTCCAGGTGTACTGCGCAGGTTCCGTTTCACCGTGCCTCTCCGAATTGAGTTGCTCGGCCTACACGCGGACACAGCGTCGTCGCTGGATGCTCCGCGTTCGCATTGTCATACCCCTTAGTGCAGAGACTAGTCACGCTATGCGTCGTCACGGCGCGGAGAGCGTTGCGCTGCAACGAGGTAACGAGCATGGAACATTGGAACTTGCATGCGCGAGCGTTATGTCCCGCGCCGTGCAACGCATGCCGCGCACTGACGACGCGCGCGGCACTCTTCAATGCAATCGTACCTGCTAGTTTTGTGCCGGGCTGTGCGGCAACGCACTCTCCCGCGGCGCAAATGCGAGCGCGGCGCCCAGCAACAGGGCGAGCGCAACACGGCGGCCGGGATTGAGACCGGCGGCCAGGTCCACACGGATAGCGGCGAGCGGCGCAATCCGGGAGCAAATCTCCCACGCAACAACGACCACGAGCGCGCACCGCAGCCGGATTTGCGGACGCAGATTCGTGAGCAGCATCGCCATGAGCGCGCCAAGCGCGAGCGATACGCCAAGGTGCGCGCCGATGCCAAGCGCCGCCGTCGCCCACTCGGGTAGTGTGATCTCCCGAGCAATGCGTCGACCGATGAATGCGAACGATCCGAACAGGTCACCCCGCGCGCGCCCGAACGCGAGCAACGCACCGGTCGTCGCGGCAAAGCCGGCGAGTCCCGCATCCAATGCCCACCTCGCGCGCCGTGGATCGTGGCGCGCAACGATGGACGGTTGTGGTTCGCTCACGCGCAGATAATCAAGCGGGCCCCGGCGGGACGCGCCAGCCACCGAATTGCGCGGCGCTCAGGCCGTCCGGGGGTGCTCGGCTTCGCGTGGCGCGCTCGCAGCGATTGTTGCGGCAAGTGCCGTGCAACGCTCGCTCAGTCGCGTGTACCCGTGTTGCCGCGCAACCCGTGCGTAACGTTCGAGTGAGTTCCGCGCGTGTACGGGCTTGGCGGCAGCGATATGCGGCGCAAACTCCGCGGTGAGCCACGCCGCCGTGTACAGGTCGGCCGTTTCCGCGCCGGGCAGCGCGCGCTCGTACCGTGCGAGCGCTTCGTCGGTATGGCCGCTCGAGCACAACTCACGCAGCGCGAGCGCTTCGACGAGTTCGCGACCCTGATACCAGTCAGGGCGCGCGTCACCGCGCTCCAATGCGGCCGCGCGCGCTGCGCTCGCGTTCTCATGATCTGTTCTCGTGAGCGCCAGCGCGCGCCCGGCGAGCGCACCGATCATGACGTCGTGCTGACCAATGCGGTGCGCCAGCGCTTCCACCGCCTCGTACAGGTCGGCCGCACTTGCCGCTTCGCCTCGCTCCAGATCGAGATGCGCAAGGTTGAGCAGCGCAAACAATTGACGTTCGCTGTTCTTGACCGCGGCGAATTGCGCGAGCGACTCGCCCATCAGTTCGCGCGCGCGTACGAACGCGCCGCGCTTGAGGCAGAGTACGCCCAGGTTCAGCGTGAAGAGACCCGACAAATCCGGCGCGCCAATTGTGCGACCGAGCGTAATCGCGGTCGACAGCTCGCGCTCCGCGTAATCCATTTCGCCACGACGCGCAAACACGATTCCCAGGTTGTTGTGACAGTACGCCTGGCCGCGCGCGTCGCCCACGCCGCGGTACAAATCCAGCGCGGTCCGATAGTGTTCGGCCGCACGATCCGGATGTTCGAGCTCGACGCAGACACCGAGCCGCGTCAATGCCTTCGCAAGCAACCGCGGGTTGCCGAGCCGTTCGGCGATCTCCGCGCTGTGCGATGCGGTGCGCGCGGCCGCGGCGCTGTCGCCGACACGATCGTACAATCGCGACATCAAAGCGAGAATCTGCGCGTGCTCTTCGTCTGCGCCGGCCTCGCGCGCGGCGGCGATGAGCCGTTCGCATTCGGCGAGCGTTTCCGTCGCGGGAGTGCCGAGGAGCCCACGCACGCGGGCCATGAGCCTGCGCAGCGCGATCGCGTGCGTCGCGTCCCCCGCGTGCTCGAAGTGCGCGAGCGCGCGCGCCGCGTGCGTCAACGCGTTGTCGTATTCGCCGCTCGATTCGGCCGCGCGTGCGAGCCGCGACTGTACGACAGCCATTTCGTCGTCGCTCGCGGCGTGTCGCTCGGCGAGCTTGAGGTAGTTACTGGCTTCGGCCTGCGCGTACACGGCGCCCGCGCGATCCGCGGCCAGCAGCGCATAACGGTACGCATCGGCTGCAGCGCCGGCTTGATCGTAGTGTGTCGCGATTTCGGCGACGCGTTCGGGGGCGCGCTGCTCCAGTGCGCGCGCGACGCGACGGTGCATCACCCGCAACCGTCGCGGCGCGATCGCCGCACGGAGCAGCGCGCTGAGCATTGCGTGTGTGAACGCATAACGTTCGCCGCCGCGCAACGCCGCCGGCTGCAGTACGCCCGCGCGCAGTCCTTCGTCGATCGCGTCCTGCAACATCGCGCCGTCGAATTCTGCCGCACGCGCAAGGTCCACATCGAACTCGCGTCCGATGACGGCGCACGCCGCGAGCAATTCGCGCGTTCGCGCCGAGAGCCGCGCGAGGCGCCGCGTAATCAAGTCGTTGACGGCGACCGGCAGATTGAGATCGTCGAGCGCACGCCACCGCCAACCCGTGCCATCGTGCCACACCGCGCGTTCATCAACAAGGGCGCGCATGACTTGCACCACGAAGAGCGGATTCCCGTCGGTGTGGCCATACAAGAACGCCATCAACTCCGACTCCGCATCTTGTCCATGAAATGCGGCGGTCACCCAGCGGCGAACTTCGTCGCGCGTGAGGCGATCCAGCGTGAGCTGGTAGGCGCGCGCGGCGCGCATCAATCGTTGTGCACGCTCCAGTGTTTCGCTTGGTGCGTCGGCGCGGAGCGTAACCACCAGCATCAAGCGCTCGGAGCCGAGCGTCGGTGCGAGGTACTCGAGCAACTCCCACGTTCCCGGGTCCGCCCACTGCGCGTCGTCGAGCAGCGCGACAATCGGCCGAATCGCCGTCGCGGCGTTGAGGAACGCGACCGTCTCCTCGAACAGCGCGTATTTGTCGCCGTGCGCCGCGGGTCCGTGAGCCTCTCCGAGCCCAGGCACGAGCCGCGGCAATTCGCGCCAGTTCTTGCGAGCGACGCTGCCGAGCCGCGCGACGCCGGCCAGGATTTGCGCCCACGCTGCGAAAGGCGCGCGCACCTCGCCTTCGGCGCAATGACCTGCAACGAGCGACCCGCCACGCAAACGAATCGTGGACTCGAGTTGTTGCGCGAGGCTCGTCTTGCCAACGCCCGCTTCGCCGGTGAGAAACACGATCGACGGATCGCCCGCGATTGCCGCATCGAGGCGTTCGTGCAGGCGCGCGCGTTCGCGTTCGCGGCCAACAAACCTGTCCGCGGCGAGGCTGAGCGGCGGCATTGGTGCAGCAAACGACGTCGCGGCCGCGACACCATCGCGTCCGTGCTTTTTCACGTGCGCGAGGGCGCGGCCCGCGGCCGTGAGCAGTTCCTCGGCGGTGGCGCCGTGCTCGGGCCACCCTGCCGCCCCGGCCGATACCGTCGCGGTAATCAGCGCGCCGCGCGACGGCGAGAGCGTACCGTGGCTCGCTACAGCGCGCACCACGCGATCCGCAACCTCGAGGCCTTGCTCGAGCGGACAGTCGAGCAACAGCGCGCCGAACTCATCATCGCCGACGCGCCCCGCGAGGTCGTACGATCGGAGGGTTACGCGAATCAAATCGGCCGTCTCGCGCAGCAGCGCATCGGCGACGGGGCGCCCGTGTGTGGCGGTGAGCGCGCCAAAACCGTCCAAATCAAAGACCACGAACGACGCTTTACCGCCGTGCGCGGCCATGGCGCGCAACGCGGCGTCAACGCTCGCGCTGAACGCGCGGCGGGTGGGGAGCTGAGTGAGGTCGTCTTGAGGCTGCATCGCCGGACGCGCCATCAGCGCGGGTGAGCGACTTGCTGTCGAACTTGCTGCTGGAAGGACTGTTTGGTACGTCTATTGGGTACGACCTTAGGCAGGGGCGTGATCTGTCGCACCAGTGTTGTGCGACGATGCTCGCAACCGGATCGGCACCGTGCGATTAACGGGCTTTGCGGCCGGCGCGTCTCTAGGCTGAAGGCTTTCGTGGGCAAGACGTTTTCCCGGAGTAAGCACATGCACGTTCGAGCCCTTCGCTTCCTGACAGTCGTCGCCGCAGCCGTTGCGCTCGCGCCTCAAGTGCGCGCGCAGGTGCGCGAGCAGACGGCCGACCAGCAGGTACGGCACGTTCTGAATCGGCTTGCGTTCGGACCACGCCCAGGCGACTACGAGCGCGTTCGCGCGATGGGCGTCGATGCGTGGATCGAGCAGCAACTGCATCCGGAGCGCATTGCCGATCCGGCCGTCACGCAATTGCTGTCGCAACTCCCGATGTACACCACAAGCGTCGCAAAGCTGCGCGCCGAATACGGTGGCCCGGCCCCGCAGGCGCAGCTGGCGCGAGCGCGGACGCGCGCCGACACGATGGAGATTCGACAGGACAACCGGGAAGCGACGCGCGCGCGGTCCGAAACCGAGGCCGCCCGCGTCGGACGCGCGGTCATCAGCGAACGGCAACTCGAAGAAGTGTTGGTCGACTTCTGGCTGAACCACTTCAACGTCTTCGTCGGAAAGAATCAGCAGGAGATGCGGTTCTTCCTGGCGTCGTACGAGCGCGAAGTCATTCGGCCGCGCGTGTTCGGCAAGTTCCGCGATCTTCTTGGCGCGGTGGCGCATAGCCCGGCGATGCTGTTGTACCTCGACAACCGGATCAGCGGTGCCGACAGCAATCGCATTACGCTGGCGACGTACGGCGCGCAGCAGCCGGTGCGCGGGCGTGCGGGACTACCCGTCGGACGTGGCAGCGGCAACCTGCTGCCGACGCGTGCGGCACAGGCGTTACAACAGCGGGGAGCGCGTGGCTTGAACGAGAACTACGCGCGTGAGTTGCTCGAACTGCACACGCTCGGCGTCGACGGTGGCTACACGCAGAAGGATGTCATCGAGGTCGCGCGCGCGTTCACTGGCTGGAGCATCGTTCCCCCCAATGCGGATGGACCGGGCGGCCGCGGCGCCGCGCGTCAGGCAGCAATGGCGTCGGGCTCGATCGTCGAAGGCGATTTCATGTTCCGCCCGCAAGTGCACGACGCTGAAGAGAAAATCGTGCTCGGCACCAAGATCAAAGCCGGCCGCGGGGTGGAAGACGGTGAGCTGGTGCTCGACATCGTCGCGAAACACCCGAGCACCGCGCGTTACATCGCGACCAAACTCGCGCGCCGGCTCGTGAGCGATTCGCCGTCGTTCGCGTTGGTCGAGCGCGCGGCGGACAAGTTCACAAAGACAAAAGGTGATTTGCGCGAAGTCGTGCGCGTCATCGTCACGTCACCGGAATTCTTCGCCGCGTCGGCATATCGCGCGAAAGTAAAGTCACCGTTCGAAGTCGTCGTCAGCGCGCTACGCGCTGTCGGTGCGCCGGCGGACGTCACGCCGCGTACGCACCAGGTTCTGACACTCCTGGGGCAACCGGTGTTCGGACATCAAACGCCGGATGGCTGGCCCGAAACCGGCGACGAGTGGATCAACACTGGGTCGATTCTCAACCGCATCAACTTCGGCATCTTCCTCGCGGCCGGCCGCATGCCGGGAACGAGCGAAGGCACGTGGCCGTTGCCGGTTGGAATTCGCCGTGAGTCGCGCGAAGCGCAGGTCGACGCGGTGATTGCCGCGTTTCTTGGTGGTGAAGCTTCGGTCGAAACTCGTCAGATACTCATCTCGGGCACGAACCCTATGTTAGCAACGGCCGCGCCCGATTCAGCGACTAATCAAATGGCGACGCGCGCGTCGAACGACGCCGATGTCACCGGTATGGATCCTGTCCAGTTCCGTCGCGCACAGGCGGGGCGCGCGTTCCAGAATCTTCCGCCGCTCGAAGGCGTGGCGCAGATCGTAGGGTTGGCGTTGGGATCGCCAGAGTTTCAGAGGCGGTAGGCGGGTAGTGGGTAGCGAGTAGTCGGTAGTCTGTAGACTTGGGCTTTCAGCTCTTGCCCTTAGATCAGGATTCCTTATGCAACGACGAATCTTTCTCAAGCAAGGCGCATTCGCACTCGTCACGATGGGACTCAGCCCGTCGTTCCTGCGCCGCACGGTACTCGGCAACGAACTACCGAACGTCGCGAAGGGGAAAGTGTTGGTGTGTCTCTTCCAGCGTGGTGCAGCGGACGCGTTGAACGTCGTCGTGCCGCACGGCGAGCAGGAGTACTACAAGATTCGTCCGCGCATTGCGATTCCGCGCCCGACGTCAGGCGGCGCGCAAGCCGCGATCGATCTCGACGGTTTCTTTGGACTGCATCCCGCGCTCGCTCCGCTCGCGCCGCTCTATAAGAGCGGCATCCTCGCACCGATTCACGCGGTGGGCAGCCCAAGTTCGACGCGCTCGCACTTCGACGCGCAGGACTACATGGAATCGGGCACCCCCGACAACAAGGGAACGCCTGATGGCTGGGTGAATCGATACCTCGCCACGTGCGGTACATGCGAAGCGCACGCGAAAACGCCGTTCCGCGGCGTGAGTTTGTCGCAGCAAACGCCGCGCATCATGCAGGGGCCGGCGGAAACGGTCGCCATGAATTCGATCGACGAATTCACCGTGCGCGCGACGGGCACGCACGTGCAACGCCTTGAAGCGCTGTACCGCACCGGTACCGCCGATCTCGTGCACGGCGCAGGACAGGAAATGTTCGACGCGGTGAAAATGCTCAAGGCCGCCAACCCTCAGCAGTACGTACCGCAGAACGGCGCGTTCTATCCGAACACGCAGTTCGGCCAGCGTTTGAAGCAAATCGCGCAACTCATTCGCGCGGATGTCGGACTCGAGATTGCGTTCGCCGACATTGGCGGATGGGACACGCACGCGAATCAGGGCGCGGCGCAGGGACAGTTGGCTCAGCGACTCAACGAGTACGCACCGGCAATAGCGGCGTTCGTCGCGGACCTCGGCGACAAGATGTCAGACGTCGTTGTGCTCACGATGACGGAGTTCGGCCGCACCGCGCGCGAAAACGGGAACGCAGGTACGGACCATGGACACGCCGGCGCGATGTTCGTCATCGGCGGTTCAGTGAAAGGCGGCAAGGTTTACGGCAAATGGCCGGGCCTCGCGCGCGAACAGCTCTACGAAGGTCGCGATCTCGCGCTGACCACCGACTTCCGCACGGTGTTCAGCGAAGTGGTCAACAAACATCTTGGCGCCGCCGAAATGTCGAGGCTGTTCCCGGGATTCGCGCCGGGCGCGGCGCTGGGGCTGCTCTAAGCCAAGGGCGCTAGCGTCGCTTGCGCAGCGTGTCCAGCGCGCCTTCAATCGCAACGCGCTGTTGCGTCGTGGTCGCTCGGGCGAGCAGTTCTTCGTACGTCGCGATCGCGACTCCCATCGCGACGGGGTCGTCTTCGCCGCTTGCGAGTGACACGGCGTTGTCCGCCAGTGCCGCTCGCGCGAGATCATCCTGAGGAAAACGCTGCACCACTTGTTGCCATCGACCGACGCGTTCGCGCAGTGCCTCCGCGGTCAGCGCCCACAAATGCCACGCGCCGCGGTTCGTTGCGTCCGATGCGATTGCGCGTGACGCCAGCGCACCAACCACATCCGGCCCGCGACCTGCGAGCCAGTACGCGTTCGCAAGAATCACGAGTGCGCGCGCGTCGTCCGGGCGCTGCGAGACGATCGTTTCATAGACCGGACCCGCGACTTCGGGTATGTCACGAAACGGTTCGACCGCCGCGGCCAGATCGTCGGCGTTACTGGTTTGGGCGACAGTGCGCAGCCGCGCGAGGAGTTTCGGAACGTCCCCGCTCGTGCGATACTCCGCAACTGCTTCAGCGACATCCGACGACGGGTTCTTTGCAGGCGCGTTCACCGGACCAAAACTAGCGCGCATGACAACGACCACGATCCTGACGGTCACCACCGATCGCGTTCACGACGACGTTTGCGCTTCCGTCCGCATCGTTGCGCCGGGCGCGAGCGTCGAGCGTGTCGATCCGGCGCTGATTCGTCGTCTGCCGCAAGCCGCTGCGCTCGTCGTAGGCGAGGCCGAGCACGCGCGGCTCGCGCGCGCGACGGGATTCAATGGCGGGATCGTCGTCGTCGGCACACCGGCGGCGGAGGGTGACACCGCCGCGTTCCGCGCCGAGGGCACTGCGTTTGTCGCACCCGATGCCACCCCGTCGGCACTCGGCGATGCGCTCGCGGCTGCCGTCGCAGAGTGCGAGCACGACGGCGCACCCGAACTGCGCATCGCGCTTGCACGAGCGCGGCGCATGATGGCGGCGGGTCAGATCGCTTTCGGACTGCAACACGCCTTCAACAACCCGCTCAGCGCGTTGATGGCGGAAGCGCAGCTGTTGCAAATGGACGCGCCCAATGACGAAGTCCGGCAGTGCGCGGATCGGATGGTGCAACTTGTGCGCCGGCTCACGGAACTGTCTCGTTCTCTTGACGCTGTTCGTGACCGGCCGGGGTAGAAACAATTCAGGTCCTGCGCGGGGGTGACTTGCGCACTGGGCCCATCCCACCCCATACTGATGCCCGTGCCTGGGGCGCCGGTTGCTTCCAGGAGCAAGCGCTGAGTTTTGTTGGCACACCGGTGTGCGTGCGTTGTTTCCGCGACGCCGGGCTGCTGAAAGAGGTGCACGTAGCACCTCATTACCGATAATCACCGTCACGTCGTCAAAGCGCGTTGGCTAGCGCATTTGATCGTCGCGGAGCACATCGGGATCTCGAATAACCCGCACCACACGCGCCTCGAGCAATTCGCTTTGAGCGCGCGAAGGCAGTAGTCCGTCAGTGGACTTCAAGTTGAAACACACCGATTCATGAACGAACGTCGTCGCCCTTACCGAGGCAGGCGTGGTCGTCCGCGTCCTATGCCAAACGAATCCCCCGAAGGCGAAGAGAATCCTTACCGCGATGCTCCAGACGAGCCGGTAATGGACGCCCCGCCACCCGCCGAGACGAGCGCCCCCGAGGCACCGCCGGCTCCCCCTCCAGACTCTGTTCAGCCGGTCGATGCTCCAGAGCCAACGCACAACGGCTCCGAGCCACACCAGGACAATTCTGGCCGGCAAGAGCAGCACGGCGAAGGACGCCGGTTCGAGTTCCGGCATCGTCGCGGTCGAGGTCGCCAGCGCCGCGGGCGCGGCGGCAATCGCGAGTTCCGCGGCGATCATCAGCACCACCAGCACGGTGGGCAACGCGAGCACCAGCAGCATCCGCAGCAACCGGCAACGCCGGTCATTCCGGATACCGACGTCTCAGGCTGGTTCGACCTGGCTCGCGACGCCGGGTTCCTGCGTCAACCACAAAACAGCTATCTCGCGGTCAACGGCGATCCATGGATTCCGCCGAACCTTGTACGTCAGTTCGGACTGCGCCGCGGCGACCTCGTCGTCGCTCGCGCGGGCCGCGATCATCGCGGCCGAACGACCGTCGCCGAAGTCGTCACGATCAACGGCGCGCCGTTTGATGAGACTGTTCGCCGGCCTGACTTCACGTCACTTGTCGCGTCGTATCCGGAACGCCGCATCACGCTCGAGACCGGACGTCCCGCCAAAGGTGGACATGAGCTGACGCGACGCGCCATCGATCTCATCGCACCAATTGGATATGGCCAGCGCGCACTCATCGTCGCTCCTGCCCGCGCCGGCAAAACGACGCTGCTGCACGCGATCACCGAAGGCGTAACGCTCAATCATCCGGACGCCACGCTGCTGATCCTCCTGGTGGACGAGCGGCCGGAAGAAGTCAGCGAGGCGATTTCGTGGCAGGTCGGCGAAGTGATTGCATCGAGCTTCGACCAACCCGCCAAACGTCACGTCGAGGTGTGCGAGATGGTGTTCGAACGCGCGCGCCGGCTCGTTGAGCGCGGCACTGACGTGATCATCGTGCTCGACTCGCTCACACGCATGGCGCGTGCGCACAACACGGCGGAACGCGGCACGGGACGCACCCTGTCGGGCGGTCTCGATTCATCCGCGATGGCAAAGCCGAAAGCGTTCTTCGGATCCGCGCGCAACATTCTGCCGCAACACGGCGGCGGTTCGCTCACGATCATCGCGACGGCGCTCGTCGAAACCGGCTCGCGCATGGACGACGTGATCTTCGAAGAGTTCAAAGGCACCGGTAACTGCGAAATCAAGCTCGATCGTTCGCTGGCAGACCGGCGCATTTACCCCGCGTTCGACATCGCCACCAGCGGTACGCGTCGCGAAGAGAAGCTCTATAAGTCAGAGCAGATCGAAGCGATCTACACGCTGCGTCGCGGCTTGCAGCAGATGCCGCCACAAGCAGCGATGGAGTGGCTGATCAAACGCATCGCGGCAACGACGAGTAACGACGCACTGCTGGCCGGGCTCTAGGCTTACTGTCCCGAATCCCGCGCCGCGCCGAGACAGCCTTCCATTCCTCGCGGCGCGCGGCGCTCGCCGGGTGTGACGACGCAACGCCTGGTGTCGCGCACGGGCATGATCGCGTCGCCGAGGATTGACTGAGCGAGCGCGCTCTCACCGACCACGATCAACGTGTAGGTGCGTGGCGTCATGAGATGCGCGACGCGATTGCCGAACACTTTCTCGAGCAGCGGCACGAGCGTCGAGTCTGCCGGGCGAATGAGCAGCGCGGGCGTCACCGATTCGTCGTCGCCGACTTTCGTCGTGATCATGTCCCAGTCGAGCGTGTACTCGGGAGTCGAGAACGCCGAAGCGCCGAGCGCACTGACCAGCTCCGGCGGCGTCACACCAGTCGGCGCATCAGCAGGCCACACGCCGCGCTGCGCGAGGGCGCCATCTGCCGCGCGACGCACCGAGCGGGCGACATCCGCGATGTTGGACGCTTTCGCACGGTGACCGAGTGCAAGTGCGTGAGGGATCGCAATGCGAATCAGCGCACCGGCGAGCGCGACGAGCATCGCAATCTCGAGCGGTGTGATCTTCGTGCGCGGTTTGACGCGCACGGCGCTCGACAAGCGCGGCGTGACTGCGCGCACGGCACCGGTCCCGCGAGGTGTCGGTGTCGTCATCGCGCGCCGGTCTGCGGTACGAGGGAATTCGGCACGCCCGAAAGAATGCGCGTCATGGGTTCGTCCGACCGCCACTGGAACGACGGAGATCCGAACACGAGCGTGTATTGGTTGCCCGCGCGCTGATACGCGACGCCGTGGTCGCTGCGCTGAATTTCGCTGAGCGAATCGGGCAGACGCCCGTTCGCCGCACGAAAACGTTCGATGTCGTTCGCGATCAGCCACACTTGCACGCGCGCACCCTGCATCATCGGATACACAGGCACGTCTGGTTGCGGCAAGAACGCCGGCGGCGGCCACACGACCAGCACGGAAACCAGCACGACAATGGTGATTTGCACCGGGAGCGGCAGTCCGCGCCGTGACAGTCGCGCACGCCGCGCGGCTGCCTCCGCGATGTCGCGCTCTTTCGTACGCGCGCGCTCGTCCATGAGCTCGGCGACGATCTCCGCGATTTCGGCGTCGTAATCCGGCGGTGGCGGCGGCCCCAACGGCTGCGCATCGTCCGCAGGTGGCTGCGCGCTATCGGCCGCGTCGACGCCCTCCGCGGGCGCTTCAACACTTTCGGCAGGGGCGTCAGCACTCTCCGCCGCCTGCGCGTCGTCGACGGGCGTCAACTCGTCCGCAGGTTTTGGTTCGTCGTCAGCCACTCGTGTTCTCTATCTGACTTTCTGCCACAACCGCGCGATCGTTGCAATGCCCGTGCGATAGTTCTCTTCTGACATCCACTCGTCGGGTGCGTGGGCGTTCTCGCCGGGCAGTCCGAAGCCAATGAGCAGTACGGGTGCGCCAAGAATTCGCTGAAAATCCCCGACGACCGGAATCGAACCGCCTTCACCGGTGACCACGGGCTCGCGGCCAAACGACTCGCGCAACGCGGCACGTGCTGCATCGACGAACGGCCCTTCGAGTTCGGCACGCCACGGCATTCCGCCGTGCAAATGCGTCACGGTAACTGTTACACCGGGTGGTGCGATGCGACCGAGATACGCGCGCATCAAACGCTCGATGCGATCCGGCGTTTGATCAGGCACGAGACGACAACTCACCTTGGCCATCGCCGTCGCCGGAAGAACGGTTTTCGCGCCTTCACCGGCATATCCGGAGAGCATACCGTTCACTTCGCACGTGGGACGAATCCATGTGCGCTCGACGATCGAGTACCCGGCCTCGCCGCCAAGCTCCGGTGCACCAACGTCTTTGCGGAAGCTGGCCTCGTCGAACGGAAGATTTGCAAAACCCTTTCGCACGGCGTCGGGCCAGTCGCGGACGTCGTCGTAGAAACCGGGAATGGCGACGCGGCCGTTTACGTCGTGCATCGTCGCGAGCATGCGCGCGAGCGCCATCGCGGGGTTCACAACGGCACCACCGTAAATCCCGGAGTGCAAATCCTGCGCGGGTCCGCGCACGTCGATCTGGAAATACGCGAGTCCGCGCAGCGACGACAGCAACGAGGGAATACCGGGCGCGAACATTGCCGAATCGGAAATCACAACGCAGTCGCAGTCGAGACGCGCTTTGTGTTTCTCGATGAACGGCGCGAGGTGATCGCTGCCGACTTCCTCTTCGCCTTCCGCGAGAATCACGATGTTCACCGGCAGCGAGCCGGAGGATTTGAGCAGTGACTCGATCGCTTTCACGTGCAAATACAACTGGCCTTTGTCGTCGACGGATCCGCGTGCATAGATGCGCCCATTGCGAATCGCCGGTTCGAATGGTGGGGACGTCCACAGATCGAGCGGCTCGACTGGTTGCACGTCGTAGTGGCCGTACACGAGCACGGTCTTCGCGCCCTTGGGTGCGCCGCGCCATTCCGCGATAACCGCGGGGTGTCCGCCGGTTGCCAGCACGTCAGCAGTCATTCCCGCCGCGCGTGTGTGGTCGGCGAACCACGTGGCCGCGCGGCGGCAATCGTCCGCGTGTTCTGAACGCGCGCTGATCGACGGAATGCGCAGGAAATCGAACAGTTCGTCGCGGAACCGCGGGTAATTCGCGGTAATGAAGTCGGTCGGTGTCATCGGACCGGGAAATCTGGGCGTGCGCTGCGAAACTTCAACGCGCGTCGCTAGACTCCGCGCATGCCGAATCGCCTCGCGAACGAGACGAGCCCGTATTTGCGGCAGCACGCCGACAATCCCGTGGATTGGTACCCCTGGGGCGCTGAGGCACTCGCGCGGGCGCGCAGTGAAAACAAGCCGATTCTGCTGAGCGTGGGGTACGCGGCGTGTCACTGGTGTCACGTGATGGCGCACGAGTCGTTCGAGGATCCCGACACGGCGCGCGTGATGAACGAGTTGTTCGTGAACATCAAAGTCGATCGCGAGGAGCGCCCGGACATCGACTCGATCTACATGCGCGCCATTCAGGCGATGAGCGGGCACGGCGGCTGGCCGATGACCGTGTTCCTGACGCCACAGTGCGAGCCGTTTTGGGGAGGTACGTACTTCCCGCCCGACGAGCGCATGGGCATGCCGTCGTTCAAGCGCGTGCTCGCGTCGGTCGCGGACGCGTATTCGACGCGACCCGATCAGGTCGCCAAGAGCGTCGGAGCGCTTCGCGACGTGTTCGAGACGGATGCGCGCGCATTACGACCGGGTGCAATTACACCGGCGGTGCTGGTGCGCGCGCACGACGCAGCCGCGGCGACGTACGACGCCGACCACGGTGGATTCGGCACCGCGCCAAAGTTTCCGCCGACCATGTTGCTGGAGTTTCTGCTCGCGCACTGGGCACGCACCGGTTCACCCCGCGCACTCGAGATGGCGCGCAACACGTTTGCGCAAATGGCGGCCGGCGGCATGCACGATCAAGTCGGCGGTGGATTTCATCGATACTCGGTCGATCGCTTCTGGCTCGTGCCGCATTTCGAAAAGATGTTGTACGACAACGCGCTGCTCGCGCGGTTCGGCGCGCATTTGTGGCAGGCAACCGGCGACGCCGATGTTCGCGCGACGACCGAGAACATTCTGCGGTGGGTTTCGCGCGAGATGACGTCGCCGGACGGTGGGTTTTACGCATCGCTCGACGCCGACAGCGACGGACACGAAGGCTTGTTCTACACGTGGACCGTGAGCGAAATCGACGCGCTGCTGGGAAATGACGCCGCCGCGACGCGCACCTGGTTTGGCGTCACACCGGGCGGAAACTTTGAGGGGCGCAGCGTGCTGCACCGCGCCGGCGACGCACCGGCCAACGCCACCGCAATTGTTGAACGCATGCTCGCAGCGCGCGCACCGCGAGTGCGACCTGGCCTCGACGACAAGATCATCGCTGCGTGGAACGGTCTCATGCTGCGTGGCGTTGCGACGTGTGCTCGCGTGTTTGCACACGATGAGTGGCGCGCACTGGCGACGCGGAACGCAGAGTTTCTCGCATCGCGCATGATGCGCGACGGCCGCGTGCAACGCATCTGGGCGCGCGGTGAAGCGCGCATCAACGGATTCCTCGAGGACCACGCCGCCGTCGCGCTGGGCTTTCTCGACGCGTGGCAACTCACGCACGATCGCGTGTGGCTCGATCACGCGCGCACGCTTGGCACAACAATCACGAAACGATTCTGGGATGATGCGACGTCGTCGTTTTATGACGCGCCGAGCGATCACGAGACGCTGATCATGCGCCCGCGCGACGTCGTCGATAATGCGACGCCGTCGGGTTCCTCGCTCGCGGCGGAATTGTTGCTTCGTCTTGCGTACATCACCGGTGATACGACGCTCACGCGGCGTGCCGAAGCGGCGATTGGCCCGCTCGTCGAGTCGATGGCGCGACACCCTCACGCGTTTGGTGAATTGCTGTGCGCGGCGGACATGGCCGTGCACGGCGCAACGGCAATCGCCGTCGTCGGCAACGGTGACGATGCGGCTGAATTGCTCGCCGCGGTCGCCGACGTTTACGTGCCCAACGTGATCATCGCCGCATCGGCACCGAGTACGAATGACGATCTCGCGTTGTTCGCGCAGCGCGACGCTCGCGGTGCGGGCGCGGCGGCGTACGTTTGTCGCGGTCCTGTTTGCGATGCGCCGGTCACCAGCGCGTCCGCACTCGCTGAATCACTGCAATCCGCGCCTGTATGAAGCCCGTCGACGCTCCTGAGACTGCAACGCCACCGCGCACGCGGCGCGACACGGGCGCACCGCGCGCAGATCTTCCGTCGTTCACGCGCGCACTGTTCCTCGGCGACATCCATCACGAGTTCTTTTTTCCGTATCCTGCGCCGCTGTCGGAACGCAGTCCGGACGAAGCAGCTGTCGTTCGGCGCGTCCTGCGCGATTTGCGCACACTCGAGAAGGAGTTGATTGATCCCGCGCAATTCGACGCGGACGAAAAGATTCCCGAGGAAGTGCTGCGCGCGTTTGCCGATATCGGGATGTTCGGTCTCAACATTCCCAAGAAGTACGGCGGACTTGGACTTTCAGCGACCGGCTACGGGCGCGTGTTCTCGACATTGTGTTCGATCGACCCGTCGCTCGCCGTTGTCGTTGGCGTGCACTGCGGACTTGGATCGAAGTCGATTGTGTTGTTCGGTGATCAGGAACAGAAGGAGCAGTACCTGCCCAAACTCGCGAAAGCAGAGATGTTCGCTGCGTACGCCTTGACGGAGCCGAATGTCGGATCCGATGCGCAGCACGTTGAGTCGCGCGCCGTTCGCGCACCGGGCGACGATGGTTGGTTGATCACTGGGCGAAAGATTTGGATCGGGCTCGGACATCGGGCCGGCGTGATCACGACATTCGCGCAAACGGAGATCGTTCGTCGCGGCGAGAAAGTGCTGCGGCCGACCGCTTTTCTCGTGCGGCCCGATACGCCCGGATTCAAAGTGCTGGGCACGTTCAGCAAGCTCGGCATTCGCGGCTCGACGCAGGCTGAGCTCGAATACAAGGACGTATTCGTTCCCGACGATCACGTGTTGCACGAAACGGGTCGCGGGTTCGCGGTGGCAGTGAATGTCTTGAACGCGGGCCGTCACTCCCTCAGCTGCGGATGCACGGCCGGCACGCGCAAACTGCTCGGCGAAATGACCACGTACGCATCAAAACGTGTGCAGTTCGGCAAGCCGATCATCGAGTTCGAGATCACGCAGCGGAAAATTGCATCAACGGCGATCGACTTGTACGCCGCCGAATCGATGGTTGGAGTTCTGTCGGCGTTGATGGATTCGGGTGACGCAGATGTCGCGCTGGAAGCGGCGTGCGCAAAAGTGTTCTCGAGTGAAATGCTCTGGCGCACCGCGGACGAAATGGTGCAGATCGCCGGCGGCCGGGGATTCGTGAAGCCGCATCCATACGAACGCTACCTGCGCGATGCGCGCATTAACCGGATCTTCGAGGGGACCAACGAGATTCTGCGCTTGTTCATCGCGTTGAGCGGACTGCAGGAGCAGGGCGAGAAACTCAAGGAACTCGGCGAAGCGCTGAAGCGTCCGTTGCGTAATCTCGGCCAGCTCGGCGAATTCGCGTCGTCGCGGGTACTTACGGCGTTCGGGCGCGGCACGGATCTCAAAGTGGATTTTCACGATTCGCTGCGCGGGCACGAGCGTTACTTCGAGCAACACGTTGCCGAGTTCAAACGCGCTGCTGAAGACGCCGTCATGCAATACCGTCAACGCATTGTCGAGCACCAGTTCGTGCTCGAGCGTCTCGCAAACATGGCGATCGAGTTGTTTGCGCGCGCGGCAACGCTTTCGCGCACGCAGAAACTGATCGACGATCGTGGCGCGGACGCATGCGCGCACGAGATCTCGGTGTGCGGAATGTTCTGCGTCGAATCAGGCCGTCGCTTTCGCGGGAACCGCAACGCGCTCGATGAACGCGAAGAAGAACTCGACGGTCACCGTCGCGGCATCGCAGCAGCCGTGCGCTCAGCCGGCGGTGCGCCGACTTCCGATCCGGTTCTTGCAGAGTAGAACTACAAACGCAACGCAGAGCCGCAGAGGGCGCGGAGGTTCGCAGAGAAAGGCTTGTTGGTAACAGCACTCGCCACGCCGATACGTGCTCGGCGAGAGCTGTTACCAACAGTCAGTTCTCTGCGAACCTCTGCGTCCTCTGCGGCTCTGCGTTGCGTTGTCTTTCGGAGCTCGAATTAGCGCAGAAACCGGCGTGCCAGTTGCTCGAGCCGGTCATCTCCATCGCGCTCCGCTGCCGCGAGGAGTTCGCGCACGAACGGCTTCAGCCGCGGCTCGCCCCAGAAATACCCCGTCGCTTGCTCCGCGCTCGCGGTTTCTCCTGCGCGCGCGGCGTCGAGCAGCGCTTTCGCCGCTGCAGCGTCGTAGCCGGGATCGTCGCGTGGTGGCAGGTGATAATCGCGACGCGGTACACCGCCATCCGCGTCCTCATTGACGAACGCGCGGGACATTACGCCGCGACTTCACCGAGCGCGTCGCCGATGATGTTGACGATGCGATCGATTTGCGCGTCGGTCGTCACGAATGGCGGCGCGACGCAGTAGATGTCACCGCGATAGCGGCTCACGAGACCGCGCGTATTGCACGCTTTGAGCAATCGCGCCGCAGCGCCAAACGCGGGATCGAACGCCTTCTTGGTTGCTTTGTCCTCGACGAGCTCGATGCCACACATCAAACCGAGTCCGCGCACGTTGCCGACGTGCGCGTGTGAATCGAGTTGTTTGAGCGCGTTGAAAAGTCGCGTGCCTTGTTTGCCGGCCGCCGCGACGAGCCCTTCGCTTTCGAGAATGTCGAGATTCGCGAGCGCAACGGCGCATGCCGCGGGATGTCCGGAGTACGTGAGCGCGTGCATCCAGCGCTTGTCCGCCGGCGCTGCGGCAATCACATCGTAGACGCGGTCGCTGAATCCGACACCGCCAAGCGGGATGTAACCGGACGTGATTCCTTTCGCGAACGTCATGATGTCGGGCTCGACACCGTACCGCTCGAGGCCGAACTGTTTACCGGTACGTCCGAAACCGGTGATGACTTCGTCCGCGATCAACAATACGTCGTACTTGTTGCAGATCTCGCGAATGCGCGGGAAGTAATCGTCGGGCGGAACGATGACGCCGCCCGCGCCTTGCACCGGTTCCGCAATGAACGCCGCGACCGTGTCGGCTCCTTCTGAGAGAATTGCGCGCTCGAGCAGATTCGCCGCGGCAACGCCGGGTGAAACGGACTTGTCATCAGGCGTGAACCGGTACGGATACGGCGACTGAATGTGCACGAAGCCCGGCAACTTTCCGCCGAACATCGGCCAAAACGCGGGAATACCCGTCGCACTCATCGCGCCCATCGTCACGCCGTGATACGCGTGATCGCGCGAAATGATCTTCGTCTTCGCCGCTTTGCCCTGCGCAATCCAGAAATAGCGCGCCGTCTTGATCGCGCTGTCGTTCGCTTCGCCGCCGCCCGAACCGAAAAAGAAATGGTTGATCGAGCGGTAGCACATTGCCGCTAATCGTTCGGCGAGTTTCGCAGCCGGCACATTGGTTTGCCCGACGTAACTCGACGCAAAAGCGAGCGATTCCATCTGCGTCGCGGCTGCGCGCGCGAGCTCTTTTCGCCCGTGTCCGACGTTCACGTTCCACAGACACGAAAGCCCGTCGATGTACTCGCGGCCATCCGCCGCTTTGAGCGTCGCACCGTTTCCGCTCACCCATACGAACGGCGCGACGGCGTCGCTCGTATTGTGCAACGGGTGGACGAGGTGCGCGTGGTCGGCGCGTAGGACGGCGTCGGAGGTAGCGGTTGGCCCCATGTGTGCCCGCGGAGATACGTTTAGCGGTGAATTGTCTTCCCGAACCTACAGCCGGTGTTGAGGATTGCCATGCGTCTGACTGCTTCGATCGTTGGTTCCTTCGGACTCGTCGTCTCGCTCGCGTCAACCACGCTCGCCCAGGGCGGCGGCGGTCGCGCGAACGCTGCACCCGCGGATTCGGTGGATCCGATTCGCGAAATGGTGTCGCGACTCAACCTCGATCAATACAAGAACACGCTGCGCGGACTCGCGCGGTTCGGCGATCGCCGGCAGGGCACGAAGCGCAATCGCGACGCGCTCGACTGGATCGAAGCGCAACTCAAGAGCTACGGCTGCACGAACACTGAGCGGATCACCTATCAGCACTGGCAGCGCACGCTCAATCGGAACGACTCGACGTATCGCGTCGACTCGATCGCCGCGGCGGCGCACGGCGTGACGCTTCCGCGCCCCGCTGCGGGACGCGGCGGCGCAGGCGGCGGGCGTGGAGCAGGCGGTGGTCGCGGCGGCGACAC
>DATELA010000105.1:0-42376 GCA_035277145.1 Gemmatimonadaceae bacterium | reverse complement strand
GTTGCGCCGCTCATTGCGAGCGCGGCACCAGCACACAGCGCGACCGCGATGCGCGGGCCGCGTACGTCACGCACGATGAGTCGCGCGACGTCGTCACCGCCCCCGGTCAACGCGCTCAACGCGTCCAGCGGCGGAATCGATACCGGACCAATACCCAACGCGAGCACCGCCGCAACAACGACGGCACTCGCCAGCGCAATCCAGCGCAGAGCGTTCATCGTGAGATCGACCGCTCCGGATGCAACACACGCGCGAGATGCAACGCCGCCTCGCCAAGTCGCACACCGGGCCGGCCGACGAGCGTCGTGTCGTACGCAATGATGCGTCCATTGCGAACGGCACGAAGCGCTCGCCATCGCGGATCAGCGCGCATCCTCGCGGCGCTCGTTGGTGCGGCCAGAATCGCGTCGGGATCGCGGCGAATCACTTCTTCGAACGTGACCTGCGGCGACGGCGCGTCGAGATCCACGAAAATGTTTTCGCCGCCCGCGGCGTCAATCAATTCATTGAGAAAACTTCCCCGCCCGACCGCCATGAGCGGCGCATCCCAGAGCGGCCACACGACGCGCACGCGCGGCAGGTCGCGCGTCAGCGATCGCGCGCGATCGAGTGACGCGAGAACGCTGTCGCGCACCGCCGCTCCGCGCGCGCTGTCGCCGAGCACGATACCGAGCGCGACGACAGCGCGCGCGAATTCGTCGGAACGGTCGACGCGTTGCGTGAGCGTTGCGATACCCGCGCGCCGGAACGCGTCGCGCGCGGCGCGGTTCTCCTCACTCGCATAGAGCAGCACGAGGTCAGGACGCACACCGAGCACGGCTTCAATGTTGGGCCGCATGCCGTCGCCGACCGACGGAACGAGCGTTGCGGAATCGGGATACGTGTCCCACCGCGAGCGGCCAACCAGACGCGCACTCGCACCAAGGGCAAACACCAATTCGGTGGTGGCAGGATTGAGCGACACCACGCGCTGCGGCACCGCGGCGACGACAATTGTGTCGCCGAAATCATCGACGAGCACCGCACCACGCGCCCCACCGCGATCACGCGCGGAGCACGACGCCGCGATGCACGCCGAAATGCACATCGCGACTGCAACCATCGAACGTCGAACGAGCCGGTATGAATGCACGAGGGCACCCTCCGAATCGCTCGCGAAAGGTGCCCGGAAACGCCGGCGTGAATTCACATGCGACTCACGCGGCGCCACCAGCCCTCCCCCGAGGGACTGAAAACGTGTGGCGCGGGCGGGGGGCGTCTCCTGGCTTCGGGCCGTCTCGCTCACCTTCCCGACCGAGAAATCGGTCAGTGGTGTGTTGAGCAGACGTTGCGTTGCCCGTTACAGTGGCGGGGCCGCACCGGCATTGCACCGGTTTCCGGAACCCCCGACCGCCAACTTCAAATGTGCGGCCGAATCTAGAGTTGGTCGTCGCGTTGAGCAAGCACGTCGGTCAACTCCGCCTTGAGTTGTACGCGCTGCTGCTCGTATGACGCACGTTCGGCGTCGGTGGGTGCTGCATGCCGCGCGAAGCGCGCATCAAGCGATGCGATCGATGCGGCGATGGATTCCGCACGCGCCGGCGTTGGTCGCAGCGCGCGATTTGGAATCGTAGCTCGCGTTCGCATCATGCCCGTCGATCGCGCGAACGCAAAGATGAGCGCGAGCGCCGCCAACCCAACAACACCGGCCACGTACCACGTCTTGAGTCCAGCCGTTTGCGCCGGCAGCGTGACGACGAACGTTGCGCCGCTTGCAACATCGCGCGCGAGAAAGCGCTGAAACGCACGCTCGTCCACCACTGTTCCCTGCTGCGTTTCGAGCGACGCGCCTGATGCGCCGCCGGTCAGGCCCTCGATCAGCACTTCCAGTACGGTCGTCGTGTCACCGACGGGAAACGTGAGCGGAAAGCGGCTCACTGGAACCGTGTACGAGATGTGCAGTTGCCGAAGGCCCGGCGCGATCGGCGCGTAGACCGACACGCGTCCCGCGCTCGATTGTACGGCGGTCGGAGCAACGTCTCCCTGTTCGACGTGCACGTTCGTCGCGCCGTCCGGCAGCAGCGATGACCAGGATGGTTTTTCCTGCAACGGAACGCGGGTGCGCTGCGTCGCGTTCTCCAACCAGAACACTTCGGCAATTTGGCGAAGTCCCGCAGAGTCGCCGCCAAATACGATGACGTGGCGGCCGCGCGTGCGCACCGGCGCTGCGACGCTGGTCGTGTCGTACACGTTGATTGCCGCGTCGTCACCGCGCGTGGATGCCCCCGCAAATGGAGGCGTGAAATACGTGACGCCGAGGTATGCAGTGCTCGCGAAGAACGCGGATGAATCACGGCCGGCCCCGAAGCGGAACGCATACCCGCCGCGCGCGTCCGATCGCACCGAGTCAACGGGCCCTGCGCCGTCCCGTCCAACGCGGTGCAACACCACCCACGCGCCGGTCACCGGTTGTGTCGACACGCCATCAGGACGGCGCACAACGCCGTTCGCGGTGCGCGCTGACTGTGCACCGGCTGTCGTCGCCAGCGCCGCGAGAATGAGTACCGCGTTACGGACGAAACTTGCCAAAGTCTTCCGGGCGGAGTGTCGCGAGATGGCGCTGCAGCGCTTCGGCGGACAATTCATCGCCGGGCTTCGGTGGCGTGGGGCTTTCGGCAGGATCGCCTTCGCCTTCGGCGTCATCATCGCTGGGTGCCATCAAGAGATCATCGGCGGCAAAAATGGGTGCGCCGCACCGCAGGGCAATGGCAATCGAGTCCGACGGCCGCGCATCTATTGATATGAGCTCGGTACCCTTGGCGAGCTGCAGCTCTGCGTAGTACGTACGGTCCTCGACCTTGGTGATCGAAATGCGCCGTACGTCGGCGCCGAGGCCGACGATCAAACTCTTCGCGAGATCGTGTGTCAGCGGACGTTCACGCTTGACGCTCTGCAAATGCGCGGCGATCGCTTCTGCCTCAGGCCGCCCAATCCATATCGGCAACAATCGTTCGCCGCCGCGCTCCTGCAGGATGACGACGAACGAATTCGTCGAACTATCCAGTCCGAGGCGGGCGACGACGACTTCGACCATGAGCATTGCTCTCCATCCGCCTTGCGCCGACGCCCGCGGAAACCAGCCTCAGCGCTTTGTCTTCACCGCGTCGCGCAACGCGTCGACGCGATCCGTTCGTTCCCACGTGAACGTCGTGACTTTCTTGCCGTTGCGCATGCCGGACTCTGATGCACGGCCGAAGTGACCGTACGCAGCAGTATCCGTGTAAATCGGCGAACGCAATTGCAGGTGCTCGATGATCGCGCCGGGCGTCAAGTCGAACACATTCATCACGGCGCGCTCGAGCTGTTCGTCCGGCACCGTGCCGGTGCCAAACGTGTCGACCAGAACGGAAACTGGTTTTGCTACACCGATTGCGTACGCGAGTTGCACTTCGCACCGTCGCGCGAGTTTCGCAGCAACGACGTTTTTCGCAACCCAGCGAGCAGCGTAGCACGCCGAGCGATCCACCTTCGATGGGTCCTTACCAGAGAACGCACCCCCACCGTGGCGTCCCATACCACCGTATGTGTCGACGATGATTTTGCGGCCGGTGAGTCCAGCGTCGCCCTGCGGTCCGCCGACAACGAAACGGCCAGTGGGATTGATGTGGTAGTTGATCGTGCCATTTCGCAGCGATGCCGGAATCGTCGGCTCGATGACTTCCCCGATGATTGCGTCGCGCAATTCTTTCGCGCTGATCTCTTCCGAATGCTGCGTTGAAACGACGACTGTCTCAACCGCAACGGGCTTGTCGCCTTCATACGCGACGGTGACTTGCGATTTTCCGTCGGGTCGCAGCCAGGGCAGCTTGCCTTGTTTACGCTTTGCAGCGAGCGAGCGCGTGAGTTCGTGCGCGAGTGCGATCGGCGCCGGCATCAACGCTTCGGTTTCGTCGGTCGCGTAGCCGAACATCATGCCTTGATCGCCCGCGCCGCCGGTATCGACGCCCTGCGCGATGTCGCGCGATTGTTCGTCGATGGACGTCATCACGGCGCACGTCTTGTGATCGAAACCGTACGTGGCGTTCGTGTACCCGATACGCTCGATGGTTTCGCGCACGATGCGCGGCATGTGCACGTACGTCGACGTCGTGATTTCACCGAAAATCGTCGCGAGGCCGGTCGTCACCATCGTTTCACACGCGACACGCGCCAGCGGATCGCCGGCGAGGATTGCGTCGAGCACCGCATCGGAGATCTGATCGGCGACTTTGTCGGGGTGTCCTTCGGTGACGGATTCGGATGTGAAAAGATGGCGTCGAGACAAGTGCGGCTCACATTGTAGGGGCGAACGCGGCGTGCACGGAAATCCCGCGCACGCACGGAGAGGAACGTAGAGGGGCCCGGTAGGGACGCACAACCCTCGTGAGGTGTATCACGGCCGCACCAAGTGCCGCTGAACTCGCCACACTGTCCCTACGCGAGTTTGCCGACTTCTGCCGAAAGGCTTCGGTGAAGGATGCCTTCGGCCAGTTCCGCAGACGGTGCGCGCAGCGCCTCCGCAGCAGCGGCCGCCGCCGTCGACGCGTGAATCGTCCGGACGATCTGTTTGACGCGCGGAACGGAACGCGGCGCAACCGAAAGCTGCCGCAATCCGAGTCCAATCAGCGCATAGGCCATGAGCGGCTCCGACGCCATTTCACCGCACACGGCGACCTTGATGTTGTGCGCATGCGCGACATCACATGTCGCGCGAATGAGTCGCAACACGGCGGGATGCAGCGGCTGAAAGCGTGCAGCAAGATTGGCGTTGCCGCGATCGACGGCCAGCGTGTATTGCGTGAGATCGTTGGTGCCGATGGAGAAGAAATCCACCGACCCGACAAACGTGTCCGCCGCGACTGCTGCGGCCGGCGTTTCGATCATCACGCCGATGGGAACATCGGCTCGATGCGGAATGCCGTTCGCGGCCAATTCCGCCGCGGCCTCGGCCAGCAATGCGCGCGCCGCTTTGACTTCGCCGACGCTGGTCACGAGGGGCAACAACACCCACAAATCGCCCGAGACCGCCGCGCGGAGCAACGCGCGCAATTGTGTCTTGAAAATCGCGGGTTCGTCGAGGCACATGCGAATCGCGCGCCAGCCAAGAAACGGATTCGGCTCGTGCGGATATCCGCCGACGGGGAGTTTGTCGCCACCGATGTCGTACGTGCGAATCACGACCGGGCGGCCTTTGCATGTTTCGAGCACGCGCACGTATTCCGCGTACTGCTCGTCCTCGTCCGGCATCGCGGCGCGGCCGACGACGAGAAACTCCGTGCGCATGAGTCCGACACCATCAGCGCCGGATCGCACGGCAATGTCCGCGTCATCCGGAAGATCGACGTTGGCGCGCAACACTACGCGTTCGCCGTCGAGCGTAATTGCATCGCCGGCCGAGAGGGTGACGAGTTGCTCGGACTCTTCGCGCTCGCGTTGTGCGCGCGCGCGCGACTCCGCGATCTCGGTTTCGTTCGGTTCGATCGTGAGCGTACCGGCGCTTCCATCGGCAACGGCGAGCACACCGTCCCGCAAATGTGCGACGGCGCCGCGCAGACCAACGACCGCAGGCAACCCAAGTGAACGCGCGAGTATCGCAACGTGCGACGTGCGCGTTCCTTCTTCTGTGACGATTGCCGCGATCGCTTCGCGATCGAGCTGCACCGTGAGCGACGGTGTCAGATCGTGTGTAACCAGAATTGCCGACGATCCTTTACGCACATCAACCGGATCGTGATCCGGTAACCCGAGGAGGATCGACAGCAAGCGAATGTGGACGTCGGTGAGGTCACCGACACGCTCGCGCAACATCGCATGCTGATGGCGCTCGAAGTGCTGGCGCCATTCGAGCATCACCAGGTCCACCGCTTTTTCGGCAGCGAAGTTCTGCTTGACCAGCTTCTCCATTCCGCCGCGGAGTTCCGCGTCGTCGATAATGGAGATTTGTACGTCGAAGATTTGTGCTTCCTCAGGGCCCGCGTTGCGTTCCGCGCGCTCACGCACCAACCGCAAGCGCGCGATCGCCGTTTGCAGCGCGGCGGACAAACGTTCGAGTTCCGCAGGAATCTCGTCGTCCTGAATGACGCGCGGCTCGACCTCCGGCACCTCCCATCGCAGCAGGTGCACCTTCCCCACCGCAATGCCGGGCGACGCCGACACTCCGCGAAAGACGCGGCTCATTTCACGATTCGCCGAACTTGCTGCTGATCACGCGCTCCAAAGCGTCGAGCGCTTGCTCGGCGTCCTCGCCGGTGGCTTTTGCGACTACCGTCGATCCGCATTCGGCGGCCAGCATCATCACACCCATGATGCTCTTGCCGTTCACCTCGAGCCCATCGCGCGACAGCGTGATCTCAGAACGGAATCGCGAAGCAACCTTCACGATTTCCGCCGCAGGGCGCGCGTGAATTCCGTTTTCGTTGACGATTCGGATGGCGCGTTCGAGGGTCACGGCACGATGGAAAAGAGTGTGTATGCTGCGACGCCAATCAGCGCCGCACGCCATCCGTCGGCACGCTTTGCAATGAGCGCGGTACCGAACGTCCAGGCCAATGCAACCGCCAGCGCAGCTGCGAGCGCGGCGGGATGCGCTCCAACGATGCGCGCAACCGCCAGCGGGATCGCGACGCCCGCGATGGCCGCCGTTGCGCGCGCAATAAATGCAGGCCCCTGTCGAAACACCGGATGCCCCAGCGTCGGCGCGATCTTGAGGCCGTGACGCCAACCGGCTTCGAGTACCCACGCGCGCAGCGCGATGTGCCCCACGTTGTACGTCGCAAGAAACACGACCACGACACCCAAAGGGCCCACGCCCGCGCCAAACGCGATGAGCGCGACCAGCGAACACAACGGCAACCATCCCGCCCATACGAGCGTGTCGCCAACGCTGCCCAGCGGACCGCAGCACGCAGCGCGAAATCGTTCAATGCGCGAGACGGTGTCGCCTTCGAGCTCCGCGCGTGCGAGCGCGCCAACCGCGAGTCCCGCGAGATACGGATGCGCGTTGAAATAACGGCTCTCGCGACCGACGGCGGCGCGGTACTGCTCGCCGTTCGGTCCGCCTGGCAACCGGCGCAGCGCCGGTTCCATCGCAAACGCAATTCCATTCCCCATCATCGTCTCGTAGTTCCAACTGCTTTGAACGACGAGAAGACGCGCAAGCATCGCGAGTCGCGTGTGCACCGGGAGACGCGGTGCGTTGCTCATAGAATCAGCACCATGCCCACGGCGGTGCCTGCGAGAATCAGCAACCGCGATCCCGTTGTACCGCGCACGAGCATCCAGATCGTCGCGCCACCGAGCGCCGACGTGAGCCCCGCGAGCAACGTGCGTTCCGTATCGGCGTCGCCCGACCAGCGCGCACTCAGCACTGTAAACGCCGGCCACAGCACTGCGAGCGCGACGAGCGTCACCACTGAACCGCGAGCGAGATCGGCTGTCAGCCCGCGCATTTGCAGCGCGGCAACGCTGTGTCCGTCGCCCTGCTCGAGTAGCGGCCGTGCTGCGCGCGCCCAACGCGCGTTGAGTTTGCGCAACCAATCCATCGACTCACCGCTCGCCCACGCAGTGATCAGTGCCGCGAGCATCCCAAACGCCAACTGGCCCGACATTCCGTGAGTGCCCGTTGCATACAGCGCACCACCGACAACCGACGCGCTCCCCCACTCTGGATATCGCGACGCGCCGAACGGCAGCGTACCGAGTGCGACCATCTCGAGCACGACACCGAGGACCAATCCTCGCTCCGCATCGCCCGCGAGTGCGCCGGCAAGAGTCGCTGCAACAAGCGGCCGCGACACCATTGCCTGCGGAAAACTCACGACGTCCAGTCCGAGCACGCCGCCGAGCAGCGCAAACGGCAGCAGGTCCATAGGCGTCATGCGGAGCCTCGGCTCGCCAGCACTTCTTCGAGCGGGATCGGCGCAGCGGATGGCACATCCTGCGCCGAGACTTCCACTCCGCCATGCGCGATCTCTCGCAGCTGCTCCTCTTCCTGCGGCGTCAGGAATACGTATCGCAAACGTTCGTGCCGCCCAGGACGGTGGTGCACGCCGCCGATGTTCACGTATTCGATCATGCCGCTGCGCGACGCGAGATCGCGCATAGTTTCGATGTCACCCGTGAGCAAGATGCCGCGCCGCTGATCGGCGACGTAATCGGGAAGTCGCGCAACCGCGGACTCGATGGAGTCGAAATACACGTCCATTTCCGGCGGGACGCCCATGCGATACAGGTCCTGCTCCCAATCGCTCGCGGCAACTTCATCGTCGACGAGCGCGATGAACTCCGCGCCCAGCGGTTTTCCCCACCCCACCACGACCTGGCCATGGATCAGGCGGTCGTCGATACGATAGAGTTCAACGGACACTGGCGTCGTCCACAACACGAATACTTTCGCGGCCGCGTTCCGCGGCCGTGGCGACATCGGCGCCGCCGGGTGTTTCACGAAGAGCGTAGTCGAGCAACATCGGCAGATTCACGCCGACGACCACGCGAAGACCTGGGCGGTCGCGCAGCAACCGTCGCGCAGCGAGCGTACAACTGCCCGCGGGCAAATCGGTGAACACGACCTGGGCACCGGTTTCGTCGAGCGCCGCCTTGAGTGTGGCTGCAACGTCCGCGGCGCCAAGACCTTCGTTGGACAGCGCGCGGAATTCACTCCCGCGGCCCGCGATCACGTCGACCGCGGACACCAATGCCTGGGCGAGTTTCGCGTGCGCAATGACGATGGCGCGAATACTACTCATCGTCCTCCTGCAAATACGCTTCGGTCTTGCGCATGCGACCGATCAATCGCTGGTTGAACGCTTCCGCGGGATGCACACCGCCCGCGTATTTGAGCAGGTGATTCATCGCAATCACTTCCGAAATCACCGTGATGTTCTTGCCCGGATTGAGCGGCACCGTGATTTGCGGGAGTTCCATGTCGAGAATCGTCGTCGTCGCTTCGTCGAGTCCCGTACGGTCGACGTTCTCCGCAGCGTCCCAGCGCTCGAGACGCACAACGACTTCGATGCGCTTCTGCTGTCGCACAGCGTGAATACCGAAAATCGCCGGCACGTCAATCAAGCCAACGCCGCGAATCTCCATGAAGTGGCGCTGCAGTTCGTGACCGCGACCAATCAATACTTCCGACCCGCGCCGCCGCACGATGACGAGATCGTCGGCAACGAGGCGATGTCCGCGCTCGACCAGATCGAGCACGCACTCCGATTTGCCGATGCCGCTCGCGCCGACGAACAACAGTCCCACGCCAAACACGTCGGCGAGCGAGCCGTGAACGGACGTCGTCGGCGCGAATTCACTTTCGAGATACGGGTTGAGCCGCTTGTAGAACTCCGCCGTCTTCAGGCGTGAGCGAAACAGCGCTGTCCCCGATTTTGCGGCCGCTTCAACCAATCCGCTGGGAAGGTCTTGTCCCTTGGTCACGAACGCGCACGGAATTCCGTGAGAGAACACGTGCGCGAGCACGCGCACACGTTCTTCGGGAGTGTGCGCGTTGAGAAACATGACCTCTGTTTCGCCGATAACCTGGATGCGCTGATGAAGGAATCGGCCCGTCCAGCCGGTGAGTGCGAGCCCTGGGCTCTGCGCTTCACCGGTGGTGATTTCGCGCGCGAGCCCCTCGGACGCACCGAGTTGCTCGAGCTGCAACACATCCTTCATGCGCTCGAAGAGCGCGCCAACCGTCAGCGTCATCGCGCCTCCACGACCTCACGCAGGTGCGCTTCGGTTTCGCGCGCCGCGCGTTCCCATGTAAATGTCTCGGCGAAACGTCGCGCGGCGGCACCCAATCGCGCCACCGTCGCCGGTGCCTCCGACAACTCCGCCATGCGCGATGCAAGCGCGGCCACGTCGCCATGTGGAACCAGGTACCCGGTTTCCTCGTGCCGGAGCGACTCGCGGAGTCCCGGTGAATCGGACGCGATGACGGGCGTCCCGCACGCAGCGGCTTCGAGATTCGTGAGGCCCCACCCCTCCTTGGGGGACGTAAGTGCCACGGCCCAAGACCGGCGGTAGAGCGCGAGTTTCTCGGCTTCCGTCACGAAGCCAAGAAACCGGACGCGCCGTCGCAGGTCAAGCGATTCTACCAGTTCCTCGAGCGCCGGCCTGTAGTCTCCGGCACCGGCGATCTCCAGGACGGACGACTTGTCGGCTATCAGCGCGAACGCACGAATGATCAGATCAACACGCTTGTACTTCTTGAGGCGCCCGAGGTACGCGAATGTCGGTACCGAACCGCGAACGGTTGCATCGGGAGTGTACCGCTCGAACTCGACACCTGGCACGATCACGCGCACCTGGTCCGCCGAGAGACCTCGCCCGACAAGGTCGTCGCGCGTGGATTCGGAGAGCGCTTCGAATTCCGTGTCGCGATACGCCGCGCCGATCGGGCGCTCGGCGAGCCACACTGCGGAGCCCATGAAGGGACCCGCTTCGCTGAACACCGTCTCACCAAACAGATGCGGGACAAACGCGACCACGCGTTCAGCGCCCCAGCGTGGCGTGTAGAGGGGGACTTTGTTGATGTCCTCCCACAACACCTCGTAGCCGCGCTTTTCGAGCACGGTTTTCCAGTACCGTCGCGCGAGAAACGGGTAGGTGTAGCGCGTACCCACGCGATGCACGTCGAGACCATCGACCACCGCGTTCGCGCGACAACCGCTCCATCCGCTGCACAACAGCGTCACCTCGTGACCGCGTGCCGCGATGCGGCGAAACACCTCGTGCATGTGGATTTCGGCGCCGCCACTCTGACGGTTTTCGCGGTCCTGCCAGTTGACGACGAGTATGCGCACTAGAGGCGTCCCATGCGGCGCGCGATTGCGTCGAGCACGCCGTTGACGAAGCGCGCGCTCTCGAGACCGCCAAATCGTTCTGCAAGTCGAACGGCTTCCTGCAGCACGACCCGCGGCGGCGTATTCGCTGCGGCGAGTTCTGCCGCGCCAAGCCGCAACAGCGAACGTTCGATGGCGCCGAGTCGTTCCATACGCCAATTCGCGGCGACCGCGGTGACGTGTTCGTCGAGTGTCGCCGTATTGTCGGCAACCGCAGTGACGAGCGCAGCCGCCATGGATCGCTCACGCGCCGGAACACCGAGGTCGTCAAACACACGCGCCGACGCAACTGCCGTCGCCGTTTCGCCTCGCATGTCACACGCATAGAGAACTTGAAGGGCGCGAGCGCGTGCACGGCGCTCGTGGCGACGTGTCACGCTCCACCACCCTCGCGCACGCCGTCCGTGACATCGAGCCGATCGAACAACTCGGCCATTTCGAGTGCAGCAAGCGCCGCGTCTGCGCCTTTGTTTCCGTGCGCGCCACCGGCGCGCGCCTCTGCTTGCTCTTCGGTCTCTGTCGTCAACACACCGAACGCAACGGGCACGCCGAAGTCGAGCGTGAGTTGTTGTAGTCCGCGCGCAGTCTCGCCAGCGATGTAGTCAAAATGCGCAGTCTCACCGCGAATCACGGCGCCAACCGCGACGATCGCGTCGTATCGCTCGGTCTCGAGGAGGTAGCGCGCCGCGACTGGCAACTCCCATGCACCGGGGACCCAGATGACGTCGATGTCACCAAGGTCGGCGCCCTGACCAACGAGCGCGCCGAGCGCACCGTCGACAAGGCGGCGCACAATCTCTTCATTGAATCGGCTCGCGAGTACGGCGACGCGGCGACCCGCCCCGCGCGGGCTGGCGACGAACTCGGGCATCAGATCGCTTTGAGGTGGCCCAACTTCACTCGTTTCGTCTCGAGATAGTCGTCGTTGTCCGGCGTCGCGGGTGCGTGCGTCGGCACGCGTTCCCCAATGGTGAGACCGTAGCCTTCGAGCCCAACCAGCTTCTTGGGATTGTTCGTGATTGGACGAATCGACTTGATGCCAAGGTCGAGCAGAATCTGCGCGCCAATTCCGTAGTTGCGCAGGTCCGGCGCGAAACCAAGCGCTTCGTTCGCTTCGACGGTATCGGCGCCGCGATCCTGCAGCTCGTAAGCTTTGAGCTTGTTAATGAGGCCGATGCCCCGGCCTTCCTGATCGAGGTACACGATCACACCGCGGCCGGCGTTCGCAATCATCTGCATTGCGCTATGCAGCTGCCACCGGCAATCGCAGCGGCGCGAATGGAACGTGTCGCCGGTCAGGCACTTCGAGTGCATGCGCACGAGTACGTCTTCACCGCCGGCGACGTCACCGAATACAAGGGCAACGTGTTCGCGTGCGTCGACGTCGTTGCGGAATCCGACGATGCGGAAATCGCCGAACTCCGTCGGCAGGCGCGCCTCTGCTTCGCGATGCACGAGACGTTCCGTACGGAGTCGATGCTCGACCAGCTGCGCCACTTTCACCAGCGTGATGCCGTGGCGTTCAGCGAACGCTTCGAGCTCCGGACGTTTCGCGGTGGTACCGTCGTCGTTCAGTACTTCGCAAATCACGCCGGCGGGATACAGCCCCGCGAGTCTGCAGAAATCGACCGCAGCTTCGGTATGGCCAACGCGCTGCAGCACACCGCCGTCGCGCGCACGAAGCGGGTGCACGTGGCCCGGACGGCGAATGTCACCGGGTGCTGTTTCCGGATCGATCGCGACGCGAATGGTCGTCGCTTGATCGGACGCCGAAATACCGGTGGTCACGCCAAAGCGGGCGGCGGCATCGATGGTCACCGTGTACGCCGTGCGAAATGCGTCGTTGTGCTCCGGGCCCATCATCGGCAATTCGAGTTGCGCGACGCGTTCACCCGTGAGCGCGAGGCAAATCATACCCTTTGCCTGCATGAGGAAATTGATCTTCGCCGCGGTGACGTGCTGCGCCGCGATAATGAGATCGCCTTCGTTCTCGCGATCTTCGTCATCGGCAACAAGAATGAACTTGCCGTCGCGAAGATCCTGCAGTGCCTGTTCGATGGTTCCAAACGCCATACTATCGCTCCACGCCCGCGCTCCATGGCGCGGCGATTTGACGTACGTATTTCCCGACCACATCCAATTCGACATTCAGGCGATCACCAACACGCCGCTCGCCGAGTGTGGTGTGCATCCGCGTGTGCTCGATGATCGCGACGCTCACAATTCCCGGCGACGGTAACGCGAGAATTGTCAGGCTCACGCCGTCGAGTGCGATGCTGCCCTGCGGAATGCACAACGCGTCGGCGTTATCCCAGAGTTCGACATCGAGAACCATTGCGGCACCGTCGCGCCGTGTACCATGCACGGTTGCCACGCCGTCGACGTGACCCTGCACCAGGTGACCGCCCATCCGGTCGTTCGCGCGCAACGCGCGCTCGAGGTTCACCCGGCGTCCAGCGCGCCACGCGCCGACCGTCGTACGCTCAACGGTTGGCTTGACCGCCGCGACAGAGAACTCGCCAGGTTGCGTCGACATGACGGTCAGGCAAGCGCCTTGCACCGCGATGCTCTCGCCGATCACGATGTCGGTCCACGGCACAGAAACGCTGAACTCGCGCCCCGCCGCGCCATCCGCGACGCGAAGCACTTCCCCAACGTGAGTCACCAGGCCGGTAAACACAGTTCAGCGAATAGGGGCGTAGACAGTCATGGTGTCGCCATCGAACTCGGACTGGGAGATCATCCGCCACCGTGGCGACGAGCCGAGCGCATGCGCGGGTGCAAACGCGAACGCGTGCAGCGCGCCCGCCCCGAGCACCACAGGGGCCTGAAACATAACCAGACGATCGACGGCGCCTGCTGCCAGGAATGCCCCGGCGAGCGATGCGCCCCCCTCGCACAAAACCGAATTCACCCCCCGCTGCCGGAGCGACAGCAGCGCATCGGAGAGCGACGTGGACGACAGCAGTTCCACCCCGCGCGTCGTCAGCGCGGCAGCCGCCGCCGGTGGCGCCGGGTCTGTGACAACCAGCGTCTGACGGCGCCGCGCAGTGCGAACGAGCTTGCTCCCGAGCGGAAGACGCACGCGCCGGTCAAACACAATGCGCAGTGGTGGAATGCGGGGCGAGCGGACGCCGCGCACTGTCAGAGACGGATCGTCGGCGATCGCCGTACCGCTGCCAATCGCGACCGCGTCGTGCGCCGCGCGCAATCGATGCACTTCGCGACGCGCGCGGTCCCCTGTCAGCCAGCCTGGACTGCGCGATGCGTCGGCAATCGCACCGTCGAGTGATACCGCGAGTTTGAGCGTGACGAACGGCCGCTCGCTTTCAAACCGATGGTGGAACGCAGCGTTGAGTTCGTGCTCCTCATCCGCATCCAGTCCCGCGTCGACTACGATTCCCGCGGCGCGCAGCGCGGCACCGCCACCGCCGGCCTTTGGATTTGGATCTGCGGCGCCGAACACCACGCGCGAAACGCCCGCCGCAATGATTGCCGGCGCACACGGCGGCGTATTTCCCGTGTGATTGCACGGCTCGAGCGTGACGTAGAGCGTCGCTCCCTGGGCCGCATCACCCGCCGCATTCAGCGCGACGGTTTCGGCGTGCGGCCCGCCGTGCTCCGCGTGCCACCCTTCAGCGACTTTTTTTCCGCCACGAACGAGAACGGCGCCGACCATTGGATTCGGCGCCGTGCGTCCCCATCCGCGGCGCGCAAGCGCGCGCGCCCGACGCATCCACCGGCGATCGTCCGCCGTGAATGACGTCATGAAAGTCCTTTACAAGCCGAACCGTATGCCGAGCGACGCGTACGTGCGCGCAGCATCGGCCTTCGGATCGAACGTGTTGAACGTGGTCACGGTACCACCACTCGCGCGGCCAACTTCGAGACCCAAGTCAATCGGACCAAGGTTGAGCGTCAAGCCGGCGAACATGTTCTTGCGCTTGAGCTTGATGTCCATGTCGACGCTTTCGCCGACACCGCCACCCGGCGCGAGCGCACTGATCAACGCGTCAGTGTCATACGTGTCCTCGCCGTAGCCAGCGCTGATTGAGAACAGCAACAGCGATTTGGTCGCCATCAAGCGCCACGTTGTCACGGACATGTCGAGGTTGTTCACGCCGATGGTGTAACCGTCCTGCGTCTCGGCGCTCACCGTGACCTTCGGTAAACCGCGATTCAAATACGTGAACGAGACTGCCGGAACGATGATCGCTTCTTCGATCAGTCCGATGCGCGCGCCATAGCCGAAGCGGAAATTCCCATCGGGGAGCGAAACGCCAGGTTCGCCGTCTTCGGAGTCGATACTCGGCAAATACATGAAGGACACAAGTGCGTCGACCGAGCCGACGCGCGTTACGCCGAGCGGAACGCCACCGAACACGCCGAGCGCCGCGTCAAACGCCGGCGCGGGAACCCACGTTTTTTCGACGTCGACGTTGCCCGTTGAGCCGGCGTTGGTTTCATCGATCTTTGGAATTGCACCCTGCACGCCCGTGACACGCAGGCCGAGGTTGAAGTGGCCGAGTTTGCCGATGACGCCGTTGTGTCCAAGCGTCGGATTGCCGCCGGCCAAACCGAGGCCCAACTGCGGCATCATGTACTTGTAGAGGTCTTCCGCCTTGCGGCAACCGTCGATTGCCGCAGGGCTGCAGTTTTCGGCGCCTTGCGCACCGAGTGCCATTGGCAGCACCGCCATGGCCATGATCGAACGAAGAACGGAACGCATTACATCCTCCTCGACGTCAGAGTTGAACGGTGCCTGTCCCCGGCACCACTTCCCCAAGTATCCACGATTCGACACCTACTGAGCGCACGGAGTCTACAAGGCCGGCGGCATCCGCAGGGTCGCAGATCACGACCATCCCCACACCCATGTTAAACGCACGGAAGGCGTCGTCCCGCGGTACTCCGCCTGCCTCGATCAGCACGCGAAACAGTGGCGGGAGCGTCCATGAGTCTACGTCAACACGAGCGTCGAGCGTGTGGGGCAACGCACGGTTGAGGTTTCCGGGGAGCCCGCCCCCTGTGATATGTGCCACAGCATGGACTCGTCCCAGGTGAGGGCGTAACGCCTTCAGGTATGAGCGGTGCACCGCGAGCAGCACGTCTGCGACGGACGCACCCGTCTCTGGAAACGGGTCGGAAGCGCGAAGCTTGAGGCGGTCGGCCACAATCCTGCGCGCGAGCGAATAGCCGTTGGTGTGGAGTCCGGAGCTGGCCAGCGCGACCAGCGTGTCGCCTTTGCGAACGCGCGACGCGCTGAGTACCGCGTCTTCTTCAACCGCGCCGACTATGAACCCCGCCAGATCGTAGTCCGGTGGCGTGTACACGCCCGGCATCTCGGCGGTCTCGCCGCCCACGAGCGCGCAACCGTTTTCGCGACAACCCGCGGCCACACCCGCGACGACGTCCGCGACGATAACCGGTTCGAGTTTGCCGAACGCGACGTAATCGAGAAAGAACAGCGGCAACGCGCCCTGCACGAGGATGTCGTTGACGCAGTGGTTAACCAAACAGTGGCCGACCGTGTTGTGGCGATTGGCTTCGATCGCAACTTTGATTTTCGTACCGACACCGTCTGCACTCGACACAAGAATTGGCGAGCGCATGTCTCGCGGCACACGGAACATGCCGCCGAAACCGCCGAACGCGCCGCGCACGCCGTCCGTGTACGTCGATTCGACCAGCGACTTGATGCGTTCTTTCGCGTCGTCGGCCGCGTCGATGTCAACGCCGGCGCTTCGATAGTCGATGGTCACAACGCAACCATGGCGTGGAATTCCTTTACGCGGCGTTCGATGTCCGCCGGCGTAATCTCGAGCAGGCGGTCGAAGGAGAAGCGCTCGACCGCAAACGAACCCATCGCGGATCCGCGCACAACCGCGTGGCGCAGATTCGCCGGAGAGGTGTCGTCGGTCTTCGCGACCCAGCCCATGAATCCGCCCGCGAACGAATCCCCCGCACCGGTCGGATCGAACAACTGTTCGAGTGGATACGCCGGTGCAAAGAACACTGAATCACGCGTGAACATGAGCGCACCGTGTTCGCCTTTCTTGATGATCACATAGCGCGGACCGCGATCGAGAATCCAGCGCGCCGCGTGTACGAGATGCGGTGCGCCCGTGAGTTGGCGCGCTTCGCCGTCGTTGAGCGTGATGAGATCGACGCGCTTCAGGAGCGCAATAAGGTCGTCGCGACGGCTGTCGATCCAGAAATTCATCGTGTCGCACGCAACGAGCGCCGGCGATTCGATTTGGTCGAGCACTTGCAGTTGTAAACGCGGATCGATGTTTGCGAGAAACACGTACTTCGACTTTCTGAATTCGTGCGGGATCTTCGGCTGGAAGTTCGCAAACACACCGAGTCGCGTCTCGAGTGTTTCCGCGGAATTCAAATCGTGGCGATACCGCCCGCGCCACCGGAACGACTCACCGCGCGCGGTTTCGAGTCCAGTGAAGTCAACGCCACGGGCACGCAGCGGCGCGAGTTTGTCGATCGGATAATCCGTACCGACAACGCCAACGAGCCGCACCGGAACCTGATGCGATGCGGACGCGGAGAAATACGTCCCCGACCCACCGATGACTTCGTCGGCCTTACCGAACGGAGTTTCGACCGAGTCGAGCGCGACGGATCCAACGACGAGCAATGTCATGAGAAGACGAGAAGACGAGAAGATGAGACGACGAGAAGACGAGCGCGCGAACTACATGCGCTCCGGCGCAGTAATGCCGAGGAGCGTTAATCCGTTCTGCAGCACCAACTGCGACGCGCGCGCCAACACGAGTCGCGCACCGCGAACCGGTTCCGGTTCGTCGAGAACGCGGTGCGAATGGTACCACGTGTGAACCAGACCCGCCGTGTCGTGCAGGTACTGCGTGACACGTTGCGGTTCCATCGCGCGCGCCGCGCCCAGCACGGTCGCGGGAAAATCGGCGAGCGCCTTGATCAACTCACGCTCACCGGGCTTGTCGAGCACACCGAGGTCGGCACCGGACGCGTTAATCGTCGCGGCGTCGATCGCTCCGTTACGGAAGATTCCGCAGATGCGTGCGTGCGCCATCTGCACGTAATAGACGGGGTTTTCCTCGGACTGAGACCGTGCGAGATCGACGTCGAACTCGAGCTGCGAATCGCCTTTGCGCATGAGGAAGAACCAGCGCACCGCGTCGCGGCCGACCTCGTCGATCAGATCGCGCACGGTGACGTAACTGCCGGCGCGCTTTGAAATCTTCACCTCTTCGCCGCCCTTCATCACCGTGACCATCTGGTGCAATACGTAATCGGGATACCCTTGTGGGATTCCCAACTCGAGCGCCTGCAACGCCACGCGCACGCGCGTCACCGTGCTGTGATGGTCCGCGCCCTGCACGTTGATCGCACGCCGAAAACCGCGGCGCCACTTGGTGAGGTGATACGCGACGTCCGGCACGAAGTACGTCGGCTCGCCGCCCTTTTCTGCACTGCGAACCATCACGCGATCTTTGTCATCTCCAAAATCGGTCGTGCGTAACCACAACGCACCGTCCTTCTCGTACGCGTGTCCCGCCGATTTCAGCACGTCGATCGTCTCTTGCACTTTGCCGTCGGTGTACAGCGACGACTCGAGGTAGTAGACGTCGAACGCAACGCCGAACGCGCGCAAATCGATATCCTGTTCCGCGCGGAGCGCGGCGACGGCGAATTTGCGCACCGTCTCGCGATCTTCGCCGCGCGCGTCACCGGGATGCTCGGCGGCATAGCGCAGTGCGAGATCGCGGATGTATTCGCCGTGGTATCCACCTTCGGGAATCGACTCATCGCGCAGCCGCGCGCGGACGCTCTCGGTGAGGTTCTGGATTTGCGCGCCGCCGTCGTTGTAGTAGAACTCGCGGCTCACGGACCAGCCCGTCCACTCGAGTAATCGCGCAATCGCGTCGCCGAGCGCGGCCTGGCGACCGTGACCAACGTGCAGTGGACCAGTCGGGTTCGCCGAAACGAACTCGACCATCACACGCTCGTTTTTCCCGTCGTCGCACTTCGCGTATGCGGCGCCTTCTGCGAGGATCCGCGGAAGCGCCGCCGCAAGCGCGCCGGCGTCCATGCGAAAGTTGATGAACCCCGGTCCGGCGATTTCCGTGGACGCAACGCCGGCCGCAGCGACGTCGAGTTCCGCGATCAGCTGCGTCGCGATGTCGCGAGGTTTTTTCCCGAGCGGGCGCGCCAACTGCATGGCGTAGTTCGACGCCCAATCACCGTGGGCCGGGTCGCGCGGTCGCTCGAGGTTTGGAACGATGTCGGCAGGCGCACCAAGCCGGGCGCCCGCGTGTGTCAGCTGATCGCGAAGCGCCTCGGGCTGCGTGAGTGCGTCGCTCACGCCGCTGCGCCCGATGGCGGCGTTGGCGGTTTCGACTTGGATTCGCTCTTCGCCGGCTTCGCGTCGCCCGAGTCTTTCGCTTTCGACTTCGCTGACGCTGCCGCGTCCGCCGACGACGGCTTGTCTTTCCCGTCTGCGGATTTCTTATCGCTCGCCGCGCTGTCGCTCCGCTGATCCTTCTTGCCGTCCTTGCCGTAGTCCGTGATGTAGAAACCGGAGCCCTTGAAAATCAGATCGGCACCGCCAGAAATGATGCGCACAGCCATTCCGTTCCCGTCGGGCGCGGGAATGGCGTCGGGCACATCACTCATCTTGAAGATGCGCTCGATGATCGTTCCGTCTGGACAGCGAAACTCGTAGGTCGGCATTGAGAAAAAAACGTGTGGCTACGCCGACCAAATCTAGTTCAGTGGACGACCACCTTCAGCCCCCATTGCACCATCGACGACGTGAAATCGACGTCGCTCGACGCACCGTCGAGATCGCCCTTGCCCTTAAAGCCCACGAGGTAATCGATGTACGGTGTAATCGAGAAACCTCTCCCGACGTGGAAGTCGTAGCCCGTACCAATCGACCCGCCGAATCCGGTGGCCGATACACTGCGCGGACCGAACGTCGGTACATCCATCTCCGTCTTCGTTTGTCCCATGCCGGCCGCAACCTTCACGAAGAATTCGCGGAACGGATGCGGATAGAACTGCAGCGACGCACCAGCGTACTTGAAGGAGACGTTGTCGTCGTCCAGATCGCCGTCGATGTCCTGGGCTTTTTCCCACATCACCATGTCGACACCGACGACCAAATTCGGCCGCAACGTCCAGCCGACGCGGCCAACCAGCCCCGTCGCGTTGGACTTCTGCTCGTCGCAGGCCAGCGAACACTTCACCTTCAGCGATCCTTTGCCGAACCCGAGCGACCACGTCAGCCCGTGGTGCGTCAACTCCCGCCCACTCTGCGCTGCGACGCTCGACGCACTGCCGGTCCCAAGGATCGCCAGCAGAGCTCCGCATACCACCGTTCGCCTGAGCATCAACCAATTCTCCGCGCTAGAAGTGAGTTCACGTTTCGTTGCTGCGTTACACAGGATCGCACTGCACGGGCTGCGTGCCGACAGAATCGGTGCCGGTAACAAAAACCGCAATGGCTCGGACTACCCCGGCCGATATTCTCCCCACGCTGAGCGAAACACGTCGCTGATCTCACCCACGGTGCACCGCGCCTTCACCGCGTCAATGATGAGCGGCATCAGCGGCGTTCGCGACGCACCGCGCGCACCCGCATACGCCGGTGCCGCCGCACGCACCGCATCGATTGCCCGCGTCACGCGTCCCGCGTCTCGCGCGGATCGCGCCGCGACCACGCGGGCCGTTTGCTCGCGCCCAAGCGCGGTGAAATCCGGCGTGGGCGGGGTCGGCGGTGTACTGGCGTCGTCAAACTCGTTCACGCCGACAATCACGCGCTCACCGCTTTCGACCGCGCGCTGGTGTTCGTACGCGCTCCGCGCGATTTCTTCCTGAATCATTCCGGCTGCAATCGCGCGCTCCGCGCCGCCCATCGCGTCAACGCGAGCCAGCAGGTCACGCGCGCCGGCCTCGACCCGCGACGTGAGCGATTCGACGTAGTAGCTGCCCGCCAGCGGATCGACCGTTTGCGCGACGCCCGATTCGTACGCCACCACCTGCTGGGTGCGTAGCGCGAGCGTCGCGGCTTCCGGCGTCGGCAGCGCCAGCGCTTCGTCGTACCCGTTGGTGTGCAGCGATTGCGTTCCGCCGAGTGTCGCTGCAACGGTTTGCACCGCGACGCGCACCACGTTGTTGAGCGGCTGTTGCGCCGTGAGCGTTACGCCGCCCGTCTGCGTGTGAAAGCGCAGGCGGCACGCGGCATCGCTGGCGTTGAAGCGTTCGCGCATGAGTCGCGCCCACAATCGCCGTGCCGCGCGAAACTTGGCAACCTCCTCGAACAAATCGTTGTGGCACGCAAAAAAGAACGACAGCTTCGGCGCAAATGCTTCAATGCCGAGTCCGGCATCGATCGCGCGCTGCACGTACTCGAGTCCGTTCGCAAACGTGAACGCCAATTCCTGCACGGCGGTCGCGCCGGCTTCGCGCATGTGGTAACCCGAAATGGAAATCGGATTCCAGTTCGGCGTTTCGGCAGCGCAAAAGCGAAACGTTTCGCTCGTGAGATTCAGCGACGGGACCGGCGGGAAGATGTAGGTCCCCCGCGCGACGTACTCCTTGAGAATGTCGTTCTGAATGGTTCCGCTGACCTTGTCGCGCGACACGCCCCGCTCTTCGGCCACGACGATGTACATCGCGAGCAGCGTGCTCGCCGTTGCATTGATGGTCATCGACGTCGACACGGTGTCGAGCGGAATGCCGTCCAGCAATCGGTGTAAGTCGTCGACCGTATCAATCGCCACGCCGACACGCCCCACTTCACCGAGTGCTCGCGGCGAATCGGAATCGAGACCCATTTGCGTGGGCAAATCGAACGCGGTCGACAATCCGGTCTGCCCGGCGGCGAGCAACAACTTGAATCGCGCGTTGGTTTCCGACGCCGTGCCGAATCCCGCGTATTGACGCATGGTCCACAAGCGTCCGCGATACATCGTCGGGTGCACACCACGCGTGAACGGAAATGCGCCCGGCTCGCTTAGCTCGGCGTTCACGTGGGGCGGCAGATCGCTCGCGCGATACACCGGCGCGATCGGCAACCCCGACGGTGATCGCGGCTCGCGACGCTCGCTCACGCCGTCAGCAGTTCGCGCGCTGCGTCGACGTCTGCCTTGCTTCCGATGTACAGCGGCGTGCGCTGGTGCAGTTCCGTTGGCACGATGTCGCGAATGCGCCGCTTGCCATCGGTTGCGGCGCCGCCGGCCTGCTCGACGATGAACGCGAGCGGTGACGCTTCATACAGCAACCGCAATTTCCCATGTGGCGATTTGGTGTTTGCGGGATACGCAAAGATCCCGCCGCCATGCAAGTTGCGGTGAAAGTCGGCAACGAGCGATCCGACGTAGCGCACGTTCATCGCTTCGCGTTTACCGTCGAGGCCGCGATACCGCCGCATCAACGCCTTCACGGGATCAGACCAGTACTGCTCGTACGAATCGTTCACCGACAAATACTTGCCCTTCTCCGGAATGCGAATGTCCGGATGGGAGAGCAGGAACTCGCCAAGCATCGGATCGAGCGTAAACCCGTGAACGCCCTGCCCGGTCGTGTACACCATGATGGTGCTCGATCCATAGATCACATAGCCCGCGGCGACGAGCGCCGTGCCCGGCTGCAGCAAGTCTGCAACTTCACCGCGCGACCCGGCGCTCACCTTGCGCACGATCGCGAAAATCGTTCCGACCGGAACGTTGACGTCGATGTTCGACGAACCATCGAGCGGATCAAACAACACGGCGTAGCGGCCCTGCTTGAACTTCGCGGGAATCGGGATGAGTTCCGGTTCTTCCTCCGAACCCATCGCGCACAAGCGGCCGCCGTGATCGAGCGCTTTCACGATGACCTCGTTCGCGTACACGTCGAGCTTTTGCTGCACTTCACCTTGCACGTTTTCCGTGTCCGCTGATCCGAGAATGTCCGCCAATCCGGCACTGCGTACGCGGTTTGAAATCATCTTCGCCGCAAGCGCGAGATCGTAGAGAATCGACGACAAATCGCCGGTCGCTTCGGGATGCTTGCGCTCTTGCTCGATGATGAAGCGCTCGATCGTTACGACCGACGTCGCGGTGTGGATGTTCACGTGAATGATTGAAATCGAGAGTCGAACCAGCTCGCGGACAGACGGAAGAATAACGCCCGGCCGCGCGGCCGGGCACTCAGGGCGGCACCACCCACGCGCCGTCGCTGCCCGCCACCTTGATGCGCCGTCCATCCGTCGACACAACCACTGAACCCAGTTGATCCGTGCGCAACACAATCATTCCACGCGCGGCAAATGCGTCGATCACGTCGCGATGGGGATGGCCATAGCTGTTACCTGCGCCGACCGACACTACGGCGATTCGCGCACGCACGGCGTCCAGAAACTCCGGTGTACTCGACGTGCGACTGCCATGATGTCCCGCTTTCAGCACATCGGCATGCAGCGCGTCACCCCACTCCTCGACCAACCAGCGTTCTTCGGCGTCTTCCGCATCACCCGTCAACAACATTCGCGTGTCGCCGAATTCCGCCATCACCACCGTCGACGCTTCGTTCGGTCCGTGCTGCGCAACGGTCCATGCCGAATCTGGTGCGAGCACGTGCAGCGAAACGCCGTCGATCACGAGCGTGTGCCCCGGTTGCGCCCGGTGCCACTCCACGTTGCGCTGCGCCGCAGCGGCGAGCGCGGCGCGATACCGCTCGCTCGGCGCAACGTACGCGGCGTCCCAGAATTCGCGCGGCCGCAGCGCATCGATCACGGACGCGGCACCGCCCACGTGATCTTCGTCAGGATGCGTGAGAATGAACACGGCAACGTCGCCACCGCGTTGCCGAACGTACGGCACCACCGCGCGCCGCCCCGCGTCGCCGCCCGTCCATGCACGGCCAGCATCGATCAGCACCCACCGCCCTTTCGGCGTGCGCAAGGCGAGTGCGTCGCCCTGACCGACGTCGATCGCGTGCAATTCCATCTCGCCGGATCTGCGCGGGACGAGTGGCAACCACAACATCGCGCCGAGTGCGACAAGACACGACACCAACGGAACGAGTGGCCGCTTCGCTTTGCACGCGGCCAGCACCGCACCGATCGCGACACTCAGCAACACGGCGCCAGCCAACGTCGGTGCAACACCGAAATCCGCGCCAGGCAGCGCAGCCGCCCCGCCGGCAATTCCGTCGAGCGCGCGAAGCCCCGGCCGGCACGCGTCGGCGACCAAGCCGGAGGCACCGGGCCACCATCCGAGCGCGAGCGCGAGAAACAAGGCAGGCTGCAACACGTTCGCGACGGGGTTCGCCGCAATGTTTGCGATCGGTGCGACGAGTGACGTGCGTCCGAAATACCACGCGACGATCGGCGCGGTAACGACCGTTGCAATCACGCCGGTGCATAGTTCCGTCGCGAGACGCGCGCGCCAACCTGTGAATCGCGGCGCAACGAAACGCGCGTTGAGCGTGCCGCCGGCAATCAGCGCGACCATGCCCGCAACGGTGAGCTGCCAGCCAATATCGAGTACGATGCGCGGATCACCCGGCAATGGCCACGCAGCGCCCAGCGCGAGCGAGGCCCAGCTCGATGTCGGCCGCTGCATCAAGCGCGACATCGCCAGTGCGCAGAACATCACCGCCGACCGAACCGCCGGAGCAGGCGCGCCAATCAGCGCGACGTAGAACACGGTCAACACGCAACCACCGATCAGTGTGACGCGACGCGGCAGCCGCGCCGCTTCGAGGAGCAGGAGCACTGCGCTCGCCACGATCGTGACGTGCAGGCCGGAAATGGACAGAATGTGCACGAGCCCCGCGGTCGCGAATCGGTCGCGCACATCCGGGCCTAAATCCGCCGTTTCGGCGATGAGCAATGCCTTCGCGAGCGGAGCGTCCTCTCCAAAGTCGCGCTGCAATGCGCGCGACGCGCGCGAACGCAATCGTGCGAGAACACCCGGTGGTTTGACGATCCCCACCGACGCGCCTTTGACGAGCAGTCCATCGCCGCTCACGAACACGGCGCCCGACACGCGCACCGTTGCGCCGTACGCGGCCTCGCCGCCGCGAACCGAGACAGCGACACGCAACGCGCATCCCGGTTCTACCGTGCGCCCGCGTGCCAGCGCGCCACGCTCCGCGGGCGTCGCTAGCGCGATCGTCAATGACTCGCGGTCCGACAGCCGCGTCAAACATCGCGCGTCACGCCATCGCCGTTCTGTTGCGACAGCGTCGCCGGCAATCAGCAACGCAGCGATGACGACCCACGATCCACGACGCGCGACCGCACCCCGCATGAACAGCGCGGCCATTGCGCACGCAGCGATGCTATGCGCCGCGGCGAATCCGCAGATCAAGCCGGCCGCGTATGCGGCCACGGACAATGCAACAAGAGGCACGGCACATGATTGCACCGCACCTCCCAATCATTGTCACCATTTCGCCGCGCGCATCATCGTTTGCGCGCAGCGCACCTATCCGGCCATAGGCAACGGCGCGCGCGTGCGCACCGGCGTTCCGGTGAAGGTCGAGCCGGTTGTACCGGTCAGTTCAACGGTGAGATACGTACCCACCAGCGACGCGTCGCCGTCGATCAGCACCGTTTTGAAATCGCGCGAACGCGCTTGCAACATTTCGCCGCGTCGCGCGGCTTTCTCCACGAGCACTTCGCGATGTTCACCAAGCCGCGCCAGATTCCGTTCGCGCGCGCCGTCGCGTACGGTTGCGATCAGTTGATCGAGCCTGTCGCTCGCGACCTCATCCGACACCGCCCATTCGGGCGGCATGCGCGTCGCAGGCGTGCCGTCGCGCGGAGAGAACTTGAACGTGAACGCGTCGTCGAATCCGATCTCTCGTACGGCGCTCAACGTTTCTTCGAAGTGTTCGTCCGTTTCGCCCGGGAATCCGACGATGATGTCCGTCGTCAGTCCCAAGCCCGGAATCGCCGCGCGCAAGCGCTCCACGCACTGGAGGTACTCATCGCGTGAGTAGCGGCGCAGCATGCGTTTGAGGATTTCCGTGGAACCCGATTGCATCGGCAAATGCACGTGCTCACACACGGCATCGACATCAGCCATCGCGCCGATGACGGCGTCGGAGAAGTCGTTCGGATGCGGGCTCGTGAACCGAAGCCTTCTGATTCCGGGAACCGCGCCCACTGCGCGCAACAGATCAGCAAAGTCGTTCGCGCCATCGTGGTACGAATTGACCGTCTGGCCCAGCAACACGATTTCGCTGAGTCCCTGCTCCGCCACCGCGTGCGCTTCGCGCACCACATCGCTCAATTGGCGCGAACGCTCGGGGCCGCGCGTGTACGGCACGATACAGTACGTACAGCGATAGTCGCAGCCACGCTGAACGGGAATCCACGCTTTCACGCCGTCGAATCGGCGCGCCATCACGTCTTCGTAGTGCTCTTCAAGATCGAAGTCCGTCGACACGATGCGCTCGCCGCCGCGCGCAGACGCGATCAGTTCGGGCAACCCGCGATAACCGTCGGGTCCGATCACGAGCGACACGTGTTTTGCTTTCTTCAACAACTGCGGACCGAGACGTTGCGCCATGCATCCCGTGACGCCGACCACCGTGTCGCGCGACATGTAGCGCTTGAGATCGCCCAGCCGTCCGATGACGCGTTGCTCCGCGTGATCGCGGATGGCACACGTGTTTACCAGAATGACATCAGCGCCTTCGGGCGACTCCGCGGCCACATACCCGTGCGGCGCGAGCGTGCCGAGCATCAACTCGGAATCGCTCACGTTCATCTGGCAACCGTAGGTTTCGATATAGACAGTTGGCACGGATCAAACTTAGCGCACAGCCCGTCTACCCGAGCGGCAACCTGATATGGAAAGACGCACCTTTTCCTTCCTCACTCTGCACCCATATCCGCCCGCCGTGCGCCTCAACCGCCACGCGGCAAAACGTCAGACCAAGGCCTGAGCTGCGCGTCTTTGGCGCATTCGCGCTGCGCACCTGTTCGAACTTTCTGAAGATCAGGTCCTGATACTCCTTCGGAATTCCCGGGCCGTTGTCGGCTACCGTGAACAGGATTGCGTCGCCGTCGCGCCGCGCCGTCATGCGAATGTTCACGCCGATGGGCGAATGCGCGAGCGCGTTCTGCAGCAGGTTCGCGAACACGCGCTTGAGCAGCACCTTGTCCGCGCCAAACACCGGCGCGTCATCCGTCGCTTCGGCAGATGCGGTCGCGCCATCCTGCTGCAATCGCGGCTGCCAGTCATACACGAGTTCCGCGAGAAAGGCCGCGGGTGCAATCGGCTCTCGCGTCAACGAGATCGTCGACTGCTCGACCTTCGTCACCTCGAGCAAGTTCTCGATCAGATTGAGCAGATCTTCCGCCTGCCCTTCGGCCTCGGCGAGCGCCCCGCGTTGCCGCGCGCTCAACGAACCGAAATCGCCGTCGACGACCATCTCCAGCGTCGCAAGTACGGACGTGAGCGGCGTCTTGAGATCGTGCACAATCATGTGCATCAAGTCATCGCGCGCCTTGACGAGCTCACGCTGCGCGCGCAATGCGTCTTCGAGCGCGTCGGCCGCGCCTTTGAGTTTGAGCAGCGAACGCACGCGCGCGCCAAGGACCAGTCGATTGTGCGGCTTGGTCAGGAAATCATCACCACCGGCTTCGATGGCGCGCACGCGATCGGCCGTGTCGTTGAGCGCGGTGACGAAAATGATTGGAATGTTTTTCGTGCGCGGGTCGCGCTTGATCCGGCGACACACTTCGAAGCCCGTTCCGCGATCTTCACCGCCGAGCGAACCGGCCGGCATCGCGACGTCGAGGATGCACAAATCCGGCATCTTTTCGAACGCGAGCGACAGCGCTTGGGGTCCGTCCGATGCGATCAGCGTTTCGAAACCGAGCGTCGAAAGTTGGTCGCGGAGTAATTCGACGTTCGCGGCAACGTCATCGGCCACCAAAATCAGCGGTGGGCGGCCGTCCATTGCGTCAGGGATAAATGGCGAGCCCGATGGTAACGAGCCACGCGCGCTCACGGGCAGCGCCGGACGAACGCAACGCGCGCTGCAGCGCGATATCGATGTTGCCGCGCTGCTGCGGGACGCGGAATCCCGATCCCAGCGTAATCAGCGTCTCGCGCACTTCTCCGCCCGCCGCGTCGAACGGCAACGTCCGGCGCGCAAAGCCGGCGCGTACCAGCATCGGCGTTCCGCCAACTGTGGGGCCGCGTGTCTGCACGCCGAGCGAAAGGCGATCGCCGTCGCGCACAGCGAGGTCTGTCGTACCCAATCCACTCATCGACGTCCACTCGATCCGCTCCCAACCAGCCGCGAACACCGTGCCCACGAGTCCGTCGTAGTGTGCCGCAAGGCCAAAGTGCGACGGCATTTCGCCATCAGCAACGAGCGTGTCGCCGATGTGCATACGCGCCGCGCGCCCGATCCGGCCATAACCGGTCACGGCACCGCGCGATCCCAGGCGGATCACTGCGCCACCGGACATCGCGCTGCCGCTGTATGCGAGCGTGGAGGTTTGTGTGACGTCGCCGAGTGATTCGTTGTCGTCGAAGTCCCACGTGATGCCGAGCCGGTTTTCGCCGGTGTACACGTGGTATCCAAATCCAACCTGAAGCGTGCGGTTAAACGACCATGCGAACCCCGCGCGCAAATCGTTGATGGCGCCGCTCGATGCGTAGCGCGTGGTGACCGCAACTTCCTCGCCGCCGACCGAATCAACGCCGCTCGCTGCAGTCTCCCACGTGCGATCGAGGTAGGTCGAAACGGTGAGCGCCGCAGCAAGCTGCGAACCGATTTGCGTCGCGATGCCCGACAGCGGGTAGCGCGATACGCGCGTTGACGAGCTCGCACCACCGACGCTCGTATTTCGGAATTCCGGCTCGATTTGAAAAAACAACGCGCTCCGCTGACCGAGATCCTGGCGAAGCTCGGCCAGCCAACCCGACAGACTCGCAGGATTGATTGGTGACATCGCATCGAAGGGCGCCAGCGCGCCGCCGGTGCCGACAGAGCGCGCGCTCATTTGTCCGGCGGGATATCCAAATCCCTGACCGCCAACCGTTCCCTGCGCGACAACGGGAGCGGCGCACGCGACGAGCGCGACGAAGGCGTATCTCATGGAATACCGAACCGCGATCGCGCGACGTACGCGATACGTAACTTGGGACGCACCGACGCGGGCGCATCGAGTCCGAAGAACGCGACGCGGCCCGTCGCGCGACCTTCGTTTCCGCCGCGCAATACGATGGCCGTCACCGGACGATTCGTCGCCTTGAAGTCGATCGCCCATTGCCTGAACAATTGCACCATGTCGATGCGGCGCTCACCTGAATCACTCGGCGCACGCACGAGTGGATTGATCGCAAAACTGAACGGCGGATACACGAGCTGCGACGCGCGCTGCAAATCGGTCACGGTTGCGTTCGCACTCGCGACCACGGGATAGATCGTCGCCAGCGTGTCTTCATCGATCATGCTGAGCGGCCGCTGGGTCAGCAGCAGCTGCGCGCGCACAATGACAACCGAATCGAGATAGAACGCGGGAATGTTGAACCGCAGATACGAGCGATACGCGGGCAACCCGCCCACACTCAGCCGTTCGGTGGGCGGAGGTTCGCCAGTCACTACGATCGAGTAGTCGCGCAAATCATTCGCGACAAGCAAGTCGGTCGCCGGTGTTGTTGAAAGCACACCAACGATGCGCGACGCGACGGCGGTGTCGCCGGGAGCGGGATCGAATCGCACCAAAACCGGCAATCCCGTCTCGACAGAGTGCAGCGTGATGTCGCCCGTGCCGACAAACCGAAAACCAAGTCGCAGTGGCTTGTCGCTCTGGATCTTGTCGAGCAGCGAATCGTTCGGGATCGCGATACTCAACGTGTCGTCGAGCAGGAAATACTCCGCCGTAATAGCGGCCGAGCCAAGCAAGCGATCGGGACGGTACAGCGCTGACAGCGCCGCGACCGATGTGTCAGATGCAGTCGTATCGACGTCGTACACTTCGATTGTCGCCGTTCCCTCGAAATTCACCACCGATGTATCGAGGCGAATGAACACGCGAGAAGAGTCGACGGCCGTGATGCTGAGCGTATCGCCGTCCTTCAAATACGTGTTCGGGAGCGAATCGAATCGTGCGACGGCGCGCACATCGAGCGTGTCACCACGCGACGCGAGCAACAGACCGAGTTCGGTGCCGCGAATTGGGAACGGTCCGACCGTTGTATCGAGATCGACGAGGTCGAGGATCGCTTCCTGCACCGGGAGACTTTGTTCCGGGCACAGAGCGGGACATGCGCCGCCGCTGTTGAGGTCTTCGCCACAGCCGGCGGCGACGGCCAACAACGCTGCGGAAACGAGTAGGCGTTTCACGGGGGCCAATCTACCCAGCGGACGCATTGCGGTACACGCGTGGGACGCGCTGTCGGAGCCCCGTCAGTAATTCGTACGGGCTTACGCCGCCGCGTTGCGCAACCTCTTCGAGAGTCAGCATTACCTGTTGGTCACCGCCGATCAGCGTAGCGATGTCTCCGGGTTCGCACACCACCCCCGTGACATCGAGCAGGGTCATGTCCATGGTCACGAGGCCGACAACCGGAACCCGCTTTCCGTGAATGGTCGCTTCGCCGGTACTGGAGAGACTGCGACGATATCCATCGGCATAACCGACCGCGACCGTCGCGATGCGGCGATCGCTCGGTGCGCGCCACGTCCCTCCATAGCTTACCGTCGTACCCGCCGCGACGTCACGAACTTCGAGGATTCGCGCACGAAGGTGCACGACCGGGGACGGTGCGAGGACGTTCGCGCCCGAGCCAACACCATATAGAAATACGCCGGGACGCACGAGGCCATGCGGTTGTCCCTGACGCCGCACGATGGCCGCGGAGTTGTCCGTGTGCGTGAGCGCGGGACGAACCGCGAGCGACGCGAGCGCGTCGGCAAAGCGGCGATCTTGCTCTGCGATCGACCCGTCGTCGCGTTCCGGTGAGTGGTAGTGCGTGAACGCCGCTTCAGGCGGTCCGGCGCGAACGAGGTCATTGAGTTCGGCGGTTCGCTCGTGCGGAACACCGGCTCGCTGCATGCCGGTGTCGATCGCAAGTTGCCACGGCTTTCCTGAGCGTTGCCACTCCGCAATCGCGGCGCGATCACCAAGCGTTGGCGTCAAGTCTGCCACCTGCGCGTCGCGAAACTCGGAAACGAGGAGCGGCGTGAACACCACGATCCGGCCACGAACGCCGGCGTCGCGCAACTCGATGCCCTCGGGAATTGTTGCGACGCCGAATCCCCACGGTTGTTCTGCCAACAGCGCGCGCGACACCGCTACGGCACCGAGGCCATACGCGTCGGCCTTCACCATCGGCAAAAGTGGAACGCCTGCGCGCGCGCGAAGCGCGCGTGCATTACGCACCAACGCGCCCAGATCCACATCAAGCCAGGCGCGCAAACCCGCGGTTTCCGCGGTACTAGATTCGGGGGTCATCCGCTGAGTGGGAACGTAGTGGGCGCCGAGAAATCCTTGCAACCGAAGGCAACACCGGTCCCGAAGGCGACGCTCGACGACGCCCTCGCGATCATGCGCGACCTCCGCGCCCGCGATGAGTGGGACGCGGCACAAACGCATGAGTCACTGCGCCCATATCTGAACGAAGAATCGCACGAGTTGGACGACGCGATTCGCCTTGGTGACGACACGGCCATTCGCGGCGAACTCGGCGATGTGCTCTTGCAGGTGCTGTTTCACGCCATCATCGCCGAGGAGCGTGGCGCGTTCGATGTGCGTGACGTGGCCGGATCACTCGTAAAGAAGATGCGAGACCGGCATCCACGGCTGTACGGTGGGCCGGAGGCTTCTGGCCAACGCCCCGAAGCCTGGGAGCAAATGAAATCGCGCTCACGTCGCACACTTGCCGAAGGATTGCCGCCTGGACTTCCAGCGCTGCATCGGGCGCATCGATTGCAGGAACGCGCCGCGGGCGTTGGATTCGATTGGCCTCATACCGCCGGGCCGGCGGCAAAGGTCCGCGAGGAACTCGCGGAAACCGAAGACGTGATCGCGAAGGATGGCGCGCGCTTTCCGACGCATGGCGTACCGGCGGCGGATGCACGACACGAGCGACTCGAGTTGGAACTTGGCGATCTGCTGTTTGCGGTCGTGAATCTGTGCCGCAAGTGCGATGTGCACCCTGCCCTCGCGCTCGATCGCGCGAACGCCAAGTTTCAGCAACGATTTGAAGCGGTCGAGCGGCTGGCTGCGGAGCGCGGTATCGAAGTGCGCACTGCAGGACTCGCGATGCTCGATGAACTCTGGAACCAGATCAAGGAAACCGAAAAATGATTTCGTTGCGTCGCGCATGTGTGCTTGTGCTCACGATGAGCGTCACCGCGTTTTCGCTGGGCGCGCAGGTGGCCGGGCTCACGGGAACGCTGGTCGTTACGAACAAGTCGCCGTCGACTGCGACAATCATTGATGTTGCGACGGGCCGGGCGCTGGCGACGTTGCCCACCGGCCCGGGGCCGCACGAGATCGCGTTGTCGGCCAATGGTTCGACAGCCGTCGTCACCGACTACAGCGGCCCGCCCGGAACGCGCAAGACGCTCACGGTGCTCGACGTTCCTGGAATGCGCGTTGTCCGCACGATCGAACTTGGCGAGTACGTGTCACCGCACGGCATTCAGTTTCTACCGGGTGACAGTCTCGTCGTGGTGACATCAGAAGCGAGTAGCCACGTCGTCATCGTGCATGTCGCCGATGGCGCAATTCGCAAAGCAATTCCCACGCAGTTCCGCGGTTCGCACATGATCGGCGTGACACGTGATGGCGCGCGCGGCTACACGGGCAACATGCAGGCGCACACGGTATCGGAGCTCGACCTGCGTTCCGGCGCTTTCATAAAAAGTTTTCCTGTGCCGAACACGCCGGAAGCAATCAACGTCACACCCGACGGCAAGGAAGTCTGGGTCGGGAGTAACGCAACAGGAAAAGTCAGCGTGCTCGATCCAGCAACGGGCACGATCGTGACTGCGGCCGAAGGGGTGAGTTGGCCGTATCGCGTGTTGTTCACGCCGGATGTGAAGACGGTGGTGATTCCCGACATGCGCAACAACGAAGTGCGCTTTCTCGAGCGAGCGACGCGGCGCGAATTGTCGCGCATCGCGACACCAACGGCGGGGCCGCAAGGCATCACGATTACGCCCGACGGCAAATACATCTTCTTGTCGATGAGCCAACAGGCGCGCGTCGCGATCATCGATGTTGCGAAACGCGAAATCGCCGGATACCTGCCCGCCGGCGAGACTCCAGACGGCGTGGTGTACACGACACGCGTGCTCACCACACCGAGCCGGTAACGCCGCCCGGCGCTGCACGCAACGCGCAGCGATTCCGTAGCGCGCGCGTGGTGCGCGCGCGCCGCACTCCGGTTGTGGCGCCCGTTGTTCCCCATCGGTACAGAGTTTGCGCTTGCTCATGCGCACTCTCGACTCCAATGGAGAACACAATGCGCCTTACTACTCGGAGTGTGGCTGCGCTGGCCGCCCTCACGGTCGCCGCGTGCAGCGACACAACGTCGACCGCTGCACCTACCGCAGCCACGTTCGCCGCCCTTCGCACGCCAAGCCCGGACACGGTCGGTACACCCGACCTCATCGTCGACGCGCGGCGCCTCGCGACCTCGTGGGAAGTCGGCGCTGAGTTCTTCGCGGCAACGTCGTGCTCAACTATCGAAGGCGGCATCGAACCTGGTGAGCATCGCGCGCTTCGCTTCACAGTCGCAACGCCGAACATCGGCACGGCTGACTTGTACGTCGGTGATCCAGCGGCGCACTTCGATCCCAACGGCGATGGCGACCCGTCGGACGGTGACGGTTTGTTCGAGTTCGCGAGTTGTCACGAACACTACCATTTCCTCAACTACGCGACCTACGAGTTGTATCCCGTACTTGCTGATGGTGCGCTCGGCACACCGATCCGATCGGCGAAGCAGGGCTTCTGCATGCGCGACAACAAGCAAGTCGGTGGTCCGCATCGCCGGCCGTACTATCTGGAGTGCGGCGCGCCCGCGAGAAACGGCGTTCCCGCCATTCCAGGCAATCAGGGGATCTCGACGGGATGGTCGGACATTTATGCGAACAGCCTGCCGGGCCAATTGTTCATCGTCGATGGACTGTCGCCAGGCGATTACCTCATTCGCATCACCGCGAATCCGCCCTTCGCCGCGCAACCCGGTGCTGTGTGTCCGCACACGGACGCGCAGGGCTTCTGTCACATGTTTGAAGAGAGCGACTACGGGAACAACGTTGCTGAAACGCGCATCCGGCTGCAGTAAACCACGAGGACGCGAGAAACCGGGCGAAATGCGAAAGGCGAGGAGCGGACTCCTCGCCTTTCGTATTTCGCCTGCTTTTTCTTCGTAGTGACAGCTACCTGTTCACGTTGCTGCCGTGTGGCTGATCGTAGTGCGCTTGCAGATTGCCGCCGTCGGTCGGCGAGAGCGGCAGATCGAGCACCAGGTTGCCGGCGGCATCCCAAATGCGAATGCCTGCGCGGTCGTTCTTGCCACCTGGCTCGCCGGCGTCCACGAACGTGAACTCACAGCGCGAGCCGTCTTCACCATTCAGTCTACCCGTTGCCGTGCCGTGGAACGTGTCGAACGGCGCCGGCGGCGGTACCGGTGAGATCGTCGGGTCATCGGTGCACTCTGCCGTCTCGATTGGCTTGTCGAGATGCCATTTGTTGCCGTCCCAATTGATCTCGAGGTTGTTCGAGAGCGTGATGTCGCAGTGCAGCGTGAGTCCCTTCGTAACCTTCACACCGCCGACGGTGATCGAAGGTCCGCCACCAGTCATGCGGCCGATTCCGCACACTTCCTTCGTCGCATCGCATTCATCCCCGACACCCGACGCAACGCTCAAGGGCGCAGAGCGTGGAGTGGTTGGCTGGTCGGAACAGCTCGCAGCAACGAACACCGTCGCTGCAGCGCCCACGAGTTGCAAAATCTTGACGCGCATTTCGAACCTCCCGGAGTGAATACTCCGATCGATGTGGCGACTTTCGTGTGAGTTGCGCGTGCGCACCACGCGACGGCAGCATCCGTGTGAGAAAACCTCGGTGCCGACGGGCGACGCACAGAAAGTCAGAGAGACTGCTGTGCGTTGGGAGTAACGCAACTTTCAAGCCCGAGCGGTGCGCACGCGCGCGGGCAATGTGTCGCGTGTATTGCGCGTTGCGGTCGCGCGGCTACGCGAGCTTCTTCAGTCGTTCAACTGCTTGCTCGAGCGTCGACATCTTCTTGCAGAACGCGAAACGCGTGTAGCGTTTTCCTTCCGGCGCGTTCGGGCGATAGAAACTCGAACCCGGTACCGTCGCGATACCAATCTCGCGCGTGAGCCACTCGGCATAGGGAACGTCGTCGAGCTTCGTGAGTGGCGTAATGTCGGCGAACAAATAGTACGCGCCCTGCGGATCGGCGAACGCAAAGCCTGCGCGCCGCAACGCGGCGCCGAGAAAGTCGCGACGCTCGCGGTACTCCGCAGTCATCTTCGCGTAGTAGTCCTCGCCGAACGAGTATCCGATTGCTGCAGCTTGCTGTAGCGGCGCCGGCGCACCAACTGTGAGGAAGTCGTGCACCTTCCGAATCGCATCGGTGCGTTCAGGCGACGCAATAGCGTAGCCGAGACGCCACCCCGTGATGCTGAACGTCTTCGACAAACTGCTGATGGTGATGGTGCGCTCGCGCATCCCCGGCAATGTCGCGATGGGAATGTGCTCGCCGTCGTAGATGATGTACTCGTACGGATCGTCCGTAAGCACGAGCAGATCGTGTTCGATGCAGATCTTCGCGATCGCCTCCATCTCGGCGCGCGAAAACACGTGACCCGTCGGATTGTGCGGTGAGTTGAGGACGAGCGCGCGCGCTTTTGGCGTAATCGCTTTCTTCAGGCGATCGGGATCGAACTCCCATTTCGGCGGCACGAGCGGCACGTACACCGGTTTGGCTTCGCACAGAATTGCGTCGGGACCGTAGTTCTCGTAGAACGGTTCGAAGATGAGGACCTCGTCGCCGGGATTGAACAGCGCGAGAAACACAGACGCCGTTGCTTCGGTCGCGCCGCACGCAATCGTGATCTCGCGCTCAGGATCGACAGCCATTCCGTAGCGGCGCTGGTATTTGCCAACGATCGCGTCGCGCAGTTTTTTCGCGCCCCACGTGATCGCGTACTGATTGATGTCCTTGTTGATCGCGTCGATCGCCGCCGCCTTCATTTCCTCCGGCATCGGGAAATCCGGAAAGCCCTGCGCGAGATTGATCGCGCCGTGGGCCTGGGCCAGGCGCGTCATGCCGCGAATGACGGATTCCGTGAATGTTTGCGTGCGTATCGCGTTCGGCATGTGGGCAAGTATACTGCGGGTGCGAGTTAATTCGGAGATGCGTCTTATGCGAATGCGAACGGTGTGCGCATGCGTGCTGCTCGTTGCGGCGACACCAATCTGCGCGCAGCAGCAGCAGATGGGTCATGGCCGCGCTCGGCTCCGGTCTCACAGAAGACCTGCGAATTGGAACCGTGGACGGCGATGAACGACTCCAGTTCCTGCGCATTCGTGCTGTGTCCGTCGATCCCGCGAACGGCGATGTGTACGTCGCCAACGCGGGCTCGTACTCGATCCGCGTCTTCACCGCCCGCGGCGCATTCGTGCGCGAAATTGGACGGCGCGGTGACGGTCCGGGCGAGTTTCAGTCAATCGTAAGCCTACGCATTGTCGCTGACACGATCGTTGTGTGGGATTTCAGCCTTCGTCGAGTGACGGCGTTCCGTCTCGACGGGGCCTTGCTCGCGACTTGGCCCACGGTGTCGCCGACCTCAGGCCGCGATGATGCCGCCCCAATTGCATCGGTACCCGGCGGTTGGCTGGTCAGTAACTCAATGCGAACTGAGGGACGCTGGACACCTGGCATGCACGTGATCTACTCAACGGTGGTACGCCGAACGCCGGCGGCTGCGCCGTCGCAATCCGTAGCCGATCTGACGGGTGATACGGTAGTCGTGCTTCCGAACCGCGAATCCATCGCGATTCAGACGCCGATTTTCGTTTCTGCCGGGTCACCGTTGTTCGCGCCGTCCGCCGCGTTCGGTGTGGATGCGAAAGGCAACGTGTTCGTGCATCGTGGAGCGCCCTACGAAATCACCGTGCACGACGCGCGCGGCAACGTTGTCCGCCGCATCGCGCCTCCGCACGCGCCGCGCGCGGTCACACCGCAGCTTATCGATGAGTTTCGGAAGCGCGCGAAGGCGTATCACGACACCGTTTCGAACAAGGGCGGCGAGTACGCCGCGTCGTACGCAGTCGACATGGCGCGCCCAGGATTGAAGTCACCGGCGACGCTGCCGCCGCTGGGTCGCATGCTGATCGCGGGTGACGGTGCCGTGTGGGTCGAGCGCATCGACCTGGTTCGCGATCCGGTCGCGCGTGAGTGGTCGCGTGGACCTGCGCCGGCGACGCCAACAACGTGGGACCGCTTCAACGCGGCGGGCGCGCCGCAGCGACCTGTCGAACTGCCTCCGCGGTTCTCTCCCATGTTCGCGACGGCGTCGACTGTGCTCGGCGTCCAGCGCGACGAAGACGGCGTGGAATTCGTGGTTCGGTACGTCGTTCGGCAGTAGACGGCGCGCGCCCGTTTCGCCGCGTCCGCGCGCGACGCGCCTCGCCTTCCCCGCCCCTTGACACCAAATCCCGCCGCCCGTATACTGAACCATATGGTTCAGTATTCACCAAACCTCGATACGGCGTTCGGCGCGCTCTCCGATCCGACTCGGCGCGGCATTCTCCAGCGGCTCGGCCGCGCGAATGCCACGATCACCGAATTGGCGGAAGCGTTTGACATCACGCTGACGGGTATCAAAAAGCACATCAGCGTGCTCGAAGCCGCGGGCTTGGTGGAATCTGAAAAAATCGGACGGGTCCGGCACTGCAGGCTGGGACCGCGCCGTCTCGACGACGAGAAGCTGTGGATCGAGACGTACCGGCGGATGCTTGAAGGCCGCCTCAACCGGCTCGAGGAGTTCCTCGAGCGCACCAAGGACTCACAATGACAACGACGATGAAACACCCCGCGCCAGCAAAGGCGACCGTAACCAAGGCCGGCGATCGCGAACTGCACATCGAACGCATTTTCAACGCGCCGCGCGAACGCGTGTGGCGAGCCTACACGGAACGCGACCTCGTGAAGCAGTGGTGGGGCCGTGGCAACAAACTGAACGTCGAAAAGTTCGAGTTCGAACGCGGCGGACACTGGCGCTTCGTCGAACACAGCGACGGCGAACAACACGGGTTCGAAGGCCGCTTCGGCGATATCACGCCCGGCGAAAGCATTCTGTGGACGTTCGAGTGGGACGGCATGCCCGCGCACACCATTCAGGAATTCCTGACACTCGAAGACATGGGCGACGGACGCACGCGGCTCAAGGCGACGTCACGATTCTTCACGAAAGAAGATCGCGACGGAATGCTGCAATCAGGAATGGAAGGCGGCATGAACGAGAGCTACGCCGCGCTGGATCGGCTGCTCGCGACGATGAACTGATCGGAGATCGGGACTGGGTGCCGGGCCGTGCCCGGTACCCGTACCCGAACCCAAACGCCAATGCAAAAGATCAAAACCTTCTTGTGGTACGACGGCAAAGCCGAGGAAGCCGCGCAGTTCTACACGTCGATCTTCAGGAACTCACGCGTCACGCACGCGTCGCCGATGGTCGTTGAATTCGAGCTCGATGGTCAGCAGTTCATTGCGCTCAACGGCGGGCCGGACTTCAAGTTCACTGAAGCGATCTCGCTTTTCGTGACGTGCGAATCGCAAGCCGAGGTCGACGACTACTGGAACAAACTCATCAGCGGCGGCGGGTCGCCGTCGCAATGTGGTTGGCTCAAGGACAAGTATGGTTTGTCCTGGCAGATCATTCCGAAAACGCTCATAGAATTGATGTCTGACAAGAATCCCGCGAAAGCGAACGCTGTGACGCAGGCAATGCTGAAGATGCGAAAGATTGACATCGCGGCGTTGAAGGCGGCGTATGCGGGGGCGTGACACGGCAACAGGCGCCGCAGTGACGGCGTAGACCTGCAAGGGGTACACGGAAGTATCGCCGTTTCAACAGGTGAGAACTTCGATGAAGCGATTCCCACGCTTGGGACTGTTTGCGGCGGCAACCGTCGCGATCATGGTTACGCTGCGCCTTGCGGCGACACCAGCCGACGCAGCACTGCGCTGCACGATGATGCCGGCGCCGTTTCATCTGGTCGTTGCAATCGAACGTGATACACTGATGCCGCTCGCGCAAACAGTACAGGAATGGACTACTGCGTCGTCAGTGCGACCGGGTTCAGCTGACACTCTGCTTGCGCACGCCGGGACACTCATGCCAAGCGGCCGCGTGCATATCCTGGCGAGCGACACATCAACGGTGAACGCGCTCTCGGCTGCAGGTGTCCGCGGGCCGCGGCAAATGGCCTTCATTCAAGCACAGCCGTATCGTGCGGACTGCCGCACGATTCGGTGGACGGACACCGCGCCCTGGATTCGGACTGGTGACACCGGCTATTTGCGCGCGACGCTGGCACCTCGCGCAACGTGGCCTGGGAACGTTCCGGTATTCGTAGTTGCGCCAACCTGGGAGTGGCCATATCCGCGGCAGACCGGCGCGTTGCCTATCAACCTGTCCGAGTTCACGCGCGGGGAGTTCCGAATCAAGCCCGAGGTACTGGCGGTACCGCTTGCGTCGTCACGCGCGTTTTTTGACTTCGCCACAACGATCGACCGCGATGCGCCGACCGCTCGCATCGTGGCATGGGCCCGCGCGAATTACGCGGAGGCCGCGCGTGAGCCGCTGACGTCGCTGATTCGTGATGCCATCGTCGGAAATGACCGCGACGCCGTGTCACAACGGCCGAGCAGGTTTCGCGGATCCTACGCGGTGACAATGACGACGCCCGAAACCGTTGCCACCTGGAACTTCCGTACTATGGAACGGCCACTGCAGTCTGTCCGCGAATGGGAGGACGTGCGTTCGCTCAACGACGTTCTTGCATCACCGTACTTGAGCGGGTATCAACTCCAGGGATACGCAGCCGACAGTGTTGGTATGCTGCCGCGGGAACGCCCGGGGTTCGGCCGCGACGCGCGGCCAGCGATGGTGTGGGTCGCAGTTGGGGACCGGTCGTCCGATCCAAGCGCGCGCAGTGCGTCCGTCGTACGCGCACATCTCGCATTTCAAAAACGCGCCGCTCCACGCCCCGCGTGGCGTGCACTCAGTCCGCTCGTGCCGCCTCCCGATGAGCTGGACCAGACGACGCGAGATGCGCTCGCTCGGATGGGCCAGCAGCACGAGGAGGGTGACGACGACGTACGGCTCGCACTGACCCTGCGCGTTGCACCCGACGGCGTGGTGCGCGGCGATACTACGTTGCAAACGCCAACCGGTCGTATTCGCGTCGCTCTTGTACGAATCGACACTATTGCGATCCGCCAACAGCGGTGAACTGTTTTATCGCGGTCTATAGCACCATCTCATGCGGCACGTCCAAAACCCCGTTGCGCTGCTTCAGGGCTTCAATCGATTCATGAGCCGTGGAAACGGAATGCATTCCCGCACGTGCTGCGTCCCCGAGATCCACGCGACTGTACGCTCGAGACCAAGTCCGAATCCCGAGTGCACGAACGTGCCGTAGCGCCGCAGGTCGAGATACCAGCCGTACGCATCCATCGGCAGTTTCTCTTCTTCGATGCGCTTGACGAGTTTCTCGAGATTGTCTTCGCGCTGCGATCCGCCGATCATCTCGCCATAACCTTCGGGCGCGAGACAGTCCGAGCACAACACCGTCCGCGGATCGGCGGGATTCTCCTTCATATAGAAGGCCTTCGCTTCCTTCGGATAATTCTTCACGAACACGGGCCGGTCGTAATCCTCGACGAGCAGCGATTCGTCTTCTGCGCCGAGATCGTCGCCCCACACGATCTTCGATCCTTTCTTCTGAAGCGTCGCGACGGCGTCCGTGTAGGCGATGCGCGGAAACGGTGGCTTGATCGTCGCGAGTTTCGAGACATCGCGTTCCAACGTCGCGAGCTCAGCCTGCCGTCGCTCGAGCACACGCGCAACCAGATACGACACGAGCGATTCCTGCAATCGCATGTTGTCGTCCTGATCGTAAAACGCCATCTCCGGTTCGATCATCCAGAACTCCGTGAGATGCCGGCGCGTCTTCGATTTTTCTGCACGGAACGTTGGACCAAACGTGTAGATGCACCCGAGGGCAGCGGCCGCGGCTTCGCCGTACAACTGACCCGTTTGCGCGAGGTACGCCGAGCCTTCGTCGAAGTATTCTGTCTCGAACAAACCCGACCGCTCGCCGATCGCGCTCGTGAGAATCGGCGTGTCGACGTGCACGAATCCGCGCTCGTAAAAGAAATCGTGAATCGCCTGTTCGATCTCGTGACGAACGCGCAGCAACGCCACTTGTCGCGGCGCGCGCAACCAGAGATGCCGGTTGTCGAGCAGGAAATCGATGCCGTGTTCCTTCGGCTGGATCGGATAATCGACCGGGCTCGAGCCGAGTACGCTCGCACCCGACACCGTGATCTCATGTCCGCCAGGCGCGCGCGCGTCCGCGCGCACTTCACCCGTCAGCGCGACGCACGACTCCTGCGTGAGCGTCGGAAACAAATCCCAAACGTCAGGCGGTAACTGGTTCTTGACGAGCACCGCCTGCAACAAGCCAGTGCCGTCACGCAAAACGATGAACGCGATCTTGCCGGACGAACGCAGATGCGTCACCCATCCGCGGACCGTAACCGTTGCGCCGACGTGCTTGGAGAGCTCGTCGATGCGAGCGAACGTAGTGCTCACGAGTGCGTTAGTTACCGCGATAGACGATACGGTAGATCATGCCGCCGATGTCGTCACTCACGAGCAGTGCGCCATCACGCGCCTGTGCCAGGCCCGACGGACGATGGTCGCCCGGCGTCGCATTTGGGCGCGACCGGTCGCCGTAGAAACCGTCGACGATCACGCGATGCGGACCCGTTGCCTGCCCGTTCTTCATCGGCAGGAACGTCACGTTGAAGCCAGCCTGCGGCAGCGGCGCGCGATTCCACGATCCGTGGAACGCAACGAAGACACCCTCTTTGTATTCCGCGGGAAACTGCGAACCGGTGTAGAAGAAACTCGCATTCGGCGCCCAGTGGCCGGGGAATGCATAAACCGGCGCGCGCGTCGACGCGCATCGATCCACCTTCACGCCGTCGCCGCCGTATTCCGGACCGAGAACTTTCTTCTTTTCGTCGTGCGAGTAATAGCAGTACGGCCAGCCGTAATCGGCGCCTTCGACAATCAGGTGAAACTCCTCGCCCGGATTCTCGGCGTTGTACTCGACCGATTTACCAAGCGCGTCCGCGACCTGATCGCGTCCATGCTGCATCGAATAGATCTGATTGTCGCCCGGATTCAGCGTGAGGCCTACGCCGTTTCTGAATCCTTTCACA
>DATELA010000104.1:0-101201 GCA_035277145.1 Gemmatimonadaceae bacterium | reverse complement strand
CGTAGTGCGCGCGATCGCGCGGCTACGCGGCATGGGCGCGCCGCGACACTATCTCGACCGCATGCCGTCTGCGTGGTGCCGCCATGCGTTTTTGCGCGAGCATGATGTGCTCGAGCGCGATCTCGCGGCGCGTCCGCTGTTGACGCGTGCGAGCACGATGCTCGCTGAGACACACGCGTTTCTCCTGTATCCGTATTTCGCGCGCGTGAGCGGACGCGTTGCGTCGTTCTCATTGTCCGAGGGCGTCGAGCAGCGTTCGCCGCTGCTCGACGCCCGCGTCGTCGACTTTGCGGCGCGCCGGCCGTGGGATGAAAAATCGAACGGGCGCGAGACGAAGATTCTGCTGCGCAAGTCGATGCGCGGACTGCTGCCCGACCGACTGCTGGCGCCGCGCGCGCACCGCACAGGAACGACGTCGGATTATTTCAAGCGGAGCTTGCAGGGGCCTGGACGCGCCGTGGTCGACGATGCATTGCGCGAGCTCAGGCTCGCGCAATTGGGCATCGTCGACCCGGCGGCGCTCCAGCGTGCGTGGGACTATTACCTGCGCACGAGCAACGAAGAGACCGGTTTGCGCATTTACTTCACCGTGCAAACGGAGCTGTGGCTACGCGCGCATAGCTAACCGATCGTCAGCGTGTTGAGATAGGCATCGAGCGCCTGGCGATGCGTATCACGTTGCTTTGTGAGCGCGTCGCGTTCGGCCTGCAAACGCTCGATCGTGGATTCCTGCTCGTTGAGTTTGCTGAGCAAGCGCTGGTAGTACTGCGTTGTCGAACCGGTGGTACGCATGTTCTCGCGCATACGGTTTTGCTCCGCGGTGATGTCCGCGATCTGACGCGTGCGGTCGGCGAGCTGCCGCTCGGTGTCGGTGACGGCTTGCTTGAGTTGCACCGCTTTCGCGATGGCGTCGCGAACGGCCGCGGGGATCTCGCCGGTGCGTTGATACACGAGGAGTTGCGCGACGTCCGCGTTCAGCATCGCGAGCGCATCGTATTGCACGGACTCTTCTTTCACGGCGAAGGTCGTGACCTTCTTCGCGGCCGCGGCGCGTTGAAAACGGTACAGCGTGGCCGTGGTCTCCAGCGGTTTCAGCGTGTCGACCAGTTTCCACCCCGCGCGAATCGGGTGTTCGATCACGAGCTGCTTGTCGCGATCGCCCTTGTTGTCGATGAGATACTCGCGCGATGTGACGAACTTGCGCGTCACGGTGAGCGTGCCGCGATCGATTCTGCCGGTCACGATGGCAGCAGTGCTAGAGTTCTTGGTGTTGTCGACGACGACATCGAGATCGACGCCATAGCTGAGCAACCGCTCCTGTCCCGGCGGCACATTGTCGATCCGCGCATCGCCGGCGTAGCTGCTTTGATCGAGCACGGTCACGGGGCCCTGCAACAGATGCTTGCCCGTGATGTTCTTGAGCCGCACGCCGTTCAGCGGATTGCGTGCGAGCACAGTCGCGTTGTAGATGGACACGCGATCGATAGCGATGCTGTCGGTGACAATGGGAAGCATCGCGGATTTCTGCCGCGCGAGCGTGACGTTGGGAATGGAGTACTGAAAGAGTTCGCCGAGTTGTGCCGCAGCTGCGATGGCTTGAACGGACGACGCCGCGTTGGTCAGGGCGTAATACTCCTCCGAAATCGTTGTCGTCGCGCCGACCGTTCCTTGCTCAATGAGCGGTGGCGAGTCAGCAAGGACCTTCTGCGCCATCAAGCTTGCCGCGGACTGCGCGAGCTCGATGTTGATTTCGCGACGAACATCGGTACGCACCACAACGTTTTCCGTTTCCAGTGGCGCGTAACCGACCAGGCGCGCAATCACCGTGTACGTGCCTGGTGGAACGCCGAGGATCGTGTACGTGCCGTTCGCCTTCGTCGTCGTACCATACGCGCCACCCTGAACAAAAACTTGAACGCCTTCGATCGGCTGTCGAGTGAATTTGTCCCTGACGACGCCGCCGATTGTGCCGAGGCCGCCTCCGATGCGTCCCGCAGCATCAAGTCTCGCGCCGATTCCCGCGCCGTACATCTGCGGTCGCAACCCCGCGAACAACTCCTGCACAACGAACGGTCGCTGCGAATACAGCGGACTGTACAGATCCATCATGAACGAAATCGGACGGCCGCTCACAAGCGACAGCGACACATCATTCCAGTCGCTCTCAGTTTGGTTTTCGACAATCGCCCAGCCTTGCAGCTTCGGCGTTTTGTCGTCGAGCAACAATCGATAGCTCGTTTTCCAGACGGGTGTTTCGACGACATATCCAATGCGTACGCGACGATCTCCGTTGCCCGCAAAGTTGATCGTGACGGGTTTCTTGTCCTGGTCGCGCGCTTGCGTGAGAGCGACGAGCGCTTTCGTGAGTTCGTCCTGCAACTGCGGATCATCGAGCGACAGGCTCGTGATCGTTGGCAAGTCGACCGCACGAATCATCGCACCGCTGAGCACGTTGAGTACCGGCGTTTCGACCGGTTCACCGGATGCAACCGATTTGCGACGGATCTCGACGCCGAGGACCGTGCCGCTCAAACGTTCGCCTTGTGATTGCACGGTTACCTTGGCGCCGCGCAATTGGTTGAGCAGATCCGCGAGTGACGGATTGTCGGTGATGTCGATTTGAAAACTGCGCAGCGTTTTGGAAATCGGATCCTGCGACGGATACGTAACGTTGCTGACGCGTCCGCCGTCGAGATCCTGCAGTACCAATGACTTCAGAATGTCATTGATCTGCGCCGTCTTGAATCGCAACTCCGTGAGTCCATCACCACGGACGGATCCCGCGTGTTCGAAGTATCCGACGCCCGACGAAAAGAGCATGACTTTTCGGACAGGCACATCGGTTCGTGATTGCGTGCTCTGCGCGACCGCACCTGCGGCCGACGTGAGTGTGAAGAGCAGCAATGCCGCAGCGCATCGGTTGTACATGTCTTCTCCCAGGCAGTGAACGTTGAGCACCTGGCAAGGAGACGTCGGCCGACCTCAAACCTTGCACACATCTCCTTACCTCCGCGCACGTGAGGTTCGTCACCACGGAGAAGGGCAAAGGGGACGGGGAGGTCAGAAGTGCGAGGACATCGGGGTCTCCGCTGACTTCTGACTTTCCCTTTCTCTTTGCCCCTCGTATCGTCTGGCATGACTGAAAACACATCACGCCGCGACGCGCTCAAGAAGGTTGCCGGCGTCGCTGCCAGCGCCGCGTTCTTTCCCGCAATTGCGGAGTCAATAACTGCCGGCGTTGCACCGCACGAAGCGCCGCCGCGCGAACCGCTTGCCACGACGATGCGCGGTGTTCCGTTCGAAAGGCGCGACACCGTCTCGTTCGCGCTCGTGGGCACAGGACTCCGCGGCCGCTCCGTGCTGCGCGAATTGCTCGGCGTTCCCGGCACGCGCATCGCCGCCGTATGCGACGCGCTCCCCGAAAAAACGCAGCTCGCTGTGAAGATGTGCACCGATGCCGGACGCCCCGCGCCTGAGGTCTACAACGGCGAACGTGCGTTCGAACAAATCGTTCAGCGCGACGACATCGATTTCGTGTACACCGCCACGCCATGGGAATGGCACGTGCCCGTCATGCTCGCCGCGCTCAAAGCCGGCAAGCACTGCGGCACCGAATGTCCCGCCGGTACGACGCTCAAGGATCTATGGGCGCTCGTCGACGCGAGCGAGAAAGCACGCAAGCATTGCCTGCAACTCGAGAATTGCTGCTACGGTTACAACGAGATGCTCGTCAATCGTCTCGTGCACACCGGTGTGCTCGGCGAAGTCCTGCATTGTGAAGCTGCGTATTTGCACGACCTGCGGCGCATTTTGTTCGAAGAACGCGATGAAGGTCTGTGGCGCCGGGCGTGGCACACGCGCCTCGACGGAAACCTGTATCCCACGCACGGACTCGGCCCCGTCGCGTGGTACCTCGACATTCATAACGGTGATCGCTTCGACGTCCTCGTGTCGATGAGCACGAACGAGCGCGGCCTTACACTCCATCGCGAAGCGACGGTGCCGGACAAATCGAATCCGAAATGGAAGGAAGAGTATCGCGCAGGCGATCTCAATTCGGCGCTTATTCGGACCGTGAACGGGCGCACCGTGTTGCTGCAGCACGACGTGTCCAATCCAAGGCCATACTCGCGCCTCAATTCGGTGCAGGGCACCAAGGGCGTGTTTCGCGATTACCCCGCGCAGATCTATGTCGAAGGACAAGCGGGCGGTGAACGCTTCGGCACCATCGATTCGTGGCGTGCCACGCACGAAGGATCGTTATGGACGAAGCTTGGCGAGACCGCGCGTTCAGGTGGACACGGCGGAATGGATTACGTGATGGCGTGGCGGCTCGTGCAATGCATGCGCGAAGGTCTGCCGCCTGATTTCGATGTGTACGATGCCGCCGCGTGGAGCGCACCGTTTCCGCTCAGTGAAATGTCGATCGCGAAAGGCAGCGCGCCGATCAAGTTTCCCGATTTCACTCGCGGAGAGTGGAAGCAGCGTCGCGCTACGGATCCTGCGTAGGCGACGAGCGTTCGCACCACGCCGGGTATTCAAGCGTGGTGCGAACTCGCCGAGCCGTTACGACGTGGACGGACCGTCGCCACCGGTATCGCCGCTGCCCTGACCAAGGGTCAGCAAGCCGTCGCTCGCTGCATTGAACCCAACCTGGGTCAACTGGCGAAACGTTCCGAACGGCTGGAGCTCTGGTTTCTGGTACATGACTGCGCTCACTGTGAAAGGTGAGATAGAGCACATTGCGTGCTCCGTGATCGCAGGAATACCGTCGCAAAAAAAGTGCCCGACCGCGCAGCGCCATATCGTTGCGGTCTCGCGGCGCTGCGCGCGTGCTTCGGTGCGTTATTCGCTGCCGGTTGTGCGTCGCGAGAGCACCCACATCAGCACTCCGCCGCTCGCGACAAACACGACGCTCCACATGATCGCCTGCGGCGTTTTTCCATAGATGAAGCTGCCGGTGCCAAATAGCGCCGCATACACGAACGCGCACCCCGCGACCCATCCCGCGAGCGAATGCGCGATCGAGTCGGGCGCAGCGCTGACGCCTGATTCCCTGCGAACATCGCGCCAACCCGGTCCCGCTGGTCGCACGAGTTTATAGAAAGCGACGAGCGTCGCACGATCGGTCGCCGGGCCGGCGAACGCGGCAATCCCCCATACAAGCGTCGTCGCGATGACCGTGGCGATGAGTGACACGTGCGGCGCGATATCTGCGCCGAGCTTGCGCGCAACAAAAAAGCCAACGGCAACGACGAATGAACTCACCATCGCCGCGATTTCACTCGTGGCATTCACACGCCACCAGAACCATCGTACGAGATAAATCAGGCCCGTACCCGCACCAATCGACATGACGAGATTGAACGTGTCAGCGGCCGAGTCGAGCACGTACGTCACCGCCGCGGCGGCAACCATCAACAGGGCCGTGACCACGCGTCCAACCGCCACGTAATGTCGTTCAGTCTCGCCCCGCTTGATGAAGCCGCGGTAAAAATCGTGGACGAGATACGATGTGCCCCAGTTGAGGTGCGTCGACATCGTCGAGACGTACGCGGCGAGCAGTCCCGCGATCATCAGGCCCATGAATCCGGCGGGCAGAAATCGCAGCATCGCGGAATACGCGAGGTCGTGCTTCACGAGTGCGGGGTCGACGTGCGGTAACGCCGTTGCGATGTCGCTCACTTGCGGATACACGATCATCGACGCGAGCGCGACGATGATCCATGGCCACGGGCGCAACGCGTAGTGCGCGAAGTTGAAGAACATCGTGCCCCACACGGCGTCGCGTTCCGATCGGGCCGCGAGCATGCGTTGCGCGATGTAGCTGCCACCACCGGGTTCGGCACCGGGATACCACACGGCCCACCACTGAACCGTCAACGGAATGATGAGCAGCGTGATCGTGAGTCCCCAATCACTGAAATCCGGGACCATCGCGAGCATTGCAGGATCAGTCTTCGCGATGAGCTGCGAGAGCCCGCCCACTTCAGGTTGTTTGAGCGCGTAATACGCGGCCGCAACGGAGCCCGTCATCGCGATGCCGAACTGAATGAAATCGGTAACGAGTACGCCCCACAAACCGGACGTGGCCGCAAACGCGACATTGAGCAACGCACACACGAGCAGCGTCTGCGTCATCGGCCAGCCGAGTACGACGTTCGCGATTTTGACGGCAGCAAGGTTCACCGACGCCATGATCAGGCAGTTGAACGCAAGGCCGAGATAGATGGCGCGGAAGCCGCGCACAAAACGCGCGGATGTGCCCGAGTACCGCAGTTCGTAGAACTCGAGGTCGGTGAGCACGCCCGATCGTCGCCACAACCGCGCATAGAAAAACACCGTGGCCATGCCGGTGAGCAGGAACGCCCACCACTGCCAGTTGTTGGCGACGCCTTTCTGCCGAACGAGGTCGGTGACGAGATTGGGTGTGTCGGTCGAGAATGTCGTCGCGACCATCGAGACGCCGATCAGCCACCATGGCGCCGACCGTCCCGACGTAAAAAACTCGGCGGTGCTCGTACCGGCGCGCTTTGCGAGTACGATCGCGGGCACGAACGAAACGGCGATCGAGAGAACGACGATCACCCAGTCGAGCGTTGTGACGTTCATGGAGTCGCCTCTATTTGCGGCGTCGCGCGATCGTCACGGAATCGACGACCGCGTTCGTTGCGGAACGAACGACGACGGTGAGTGCTGTGTTTGTCGCGGTGACGTTCGCGTAGTTGCCCTGGCCGACGACGACAGTGGTGTACTGGGTGGAATCCGTCGGACCCTTGCGCGAGAAACGATGCTGGTGTCCCGCGAGCACGAGATCGATGCCGGCAGCGTTGAGCGCGTTACGCCACTTTGCGCGACCGTCGGGCATCGAGCCCCACTCGGGTTGGTGCACGAGTACCGCGCGGAACGGCGCATCGGTTGCGCGTCGATCCGTGCGCATGTGGGTCGCGAGCCAGTCCAATTGCGCCGCGAGGTACGGTTCGCTGCGATTCAGCCGCGCGTAGACGTTGGTGCTGTCGGGTTTGTCTTCGCCGCTGTCGAGCACGAGCATGTGTACGGGGCCGTGATCGCGCGCGTAGTAAAAACGTCCTTCATCCACGGGGACGTAACGCGGCAGGTCGCGCGCGAACGGACCACGCAATTCATGGTTGCCGCGCGCGTACATCATCGCCTTGGTGCTCGCGAGGCCTTTGCCGACAGGGTCGAGCCATTTCACGAAGAGTTGTTCTTCGTTATCGAGCCAATCGAACGCGTCGCCGGTGTGCACGAGGAAATCGGTGGCGTTCCAGTCGATGGCGCGCATGAGCGAATCGATCCGCGGCACACTCTCGTGCGTATCGCTGATGCTGGCGAACCGCACCTGCGGCCGCGCGCGATCGAGCGTCGTAAACGTGCGCACCGGGCTCGCGGTCTCGAGGCCTTTTTCGGGCCAGTACGCTTTCATTCGTACGACGCGCGTCGATGCAATCTGATAGTTGTACGTGCGTCCGGGCGTGAGTCCCGTAACGCGAATGACATGCAACGTGCCGATGTCGATCAGTCCGTGGTGGACCGACTCTGCTTTCTTGTCGAGCATCGTCCCAGTTCCGTACCGCACTTCCGAATGACTGGGCGCGTCCGTCGTCCAGACGATGGTGACGCCGGTTTCAGACGGATCAATGAGAAACGGCCCGCGCGTAATGACGGGCTTGGCGTCGTGAACGGGGAAGGGCGCGTTCTGACCAGCGGCCTGCTGCGTAGCGAATGCGAACGCCAGCGCCGCGAGCATGGATCGGTGCATGGCAGACGATGGCACGCGGCACGGGCGGGGTCAACAACGAAGGAGCGAGGAGCGAAAAGCGAGAACCGAGAAGCGAGGATCAAGTGGTCGAGGACGAAGCACGGAGGAATGGAGGGAAGAAGCGTCCCCTCATCCTGTCAGCTCCCTTCTCCTTCCCCTATTTCACTCGTTCCTCAAACTCGATCCTCGATCCTTGGCAGTTACGGTTTCCTGACTCGCCGCATCACGTAAACCGTTTCGCGTCCGCCCGGATTCGCGGCGTGAATCGTGGCGACCCACTGATCCGCGTTCACACGCGTGAATGTCCATCCGCCGGTGGTTGCGCCGCGACGCATGAAGCGAACGCTCGTGTCTGTGACCGCCACCGCGTCGGAGAACACGCCGCCACCACCGCGGCTCGTGATCCGCCCGTTGCGCAATTCAATGAATGACGAATCCGTCGGCGTCCGGAACGTGGAATCGGAGAGCGACCGCATCGCGACGGTCGAATCGTTGACGAGCCGGTATTCCTCGAAGAACGACGGATAGTTCCCGCCGCTCCCCCGCCACGAGCCGACGAACCAAGTCAGCTTTTTGAATTGCGCGATGGTGATGCTTTGGCGTGTGCTCTGCGCGGCGGAGAATGCTGGTGCGAGTGAGAGCAGAGCGCCGAGCACAGCGGACTGGATTCGCATTGTGATGACGGGTTGGCGACGCGGGGCGAGGAGAGATGTGACGAGGTAGCTCCCGAGGTACGGTCGTTGGACACCAGTAAGAACGAGTGCGCCGTACTCAACCTTACATGCCCTCGGTCCTCGTACTCGATCACTCGATCCTCAAACTCGCTCCTCGATCCTCAGGTTCGCTCCTCGATCCTTTCGGTTCCGGCTATCTTAGGTCCATGCTGCTGCTCAAATTCCTGCAGACGCTGATCAAAGCGCTCAACTCCAAAGGTGGGCCGGGAGAAATCGCGCTCGGCATGGCGATTGGAATGGCGTTCGGCCTTACGCCACTCATGAGCCTCCATAACATCGTCGTCCTCGCGATTGCGATGCTCACCACGGTGTCGTTCCCCGGTGTCATGCTCGGCTGGGCGGTCGCGATTCCGCTCGGCTTCGCGCTCGATCCAGTGTTCCACAGCATCGGCATGGCGCTGCTCACGAACGAATCGCTGACGCCGTTGTTCGTATGGATCGTCAACACGCCCATCATTTCACTCGGCCGCTTCAACAACAGCATTGTGCTCGGCAGCCTCGTGTTCTGGTTGGTGTCGATCGTGCCGGCGTTCTTCCTGTTCCGATGGCTCGTGGCGCGGTATCGCGCTGACGTGTACGCGCGGCTGCAGAAGGTGAAGTTCTTCCAGGCGATCAAGGCCTCCAAGTTGTGGCAGGTCTACGAGACCTTCCGCCCATGAAGTACATCCGCTGGAAGGCGCTGCTCCCGCTCTCCGTTGTGCTTGGCTTGTTGTCGCTCGGATTCCTCGTATTTGCCGACGGCGCCATTCGCGATGGCGTCGAGTCCGCGGGGACTGAGCTCGTTGGTGCAAAGGTGGATTTGCGTGAAGCAGATCTCGACATCAGCGATGGCAGCATCGCGCTGCGCGGGCTCGCGGTGACGGATCCGTCGAGTCCGATGAAAAACATGTTCGAAGCGCAGGAGATTCAGGTCGATCTGCGCGTCATGCCGTTGCTCGAGAAGAAAGTTCTGCTCGACACGGTTGCCGTGCGCGGGCTGCGCTTCGGTACCGCGCGTGTGACGTCGGGCGCGATTGCAAAGCCGAGCGAAGCGTCGACGGAAGCACGCAGCATCGTGAGTCAGTGGAAGTCGCAGGTGAAAGTACCCGCGCTGTCGTTGAGCACACTGACGCAGGCGGTGAACGTGTCGGCCATCGCGGCGGACAGTCTCGCAACGCTACGCGAAGCCCGTCACGCGGTCGCGTTCACGGATACCGCGCGCACAAAGCTCGTCGCGGATCTCAACGCGCTCGATCCGCGTCCCGCAATTGATTCTGCGCAGGCTCTCGCGACGCGATTGCGCGGCGCGAATTTGCGCACGCTCGGTCTGACCGGCGTACGCACCGCGGTCACTGATTTGCGACGAACGATCGCCAATCTCAATCAGCTCGACGATCGCCTGAAAAAGTTCGATTCGACGACGCGCGCGACTGCGGGCGGCCTTACGCAACGGCTCGCCGCGATTCCCGCGGCGCGCACTCAAGACTACGCGTACGCGCGATCGTTGCTCAAGTTGCCGTCGCTCGATGTACCGTCGCTCGGGCCGCAGCTTTTCAGCGACGTGATTTCGTCGAAAGTCGGCGAGCTCATGTACTGGGTGCAAATGGCGGAGAAGTACGTACCGCCGGGCATCAAGCGACAACTCAGCGCGGGTCCCAAGCGCGCGCGCATGGCCGGTACCAACGTGCATTTCGCGCGCAACGCGACGTATCCGGATTTCCTGATGCGCGTCGCGGAGTTGTCGATGGCCATCGGCGGCGAAGGCGCGGCGGCCGGCGAGTACGTAGCGCGCCTCAACGGTGTCACGACGCAGCCCGCTGTCTATGGTGCACCGACGACATTCGCGCTCGCGCGATCTGAAGGCCGCTCAGGTCCATCGGACGTGCGCGTTGGCGGAATGCTCGATCACCGCGCGGAGCCGGTTCGCGACAGCGTTGCCGCGCAAATGACCGGGCTTACGCTGCCAACCATGAACCTCGCTGGGCTTGGCGCGACCCTTTCGCTTGGCAACGGCTTCTCCGATTTGAAGCTGGTGCGCAACGGTGGCGGACTCGACGGCAAATGGTTGTGGCGTGCGCGCGGTGTGAAGTGGACGCGCGACTCGTCATCCACGCGCGCGACATCGCAAGCCGGACGCATCATCGAAGACGCGGTGTGGCGCGCAATCAGTCGGATTGATTCCGTCGAGATCGAAGCCGATTTCCGTGGCGAACTCACCAAGCCGGCGCTTGGCATCAAGACCAACATCGCCAACGTGATCTCGAACGCGCTGCGCGATCAACTCGGCGATGAAGTGCGCAAAGCAGAAGCGCAGGTGCGCGCGAAGGTCGACGAACTCGTCGAGTCCAAGGTCGCCGAAGCGCGCGCACAAGCGGACGTCGTGAAGCGCGAGGCCGAGCAGCGCGTCGCCGGCGAGCGCGCAAAGCTCGCCGAGCAAAAAACCGCGCTCGAGGCAAAGCTTCGCGAGCTTGTCCGCATCCCAGGCATCGGCGGCGCATAACCGTTCATCGCTTCGCGCTCGGGCTGGACGAGCGAAGCGAGCATCGCGCGGAGTGCGCAGGGACGGTCCCGCGGAAACGTCTGAGCACTGGGACGTTTCGTGGTGACGCGAGTTGCTACACCGGTTTCCGCGGACCGTCCCAAGCGCTCCGCTCGCGACGCTCCGCCGAGGCGCGAGCTATTTGCGCGCGGTGCCGGCCTCCCATTCGCGGAGCCACGGTTCGATTACGCGTGCAGCGCCGGCGGTGAGAGCCGTCGCGTCGGACAATTGCACGTTGAGGAATCGCTGCAGCAATTCATCGGGCGTCGCGTCGTATCCGTTCCGCAACAGCGCGTTGTACTTCGCGCGGAATCCAGCGGGATCGCGCCGCAACAAATCGAAGTACTGCAACGCGAGCAGGTTTGCGTACACGTAATTCACGCGATACAACGGCCACGTGTAGAACTGCAGCGGCTGCACCCATGCGAGTGTGCGCTCGCTGCCGGGTCCAAACCACACCGAGTACCGCGACGCTGTGTGCTGCATGAGCTGCTCGATACCATCCGCGCTCAATTGACGGCCCGCCGACGCGCTGTCATACACTTGCAGTTCAACCAGCGACTCGTATCCGTTGCGAAATCCGCCGAGCGCGTCCTCGAGCAATTTGCTGAGGTAATAGCGCTTCTCTGCAGGCGTGCGCGCCGTGCGGTAGAAATGATCGAGCAAGACCAGTTCACTGAACACCGCGAACGACTCCGTGAAATAGCCCGGCCCGTTCGCATACCGTGGCAACACACCGGCGCTGTCCATCAACATGTTTTGCGCGGCGTGCCCGGCTTCGTGACCAAGAATCACGATGTCGTCGACGAATCCTTCGAAGCGGCCCTGAAAGAAAACGCTCGGGTATCCAACCGATCCCGTCGAGAAGCCGGGGCGTTGCACACGATTCGCGCGCGGCACGAGATCGAGCCGTCCATTTGCGGGATCGAGAAGCGCGGCGAGCTCGCGCACGTATCCAGGGCCGAGCGGTTCGGCGGCCGCGAGTATTTCCCGCGACGCTTCGATAATTGTGAGCCGTGGCGCGGCGCGACCCGGCGGCGGCGCGGCGAGGTCCCACATGTGCACAGAGTCGTATCCAAAGTCTCGCCGAATCTGTGCGATGCGCGCGCGTTCGTATCGCTTGTTGAGCTCGCCGTGCGTCGCGAGTTGGTTGAGCAGCGTGCGCACCTGCGCCGGCGTAATCAAGCGCTCCGCGTACGTTTGCGACGGATAGTCCGGCCAGTTGCGCCGGCGCGCGGTCGCGTTCCGCTCGGTGGCCGTTCGCGTCATGATCAGCGCGAACGTATCGCGTCGCGAACCGAGTCCAGCCTGATTCATGCGATAGCCGGCCTCGCGCACGGAACGTTCGGCGTGGTTCCAGATCTGACTTTGGTTGCGGCGGAAATCGAGCTCGCCTTCCGGCGCACGAATCGGCGTGTACACGATGCTGGCGTTGATCCGCTGAAACAGCGCGGGCCCCCACGCTGATGCGCGACCTTCGTCCGCAGCGAGCGCACGCTCGGCGGCGGAGTCGAGGCGATGCGCGGCGTCTTCGCGCGCGCGCGCGACGGCGTAGGCGTAGCGACGCAACCGGGGCTCGCGCTGTGCAAATGCATTGAACTGCGCTTCACTCAGTTTGCTCAGCACGCGTCGCGATTCAGTCATCGCCGGTTCGACGAGATTGGCGACGCGACCGAATTCCTGATTCGCGGTGGCATCGCGCGTATCGATCGACGGACGCAGCGACAGATATGCGTAGATCTTTCCGCTTTCCAGCGCGACGGTATCCGCAGCGACCAGCATGGCGTAAACACCGGCAGCGTCCGTCGCGCGAGACCTCAATGAGTCGAGCCGTCGCGCGCGATCGATCACACTCTGCGACGCGCGCGAGAGCGCTTCATCGTTCGCGAAGAAGTTGCGCGCGAGGTCGAACTGGTACGTGCTCGCGATGCCGTTCGGGAATGGATCGAATGCCGGCGCGGTCTGCGCGATGGCCGCGCGCGACGCCAGCGCGGCCACGCTGAGAAGGAGCGTTGTTCGCATGCTACGTTGACACCGCGCCTGGCCGAACGGTTTGCCTGAACTGCTCCTACCGGCGTTCCTCGACGAGCACGTTCTCTCGCGCGCCTTCGCCGCCCGGACCGGATGCGCGCGACTTGATGCCGAGTCCGTCGCTCTTGCGCACCCAGTACCACTGACGGGTGCCGAGCACGTCGATCGCGATGCGCCAGCACTCGAACTCACCTGCGGGCACGCGAATCGTTTCCTCGCCGTCGACGCGAAGGTCGAGTGTGATCCCGATGTCGTCGTCGCGCACGGCCCAGCCGAGCAGCGTAAAGCGGCCCGTCCAGCTGCGGGTGAAGTCGACGCCCATCATGTAGATGGGGGCGATTGCGTCGGGAACAAACGGCAGCAGGTCGCGCGAAAGCTCGCGGTCAAAGGTGCGATGCGCGCCGCGGCCAGGTTTGCGCTCGGCGACCATGGTGCCGTACACGCGGAGTCCGTCGATCGTCTGCGCGACGCGAATGCTCGAGAAATTGTGGTATGGTGCCTGGCGTGCGACCACGCGCAACAAACGCAAATCGCTGGCCGCGATGTGCACGGTGTCGTCGGACCGGCCTGACCTGTTCGTCTCGATGCGTGTGGCGACGACGCGCCACGCGTCCATACCGTTCACGCGATCGCGTTGAACGTTGATGTCGATGTTGGTGACGGTCTTGCCGTCGACGGTGCGGATGTAGCGCGTCGTGAGCGGATGCATGCGTTCCGCATTCATTGCGCCGGCGGCTGCCGTCACGACCGCCGTTGTTTGCGCGAACGCAGGCCGCGTAAACCACGACGGCGCTGAGAGCACCGCTTCGGCATTCGTCGGCCGCAAGACAACGAATCCGCCAACGACCAGCACGAGCGCCGCGGCAACGGCCATCAGCGGCCGCAGTGCTCCACCCGTTGCGCGCGCAGCTTCGTGCGGCAGGATTACACGCTGGCCCGCCGCGCGGGATGTGAGAATGCGATCGAGCAGTGCGTCGGTCGCGGGCGGCGTTGGAATGTCCCGAAGTTCCGGGTGAATCGCGTCGGCGAAATCGTCGGTGCGCCGCGACCGGAACCAAGACAGAAAGTGAATCATCGGTCGTCCCTCAGGATCGTTCGGAGCGCGCGGAGCGCGCGATGGAGTCGAACTTCAGATGCCGCAACCGAAATGCCGAGCATGCCGGCGATGTCCGCGTGGCTGAAGCCTTCGATTTCCTTGAGCACGAGCACCGCGCGCAGCGCTGGTGAGAGCGACGCAATGGCATCGCGCAGCGCGACGTGCGTGACGACATCGCGCGCAGTGGCGTGTGCTTCGGACGCATGATCGATGTCTGTCGTGCGACGCTCCGCGCGCAAGCGACTCAATGCGACGCGTACCGTCACGCGTTTGATCCACGACGCGAAGCTTCCGCGTTCCTCGTATTTGCGCAGTGCCTCCGGCAATCCCACGAACACGTCATGCACGACGTCTTCGGCGTCGGGGCGTGACATCAGGAGCCGGTAGGCGACCGCCATCATCGCCTCGGCGTGCTCGCGATAGAGTGATGCGAGCGCGTCGCTGCTACCGTCGCGTGCCTGCGCGATCAGTGCACCGATGGACGCATCCGCTGCGGCGTTCAATTGCCTAGCCGGCGTTTCCATTCGATCGCTCGGGTTTCATTTGCATCGATGGCGAGCGCTTTCGCATACGCAGCCGCGGCGCCGGTTCTGTCGCCTGTTCGTGCGAGCACGACGCCGTACGCGGCGTACGTTCGCGCGCTCGCTGGAAACAGTGCAGTCATCGCTCGCCCCAGCGCAACCGCTTCACGCGCCCGGCCGAACTCGTGCGCTGTGCGCACGAGCAAGTCGGAGTAATACCAGTTCGGATCGTCTTGCGGAAACTTCTCATTCGGGTCGCGAACGAACGGCTGATACACGGACTTCGCCTGGACGTATTGGCGTTCGGCACCGGCGTTATCGCCTGCGGACGCGAGCGCAAATCCGTAGACGAGATACGCGTGGCCGTACTGCGGGTAGAGCTCGACGAGGCCACGCGCAAGCGCCGCTGCTTCAGCGGTGCGACCATCAGCGATCAACGCGCGCACGGTCAGATCGCCGCCGTGAAAGAATTGCTCGAATTCCGCCGGCGTGCGCGCTGCTTTCACCTGGCGAAAGCGATCGAGCGTCGCAGGGATGCCCGATGTCTTGATGCGCTCGAGCGCGGCGTCGATCTCCGGCGGACGCTGGCTGATTGCATCGTCGGTCCAGCCGCCGATTTCGAGATCGATGTCGACGCTGTCAGACACCGTCGCACTGCGCAGTGCATTGAACCACGAGTTGTGCGTCGCGCCACCGAATACACCGAAATCTTTGCGATTGATGCGCAACGATCCGGCCGCGTAGAGCGTCAGTGTGCGCGAGCCCGCGCCGCGCGATGGTTCTTCGAGCAACCGGAATGGAATCGTGATCGGCTTCGTGACGCCGTGCATCGTGAATGGCCCCGTCGCGATGAGGTCCGCGCCGCGGCGCTCGATGCGTGTGCTTTGAAACGTGATCGTGGGATACTTGCCGACGTCGAAGAAGTCGTCGGTACGAAGATGTTCGTCGCGGTGCGGCCAGCCGGTGTCGATGCTCTTGGCGTCGATGATGACGGTGACCGACGAACTTTCGGGCTGTGCGGCATTGTAGAGAATCGTGCCGCGCGTTTGCGTGAACCGGCCTTTGACCTTCGTGATCGCGAAGCCGACGGAGAACTCCACGATGGTGTGGCCGGCATCGATCGCGAATTCCTGAAGCGCTACGCGCGGCGCCTGCCCGGTGGCGATGCCCGGGCTGGCAGCGAGTATGGTCGCGATGAGTGCGAGTGCAGGTGAGCGCATGTAGTCCAGGCTGGTATCACCTGAACAACGCGCCTCCGCCCGCAAACCTTACATCTACTGCACCAGTGCTCCTCGTAGTGCGATCAATCCCAGATCTGACCCGATAAAATCCCGGCTCGGCCACGTGCGGTGCACCAGAATCTGCCGGAAGATGGCGTCGCCCGTTTGCTGATTGAGCGCGAGCCCCGCGAGATACTGCAGTCGTAAGTCTTTGTCGCGATTGATCGCGGCACCCGCGAGCCACGCGCGCACGTCGACGTCGGTGCTCGTAAAACTGCCGAACAACTCGATCGGCGACGAGAAGCCCACTTCCTGCAGTGATCGCGCGACCAGCCCATAACTCGGCGAGTGGAACCGGTTCATGACCGCATCGATGTCGATGCGACTGTTGCCACCATGCCGCGCCATGAGCACGAGATCGTAACCCAGGCCGTTGTTCAGGTTCGCGAAGATCTGGCCGCCGGGAAATACCTCAAAGAACGTTGCGACCTCGCTCTTTACCGTTTCGGGATCGCTTTCGTACAGTGGCACCCACTGCGTCACGATGCCGCCGGGATTGAGATGGTCTCGCACCATCTCGAAGTACTCTTTCGAATAAAGGCTCGCGCTGCCCTTCACGAACGGATGAATCGGATCCGACGTGATGAGGTCGAACTTGTCTTTGCTCGTGAGTACGAAGTGGCGCGCGTCGTCGTAGAACACGCTCGTACGCGGATCGTGCAGCACGTTGTAGTTCTGCGTTGAGAAATACTTCGTCGACATTGGTGGAATGCGCGGTTCCATCTCGCAGATCACGATTCGCTCGACGCTCGGGTACTGCGTGAACGTTCCAGCCGTTACGCCTGCGCCGAACCCGACGACGAGTACGGTCTTCGGTTCAGCGGCAAGGGCAGGCAAGTGCCCGAGCATGCGTTCCATGCGCATGTCCTGCCACAACTCCGACGCCTCGACGCGTCCGCCAACGTGAAACTGCACGCCGTTGTTGCCGAGATCGTGAGAGAACGCGAAGGAAGAATTCACGCCCTCGATGGACTCGAGCATGCGCGCCGTCGATGACAGCACCGGCGTGCGTCGGCCCCATGCGATCACGTTCCCGGGAACCGGATCGATGTTGATGATCGCCCACACTGCGGCCGCGACTGCCGCGGTAGCGACCGCGCCGCGGATTGCGCGCCCGCTCGACAGCCACGACCACAGTGCGACGAGTGCTCCAGCTGCAGACATCGCCATCAAAACGCGTTGTGTTGTTTGACTGCCGGCGTACGGAACGAGCGCGAGGCTCACGACGAGTGCGCCGATGATCGCGCCCGCGGTGTTTGCGGCGTACACACCGCCGACCGTCTTGCCCGCGTCGTGTGAACGCGCACCCGATCGTGCTGCGGCAGCGAATGCGAGCGGAACACTCGCACCCCAAATGATTGTCGGTGGCAGCACGGCCCACAGCGAACGCACGAAATCGATCTGGAAGATGTACACCGGACTCGAGGCGTAATACGTATCGATGGGCCAGTTGGGGAGTGCGGTCGAGATGTTGTACGACGTCCACGCGATGCCGAACACCGCGAGGATCTGGCACCATCCCAGCGCGGAACGCGGTGAACGTCCTCGCGCCATCGCTGACCCAATTGCTGCACCACCACCAAGTCCGACGAGAAACGCCGCGAGAATATTCGAAAATGCGTAGACGGTTGCGCCGAGCATCAAGCCCATGTTGCGCGTCCACACAACCTGTGCGCCCATTGCGCACGCGCCGGAGATTGCGACAGCGACGTAGATCGGCACGGGACTCGCAGTGTCGTTTTCCGTTGCGACACTTTCGTCGCGCGATTCACCAATCGCAACAACATCAGCGTTCGCGGGAATGAGGCGCGCAGTGAGGAAGCTGACCGCTGCGACGAGCGCATTGATTGCCACCGCGACGAGCGTCGCGATGACCGTATCGAACTTCGGCATCAAAAAGAAACCCGCGACCAGGCAACCGAGCACCGCGCCGCCTGTGTTGATGCCGTATAGAAGTCCCCACCATGACACACCGCGCGGCGTCGACTTCGCCCACCGCGCGATCGCCGGCAACGATGCGCCCATCAGAATCGTTGGCGGTAGTAACGCAATCGCGCACGTGATCGCGCGCAAGAACATTCCGAGCGCGCCGGTATTTGCGCCTGCGACGTACAAGCGTTCGATCAGCGGAATCAGGAACAACTCGATCAGACCCAACACCGCGATGCCTGCCTCGATCGCGCCGTACAACCGCAACGGACGTCGCGGGTCCGTGCCACTATCGGGCGCGAGCCGCGGCAACAAATAGCTGCCGATGCCGAGTCCGCCCATGAACGTCGCGAGCAGAATGCCGAGCGAGACCGCGGTGGATCCGATTGCGAGTTGGAGCAGCTGATACCACACGATCTCGTAGATCAGCGCCGAACATCCGCTTCCCAGGAACAGCAGCATGAGCACGGGCAACAGCCGCGCGGGGTCGTACGGTCGCGGGATGCTGGGGACCGACGGATCTGCTTGCTCCGCGCCGGTGAGACGCAGTTTTCGCGCGGCGATCCCGATGACGCTGGGCAGCATCTTTGATCTCCTATTAATACAGGGGGTGTCAACCGGCGCGAAGCGAGCCGCAATACATGCGAGATGGCGCTTCGACAGCCCGATAATCTCCTAACGTTCTAGGAGATAATGGCGTTGAAACTGTGCGGGGTCAACCGGAGGGCCCTGAGCCCTGAGCCGCGCGCTTACGGCTCAGGGCTCAGAGCGCAGGGCTACCTTCGCGCCGGAACCTTCGTCCGCTCGATGTAGAACCCGTTCGCGCGGTCCCCGGCGACCAGGTACACAACGCCGCCTTTGCCGAATCCCGCGATCGCGCGGTCGGCCGGAATGCGCACGCGCACAGTCAGGTCGCCGCGTGCGTTCACCACATCGTACACGAGCCCCGTGTTGGTGGAATCGGTCGGCAGTGACGGCAGCAGCCACAGGTTCCCGTCCATGTCCGGCAACGCCGCGCCGCCCGCCGCACCGAATCCCAAATCGATGCCTGCTTTTCGTCCGCGAACGAAGAATGAGAACGTCCGCACGAGTGAATCGAGCTTCACGACAATCGAATCTCGTACGCGCGTCGAATCCAACCGCAGCCGCGCTGAACCGCTCACGTTCGCTACGAAGCGCTTGAGATACACGGAGTCGAGCATTTCCCGTTTGCTGTCATCGGCGAGCGACTGCCAATCGAACGGCAACTTCGGTCCGCTGCTCGCGCGACCATCCGCGCGAATCCAATCGATGTGGTAGTCGTGTCCGCGCACGATCGCGATCGATCCGTCGGATAGCACGACCCACTCGTTTCGGTCGGGTACAATTGGAGCCGCGCTCGTCCCAGGAAGCCATGACACCGCGGCATCGTATCGCGGATTTGCGGCTTGACCACGCGGTGGCACCGTCCACGCAGCTTTCTCAACGTTGCGCGCAAAGCTGTAATTGGCGAGTACCAACCCGTTATCACGGACGCGGCCGACGGTATCGATGCGCTTTGTCGCGAGATCCATGCGAATGATTGCTGTGGAGTCACCGCCACGCTGCCCCGCCCACGGCCCGCCGCCGGAAAACAGCAATCGCCCCTTCTCGTCGACATAGACCGGCGCGTTGAACTGCGGCCGCAATTCGCCGAGCGAAATGGTGCGCGCAACGCGACCGCCCGCGTCGATCACACGCAATGCATTCGATGCGATATCGGGCAGCGCGGCGGAATCACCGAGAAAGCGCATGAGTGGCGCGCGCCGCCGGCCGTACTCGTTCGTATCGATGGCCACAACCGAACTCGCCAAAGACGCATCGTACAGCCGCACCTGCCGGCCGACGTCGTCGTTCACGAGCAGCTTGCCGTTGGCAAATTCGCGGACGCCGTACACGCTCCACATATCGAGTGGCGTGCGCGCCGTGGCAGCGGGCAAATCCACCGTCACGACTTGCTGTGTCGCCGTTGTGTCGGCACACAGTGCGAGTGCGTTACAGGTGACCGCGAGTGCGCGCTTGACCGGCATCGTTTTGGCCGGCGGTGTGACGCGCGCGTGCACACTATCCCGGTGGTCCTGCGCGAGATCGCCTTCAATGCGCTGCAGGCTCGCCTCCATTCGTCGCAACTCCGCGCCCGCCGCTTCCAGCGTTGTCCGCATACTCGCGCGCGCGCCGGTCGCGCTGCTCGCGAGATCGGCGCGCGCGCGAGCGAGGTTAAAGCGCAACTCGGTGAGCTGCGTCGAAATCGTCGCCGCGTTCACGGCCATTGCGTCGCGCTGACGATCGGTTTCCACGCGCGCCGTTGCATAGCCCGTGCTCGTGCCGAACACCAACCCAATCGCGAGTACCGCGATCGTACCGAATACGGATCCAAGCACGACCGCGAGCTTGCGTGCGCGGACCGCGCGCGGCGACGGCGCGAAACGCGCGTGATGACGCAGCGTGCGCTTGATGTCGCGCGCGAGGAACTCGGTGAATTCCTGCGTCGGCTCGTGGTGCTCGTGTGACTCGTTCATGCCAGGCCTCCTTCAGCCTTCAGTGTGAGTTCGATTTGGTGGCGGAGCCTGGCGCGCGCGCGACGCAATCGTCCCTCAATGGCGCGCTCCGAGACTCCGTAGGTCGTCGCGAGTTGCGCGACCTTGAATCGTTCGAAGTGAAATGCTTCCAGCAGTTGCGCTTCCGCTCGTGACAGCCGCGTCAGCGCGGCTGTCACGAGCGACACGATTTCGACAGACTGGCTTACCGTTCCCTCATCCACCGCCGCGAGCACGTCCGCCGGCGCCACGGCGTCGAGCGAGACGTGCTCGCGGCGGCGTAGTTGGTCGATGATGAGATTGCGTGACACCGACATCAGCCACGCGAGCGGCTTGGCCGGGATTCCCTTCACGCGCCATTCGCGAATAGCGCGCAACCAGGTCTCCTGCGTTACGTCCTCGGCGAGTTCGCGATCACCACCACATCGGCGGGACGCGTAGCCGTACAACGGCTGGACGCTGTCCCAGTAGATGCGCATGAGATCGGCTTCGTCAACGAGCTCGTTCATCATTCACATGACGGATTGAGCGGCCGAATCCCACGCGAGCCCGCGTTTTGGCCAATGGAGTGACGCCAATAGTGGGGTCTGGGCGAAGGTTGGGGCACGCCTGTGACTCCCCTCCCGTCCGCTAGACCCCACTATTGGCCAAACCCTATTGGCTACACCCTATCTGATGAAGATCCCGCTCATCGCATCACCACTCGACGCCGACCGCATCGCCTTGAGCACGCGGTCATCCAGGTAGTTCAGGATCTGCGGTGGCAAGCGGCGGCGCTGCGCCGGGGTCAACAGCTTCTTCACCGTCGGCGCGATCACGATCAAATGATCAACCGTCTTCTCGCGCGCGGTGCGATACACCGCGTACGCGTCGTCGTGATCGTAGTCATCGGGCAACGTGTCGAGGTATCGTGCCGCGATCGACCACAGCGAATCGGCGCGAATCGAATAGATGCGGCCCATGTTCGCGAGGCTGTCTGCCTGCACGCGCGTGAGCTTCAGCGAATCCGCCTGCTGAAGAATCATCACGATGGGATTTGGAATCGTACTGCTGCCGAGCACGCGCAGGTTGAGCGCCGTGAGCTTGGTGCCCGGCCGTGAACGGCCGATGTCCATACGCTGCGTGAGCACCTGTCGTTCGCGCGGCGCGCCGATGTCGTAGCGCACCTGGAAACTCAAATACGTCAGCGCGCGCGACGTCGACTGATTGGGGCGCGTAGAACCAAATCGCTGATTCACTTCATACGTGTACCGTTGCGTGCCCGGATCGAATCCGCGTACGAACAACAGATTCTGATCCGGCTGGATGCCCTGACCCCATCCGCGCAATCCGCGTGAACCGTGCATCATGAGGTCCGCGAGCATCGGCACGTTGTTGAGATTGATCGAGAGCGACAATCGCTGTGGCAGGCCGATCTTTTGCGGGTTGAACGCGATGCCGAGCCCGCCACCGACAGTCCACGGTCCGCTGCAACTGCCGCGGCTCGAGAGCTGGCCCAGTTGACGCGCGAGACAACGCGCGGCCGCGCTGCCGTTGTCGAGCAATGCCGACATCGCGCTTGCGAGTGCAGGATCGCTCGCCGTCGCAGGATCGTACACGAACGCGCGATCGTTCTGCATGCCGTCGCCATTGATGTCACCGGCGACCATCGGTGAGTAGCGCGTACCCGAACGCACAACGCCTGTGTACGTCAATCGCACCACATCGAACACGTTGTAAAAGACGGTCATGTTGAACGTGTGCCGTGCGCCGAGCGATCGGTCCCACGCACGATCGAGTGGATTGCCGACAGTGCTGGAGAATCCGCGGTACAACTCGCGCACGTCCTGTAGCGTGTAGCCCGCGTCCCAGTTGAACGTCGTGCCGCTCGTGACGGGCTTCAGACTGAAATACAGCTGACGCGTCTCGGAGCGCAGATCCGACTTCTGCAACATCACACTGCGGAACGACGTGTCGACGCGCGTGTCGCGAAGCGCCACCGCGCCGGTCGTCGGAACGATCGCGCCGGGATTGGCAAACACCGGACGATTGGCTTCGTTGTCCAGCGCGAAGCGTTCGACCGCATTGAAGTTGAGGTCCACGTTTTCCGGTAACGCGTAATTCAGTGAATGCGTCGCCGACACACCGAATGCGAACCGGTTGCCGAGAATCGGTCCGCTCCAGTTCAGGTTCGAGCGCAAGCTCCGCGGCTGCACGTATGGCGCGTCGAACATCGACACGCTCGGAGCCGCGTTCGAGAACACCGTGCCCGCGGATCCGTCGGCGCATTCCGTTGGAATCGCGCTCGGGTTGCCGGCGTACGATGTCCAGTCCGGAATCGGCGCTGCGGCACCGACGCACGAGATCTGTTGCGTCGACGACGGCAACCCTGTTGCGTCGAGCGCGCTCCGTACGAGTTGTGCATCGCGGAGACCCTGGAACATCCCGACGCCGCCGCTGATCAATGCGCGCGGCGGACGCGCGGCGCCGGGTAGGAACGCAATCATCGGCGCGGTACCATAGATCCATTGGAAGCCCGCGCGCGGGCTCACGTACACGCGATTTGGGATGTTGTCGTTGCGAAGCCCGAATGCGTCTTCGACGTCCTGGTTGAACTCCGGACGCGAGAGGAATCGATTGCCGTCGAGCCGCACGCCGTAGTTCACCTGCACGTTGCCGGCACCCGGTCGCCAGAAATCGCCTAGCGACACGGACGAAATCAATTGTCGTCCGGTCTTGATCGGCGCGTACAACGTGCGCGAGAACGATGTCGGTGTTCCCGCCTCGAGATCCGCCAAAGAGTTGAACGAGAACGAACCCAGGAGGTTCGAACGCTGATCGTTTGAGTACGACTCGTCGCGAATGCTCGTCGACAGTTTCAGCACGTGACGATTGTTTGCGCTGTACCACGTCATCTGATTGAGAAATTCGATGCCGCTCGTCGACGAACTTTGTGTGCCGCTCGGATTGCCGCCGAACGTCAGGGACCGGATCGAGCTCGACCCATCCTCCAGTGTCGAGTTCACCCGTACACTTCCACTCGGCAAACGCAAATACGGTTCGTTCTCGGTACCACTCGACGCGAAGCCCAGCGTTGAGCGGCTCAGCACGCCGAACCAGAAGTACTTCGTATGTCGCAACGAAACGTTGCCTGCCCAACGTTCGGTCTGCGCGTTGCGGCCGGGTGTCGTGAGTATCAATCCACCGCCGACGGGCTCATTGCGCGAGTAATTGCCGAGCACTGAAAGGTTGAACGAACTGCCGCTGGCACCCGCGCTGGCCGGAGTGAGATCGAAATTGCCCTGCAGCGAATAGTCGTCGCGTGCCTGCAGGCGCGGCGCGTTTGAAATTGTTGCCGGAATGTTCTGCGCTTGCAGAATGTTCAGCAGTCGCGAAGCGGAATCACGCGCAACGCCCGCTGCCTCGAGTCCCGCCGCACTTGTGTTGAGCAGCGTTTGCAGATCGCTGTACGTGCGGCCGTACTGATACGAGAAGTTGTAGAAGTGCTGATTCAGCGAAATCGGACCGGACGCATTGCCGCCGAGCGAGAGATACGTATTCTTGGCGCCTTGTTGTTCGGCGACGTCACTCGTCCACTCGAGATCAGGTGGCCGCGCAACACCGCTGGTGAGACGGGAAGAAAAGTTGTTGCCCGGGCGCGTCGAGATGGAAATCTGCGCGCCGCTGAACCCACCATTGGCGACATCGTACGACACTGGACGAATGGACGCGCTGACTTGCGCGTCGCGCGGAAGATCGCTGACGGCGGAGCCCAAACCTTCAAACGTCGTCGAGTTTTGATCCGGTGACATACCCAGCGCCGAAAACATGTCGGGCGCGCCATCGAGACCGGGAATTACCTGAATGCCGGGAATCGTTCCCGCCATGGCCGCGAGGTTGCCGGCGAGATCGGGAGGTAATCCTGCATTGGTCAGCGGACGTTCAGATCCACTGACATCGGCGGTGGTGCCGGTGCGTGTCGGCAAAGCACGGGCGCCGCGCGCGGTGACGTTCACTGGGTCGAGCGTCGGCGCGTTCAACGCGAGGCGCGCATCGGCGATGAGAATCTCTTCTTCCGCGATGCGTTTGATCTCAAATCGCCGCGGCACGTAACCGATCAGCGTGACTTCGATCCAGTAGTCCCCTTCGCCATTGGGATACGTGATCGTGAACCGGCCATTGCGATCGGTTTGCGTGGTCTTGGCGATAGCGCCGTAGTACGAAACGGCTTTCACCGTCGCGCGAGCGAGCGGAACGGAGTCGGGACCAGTGACTCGTCCGCGGATGACGTCCATCTGTTGCGCAGCCGCGGGCGTGCCGGCTGCGCAGCAGACGACGAACACGAACAACCAAATGCGCCGCATCGTGAACTCCTGTGGTGCGAGATCGCTCTATCGCGATGCGGTTCTGGTTCCAGATGCGAGGCGCGTGCGCTCGAGGTAGAAACCGTTCGTGCGATCGCCGGACATCATGTACACGACGCCGCCGGTGCCGAAGCCGGCGATGGACCGGCCGCTCGGCAAGCGAACGCGCTGGAACAGTTCGCCTTTCGTGTTGATGACGTCGTACACGAGTTCACCGGCTTGCGACTGACCCGATGTCGTCGGCAACACCCAGAGATTCCCGTCGCGATCGGCCATTGCTGCGCCAGGGCGAATCGGTGGGTAGTAGTCCGTGATTTGCGCGAGCGGCAAATAGACCGTTTCGACCGTTGGCGGCACGCCGCCTCCCGGACCGCCGCCACGTACGCCAACCGCACCGACAGCACCGCCGCCGCCACCACCTGCGCCACCGCGCCCGCGCCCGCCGCCGTCAGCCGGCGGTGGAGCAGCGCCGCGTCCTGCTGCCATTGCTTCCTGCGCGGCCCTCGCGGAGTCAACCAGTTTCTGTTTGTCGTCGTCGGTCAGCCGCTTCCAGTCGAACGAAAGCTTTGGCGACGAACTGCGCGAACCGTCGGGCTGAATGAAGTCGATGTGGTAATCCTGGCCGCGCACGAGCGCGATCGTTCCGTTCGAGAGCAGTGCCCACTCGTCGAGCGACGGCAGCGGATTGATCGTGATCGTGAGCTTCGGCTTTGCGGGATCGCTCATATCACTCAGCACGCCGGCACCGTCGCGTGCTTTCAAACGGCCGACCGTGTCGACCGTGCGCGCGTCGAGGTCCGCGCGCAGAATGACTGCCGAGTCCGGCCGTTGCGAGAGCGGCAGTTGTTGCATGTTCGGCAGCTGCGGTACCGGGCCGCGATACACGAGCCGGCCTTTCGAATCGACGCCGCTCGCCGCGCTGATCATGAAGATGACGTCGCGTGGATTCGGGAGCGCGATGGAGCGCACCACTTGTCCTTTGCCGTCGATGACGCGCAGCGATTGCGACTGCGGATCGGCCATCAACGATGAATCGCCGAGGTATGCGAGAAGCGGAGCGCGCGCACGGCCGTACGCGTTCGCGACGCCGTCGGTCGAGTCGAGCGCGATCGTGTGTGAGCGGAATGTCGTGTCGAGCAGCACGAGTTGCCGGCGAGCTGCATCGTTGACCAACAATTTGCCGCCGCTGACCTCGCGCACGCCGATGATGCCGCCGAATGTTTCCGACGTCTTTGCGTTGCTCGCGGGAAGTGCGACAACGGGCACGCGTGTCTGCTGTGCATGCACCGCGGTCGCGGATGCGAACGCAACGGCTGCGAGCGTAAGAGTGGAGCGGTTCATGTGTTCCTCGAGAATTGATGGACGAGACGACTGCAGTTGTTCGGGTTAGCGCTGCACGTTGATTGGCAGAGCGGGGCGAACGATGCGTCCGCGCAGCTTCTGTTTGTCGCTGTCGTTGGTGATCAGCATCATGAGTGCGGAATCGCCGCGCGCGTCGATGACGACCGTACTATCGAACGCGGGGACGCCGATGACCTGACGCGGACGCGGTGCAACCGCATTGCGTTGATCGACCAGTTGTTTCGCAATTGCTGTGCGCGCAGCCGCTTCCTGATCCGGCGTCAATGTGATTCCCGCGAAGAGCCGTGAGTACGCAGCTTCGATTTGCATTTGTGGATCGAGCGGTGCGACTCCACGGCCGCCTCCGGTGTCGCCACGCCCGCCACCGCCCCCACCACCTGCGGCGCCGCCGCGTCCACCCCCGCCACGCGCTCCGCCGACTTGCGGTGGATCACCGGGCGCGCCACCACGGCGACCACCAGGTTGTGGAATGAGCCGCGACATCAGCGTCGCGCGGTCCGCGTCGCTCATAGGAAGCTTCACGAGTGTCGAGTCGCGGTTCGCGCGAGCCTGCGCGAGTGATGCTGTGTAGATCTGCATCGCTGGGCGGATGCTGTCCTGCATAGCTGTTTGCATTTGCAGCAGGCTGTCAATGATCGCGCGTGCGCGCCCTTCTTCAGTCGGCGCGAGCGCGATGCCGTCGAACAAGCGCGTGTAAATCGTGTTTGCGAGTTGCGGCGGCAGGAGCCCGCCGCGTCCACCGCGCCCGCCGCCGATTGGCACGACGATGTCCGGTGTTGCCAATGTCGTTGCGACGCGGCCGGTGTCGACACCGCGCGATGAATCCGGTTTCGCGGTCTGCGCCGCCGGGCGCATGGACGTGTCACGCTGTGCCGTTGCAGCGCGCGCAGGCGCGCTGTCGCGACGTGGCACTTGCAGCCTGGTCTGCGACGGCTGCGCACGCGATGTATCACGCGGCGGAATTGTTTGTGCACGCGTCACGGTGTCAGCTGACACCACCGCGGGCGCCGCGGGAACGTTGGGCCGCGGTGCGATCCACGCGATGGAGATCGCGCCAACTGCGGTCAACGTTGCGGCAACACGCGCTCCCCGCCATACGCGTCCACCGCGTGCCATCACACGAATGCGGCGTTCGAGTTGTGTCGCACGTTCAGCGAACGCAGTGACACCAACCGGCGCCAGCACTTCACGCGGACGAACGACTTCCAGCAACAAGTTGCCGTATGACCGCGCGTCTGCGTTTTGCAGCACGCGCGCATCGCAGTCCAGTTCAACGGCAACGCGCAGCCGCAGAATCTGCCACCACAGCGCGACGTTCCACGGCATCACGATCAGCGCCAGTTGTGCGGCGAGGAGCAGGCGTCCATCGTGCGCACGCTGATGTTCCTGTTCGTGCCGCAACATCAGCGACAATTGCGTGGCGTCGAGCGCGAGCGCCCACTCCGGAACTACGATCGCGGGCGACACCGCACCAACGAGTGCAGGGCCCGTGCGTTCAGAGACAAATACCGGTACGCCGAGCACTGTATGACGGCGCCACGCTTTGCGTGTGCGCGCGAGCAGTACGATCCCAACAGCGAAGTACAGCGCGAGTGCAACGGAAAGACCGATCCAGACAACGGTGAGCGGTCGATCCGTGGACGCGACGAATGAGCGCCAGTTACGGCGTTGCGCGTTCTGCGTGGCGGTTTGTGAGCCCCGAGCTGTGAGGCCTGAACCCTGAGCCGCACTCGTTGCGGACGACGGCGTTGCCGGAGGCAAGGTCGCCACAGCGGAGACATCGAGGTGCGTTTCGTCCAGCGCACTCACTGTCGCGTCGAACTGCACAGTGCGGGGCGCGTACCGATACGCGGCGACGGGCAATGCAAACGACAGCACCAGTGCGGCGAGCCACACGTGCCGCACGGGCCCACGACCCGCGAGTAATGCACGCTCGGCGACAACCGCTGCGAACGCGAGCCCCAGTGCGCACGCGAGACAGTAGAACATCCAGGTCGCAATCATTTGTCACTCTCGCGAAGCTTGTCGTCGAGCAAACGGCGCAGGCGCCGGAGTTCGTCCGGCGTAACACTCCGTTCAGTTACGAGATGTGTGAGGAGGCGCTCGGTTGAGCCGCCGAAGAGTTTCGCAACGACGCGTGACGCCGCTGTTGCGCCCGCGGTCTCCTGCTTGACGCGCGCGCGGAATCGGTGCGCTTTGCCTTCTTCCGTGTGCGACACGTAGCCTTTGCTTTCGAGCACGCGCAGCACGGTGAGCACCGTGTTGTGCGCGAGTTCGTCCGCAAGCCGCGCTCGCACTTCGGCGACCGTCGATGGTCCGCGTTCCCAGAGCACAGCCATGACATCGAGTTCGCGGTCGGTGAAGGTCGGTGGCACGTAGTCTCCTGGTCTTCTCGGTGAATGAGCGGTGCGACTCATCGCGTCTCCTCCAGCGTACGGCCGTGCTGCCGGTGACGTTGATCTCCTAAAGTTGTAGGAGATAATTGCGCGGGCCTATGTCCATGTCAAGCCACAACATGGGACGGACCGTTTAGCGGACTGTTCGGTGCGGGGCGTGCTTAACGACTACCGCCGCGCAGCGTCGTCCGAAGTTCGGCGTCGAGCTCGCCGGTCACTTCCCAGCGCACGAGCGACATCGGGATCTGACCAGCGGACAGGTACGCGTCCATGAATCGGCGGAACGAGAACGCATTTCCCTGCTTGCGTTGCATCGTTTGCATGGTCCGCTCCGTTTCGACTTTGCCGACGACGTAGCTGATGCCGTACCCGGGTTGCTGCAAATACAAATGTTGTTCGCCGCGCACCAGGTTGCCCGTGAGACTGAGCCAACCGCGCGGTGTATTCGCCGATGTGAACTCCGCGGCTTGCTCGAGCGTGAACTCGTTGCTCTGCATGTGCAAATCGCCGAGTGCGCGCGCGGCGCGTTCGGCGACGAGGATGTAGACGAGTTCACGCGAGCGCGGCGATTTATCGAACATGCCCGCGCCCATCATCAGCTCCTCCCATTCTGTTGCAAATCCTTCGGTGCGCGTGTTGAAGATGTTGTACAACAGCGGGCCGCGCCGAATCATGCTCGTATGCGGTTCCTCCGCCATTTCGCCTTTGTCAAACCAGTGGAAGCCATGCGTTCGCATGACCATCGGGTCGCGGTAGTCCACTTCCGTAAAGAACTCGCGCGGCCCGCTCGAGAACCGGCCGATGCGTTCGCGCAGACGTGCGTCCATGTACGGCTTCATCGTGAGCAAGTCGTGTTCGCGAATGAACGCGACGTAATCCGTAATCGCGGCATTGAACCGGCGCGTGTGTTCTTCCGCGGACGCAATGACACTCAGCTGCGGAAGCGCTGCATTGCGCTTTTCCTCGAGTGCGAGGAACGACCACGACCGTGACAGCTGGGCCTCCATCACGCGCACGAGATCGTGCCACGTATATGGCAGCAATTGCACTTGGCCGAGGTACCAGTTGTAGTTGGCAACGCCAATGCCCGATCGCCCGGTCTTGGACGACGCCTGTGATTCGAGCCAACGAACAAACGCATCGGTGGCGTCTTTTGCGCGCGTGAGGGAGGCCGAAAGCGCGCTGTGCGCCGGCGTGAGCTCGCGCGCCAATCGTTCGAGGTCCGCGCTTTGGCCGCGCACGTCGCCGATGCCGTACATCCACAAGTCTTTCTGATTCCCGGTGAGATTGATCCGCGCCTGATCCAGGAATGCGGGGATCCGCCGCACCGCCGTATCAATGATGGCCGCATCGCGCGCAGAGAGCGGACGCGCAAACCGGTACAACTCGACCATGCCCTCCGCGTGCGGACCCTCGCGCGCGGGCTGGTCGCTCTCACCCCAGAACACGGTCACGTAGAACGCGGGATTGTTCACCCACGGCTTCAGCACGCGATGGTCGAAGTCCAACCCGTTCATTTCGGCGCGGACGATGTGCCAGTCGACCTGCTGGGGAATGCGCCAACCGGTGGTGTCGATCGCCTGCAACCGTTGCTTGTACCGCGCGAGCGCTGCGTGTTGCGCCGCCATGGCCGCAGTGCGGTAGTCGTACACGCCGCCCGTGAGTTTCGGTTTCTGAAATGCGCGCCAATCGCGGAACAGTGTCGCGAGATCGTCGTATGTCTGACGTGACTGACCGCTGGTAACGGCGGGCACGAGCAATGCGATCAATGCGAACAGTGCGACGCAGATCGCGCGCGCGGCGCGCCGGTTGGTGCGAACGTTGTTCATCGTGGCTCAGAAGGCGGATCGCCAATTTGTCGCTGCCGGGCAGCATCGGCCAGACCTATTTCCTCGCTAGTTTCTCACTCGACGATGCCCATTGAACGCGTACCGGTAACGATCGTCGACGAGTACGACGAAATCGCACGACGAATCGCCGACACTATTGCATCGCGCATTCGCGAACACCAACGCGCGGGGCGGCGCACGGTCCTCGGCCTGGCGACGGGCTCAACGCCCATCGGGATCTACCGCGAACTGATCCGATTGCACGAGCGCGACGGTCTCGATTTCTCGACGGTCGTGACGTTCAACCTCGACGAGTACTATCCGATGGAGCGGGGGAGCATCCACAGCTACCATCGCTTCATGCACGAGAATTTTTTCTCGCGCATCAACATCGATCCCAAGAACGTGCACGTTCCGCGCGGTGATCTGCCGCGCGACCAGGTCGAAACGCATTGCCGCGAGTACGAAGCAGCAATTCGCGCTGCGGGTGGGATCGACTTTCAGATACTGGGGATCGGCGCCACGGGACACATCGGCTTCAACGAGCCGGGTTCGGGTCGTGATTCGCGCACGCGCCTGGTATCACTCGACACGATTACGCGCCGCACCGCCGCCGCCGATTTCTTCGGCGAGGAAAACGTGCCGTCCGAAGCGATCACCATGGGTGTCGCGACGATTCTCGAAGCAAAAGAAATCGCGCTCATCGCAACGGGTGAACACAAGGCCGCGATCGTGCGCCGTGCGGTGGAGACTGAGCCGAGTCCGGATGTCGCGGCGACGTTTTTGCAGAGTCACGCGAACGCGATGGTGTGGCTCGACGATGCCGCTGCGGCGGAGCTCACGCGAATCAAAACGCCGTGGGCGTACAGCGACGTGACCTGGACGCCGGCCCTCGAAATTCAGGCCGTGATTTCGCTGAGCGGTACGACGCAGAAGTCCGTGCTGAAACTCGACTCCGCTGACTATCGAGAGCACCACCTCAGTGCACTGCTCGCGCGGTACGGATCGCCGGGTCCGCTGAATGGAAACGTCTTCAACACGCTCATCTCCAAAATCCGCGGCCGCAGCAAGCTGCCGCGCGGCGAACGCATCGTCGTGTTCTCGCCGCATCCGGACGACGACGTGATCTCGATGGGTGGCTTGCTCAACAAGCTGCACCAGAACCAGAACGACATCGTTGTTGCATATCAGACGTCGGGCAACATCGCGGTATTCGATCACGAAGTGCGCAGACACATCGAGCTGCTGCGTCGCGTCGCGCACGGTTTCGCGCTCGGCGATCGCCCGGGTCTCGTTGAGCTGAGCGATCGCGTGCAGCACGCGCTGGCCAGCAAGAAACCGGGCGACATCGATACCGACGACGTCCTCACGTTCAAGCGCATCATTCGTGAAGCGGAGGCTGTGTCCGCCATTGAAACGTTTGGTATGTCGCGTGCGAGTGCGCGGTTTCTGAATCTCCCGTTCTATCAGACGGGCAAAGTGCGCAAGGATCCGATCGGCCCGGACGACGTCGAGATCGTGCTCGCGCTGTTGAACGAGCATCGTCCGCAGATTGTGTTCGTCGCCGGCGATCTGTCCGATCCGCACGGCACGCACCGGATGTGCAAGGAAGCCATCGACCTCGCGCTCGCGAAGTACAAGGGCGACGCGCCTGAGGTGTGGTACTATCGCGGCGCGTGGCAGGAGTGGTCGATCGCGGCCGCGGACGTGCTTGTCCCGCTCTCAGAAGACGAGCTGCGCACGAAGATCCTCGCGATCTTCAAACATCAAAGTCAAAAAGACCGCGCGCCGTTCCCCGGACTCGACGATCGCGAATTCTGGCAACGCGTCGAAGAGCGCAATCGCGGCACGGCGCGCGACGTGGACCGGCTCGGGCTGCCAGAGTATTTCGCCATGGAAGCGTATGTGGTGCGGCGTAACGGAGCGCCAATACCGCGGGCGGAGATTCCCACGAGTGCACTGGGCGCGCCGCGCAGCTAGTTCCTTGTTCGTCACAAATACCTGCGCCGGTGTCACTTTTGGCGCACGTCTATCCGGGGCCGCGATAGTTTCTGCTCCGTGCGCCACCCGATAGCAGCCTTAATCATTCCGGAAGGCTTGGTGGTTCTCGCGTGTGCAGCATTGGTGCAATGGCCATCGCTGCTCTCGCCGGCGCAGTCATTTCTGCCCGCCGTCCCGGCGATCGTGCTCGGGCTCGGAGTCGCGCTCGCAATCCGCTTCCGTCGCACGCGCGTGTTGTTTGCGCTCCTGGTGCTTGCGGCGGCGGACCGTGGTCTGCTCGCCGCGCCGCAACTGCGCAACCTGATTGCGCTGCTCGTTCCGCTCAATCTCGCGATCCTCGGCGTCGTTCCCGAGCGCGGATTCTTCACCTCTGCGACCGCGCTGCGGGCCGTGCTCATCGCGAGCCAGGCGGGATTCCTCGCACTGTTTGCGCGTCTCGATGAGCTCGAAATCGCGACGCTGATCGACTACCAGTTCCTGCCGGCGGCCATTTCCAATTGGGCGACGTTGTCGGATCCGGTCCTGGTTGTCTACGCTGTGGCGCTGCTGTTCTTCGGCGGCGTGTTTCTGGGCGGTCCGAACGCGACTGCACGCGGATTCTTCTGGGCGCAGGTCGCATCGCTCCTCGCGCTCTCCACAACGGCGGTGGGCGGCGGTGTGCTCGCGAGCTCAACGCTGTTGTTCGTCTCTGCGGGCTTGGTTCTCGGTATGGCGGTGCTGGAGGCGTCGCACGACATGGCGTATCGCGACGCGCTCACCGGCCTGAGCAGTCGTCGCGCGCTCGACGATGCGCTGCAATCGCTGGGCGGCGGGTTCACGATCGCCATGGTGGACGTCGATCATTTCAAGAAGTGCAACGACACCTACGGCCACGATTCCGGTGATCAGGTGCTGCGCATGATCGCGACGCAGCTCAATCGCGTTGGCAGCGGCGGACGCGCGTTTCGCTACGGTGGCGAAGAGTTCGCGATTCTGTTTGCCGACCGTGACATCGATTCGTGCCTCGGACCGCTCGAGAATCTTCGCGCGTCAATCGAGAAGCTCACGTTCACCGTTCGCGCCGCCGATCGTCCGCGGAAGAAGCCAAAGGAGCCGAAGAAACGCGTCAAAACGGAAACGATCTCGGTAACGGTGAGCATGGGTGTGGCCGGGCGCACGTCGGCCACTACGCCGCCTGACGATGTAATCACCGTCGCGGACGACGTGCTCTATCGTGCGAAGAAAGCCGGCCGCAATCGCGTCATGGTTGCAACCGGACGCGCGCAAAAGGCACAAGCGTCCGCGTAACGCGGCAGATCAGTCCGCGTCGTCGAAGAACGTGACGACGCCCGACTCGAGCGAATACTCCGCACCCACGACGCGGAGCCCTTCAGTCCGAATCAGCTCTTCGAGTAATTCCGACCCGTGGCGCAAATGGTCCACCGACGCGCGCACGTTGGCGCGGACGGCATCGTGAATGAGCTCGTCACGGTCGAGGTTCTTGCGTCCGGCCATCAGCGTTTCGACGGATGGCCGCACGCGATTCACGATCGATTGCAGGTTGCGCGACTTTGATTTCGGCGCGCCCATGAGTTCGTCGACAGTCGCTTCAACCGCGCCGCACTGTGAATGACCAACGACGACGACCAGGCGCGTATTGAACAGCGCCGCGGCGAACTCCACGCTCCCGACCTGCGAGGGCGCGACGATGTTGCCGGCCACGCGGATCACGAACAAATCGCCGAACCCCTGATCGAACACCAACTCAGCGGGCACGCGCGAATCGGAACAGCCGAGTACGATCGCAAATGGCTCCTGCCCGTCGACCAGCGCAGCGCGCCGCTCGTGGCTCGAGCGATCCGATGCGTTGGCACGGTTCGCGACGAACCGCCGGTTGCCTTCGCGCAGTAAGTCGAGCGCCTGACGCGCCGGAATCATCGAGGAAGTGGGGGCTTGCGTTGTAAGGTGCGGAACGCCAATTGATGTCCCAATGGGACGCTCGATCTTGCATTCGGGGATGGATGCGCACAAGCCGTCGGCGCTCACGCCGCGTCAAGTACTTCGCGAATTCCTCGAGCTCACCGATGGCGGGTCGCGCATTCGCTGCGTCGGCGCTGCAAAGCGTAACCCGAAGCGTCTCCTCGCACTCGGCTACGTACCGAAGTACAAGATCGAGCTGTTTGGCGTTGCGTACTATCTGTGTGACGTGCGCAAGAACGTCGATTTGCGTTTCATGGTCGCGTACATCGCGATTCACGAGGGCCGCGCGCGCACGCCGAACGTCTATGCGCGCATTCTCTATAAGGACGGCTCGCTGCTCTGGCGTTCGGCGTCGCACTACGCAAAGTCCGCGTACGAGAATTGGATCGGCAAAGGTGACGTGAAGTACGAGATCGAAGACGGTGACGAGTACTGTGTCTCGGCTGAGCACACGACGGATTTGCCGCTCGAGATGCAGCCTGCGATGGAAGAAATCGCGCAGCGAACGGCGAACGTCCGTGTCGACACGCGCGCGGTGTCGCTTGTCGTGCGACGGAGCAATGACAACCGGCTCGTCGCCTATCGCGATTTCACCGAGCCGCGCCGACGCGCAGCGATCAACAAGAAGAATCTCGTGAACGGCGGAAAGCCGATCGCGCGATTCACGCGCAAGAGCGATCCAACGTCGCTCGTGTTCGTGCGCGGCTACGAACCAGACTTCTCGAAGCGCGGCTTGCTCGACGTCTCATCGTCGTATAGCCGGCTGTATGGCGGAACGGTGCGCCGCTATCGCATCGCGTCGCGCAACAAGCGCATGCAATACTTGTTCTGCGCCGCGCAGCACCTGGTCTGGATCGGCTATCCGCAATCGTTCACGACAGAACTGTCACGCTATGGCGTGCGCACCATCGACGTCGCCGTGCCCGACGATCTCGTCGTGCCCGGAATGGAGTACCACTATCTGGAAAGCGACGACCCGCCGGTGTGGATGAGTCAGATCCCGGATGGTTACGCGGGTCCTGTCAGTCCGAATGATCCCTGGCGCGCGGATGCGTCCGCGTGGCTCGACAAACTCCCCGTAATCAGGGCTTTCCGCCGATACTTTCGCGCACCTTCGTCGCGATAACATCGCCGAGCGCCGCGAGTTGCCGCGCGTTTCGTTCGCGATACCGAATGAAGAGTGAGCGCGCGGTGGCGTACAGCGCACTCAGCCCTGCCGCAAATCCTGGAATCAGCGCGCCCTCATCCATCCCGTCGACGAAAATCGCCGTGGTGGCGAGGCCGGCAAAAAAGCCAACCGTCAGCGCCGGTGTCAGGATTGCCGCGAGGAGTCGTTTCCGCGCGGATCGGTGCAACGCGATGGTCGTGCTGCCGTCTGCCGGCACGACGGTCACGTCGAGCCGGCTCCCGGGATCGTACATGTGCCACGCCAGCTCGCGCGTGCGCGCAATCGTCGTTCCGATTTCACCAGTCTGTTCGCGCAAGACGTTCAACAGTCTGTCCATGTCGCGGCCAGGCATCTCGCCTTTCACTTGCGTGCGAAACACAGAGTCGTTGCGATGGACCGACCACCACGGCGCGCGCACCGGCTGCGCTTCGTTTGGAACAGGTGCAACACGTGAAGGGAGTGGTCGTGCATCCGGGCCGAGCCCGCGCTCCGCAAGCGCGCGATCCACATACCGTTCGTCGATCCCGGCTTCAGCAGCAGCCGCAACGACCTCGCCGATCTTGTAGCCAGGATTGTTGCTCTTCGGTTTCGTCGACGCCGCCTTGGCTTTCGCGACACTCTCCGGGCGCTGCTGGATCCCGGTGTGCGCCTGCATCTCGGACGCGCGCTGCCAGATCGCGTGCGCGGTTGTGTCCGACACCAGCGCTGGTTTGACGTCGAGGTTCGGCATCGACGACTCGAGTGCTGCGCGCAATTCATCCGCGCTCTGATACCGATGACTCGGCGATTTCATCAGACAGCGGTCGATGATCGCCGCAAGTCCCGTTGGAACGTCGCGATTGACTGACGCAACCGGTGGCGCCGCCTTCGTCACATGATGCACGAGCACCGCTGACGCAACCTCCGCTTCAAACGGAAAGCGACCGGTGAGCGCGTAGAACCCAACGACACCGAGCGAATAAATGTCGCTGCGCGCGTCAACAACTTCACCGCTGACTTGTTCAGGACTCACGTAATGCACGGTGCCGAGCACCTGGCCCGTTTCCGTGAGCGGCGTGGCTTCCGCAACGCGCGCCACACCAAAATCCGTGACGAGCGCGCGATCCGTTGTGCGGTCGATGAGAATGTTTTCTGCTTTGACGTCGCGGTGAATCACACCGCGTTCATGCGCGTGTGTCAGCGCTGCCGCAACATCGCGCATGTATTTCGCAACCGTCCGCGCATCGAGCCTGCCGCGGTCGCGCGTGAGCGCCGCAAGCGAATCGCCGTCGACATACGACATCACGAAAAACACGAAGCCCGATACTTCGTCGGCTCCGTAAATCGGTACGATGTTTGGATGCGCGAGCGCACCCGCCGTGCGCGTTTCGCGCAGGAATCGCTCGCGCACGGCGCTGTCGTTTGCGAGCGCGGGCGGCAACGTCTTGAGTGCGACCAAACGCTCGAGACGCCGGTCACGGGCTAGAAACACCACGCCCATTCCTCCGCGACCGATGAGCCGCTTCACCGCGAATTGCGCAGCAACGGCTTCGGCAAATGGACGACTTGCGTCGTCCAGCGTGCGCGGATCGGGGGTCGGAATATCGGTCGAAATCACAGGGTCTCGAGACGTATGGGCTGCCGCGCGGGAGTATACAGCGCAGCCAACCTACGGGCGACTCACGGACCCTGATTCACGGCGCGCGCCCCTTATGTAAGCGCGGTCACCCCCGCGCGCCCTGCACGGCGCCGCGTTGCAAGCGCGCGCAGGTCATTGTACACACCCGCCGCGGTGACGCCTGGCCCGGCGCCCGGACCAGTGATGACGAGCGGCTGCTTGTCGTAGCGCGAGGTGGTGATCGCGAACTGATTATCGGTCCCACTCAGCGTACCGAGCGGACTCGAGCGTGGAACCCACACGAGGCCGACAGAGATCTGATCGCGCGTCACGCGTGCGCGATATCGCAATACACAATTCTCTGCTGCCGCGTCAGCGACGCGTGCGGACCACTCAGCGTCGAGTTGACGCGTGCGATCGAGGAACTCGCCCGGAGTTCCGCCGCTGAGTGTCGCGGGAATGAGCGACTCGACGCTGATCGCGCTCGAGTTGCCGCGATAGCCAATCAGCCGGCCAAGGATCAGCGCTTTGCGCGCAACGTCGATGCCGGACAGATCTATGCGCGGATCGGGCTCAGTGAGTCCGAGCGAAACTGCTTCCGCGAGCGCGGCGGAGAACGGACGTCCTGCACTCAGTTCGCCGAACAAGAAACCCAGCGTGCCCGACGGACACCCTTCGATTGCGGTGATGTTGTCGCCGGCTTCGATGAGCTTGTTGATGGTGTCGATGACGGGAAGGCCGGCGCCAACTGTGGCTTCGTAGCGCAATCCGCATCCGTTGTCGCGTGCATCGCTCAACAGCGTGTCGACGCGTTCCTGTTCGTCGGCGAGCGGAATCTTGTTCGCGAGTACCGCGTCCCAGCCTTTGGTGAAGGCGTGGCGCAGCAGTTCATGCGTGTCCGCCGCGGTGACATCCACAATGATCGGACGCGTCACGCCATCAGCTGCGAGCTTGTCGACGAGCGCCGCGGCGTGTCCCGCGTGCGCATCGGTCGCACCAGCGATTGGTGCGCCGTCGAGCTTGCGCGCACACAGCGCGCGGAGTTGTTCGTCCGACACACCCGCGGTATCGAACACATAGCCCGAGCGATCCGCGACGCCGAGCACGTTGAACGGCGCACCACTGCGCGTGTTCGCGGTGACCTGCGACAGCAACTCGCGCCCAATGGTGCCAGCGCCGATGACGACAACGTTCGCGGCATCGCGTTCGCTCACCGACGCGACGCTCGCGGCGCCCACGGCGGTTTCAACACTCGCGTCGAGTGCTTGCTGCAAATCGGCGACCAGGTCCCGCGCGGCTTCGATTCCAATCGATAAGCGCACGAGACTGTCGCTGATGCCCGCGGCCGCTCGCGCGGCCGCATCCATGGATGCGTGTGTCATCGTCGCGGGGTGCGCGACGAGGCTTTCGACGCCGCCGAGTGATTCTGCGAGCGTGAACAATTGCACCGCCGCCGCAAATCGTTCGACGGCCGGCGTCCCGCCTTTGAGTTCGAAGCTCACCATCGCGCCGAAACCGCTCTGCTGTTTGCGCGCGATGTCATGGCCCGGATGATTCTCGAGACCGGGGTAGTACACGCGCTCGATCGCCGGATGCTTTGTGAGCAGTTCAACAACCGCTTTCGTGTTCGCCAGATGATGATCCATGCGCGCGAACAGCGTGCGAATACCGCGCAGCGTGAGCCACGAATCGAACGGTGCTCCCGTGATGCCCAGACAGTTCGCCCACCAGGTGAGATCGGCTGCGAGCGTCGCATCCTTCGTAATGATCGCGCCCCCGACGAGATCGCTGTGGCCGTTCAGATACTTCGTCGTCGAGTGCAGCACGATGTCTGCGCCGAGCTCGAGCGGGCGCTGCAACGCCGGTGAGAGGAACGTGTTGTCCACTACGCACAATGCGCCGGCCGCCTTGGACGCCGCGGCAACTTTCTTAATGTCCGTAATGCGCAGCAACGGATTACTCGGCGTTTCCACCCACACGATCTTCGGCTTCTCTGCCGCGATGCGCGCGATTCCTTCGGGCGACGTGAGATCAACGAGCACGTAGCGAAAGAGTCCGCGACCGGCGAGCGAACGCAGCAACCGTTGCGTGCCGCCGTAACAGTCGTGCGCAGCGACGATCGTGTCGGTTTGCTTGAGTAACTGGAACACGAGCAACACCGCGGACATGCCGGTGCTCGTCACGACGGCGCCCGCGCCGCCTTCGAGTTCGGCGAGCGCTTCCGCAAGTTGCGATCGCGTCGGATTTCCGCTGCGCGTGTAGTCGTACGCGCGCGGCTTCGCGAATCCGTCGAAGGCGAAGTTCGTGGACAAGTACAACGGCGGTGTCACCGCGCCGTACTGTTTGTCCGTTGCGATGGCGGCGCGCACTGCGCGCGTGCTGGTTTCCCGGGTGTTGCTCATTTGCGTACCGGCGCTTCGAGCGCTGCAATGAGTTCTGGGCCCAACGCATCGGGCCGCGCGAGAAAAGCATCGTGTCCGTTGCGCGTCGGCAAAACACGCAACCGCACGGGTCCTGCGAGTTGTTCGGCGAGCTCGCGCATTTGCGCGAGCGGAACCACTTCGTCGTCTTCGATCGCGATCACCGTCGTGGGTACGGTGATCGAGGCGGGATTCACGGAGTGCAAATCGCCCGATAGCGACAACGCGAGAAACCGCGATGGTTCCCACGCTGCGGCAAAACGCTCCGCGTTATGGTCGAGGTATTTCTCGACGGGGAACGTCGCCGTTGCACTCGCGCGCACCGTTGGCGCGCTCGCAAACCGATCCGCGAATTCCGCGGGACTGCGATACGTCGTGATGGCAAGCGCACGCGCGAGTGCGAGCCCTTCCTTCCCGCGGCCGGCGTCGAGCGCGAGCTCCACAATGCGCCGCTGAATCGCGCGGCGCGCCGTCGACATCGGGTGCGGCTTGTGCGCCGCACCGATGACGACGACGCGCTGCGCGCGCTTGGGATAGCGCTCCGCGAACGCGAGCGCGACAAACCCACCGTACGACGCGCCGACAATCGCATGCACACGCTCGGCGCCGATGTGATCGAGCACCGCTGCGAGCGCATCCGCTTGATCGTGTGTGGTGACCGCGCGCACGGGACGTCCGCGTTCATCGCGCCCGCCGTCAAGCCACTGATAACTGACAATGCGATAGCGATCCGTGTCGATCGCTTTGCCTTGCCCCGCAATGACATCCCACCAACCCGGCGTGCGATCGATCGCGTTCGCACACACGTGTTGCGTCGCGGAAATGCCGCCGAGGACGACGACGACGGGCGCCGAGGGCGCGCCGCTGACTTCGAACGGCGGAAGTTCGCCGCGTGAAGGCTGAGCTGTGTTGTTGCGAACTGTTGGTGCTGCGACCGGCATCGTGCACTCCTGGCAACGCGTGACTTCCGCCGATTGCTGGGTGCATCAAACGCGGGGTCCAGAAAACAAAATTGCCCAGGTGAGTTGCCCCCGGGCGCGTTCGCGTTTTAGCACTTTGTTTAACGTGGCGGCAATAGGCGGCAAATCACCACGGGCGACTCAGTTGTGCGGCATAGTCTGGTCGCATCCTGCGAAGATGTCAAGCTCTACTGAGGGTGTAGGGTCTAGGCGGTAGGCGGTAGTGGGGTGGAGGGTGATGGGTTTGCGGGCGGAAAAACGAAGTGCGAGGAAACGCTCTCCTCGCACTTCGCACTTCAAGGTTCCCTTTCCCTTTTCGGGGTTACCGCCGTTTGAGCGCCCCCGCAAACATGGATTTCATCGTCGGCACGCCGCCGCCGGTCGCCGGCTTACCTGGCGCAGGTGTCCGGCCGAGCACGACATCGAACGTGCCGCTCGGATCGAACATCGACGCGCCGACCGCGAGTGTCACCATGCCGGAGACTTCACCGTTCACCAACGACACGGTTGCCGGCGTGGTCGACGAGACTTCGTAGACGTTGTCGTCGTAAATGTTGTCGTACGTATCGAAACCCGGACCGCCGGCTTCAATGCGCGGCGAGAAATCGCCCGAGGTGACATCGAGGTCGAGCGTCTCGAATTCATCAGACGGAATCGCCATCAGCACGATCTTTGATGCGACGCCGGTTTGTGCGATGCTGTGGCGCACGCACTCGCTGTCCGCGAACGGCAACGACTCATACGTGCCGGCCGTGTCGAGCGTCGCCACAACCGGGCACTCGCGCATCGTCAGCCGGTATCCGCCAACGTCGTTGATGTCGTACGATCCTGCGACGAGGTTGAACGTTCCGCTTCGCGGCGCAACGAAAAAGATCTCGGAATCGTGACCGTCGATACCGCCGGCATCATCGTCGCTGATGGCGAGCGGAATTGTTGCGCCCGATTCATCTCTCCCGTACAGCGTGAGCAACGCGTCGAGGTCATTGTCGCCGTCGCCGTTCGGAATCTGCCGCATATAGAACCAGTAGCCTTTGCCCTCCTGCAGCGTGACGCGATACGTCTCGTACGAGACTTCGTTCCCGCTCCAGAAGTGATACGGAATGCTGCACGACTCGGCGCCGAGTTCGCCTTCGACGGTTTCGCCGGAACGCAGACTGCCGACCGAGCAGCCCGACCCGAACGTCGGCTGCGTCGTGGAGTCTCCACCGCACGACGCGAAAACCGCGACAGCTGCGAGTGCAATCGGAAAGCGCATGGTGCGCGTGATGTTGTTCGTCATGGTGGTCTCCTTAGCGCGACGCGCCGCGCGCTGGAGCGGCTGGCGGAGGGTTGAGGACGACGCCGACCGTTGCGGTCAGTGTGCCAACCGTCGCCTGGTACACGGCGACCGTGAAATTTCCCGACCGGTCGAAGTTCGGGCTCAGCGTCAGCGGACCAACTCCCGTCGCCGACGAAATGCTCGTGCAGCTGGCGGTGTAACAACCAAAGTCGAGGTCCGGTCCGCGTACGCGGAAGCGCATGGTCGACGTACCCGCCGTGCGCGTCGCCGTGACGTCGATGTCGTCATCGATGTTCGCGTCGAAATTGAAGAACGCGACGGGAGTCGGTGGCGTGACGCCTTCGCTCTCGAGCGCACAGTCCGCGTTGAATTCGACGGCCGCCGACGTCGCGCCTGCTGCGATGTGTGGCATTGGGCATGAGATGACGGTCAGTTCGTACGCACCGGTATCGGCCGCGGAATACGCGTTCACGCGAATCGAAACGCGCTCGGATTTGCGCGACGTGAATACCAATTCTTGCGACACGCCGCCGTTGCCGTTGGCCACGCCGTAGGTATCCCAGTAGCCGGTCGCATAGTACGCGTCGCCCTCGTCATTGCGCGCGTACACCTCCATCTCGCCGTTGAAGTTGTTGACCGCTTCGTCGTCTTCGATCGGCACGAGACGCACGATGTACGCCTTGTTCGCCGATGTCTGGAATGTCCACGATTCGGCGGGGTAGAGGTCGTAGTTGTAATCATCCCACAACACACAGCTTTCTGCGTCGACCTTTCCTTCGACCGTGCGGTCGACGGAAAGCGACCCGCGCGTACACGACTTCGCGTCGGGGGCGCCGAGCGATTCATCGTCGCCGCATGACGCGGAGAAAACGGCAAGCGCCAGCGCCGTCAGGGTGGCACTGCGGTACAACGGTGCGATCATCGGTGATCCTCACTCGAGGTGTTCGGCAGCGTGCAAAGTGTGCGCGCGCATCGTCGCGCAGACGCGACGGGATAAGAATAGCGGTCCCGGGATGACGCGTGCAGGGGCGGCGCATTCGTGCCAGCATAGTGACACCTGTGATGCGCGCCACCGGTCTCGCGTGTTCAGGAACGCTTGCGTCGCTCCGGTGCTACACAGAGGTTGGATTGCTGAGTTTTTTGTGAGTTTTTTGCGCGTGGACCCGCGATGCCGTGGCCACCGCACCCGCTACGTGAGACGCGCCGAAGTCGACGCCGCGTAGCAATCCCTCCCTGCGAGGGTCGCATGTTCCAAGGCCAGATCGATCTCCTTCCACCGGAATCGCGCGGCGTCGTCACGGCGCTGCTCACACCCCTGCGGTGGATCCCCGAGTGGATGTCCGGCATGCTCACGTTCTTCACGTCGCAGAGCACCGGCACTGTCGTGTTGATGACAGTCGCGTTGGCGTTGCCCGCGGGCCTGCTCGTGGCAGGCATGTGGAGCACGATGCTGTCGCTGTACACGATTCCGTTCCGGTCCAATCGCGGCGCGTACATGACGTCGATGCTCATGGCGTGGTGGGACGGCGCGCGCATGGTGTGGCTCTACTGGACCGGTTTTGCGCGACTTGGTGTCGCGATGGCGGGATGGGTGTTCGGTGGCATTCGATTCGTGCTGCTCACGATTCGCAACGCGCTGTTCGGTGTTGTGCGATCGCCGCTGGCTGCACTCGACTGGACCTCGCGGCGCTATTTCCAGCCGGGCGTTCCGTGGATCGCGTTTCTCGTGTTGCTGGTGTGGTCAGGTGTTGAAGCAACCGTTTTCACATACACACTGTTTCCGACGCTGACCGAAGTATTCGGCGGACTCACGGGCTACGATCCGAATCCCGCGGTGATGGCGCCGTTGCTCTGGTTGTTCCTGTTCATGCTCGTGGCGGGAAGCTTCGCGTGCGTGCACGTACTCGCCGAAGCAATTCGCACGCGCAAAGTCTCGTCGATTGTGCAGATGACGCTCGTCGAGAGCGCCGTGATGTTCTTTGAAGTCGTGTTCCTGTATCGCGAATTGATCGACGCCATTACACCGTGGATCGCGCAACAGTCGGGCGGCACGCTGCGACTCGGCATTGCGTCAACCATGGCGCTTGCATCGTTCGGATGGCTGGGCGTTCGCGGTATGTCGTGGTTCCTGTTCGGACGATTCGGGACGCCGGCATTGCTGGCAATTCTCGGACGTCAGACGCTGACCACGGAAACGCAATTGTCATCCGTGCCTGCGCCGGTTTCCAATGACATGTGGCGCGCGCCCGTGAACGCGCTCAAGGCAGACGTCGCGTGGTTCCAGCAGGAAGGGAAGCGGTTGTTCGAGTTGCTGACGTTGCCCGTGCTGCAGGTGCTTGCGGCGGCGATCAACTTCGCCGTCGTGCTGGTGAATTCACGGCCCGCATTTGCGCTGCCGTTCAAGTCACTGGAAGACATGCTCGTGACGAATCCATTTGATCCGGCGAGCGCCGCGCAGTCACGCGCGTCCGTCGATCAGCGCAACGCGGCACAGCGTCCGATGAAAACGCCGCGCGAGCCGTCGAGGGTAGCGTCATGATGCGACGACTCGCGGTGGTACTCGCTGCGGTAATGGCATGCGCGCCAGGCGGTGATCGTGCGCAGGTCGCGCGATCCACGCTCGTTGTGGGCATCGACGTGAGCGGATCGTTTCGACAGAACTATGAAAGTGCCATCGACTTCGCGGCCAACTACATCTATGCGCGGCTGCAAGGTCTTGGCGATCTGAAGGCGCCGTCGGCGTTGTTCGTGGGAACGATTGGCGGCGAGATCGCGGATGAAACGAAATCGTTTCAGCCGATTCACACGTTCCAGAGTATGAGCGTCGAAGAAATCGCCGACTATTTGCGGCGAGAGTATCCGTCGCGCGACGCGAACACGGATTTCAACCCGTTCTTCACGCGCGTGGCGACGCTGGTGAAGCGGCAGAACCTGGTATTGTCGCCGGTCGACATTGTGTTGCTGACCGATGGACTGCCCGACTCCCCCGCTGAGCAGGGTGACACGCTCAGCAAGTACAGGCGCATCAAGCTCGACGACATCGAGTATTTGTCGAAGAGCGTAACGGTGCGACTGCTGTTTCCGCGACCGACGGTTGCAGTGAATTGGGAGAAACGTGTACCGCGTCATCGCGTGCGCATGTGGACGGTCGACGATGAAGTGATGAACACGTGGCGGCAGCACTATGTGCAAGGAATGCCACCGGAAGAGCAGCTGGATTTGTGGAATTGGGTGTCGGATAACGTGGACTTCCGCGTGCGCGCCGTCGGCGTGATGTGAAGTAGGGTTTAGGCGGTAGGCTGTAGGCTGTAGTGGGGTTGAGGGTGCAGGGTTCAGGGCGCAGGGTGTCACGCCGCCGGACACTTTGTTGCCACTCTTGCCCTTTGACGGCATAGTGGAGCGTTCGCGCGGTCCAGCAGCTCCTCCAGCGACGAGGCTCCGATGCTGCCCAAGAATATCGACGACGCTTCCGGTCATTTGCACAGAAAGTTCATTGGTGCGGCCGGAGCGTTGCTTCCGCTGCTCATCATCATCCTTGCTGCACGACGACCCACTGACGGACTGACGCCGGGTGAAGTCCTCGGCTCCATCAGTGCGTATTACTACTCTGGTGCCATCGTGGTCTTTGTCGGCACGCTCGCCGCGCTCTCGGCGTTCATGCTCACGTACAAAGGGTACGGCAACGACTGGTACACGCTCGATCGGCGCACGGCGATCCTTGCCGGTGTCGCCGCCGCAATCGTTGCGCTCAATCCAGCGACGCCGCCGGTTGAGTCGCTCACGCCCGACTGGTGGACGACGTGGCACGGCAAAACGCACTACCTCGCGGCGGCCACGCTGTTCTCGTGTTTCGCGTTCTATTGTCTCGTGCTGTTCACGAAAACGGGGAAGGGCGCAACGCCCACTCCGGATAAGACACGGCGAAACGCTCTGTACGTGTTCTGCGGTGTCGGCATCATCGCGTGCATGGCATGGGCGCTGTGGAGCGGGTGGAAAAAACAGTCGATCTTCCTGCCCGAAGCCATCGCGCTCGAACTGTTCGCGCTGTCGTGGCTCGTCAAAGGCCGCATCGACTACAACATTCTGCACCCCGTGCAGTCCGTGAAAGACGTGTTGAACGCTGTGAAGGGATAGCACTCGCTCTACATTTGGTGCGTGCAAACGCAGCGCACGCTCAACGTCGTTTTCTCCGCGACGCGCCAATGGAATCCCGGCGACGAGTTCATCGCGTTCGGCTGCATGAACGCGCTGCGCGCCGCCGGGCTTGAGTTCAACCCCATCGTGTTCAATCGCAATCCGCAGACGCGCCGCACGCGGATGTGGTGGTTGTCCAAGCTCGATAGCGCGGTATTCGGCGGAAAGCTCGCGCCGTTTCTGGACAATTCGTTCAAGGACGACACCGATCCCGCGATTGTGGACCTCGTCGTGTTCGCGGGTTCGCCCGAATGGCACGGACGCCGTCTCGCGCCGCTCTATGAACTGATCGCGGCGCGCAAAATCCCCACGATCTTCCTCGGCATCGGTTCGGCGAACGATTTCACGCTCGATGCGACGTATTTCACCGAGACGGAAATGCAGGTGCTGCGCGACGCGCGGCTGATTGCCTGCCGCGAGGAACGCACGGCGCTTGCGCTCAAGCCGGTCAACGCGCGGCACATCACGTGTCCGGCGCTGTTGTCGTGCACGAGCGAAACGCAACGCCGCGATGTGAAGCGCGTGGGTTTGATCTTCGGCAGCGATCGCGCGGTCAAGCATAATCGCGTTTCAGCAGACACGTTCGCGTATATGACGTCACTGTACCGGCGTTTGCGCGAACAGATTGGGCGCGAAGTGGAGTTCGAGCTCGTCGCGCATTACATCGACGAGCTGTCGCACGCGCGTCTGACGTTCGCCGACATGGGGCTGCGGTACTCGTTCGACGCCGCGGATTACCGCGAGATCTATTCGCGCTACGACATCGTGATCGGCCATCGCGTGCACGGCATCGGCATCGCGGCGTCGCAGGGGATACCCGGGATTTGCATTGCGCACGACAAGCGCGGCGGGACGGCGCTCGGCTTCAAGGCCGAGATGGTGACCGTCGGCCAGCCGGTGGATGATGTCGTGGCGTTGTTCAAAAAAATGCGCGCGGAAATTGCGCAGCGCAGCGAAAAGATCATTGCGCACAAGCGCGCGGTGGCCGGGCAGTATCAGGACGCGCTCGTCCCCGTGTTGCGCGGATTGACGCCCTAGCGCGTCGTCCCGTTCTGGCTTCAGAATTCGTCTGTTCTGCCTTCAGCTGTTCCGCCTTCAGCTGTTCCGCCTTCAGCTGTTCCGCCTTCAGCTGTTCCGCCTTCAGCTGTTCCGCCTTCAGCTGTTCCGCCTTCAGCTGTTCTGCCTTCAGCCGTTCTGCCTTCATCTGTTCTGTCTTCAGCTGTTCTGCCTTCAGCCCTTCCCATGACTCGCCTTCTCGCCATCGCTGCACTGACCGCGCTCTTCGTCACCGATGCTCGCGCGCAGAAAGTTCATCAGCTCCCCGCGACTCCCGCGACGGTCGCGTACGGCTACTACTGGTCCGAAGCCAAGCCGGTATTGCGCATCAACTCGGGTGACATGGTCGACATCGAAACCATGCTCACGAGCATTCCCACGACGCTCGAGCGTTTGGGAGTGAAACCAGAAGACATTCCGCAGAACCTGCGCGACATCGTCGCACAAGTAACCGGCGAAGCGCGCGGACCCGGTGGTCACATTCTCACCGGGCCCATCTATGTAGAAGGCGCGGATTCCGGCGACGTACTCGAAGTGCGCATCCAGCGCATCGATTTGCCGATTCCTTACGGCTACAACGGATGCAGCGGCTACGTGCGCGAGTTGTGTCGTAATCCCGGTGATACCGCAACGGGACGCGGTGGTCGCGGCGGCGGCGGTGCAACGCGACTCATACGGATGGACCGCGAAAAGATGACCGCCGAAATCGCGCCGGGCATCACGGTCCCGCTGCGTCCGTTCTTTGGATCGATCGGCGTTGCGCCCGCACGTGAAAAGGGACGCGTGAGCAGCAATCCACCGCATCAGCACGCCGGCAATCTCGACAACAAAGAACTCGTCGCCGGCACCACGCTCTACATCCCCGTGTGGGTGAAAGGTGCGTTGCTCGAACTCGGCGACGGACACGCAACGCAAGGCGACGGCGAAGTCGATCAGACTGGACTTGAAACGAATCTCAAAGGCCGCATTCAGGTCGTCGTGCGCAAGGACATGAAACTCGAATGGCCGCGCGCCGAAACGCCGACGCACTGGATCACGATGGGCGCGGACACATCACTCGTTGTCGCGACCAGAACCGCGATTCGCGAGATGGTGAAGTTCATTCAGGAAACAAAAAAGATCACGCAAGTCGAGGCGTATCAAACCGCGTCGATGATCGCCGATCTGCGCATTACGCAAGTGGTCGACGGTAACCTCGGCGTGCACATGATGATCGCGAAGTCGGTGCTCGGACAGAAATAGGCTCGCCGCAACTCCGCGGCGCTGTGGGCGCAACGCGCCCCGCACCCCGCGGTGTCCAACTGACGACCTAATCCAGTCGGAGCACTCGCAATGTTTGTTCTCGCCGCGGCGCTTGTTCTCGCCACTACACAACAACGCGCCGATACACTCGTGGTGCGCGGCAACGGTGACGTTCCCGCGAGCGCGGTGCGACGCCTTGTTCCCGAATGGCAGGCGAGCGACGCGTCAGCGGAGATCGGTACCGTCGATGGCATGGCCGTAGCGCCCGACGGGCGCGTGTACGTGTGGGACGAGAAGACGCCTTCATTGTGGATGCTCAACGCCGACGGCACCGGACTGAAACGGATCGGCCGGAAGGGTGCGGGGCCGGGCGAGTATGACGGCATCAACGGCATCACTATACGCCCCGACGGAAAGCTCGCTGCGTGGGACGCCGGGAATTCCCGGATAAACATCTACAACGCCGACGGATCATTCGTCGCGAATTGGCTCATCAAAATGAGTGGCCGCACGTACACGAGCGGCGCACTCACTGCAGACGTGCGCAATCGCGTGTGGATGCAATGGAGTGTTCCCAATCCGGCGAATCCGACGGACCGCCAGCAGAATCTTGGCGCGATCGTCGGCTACGATCTCGCTGGCGTGCTTCGCGATACGATCATCATTCCGCAGTATCCAGGCGATCCGATACTGCGCGCGCAAAGTCCTGACGGGGGCAGCCGGATGGGGCGAACCCTTCCATTTGGGACGTCGACGCGATCCGCGACGAGCCCGCTCGGCTTCGTCGTTTCTGGTCCGGGGCGCCCGTACGTGTTCAACACGACGTTCAACGGCCGTCCGGTGCGAGTTGAACGAGAATACACGCCCGTGGCGGTGACGCGCGATGAGCGAGATAAATACCACGCGCAACTCGAAGCGAGCATGCGCCGCACCCAGCCCGATTGGAAATGGTCTGGGCCCGACATTCCGGACACCAAGCCGGCGTATGGCAGTTTCCTGATCGGCGCCGAGGGGCGGATCTGGGTGCAACTCAGCGTCGAATCGGAGAAGTACACGCCAGATGCGCCTGCAACAGCGCAACCGAATCCACTTCCTGTCGTGCCCTATCGATCGCGTGAATTGCGCTGGGATATCTATGAGCCCGATGGAAAGTTCGTCGGTCGCGTCGCCGTCGCGCGCGGGTTTACGCCGTATGCGGCGCGTGGCGATGCCATCTGGGGCGTGACTCGCGACGCGGATGACGTGCCGACTGTGGTGAAGCTGAGGCCGGCCCGGTAGCTTTTCGGCCTCGTCACTTCATTCGAGGAGGTTGCATGCGTTCCACCGTCGTCGTTGCTGCGCTCGGTCTCGTATTGTCGGCGGATGTTTCTTCTGGTCAGGCGTCCGCGCAAACGCAGACCACGGATCGCATGAATCGGATGATCCCGCTCATCCAGCAGGGACTTCCGGTACTCGGCGTCAACAATCCGGTGTACGCGCGCGGCCGGGGCGGCGGTGGTCGCGGAGGACGCGGTGGCGCTGCGGCGGATACGACAACGCCGCCACCGATTGTCATGGCCGATGTCGCGCGCGAAACCGTCGCGTACACACTCGGTGACTTCGTACTCAATTCGTTCTCGCCGAATACGGTCGAACAGTATCGCGAATACATGAAGGCCATCGTGGCCGCGGGCGGGTCGGCGCGCACGCATCCGTTCGCCGCAAAGATCCCGATCATTCATGGCAACGAAGCGGCGTCAATTCAGCGATTGATCGATCAGCTGAACGAAGGACAGGTGAAGGTCGAGATGCAGGAAGTGGAAACGGTCGAAGAGGTGAATCAGGTCATTTCCGCAATGCGTTTCGTATCGAAAGGTGGCACGCGTCCGGAGTCGGGTTTTGAACGCGCTGCAGCGTATTGGGGCATGACGCCGGCGCAGTATCTGCAAAAGGCCGACGTGTGGCCGCTCAATCCGAATGGTGAGTTGCTCATCGGGGTGATCATCGAGAGCAAACCTGGCATTGCGAATGCGCGCGCGATCGCGGCGATGCCTGGAGTCGCAGTCGTGATTGCAGGAGCAGGAACGCTCGGCGGCGTGTTCTCGTCGCAGGATTCAACCGGCCGGCGCGTACGCGATCAGGCTGGATTCGACGCCGGCGTCGCGGCAATTCTCGCCGCGTGCAAGGAATACAAGAAAGCGTGCGGCTATCCTGCGAATAATCCCGCGGAAGTCGAGACGCTGATGAAGGCCGGCTGGAATTTCCTCATCATGCAGCGACGCGACTCAGCCGCGTTCAATGCGGTGTTAACCGGCCATCGCCTCTCGGGTCGCAAGTAGTCGTTGAACGACAAACGCAACGCAGAGCCGCTGAGAACGCAGAGGGCCGCAGAGAAAGACTTGGGGTAACAACGCTCGCCACGCCGACCCGCGCTCGGCGAGCGCTGTTACCAACAGTCAGTCCTCTGCGAAGCTCCGCGTCCTCTGCGGCTCTGCGTTGCGTTTGCAGTTGCAGTTATCTGGCCGGCGCGAAGCTTCGCCGTGCGCGATTGCACGTTGGCCACGCGCGCGCTTGCCCGTTCGGACCCGCCGGCAACACTGACCGATCGCGCGGCACTTTCTCCGGATCCTCAGACGCGGCGTACGCCATCATCGCCGCGAGCGTCGCGTTCTGTTTGAGGTCGTCGAACACGATCTTGTCGTACGTGTCGCGATTCGTATGCCACGTGTACTGGCGGTATTCGGGGTAGCTCGACTGTAAACGGAACGCCGGCGCGGGGCGGCACACGAACGACGAATGATCGCTGCCGGTATTTGCCATGTTGCCCGGCACCGAGATGCGCAGACTGTCGGAGATTTCATTCGGCAACTGCGATACCCATCGCGCGAGATTGCCGCCGGCTTTCGCGAAGCCCTGCGCTTCGATCATCTCCGCGCGCCACGTGCCGTTGTCCTGATTGAACGCGACCTGCAAGCCGTTGATGACTTCCGGGTGATCTTCGCCGAACGCGAGCGAGCCGATCGTTCCCTGTTCCTCGCCGCCCCAGTGTCCCACGAGAATTGTGCGCTTGGGACGCGGGTAGGCGGCTTTCAGAATGCGCATCGCTTCGAGCATCGTCAGCGTGCCCGTGCCGTTGTCCGTTGCGCCCGTCGCACCGTGCCAGCTGTCGAGGTGCGCGGAGAGCAGCACGTATTCGTTCGGCAACTCCGTTCCCTTCAGTTCGGCGACAACGTTGAACATCGGTACTTCGTCGGCGGCCGCTTGTGATTCTGCGTTGAGTCGCACGCGCGGTTTCCAGTTGTTGCTCGCCATGCGATGCAGCAACCCGTAATCCTCGCACGACACGTCGATGCTCGGCACAACATTCGACTGCGCGCCGAAGATTTTGTTCACGCCCCATCCGGCAGACCAATTGGAGCTGAGCAAACCGGCGACGCCGGCGGAATCGAGCCGGGCGAAAACGATGCCCTGTACTTGCTGCGGTGTTGCGGTCGCGGGTGCGAGCGAGCGAATGCGTCTGCTCGAGAGTTGCTGAGCCGCGGCGCGTTGTGTGTTGATGTTCGCAACAGTGGTGGCGCGCGCGTTGCGCTCGAGTTCCTGCGGCGCGCGACACATTGTTTCCGGTGCTGAAATCAAGACGAACTTTCCGCGGATCGTGCCGAGCCACTGGCGCGCAGCCGCGTCGTCCGCGAGATCAGGAATCGCGACAACCTCGCCTTCGACCGGACGTCCGTTCGTACCGACGCTCCACGCGAGCAGTTCGACATCGAGCGTTTGTGTGCGCGGCGCGATGAGATCCATGTGCGTGGGACCGGCGCGCCAACCGCGCCAGGTACCGTAGCGCTCGCGTCGCGCGGTGACACCCCAGCCTTGATACGTCTTCTCGAGCCATTCGACCGCGGACGCGAATCCTTGTGTACCGGAGAGTCGCGGTCCGATCGAATCGATCAGCACTTGCGCGAGTCGCTCGGTCTGTGACTGCTCGATGCCGAGCTGCCACATCTTCTTGATGACGCTGTCGCTCGTGCGGAAGGCCTGCGCGTGCGCAGCGAGTGGAAGCAACGCGAGTGCGGACGCGATGAGGGTGTGACGAATCGTGCGCATGGAGAATGTCGAGGTGAGTTGCATCAGGTGTAGCTCACGAACAGAAAGTACGCAATCGGCGGTATGACGTTGGCCGCTGTGGCGAGCTGCCGGAGCCAGAGCGGTTCTTCCTCGCGTTTCCACGCCATGACGCTTGCGCCAATGCCCGCGGCGAACAAGCCGAGCAGCACTGCGCCGTACACGCCGATCATGAGCAGGGCACCGGCTGTGTAGTAACGCCCGAACGTCCGTTCGTTGAACGCTTGTCCTTGCGGTGTCGAAAGGAAGTAGATGACGCCGACAATCAGGACCGGGCAGCAGAGCCCGACGGAGCTCCACACTGGCGGGCGCCGGTCGAGAGACGACATCAGCCCAACTCCAACGCAGTCACGAAGATGCGCGTTTTCATGGCGACAAAACCATACGTCGTCGTTGCGGGAATGGCCATGACCGGCTTGATTTATGTAGCAATCGACTAATCAAATAAGGACCGATCACATGGCTACCCGAGGGCGACCGCGCGCCTTCGACCGCGATAAAGCGCTCCGCGCAGCACTCGACGTGTTTCGCGAGCGCGGCTATGAGGGTACCACCCTGCCCGATCTGCAGAAGGCCATGGGTGGACTGGCCCCGCCGAGTTTTTACGCGGCGTTCAAGTCGAAAGAAGATCTGTTTCTCGAAGCGGTCGAACTGTACGTCGAGAGCATGGGCAGCCGTCCAGCGCGCGCGCTCGAATCCGGCGCGACGACACGTGCGTCTGTGGAAGCCTTGCTGAACGAAGCCGTCAGTACGTTCGCAGCACGCGGCGAACCAAAAGGCTGTCTCGTCATTCTGGGCTCGCTCAACATCGAGTCAGCGGCAATTCGCGCGAAACTCGAACCCATGCGCCGCGCATTGCCCAACATGCTCGAAGCGCGCATCAAGAAGGGCATCAAGGACGGCGATGTCCCGAAAGGCACGAACGTCGCCGCCATCGCGTCGTTCTATACCACGGTCGTACACGGACTTGCGCTGCGCGCCCGTGACGAAACGACACGTGACGATCTCGCCGCAACCGTCCACGGCGCCATGAGCGCGTGGACGCCGCTCGTCACCACAAAGACCCGGAAATAGCCGCCGCAGTTGACATATCGCCGGGCCACGCCTATTTCTGTAGCGACCACTACATAAATAGGCACCTGGAGCTGGCTGCATATGACAACATCCCGTTCAGAGTTCTTTCGTAACTACGCGCGCTGGGTCACCGCACACCGCGGCGTAGTCTCTCTCGTGATCGCGGCGATCACGATCTTCCTCGGCTCACGGCTTGGCACACTCCAGGTCGATTCCAATCCTGATTTGTGGGCGCCGCAGAAACATCCGTACGTCGAGACCACCAACCAGCTCGAGAAGGTGTTCGGCGGTCGCAATTACACGGTGATTGGTATCGTGCCGCGTTCCGGCGACATCTACCAGCCGGAAGTGCTCGCGAAGATCAAACGCATTCAGGATCAGGTCGAGCTATTGCCGAATGCGGTGAAGCACAACGTGCTCAGCCTCGCGGCGCGCAAAGTGAAACACATCCGCGGAGGCGCGGACGGCATGGAAGTGCGCCAGATGATGGAAACGGTGCCGCAAACACCCGACGACATTGCGAAACTGCGCAGCGCGGTCGCGTCGATGCCGATCTACATCAACGCGCTCGTGTCTCCGGACGCCAAGGCCGCCGCGATCGTCGCGGATTTCAAGCAGGATTCGACGACGCCGAACTTCATCTCCATGAACGCGGGCTTCCGCAAAATCGTCGACGCGGAGCGCGACTCGACCGTCGACATCTACATGGGTGGACTGCCGATCATCGGTGAAGCCGCGGATCAGCAATTCATGAAGATGCCGATGTTCTTCGGCGCGGCGTTGCTCGTGATCATGCTCGTGCAGTATTGGTCGTTTCGCAGCCTGCAAGGCATGCTGCTGCCCATGATCACAGGAATACTCAGCGTGATCTGGAGCCTTGGCATGATGGGCCTGCTGAAGGTGCACCTCGATCCGCTGAATACGACGACGCCCATTCTCGTCATGGCCGTCGCGGCAGGGCACGCGATTCAGATCCTCAAGCGTTACTACGAGGAATACAGCGCAGCACTCGCGCGCGGCGTGATTCCGAAAGTCGCGAATCGCGAAGCGGTGATCGAATCGATTGCGCGCGTCGGACCGGTGATGGTCGTCGCGGGACTCATCGCGGTGATCACGTTCCTGTCGCTCGTCGGCACCGGCATACCGATGGTGCAGCACTTCGGTGTGTTCGCCGGGTTTGGCGTGCTCGCGACGATGGTGCTGGAGATGACGGTGATTCCCGCGCTGCGTACATCGCTTCGTCCGCCGAAGCACGCTGAGTCGGCGCGCGAACAGAAGGCGGGCATTCTCGATCAGTTCCTGTCGGGCCTGGCTGCGAATCTGGCCGGCGGTCGTGCGCGACAATTCGTGACCGGGGGCCTCGCTGCGCTCGCATTCGTTGGTGGCGGCGTCGCGTTCCTCCGCATCGACAACAACTTCAAGCTCTATCACAAGCCTGAGAGCGAGCTGCGCGTACACGATCGCGCGCTCAACGAACGCTTTGGTGGTACGAACTCGATTCAGTTCCTGATCGAAACAAAAGACGTCGACGGCATCAAGGATCCCAAAGTCCTCGAGGCGATGTCACGGCTGCAGGATTTCCTCACCACGCAGCCCGACGTGGGCAAGACGCAATCGCTCGCCGACCTCGTGAAGCGCATGAACCAGGCGATGCACGCCGATGAGCCTGAGTACCACACGATTCCGGAAAGTCGCGATCTCGTCTCGCAGTATCTGTTCCTGTACACACTGTCGGGCGATCCGCAGGACTTTGACAGCTTCGTCGATCACGACTACAAGCGCGCCACGGTGTGGACGCTGATAAAGAACGACGGCACGACGAACGCCGAGAACATTGCGCGTGCCGCGCAGCCAGTGATCGCGACGTTCCCGCCGGGCGTGACCGTGCAAATGGGCGGCAGCCTTCCGCAGCTCATCGCGCTCAACGACGTGATTGTGAGTGATAAGACGAGGAACATGGCGCAGATGGCGATCGTCGTGTTCGTGCTCGGCGCAATCATCCTGCGTTCGTTCGTGGGTGGACTGTTCGTCGTCACGCCGCTCTTCGCCGTGATGCTCGCGAACTTCGGCCTCATGGGATGGCTTGGCACGCCGCTCGACATCTCAGCCATGACGACTGCTGCAATGGCGATCGGTATCGGTGCGGATTACGAGATCTATTTGCTCTTCCGGTTCAAGGAGGAGCTCGAACGCACCGGCAACGTGCTCGACGCGACGCGCAACTCGATGCTGACGTCGGGCAAGGCGATTCTGCTCGTCGCGATGTCGATCCTCGCCGGGTACGCCGTCCTGCAAGCGTCGTCGTTCGCGTTCTACAACCAGCTCTCGAACATGGTGACCGCCACCATGCTGACGAGTGCGTTCTTTGCGCTGTTCTTCCTGCGCGCGCTGATGATCATCTTCAAACCGCGATTCGTGTTTGGCGACCGTCGTGCAGCGCTTTTCCCGCAACCGCTCACGCCGGAGTCCGTCTGATGATTACGAGAATCGTTGGTGTCGCGCTCGCTGCCGCTGCTGCCATCGCGGCCACGCCTGCGCAACAGAGTGACGCGCGCCAGGCGCGCGAGATTATGGAAAAGAATTTCTTCGTGACGAAGGTGAGCGCACTTCGGCTCGAAGCCACGATGGTGTTGATCACCGACAAAGGACAGCGGCGCGAACGTCGCACGAGCTCGGCGGTGAAGCTGCAACCGAACGGCGTCGACTCAAAGTTGCTCGTCACGTTCAGCGCGCCGGCGGACATCCGCGGTACCGGATTCCTCCAGGTCGAGCACTCCGAAGGCGACGACGATCTCTGGATTTATTTGCCGGCGCTCAAGAAGAGCCGTCGTCTCGTTGCGAACAACAAGCGCGACAGCTTTGTCGGGTCGGACTTTGCGTACGGCGACATCTCGCTGCCCAAGGTGGAGAAGTACAACCACAAGTTGCTGAAGACGGAGGAGGTCGACGGCACCGCGACATACGTGGTTGAGTCGACGCCGGCGACGCCGCAGGAATTATCGGGCAGTGGCTACAGCAAGAAGATCACGTGGGTGCGGGCAGACAATTATCTCGAGGTCAAGGTCGAGTACTACGATCTCGCGAACCGTCTGTTCAAGACACAGCGGCTGACCAAGCATGAAGCCGTCGACGCACAGAAAGGCAAATGGTTCCCGCGCGAACGCGAGATGGTGAATCATCAAACGGGCCATCGCACGACGTTCAGCGTGGACAAACTCGAATCAGGCGTAGCGTTGTCGGATGAGATGTTCACGACGCGTTACATCGAACGATGACCGCGTCGCGCTGGGCCGGCGCACTCACCCTGCTATTTGCAGCGGGCAGTGTGAGTGCGCAGGACGCCGGGCCGCTCGATGTGCTGACGCGCGCGGGTGTTTCGTGGTCGCTGCGCGCGAGCTACTGGAGTTCCGATCGTGAGCTGAACGCGCAGGACCACTTTGGCGCGACGTCGTTGTGGCTCAAAGCAGAAGGGAAGCCGCTGCCTGGTGTGTCGTATTTTGCTGAAGGCTGGGGCGCGCTGCGTGGTCGCGATGGAATGCGTCGCTACGACGACGCCGAGCTGCGCGAAGCGTACGTTGGCCTGCGCGCGGGAAACCTCGACGCGCGCATCGGCCGGCAGATCTTTGCGTGGGGGCGCGCCGATGGCATCAATCCGACCGATCGTTTGTCGTCGAACGACTATCGCTTTCTTGCACCAGAAGACGATGAACGCCGGCTCGGCGCCGGCGCGGCACGCGCCACGTATTACGCGAATTCATTTGCAGTGACTGCGCTGTGGCTGCCGGAGTTTCGTGCGAACCGCGTGAGTCTGCCGCCGAGTGTGTCGGGTGCGGTTGAGGATCGCGACCGGTGGAATGAGCAGGCGTGGGCGGTACGGGTGGTGCAGACGGGAAGTGTGGCGGATTGGTCGCTCTCGTATGGAAGCACGCTCGACGCGACGCCTGATCTGGTCATGCGCGCGATGCCCGGCGGGCCAACACTCGAGTTGGCGCACCATCCAATTCGTTTTGTCGGTGCAGATGCGGCGATGAATGTTGGGCGGTTCGGGTTGCGCACGGAGGCCGCCTATTTGCATACAGCCGATCGCAATGGCGATGATCCGTCGATCAAGAATCGCGAAGTGTTTGCTGTCGCCGGTGCCGATCGCACGTACGCGGGCACAGTGAACGTCAACGTGCAGTATTTGTTTCGGTACGTGCTCGACTTCGACGAATCAGACGAAGGCGCACCGCAGCAGGTGAATCCGCTCGCGTGGCAGCAGAACGTGTTGAGCAATCAAACGGAGCGTGTGCAGCACGGCGCGTCGGCGCGTGTGGGCTGGAAATTGCTTCACGAAACGTTGGAGACCGAACTCGCGGGCGTTGCGTACTTCGGTCCGCGCGGTGGCGTGATTCGGCCGAAGGTGTCATACGCGATCACCGATCACATCAAGGTGGTTGCCGGATCGGAGCACTACGGAGGTGCCGATGCGTCCGTGTTCGGACTGTTACGCGCGAACTCCGCGGGGTTCCTCGAGCTGAGACTGTCGTACTAGTACCACTTGCCGAAACCATGCACACCAGTTCATCATGCTGACGTGATCAACGCTTCCACGCGCTCCACGTTTACGTATTTCTACTTTTGGCCCTCTCGCGGAGGACCGAACGGCGCGCGCGTGTAAGTAAGTCACAACGCTCGTCCCTCGGCCCCCGCGATTCTCGCGGGGGCTTTTTGTTTTTCATCCATTTCCATCCATGCTTACTCAAACCGCTCCCGACTCGAAGCACGGCATTGCGTTTGTTGCACCAAACACGCTCATCGCATTTCAGGGCGAGTTTGGTGCATTCGGGCACGAAGCGGTGCAATTGCTCAGGCATGGCGCGCATGCCGTGCCGATGCCGACGTTTGCCGCGGTCGTCGCGGCGCTGCGACAAGGCAAGGTGTCGTACGGCGTGCTGCCCGTCGAGAACACGATCATCGGACCGATCGCGGAGAGCTGCGGCGTGATCGTCGCCGCAGACGATGTGGATGTCGTGGGCGAAGTGTCAGTGCCGGTGCGTTTGTGTGTCCTTGGAGTGCCTGGTGCAACCATCGACCAAGTCACAATGCTTGTGTCGCAGGACGTTGCGCTCGCGCAGATCCGTGTATTCCTTCGCGCGCATCCAGGCATCACGACGCAAACCGCGCACGATACCGCCGGTGCTGCCAAGCTTGTTGCATCGCGTGGAGATCCGAGCATCGCGGCCGTCGCGAGTTCGCGCGCTGCGCGTCAGTACGGGCTCAGCGTGCTCGCGGCTGGCATCGAGGATGTGGCAGGGAATGCGACGAGGTTTGCGGTGATCGCGCTACGCGACCGTCACTAGGTGTCGGTGCGGAGGTGCTCACGTGCGAATCGCTCCGTCTCATCGTCCGCAGGAAAAAACGCTTCGATGCGCAATTCCTGCGCAGTGATGTCGAGTGGAGCGCCGACCGTGGTGACCATCGAGAAAAAGCTGAGTCGAAGCGCGCCTTTGCGAAACTCGACCGGAAAAAACGGCAACTCACTCGTGCTCGCTGCGCTTGGCGCGGGCGAACCGGGGATTCGCTGCAATTCGTCCAGCAGCGCAAGCGTTCGCGCGTCCGGAACGCCACCGACCGCCTCGCGATACACGCGCCGCATCAGAGTTTGCGCGACGACGTCCCAGTTCGCGACCCACGGACGCATGCGCGCCGGATCGAACATTGTTTTGAGCAAGTTCACCGGGCCAGGACTCAACTCGATGAAATGCGAAAACAGTTTTGGCGCCGCGCGATTCGTCTGTACGATGTTCCACTGCCGGTCGAGCACAACCGCAGGGTACGGCTCCTGATGCTCGAGCAATCGCGCGAGTGCGCGCCGCACTTGCGTGAGCTCCGACGATTCCAGCGCGCCTTCGTTGTACATCGGTGCGTATCCGGCCGCGACGAGGAGCGAGTTCCGCTCGCGCAGCGGCACATCGAGGGTCTCCGTCAATAGCTGCACCATCTCCCGGCTTGGTGCCGAGCGTCCGCTTTCAACGAAACTGAGATGGCGCGGCGAAATGTCCGCTTCGAGCGCGACATCGAGCTGGCTCTTTCTGCGAACGCGACGCCACTCCTTGAGCAGCGTACCGAATTGTCTGCGAACTGGTGCCGTACGATTGGACAAGGTGGCCTCGTGTTGGGTGCAACATGACGGCGGGACAGTGGGCGCGCACTTACCTCAGAGGGAATTGAGACACCGAATGCGCAGGTCAACATTCGCGAGCACTGGCCAATGCTGGCCGAACTTCGAACTCGCGAGCCCGTAACGGGCGTGGAGACACACCGATGACCGCATTTCCGATTCATACCATCGATACTGCACCAACTGGATCAAAAGAAACGCTCAAAACCGTGAAGGAAACGATTGGCATGATTCCCAATCTCGCAGCGGGAATGGCCGAGTCGCCGACGCTGGTGCGCGCATTCTTTGCAGTGCGCGAGATCTATGCGCAAGGCACGCTGACCGGTGCAGACATCCAGGTGCTTTCACTCGCCAACGCATATGAGAATGATTGCGAGTGGTGCGTCGCGTTTCACTCGACGCTTGCGCTGAAGGAAGGCGTCACGAGAGAGACCATCGACGCGCTTCGTGCGGGGCAGGTTCCGCGCGATGCGCGGTTCGCGGCGCTGAGCAATCTGTCGCGAGCATTGATCAAGAATCGCGGCAACGTCTCAGGAGCTGACCTGAAGGCGTTTTACGCGGCCGGGTTCACGAAGGCGCAGGCGCTCGAGGTAGTGCTCGGCATCGGATTCTCGGTGATGGCGAACTTCGCGGGGCATCTGATCAACGCGCCCGTCGATCATCCGTTCGAGCCGTTCATGTGGAAGAAGGCGGCCGCGGCCGCCTGAACGAATTCACAATCTGACCTTCACCGATTCGTCACGCGCGCGTCATCGGCTGACAATTCGTTGATCCTATCGTGGCTTCAAGCACTCACTCGGGATCCGACGATGATGAATCCAGCCGATGGCCGCGCCATGAGCGCTGAGATCAACGTGACACCGATGATCGACGTGATGCTCGTGCTGCTGATCATCTTCATGATCACGCTGCCGCGGCGGCACATGGAGAAGTTGCAGTTGCCCGTTGAGTCACCGTCGAGCAAACCGTCGACACCGATCGTGCTCGAGGTGCTGCCGGGCCGCGAATACCGCTTGAACAAACAGCCAACCACGGAAGCGTCACTCGGCACGGTCCTGCGTGACGCCTATGTGGATCGTCCTGAGAAGCACTTGTTCATCGCCGGATCGCCGCTCGTGCGGTATCAGGATGTGATCACGGCAATCGACAGTGCGCGTGGGGCAGGCGTTATCGTGTTCGGGATCCCGCCGAAACGCTGAGTTGCGTCAAGCTGGTTCCCCGAACACGTTCGCGAAATACACCGCGACGTCGAGCACAAACGGCTGCGACGCACCAGCGGGATTCCATTCAAGGCGTTCGCGCGCAACGAACGCCGAAGCCATTCCCGGCCGCCACACTTCGATCGCTCGCTTCGTTGTGTCGACAATCCAGTATTCCCGAACGTTGCGCTGATAGAGGGCACGCTTTCGCGTGCGATCTCCGCTGCGGTCGCCCGGAGACAGCACCTCAACCGCAAGCACGAGCGCGTGCACGCGGTTGTCGCGACGGAATCGCATTCCCTCGGTCTGGGTTACGACGAACACGTCGGGGCCCACCGTCGACTCCGGCTCGAGTTTGACGTCTGCCGGCGACATGAATACTTCGCCGACCTCAGGCCGCGCGACGAGGTAGTTGCGGAGATGCCAGTGCATCAGTCCGACCGCGGACTGGTGCGTTCCGCCCGGTGCGGGAGTCACCAGCAGTTCCCCGTCGACCAGCTCGTATCGAGGGGTCGGTAGCGGATTGCGCGCGATGAGGTCCAGGACCTCCGCGCGCGTCCAGCTGCGTTCGATCGCAGGCATACCCATAGTCTGCTCGGCTCGGCGAGGGGAAAGCAACTCGGCACGGCCCACGATACAGCGGCGGTGCCGAATCTCCGTCACCGAAAAAACGCGGCCGTCATCGAAACGCGACGCATGCGCGCGCAGCGGGAACTACGGTTTTCGGGATCCCGCCGCGGAAGTGAGCTGCGCTTCCACGATTCGCATGATCGGGAAGCCATCAGCGTCTTCTTCGCGCCGATATGCAAGCCGTGAGGCGCGGAGATAACCGAGCGGAATAAGCTTCGTTGCTTCGGCAGGATGGATTGGCCCGATCGCTCCGAGAACAACGCCCGCGTTGACATCGATCGCCTCTATATAGATGTCGATGGATTTGTTCATTGCGCCGTCGGGAGACCGATCGCGTCGCTGCTCGGGCGTGATATCCAGAAAGGTCTTGTTTGGAACCATCAGCGTCACGTACACGATCCCGGTGCCATCGTCGTGTAGACCCTCTATCTCAGGAGGCGGCAGAGGCGATCCCAGTTTCGCCGCGTCACCACTGCGCATCCACGGCACGGCGCGTCGAATGGTGCGAACAAGCGTTCCATCGGTGCGCCACTGTTCGAGTACATAGCCGAGTCCTTCGCCATCGGGGGGCGCTGTCCAGAACGTGTTGCCGCCGGCATGTGAAATGCGCTGCCCGCCCATTTGCAGCGCGGGGCCCATCGACCGCACAACCGGTGGAACGGTCGCCGTCGTCTGGGTGACGTCGTAGATGTGAAACGCGCCACCGGCAGCCTTGAACGATGACACCAAGTTGCCGTCGTCAAGAAGCGCCGCGCTCCCCAACGCACCTGTGCCCATCGCACCTCCGGGAACCGTGCGCACGAATTCGTACGTTGGCGAGAAGATTGTCCAACGACGATTGTTGTCGCCGACGTACAAGCGACCGGCCTTGTCGAACAGAATGTTGTGCGTGCCGCGCGCGAGTTCTCCCGGTCCTTGTCCGTACGTTCCGAAGTTGCGGAGCCATGTGCCGTCTGGTTTCCACACGCTGATACTTCCGGCCCTGCTCATTGACGTGTAGAACCGTCCGTCAGGGCCACGCGCGACAGTGCTGCCAATCTCTTCCACCGAGCCGCCGGGATCGGCGCGCAGAGCGATCGCCGTGTTCACGAATTGCAGCGTGCAGGGAAAGCGCGTGGTTTCCGTGAGTGTGATCACGGTGCCATCCGCCGTTTGACGAGATGGTGGTCGTGTGCACGGTGAACTTCCGCCGCGCTGGGCCTTGCTCGACGACGCGATACTCAGTGCGGCGGTGGCGCAGACGAGTCGAATGTAAACGGAGCGCATGGCCGTTAGTCTGGGGCGCGCTGAACACGCACGCAAGAAGGGCGTGATCACTGATCACGTGACACGAGCGACGTCCAAATCGTGTTCGCAGAGAACCGGACCGCCGACACGCAGCGAGGATTCTCAGAGTGCGCAGACTTTTCACAATTGCAGCAGTCGTACTGACCGCGCCCCTCGCATCGATTGCCGCACAATCGACTGACCGCGTTCCCGTCGACATGAACAGGCTCCGATGTGGTTCCGACACCGCCGAGGTGTGGGTCACGAGGGGCGGAGTTCGCCGCCGAACGGGCACGGCTACGGAAGTCTGTCGCTCGATCGATACCGGATCTGCGCGTCGCGTCATGCGCATCTCTCGCATTAAGGACGAGGTTTACGGCACGCACCTCGACACGATCGTCGACAGCTGGAACACGCTCGAACCGCGCAGCCATCGCAGCACCGGCACGCGCCCGGGCGCGAACCTGAAGTTCCAGCTCGAGTGGTCGGGCGACAGAGTTCGCGGCCGCATCGACGCGCAAGGGATGGCGCCGTTCACGGTCGATCAGCGCATGCCGTCGCTGGTCTACAACAGCGCGAGCATGGATCTCGTGTTGCGCGCGGCCCCGCTGGCGAGCGGATACTCGATCTCCGTTCCTGTGTACACGCCCGGTCGAGGCGTGACCGAGTTCACCGCGGTCGTCGCGGACGAGGAGTTCGTCGCGGGACAGCTCGTGTGGCGCATCGAGGCGGACTTTGGCGGCGCCGACCACACGTTCTGGGTGGCGAAGGCGTCGCGCGCCGTCCTCAAGCAGAACTTTCGACTCGATGCAACGACTGAGATCGAGTTCATCTTCCTGGGCACCGGCCGCCGCTGAACGCTCGCGCATTTGAAACGCAGAAGCGGGTCGCAGAGCTACCTTATTGTTGTGAATCGCCGCACGCGCCTTCGACTCGCGCTCGCGAGTTTATGCATGAGCGCGCCCGCTGCGCTTGTCGCGCAGGCCTCAGCCGCGCAAGCGCCGACATTCGGCGCTGTACTCAGCGAAGCAAGAGTCAACACGCGCTTTCTGGATTCAGCGGAACTCAAACGCGCTTTCAGCAGCGGGACGATCGAAAACGCGCCATACGCATTCTTCGCGGCGTTCTATGATGTAACGGGTTCCGCGCTGCCGGATACGCTGCGCGTGTACGCGCTGGACAAACTGACGCGCGAGTGGACCGTTGCCGCGCTGCCGCGAAAACAGCGTGTCGAGCGCGACACTGCGTTCGAACTCGGCGCCGTCATGCGCATTCGTCATACCACGTCGCAGATCTACATCGACACGCACATCTCGCCGTCAGCCGGCGCAATTCTCGTGTTGGCGCGACAGGACCTTCGCGTCAGGAAAACGTTGTACGGATGGTCGCTCGCACTGCTCGCCGACGAAGTGCTGCTCTACCACCGCAGCATGGTGCATTTCGCGCCGACGCATTCCGCGGAACTGTGGCGCTACGATCCGCGCACGGGCAGCGACAGCAAACTGGTTCCGCTCCGGCCGCCGGAGTCCATACGCGAACGCTACGTGCGTCTCGTGCGCACGATTTGGTCGAACATTGGTGAGGATTGGTTCCGCAAAAACAATCACCACATGGATCCCGAGCGATTCGACAACGTGCTTCGCGATTCGATCGTCGTGAGCGAGAGCGGCCGCACGTTTGCCGGGATCTTCGTGTGGGGCGGGGGAATCGGCACCGCGAAAACGCCGTTGGTCGAGATCGCACTCCATTGCCGCGCGCCCGAGGGTGCACCGTTCCGGTGCATCGAAGAAGAACTCAGCGCCGCGAGGCAGCGTGCACTGGGCCTCTCCGACTACGAGCTGCTGCTCTGGTTGGTGCGCACCTAGCTCGGTTCCAACCGTTCGGCGGGTAGGGTTGTCTACATTGTAGAAACCAACCGCCCGTGTATCCACCCCGCCTCCCGCTCGCCATCCTCCGCACGGTCCTTCCACGGGCCGAGCGTGAGGAGATCGTTGCCGATCTGATCGCCGAGTATCGCGAGATCGCCATGGCGCACGGCGAACGGAACGCGCGCGCATGGATCTGGCGACAGGCGCTGGGAACCGCGCGCGCTCTCGTGCCATGGGCACTGTGGCGCGAATCGACCGCGTTCGAACCCCGCGCAAACGCATACCGGCCCGGAGGGCCAATGCTCAAACACTTCATTACAGACGCGCGCTATGCGCTCCGGCGACTGCGCGCACGCCCGACATACGCGCTGCTCTCCGTGCTCACTCTTGCGCTCGGCATTGGTGGAACCGCGGCCGTGTACGCAATTGCGCGGCCGGTGCTGTTCGACCCGCTGCCATATCGCAACGAAAAAGAAGTCGCGTCGTTCTGGATGAGCTTCTCGTGGAACGAACAGGAATTCACGTGGCTCCGCGGCCGTTTCCCCGGATTCCAATCCGTCGCGATGTACAACCATCGCGATCTCAACCTCCAGGGTACCGGCAACGAAACGCGTTTGTTGAGCGGCGTCGCGTCCTCTGCGGAATTGTTCGACATCCTCGGCACGAAACCGGCGCTCGGGAACACGTTCAAGACCGGTGACGATGTCGTTGGCGCGGACCCCGTCGCGATTCTGAGCTACGGACTCTGGCGGGAGATGGGTGGCGAGCAATCGATCATCGGTTCACGGCTCACGCTGAACGGTATACCGCGCACCGTGATCGGCGTGATGCCCCGCGGCTTCTGGTTCCCGACGCCGGAAGTACGCGTGTGGGTTCCGATGCAAATCAATCCAAACGGGCGCAACGGTTCGTATGCGCTCGTCGGTCTCGTGCAGCCCGGAAAAAACCCGGACCACATGGAGCCCGACGTCGACCAACTCGTGTCGATGCTGAAGGGACAGTTCCAGTATCCGGTGCAGTGGGACAAAACAAAAAACGCAAAGGTGCAATCGATTCACGAGGGATTTGTCGGCCCGATGCGTCCTGCGCTCGTCGCGACGATGGCGGCGATGGTGCTGGTCCTGATTATTGCATGCGTGAACGTCGCTGCGTTGATGCTCGGCCAGGTTGAGTCGCGCGCGTCTGAGCTTGCCGTGCGCGCAGCGCTCGGTGCAAATCGCAACCGTCTCACGCAGCCGCTCATTGTGGAAGCGTTGATCATTGGTGTTGCCGCAGCAGCGGTTGGTGCGGGACTCGCAGTGGCCGGATTCCGCGTCCTCACCAGCGCACTGCCGCTTGGTGCGTGGGGAGAAGCCGCGACGTTCGACTGGACGCTGTTTGTTGCGGCACTCGCGCTCTCTGTTGTGTCTGCGTTGCTCGTCGTGATGATTCCATCGGCGTCGTTGTGGCGGAGCAGCGCAGCCGGCGGATTGCAGAACATGCTGAGCCGTCTGCGCACCGGGGGCGTGCGCGGCGGTGGTGCAATGCGCACGGAGCGAACGCTCGTCGTCATCGAGATGACGGTCGCAATGCTGATCGCGTCGAGTGCAACACTGCTCGTGCGAAGCGTGGCCAACATGTACGCGATCGACCCGGGCATCGACACGCATAACGTCGCCGTCATTGACGCATCGGGCACGCCGACAGTACCGCTCGCGGAGCGCAACACGACTATTGAACAAGCCGTCGCTGCGCTCAAGGAGATGCCTGGTGTCGAGAATGCGGCAGCCGCGATGCGCCTTCCGCTGCGCGGCAACGGTAACAGCACCGGGATTTCCGTTGTCGGGCGCGACAGCGTGCAAGCGACGACAACGTACTTTCGCATCGGGACGCTCGACTATTTCTCGACGATGGGCATCAAGTTGGTCAGCGGGCGTGTGTTCGATGCCACGGATCAGCCTGGCGGAACCATCTCGGTCGTGATCAACAGCGCGCTCGCCAAGACGTACTTTCCCGGCGAGAATCCAATTGGCCGCATGATCGCGGGCATGTACAACGTCCCGCAACAAATCATTGGCGTGGTTGACGACGTGGCCGAGGGAACGCTGACGGCAGCACCAGCGCCGGCACGCTACTACCTATGGAGCCAGGTCCTCGGCGGATTTGGCACAGGCGTAACGTTTGTGGTTCGCGCAAAACGTGGTACGAGCGACGTAGCGGTACTCAATGAAGCGCGGCAAACACTCGCGCGCGCAGCGCCGGGATTCGGCATCCGCAACACGACCACGATGTCGCGCGTGATGGATCAGGCGGTTGGTCCGGCGCGGAACGTGATGTCGCTGCTCACCGCACTCTCCGTGCTCGCGTTGGTGTTGGGTGCCGTGGGCATCTATGGCGTGATGGCGCACTTTGCGACGCGACGCAAGCGTGACTGGGCGATTCGCGTGGCGCTTGGTTTGAGTGGCACGCGTGTTGTCGGCCGCGTGTTGTCGCAGGGCGCGGTGCTCGTGGTGATCGGTGTGGTCGTCGGTGCAGGCGCAACGCTGCTTGTGTCACGGCTCTTGTCCACGTTCTTGTTCGGTGTGAGCGGCACAGATCCGGTCGCATTTCTCGGCGCGACCGCGGCACTCTTGGTGACAGGCATGATTGCGTCGTTCATTCCAGCGCGCCGAGCGGGGAAGGTGGACCCGGCGCTCGTACTGCGGGAGGAAGCATGAGCGCGTCGTCGATGGTTCCGCTCGGTGTTCTCGAGGAACAGATCCTCGTTGCAGTCATTCGCACGCGCGACGCCGCGTTCGGTATGTCCGTGCGACGAGAGATCAAACGCGTGACGGGGCGCGATCTCGCGATTGGCGCTGTCTATGCGACCCTCGACCGGCTCGAAGCAAAAGGCGCGGTAAAATCGCGGCGTGTCACGAGCGACGGTGCGTCGCGGCGGAGCTTCGCAGTGACCCGCGCGGGGCTTCGAGCGCTCGCGGAGACGCAAGCAATGAGGGAGCGGTTGTGGAAGGGCGTGGACCTCAAGGCGCTGCAAACGGCAACTGCGTGATGGGTGACAGCCCGTGCAGGGTGGTGCGAGGCGTACCAGCGCCACGTCCCACTCACGCTTGACAGCTTGCCTGTATTTTGTAAAATCAGTCATGAATTACAAAAGCGTCGTCGCCGTTGCGCTCGCGCTTGCGTGCGCGCGAGGCACGCCCGCCGCGATCGACTCGGCCTCCGTTCCGCCACTCGAGTACCAGATCCGGTATGCCGGTGACAGCGGAACGCTGACCGTTGCGCTTCGCGCAAGCGCGCTCGGTTCATCGTCGAGCAACGTCGTGCTCGAGCTTCCCAACTGGGGCGAGTGGACCAGCGCGCGTGACCCGTACGTCCGCGATCTGCGCGTCAACAGACGCGCGTTCGCATTCGACTCCGCAGGCAGACTGCGTGTTCCGCGCGATCTCGCCGTCGGCGGCGAACTCCTTATCTCCTATCAGTTGGGTCTTCGCGCTGCCGGCTCGGCGGCGCACCAGGAGCGGCGGCTGCTTCCGTACCGCGACAGTACACACATGTTCGGCTTCGCGATCAACACGTTTGCCCAGCTGCTCGTTGACGACAGGCCGGTGCGACGGCCGAGTATTGTCCGCGTCGCGGCGTCGCCAAACGACGAGATTTTCACAGGCTGGGGTGGTCGCTCCGTCGCACAGCAAACCGCGACTGGATCTGTCGAACTGCCGGCGGAGAACGGCGTGTTTTCGATCGGTCGTGTCGCTGGTTTTGCGACTCGCTCCGTGAACGGCGTTCCCGTTGAGATTGCGCAGTTTGCAGCGGGCGATGACCTGACCGGCGAGATCGCCCAATACGTGGAGTCTCTGGTCATCGCGATGTCCCGTACCACGGGCCGCGGACCGCGCGGACCGTTGCGCATCATCTTTGAACCACAACGCAACGAGGGCGTGTTTGGCGGAACGCTCACGAACGACGGTCTCGTCATCAGAGTGCCAGCGGAGCCGTTCTCGCTGATGGCCAGATTGACGCTTGCGCACGAAGTCTTTCACGATTGGCTGGGCTCTCACCTTGTCCCCGACGAATCCGTCACCTGGTTCAACGAAGGCTTCACGGACTACATCTCGCTTTGGCACGCGGCAGCGACCGGCGTTGTGACGCCCGCGCAATTCGCCGCGCGCATGATGGACATCGAACGCGACGCGCGCCGCAGCACGTCCCTTGGACGCACGCGATTTGCCGAGCCGGGGATTCAGTGGCGCGACGCCGACGGACCGAATGAAACCATGGCGTATCGCGGCGGAGCACTCGTCGCATTCGTCACCGACATGCAGCTGCGCCAGCGCGGCGCGAGCGTGATGGACGTGATTCGGCATTTGCTATCGCGTCCGAAACGAGAATACGGGATCGACGATATCCGCAACGCGATAACGCGCGCCGGCGCGTCGGACGTATACGCGCAATTCATTGACGGCACGAAGGTGCCCACAGTGCGACCGATGTTACTCGCGGCGGGATTCGACGAGGGCCCCGTCCAGTCAGCCTCACTGACGTATCTCGGCATCGAAGCGCGATACGACGGCGCCGATTCGCTTGGCATCGTGCCGTCGGTTGTTCTCGCGATCGACCCCGCGGGGCCCGCCGCGAAGACTGATCTGCGCGTTGGCGACCGCATCATCGACATCGGCGATTTGCGCGGCGATCCGCCGATGATCGGACGTGCTGAACCTATCCGCTATCGCTTTGGCCTCAACGTCGTTCCGACCGGCGCTCGTTCGGTCCCGCTCCGCGTCGTACGCAACGGCACGGTGATCGAGGTTGGAGTCGCGCCCGTGCTCTGGGCCGGCGGCGTTCGTTATCCGCTTCGATGGAATCCGGAGCGCGGAACACAATTTTTTACCGTGCAGAAATGAATCCACGCGAAGGCTACGAAGTCCGCGACGCGAAACAGATTCGCGTGCTCGGCTCACCGGTGCGGCAAGCAATCATCGACGCGCTCGCCGCGCATGGCCCGAGCACCGTGGTCGAGCTGGCTGAGTTGATTGGCAAGCCGGCTGATCGCCTCTACTACCATCTCCGCCGGCTCGAAAAGGCTTTGCTGGTCAATGCCGTCAACGGCGGGCGCGGATCAGGGCGCCGCGATACCAAGTTCGACGTTGCCGGCCGTCCGATGTTCTTGCGATACGACACGACGAACGCGGCGAACCGGCGAGCCGTGCGCGCAGTGACGGATTCGCTGTGGCGCGCGGCGCGTCGCGACTTTACGCGAGCGCTGTCAAAGACCGATGTGATTCCGCGCGGTAAGCATCGCAACATCTGGTCTGCTCGTTTGCAGGGTTTGCTCGATGCAGACGATGTCGCCGCGCTGAACGAACACATCGGACAGATCATCGCGCTCTTTCTGCAGCAGCGCCGTCCCACGCGCACGGCACGCACGCTGCTCCAGTTCACATGGTCTCTTTCACCGAGTGGGCCCGCATGAAAACACTCACCGCATTTGCCGCAACGATCGGCGTTTTCGCCACCGCGTTCGTTGCCAAACAACAAACTGTTCCACCTGGTCCGCGCGATCGCGCTGAGCTCAACGCGTTTCTCGATTCGGCAGTGAACGCAATGATGAAGCGCGATCGCATTCCCGGCGCTGCCGTGTGCTTCGTGCGCAACGGCGAACTGTTCACGTGTCGCGGTTACGGTGTAAGCGACATTGCGCGCAAGACACCGGTGTCGCCCGATTCGACTATCTGGCGCATCGGCTCGATCAGCAAAGTCTTCACGGCGTTCGGCGTTGTGCAGCTTGCCGATCAGGGACGCGTCGATCTCAACGCAGATGTGAATCGCTATCTGACGAGCGTGAAGGTGAAGGACACGCTCGGCGGTCCGGTGCTCGTCGAACACTTGCTCGATCACACCGCGGGGTTTGACGAAATTCGTCCCGGCACGATGGCGCCGAATGCAGCGGCGGTACTTCCACTCGGCGAGTTCTTACGCACGCGTCTCGTGCGTGTGCGTTCGTCGGGAACGACGACGAGTTATTCCACGTACGGCATGACGCTCGCCGGCGCAATGATTGAAGACGTCACCAAGCAGTCCCACGAACGGTTTCTGGATTCAGCCGTGTGGGCGCCGCTTGGTATGAAGAGCACGAATGTCAACGTGCCCGCGTCGCAGGCGCATCGCGTCGCGATTGGATACAGCGTGCGCGGAGACTCCGTGCTGCCGGAGCCGTGGGAGTGGTACCTCACCACGCCGGCATCGTCCGTGAACAGCACCGCGCGCGACATGAGCACGTTCATCATTGCGAATCTGCAGCTCGGTCGCGTGGGCAACGCACGCGTGTTGTCGCAGTACGCGTCGCGTTTCATGCAGCGACAACATGCGACGCCTCATCCACGCCTTCCCGGTTTTGCGCTTGGATTCTACGAGGACTATGTCGGCGCATTGCGCACCGTCGAGCACGCCGGCGACATGGCGGGATTCAGTGCGCTCATGGTGCTGATTCCGGAACACAACGATGGATTCTTCATCGTGCAGCATCGCGAAGGCGGCTCGATGCGCGACGAACTCAAAGAGCGGATTCTCAACCGGTACTATCCTGCGTCGCTCGTGCGTCTTCCTGTTCCGGCGCCTCCGCCTGATTTCCGCACGCGTGTTGGCGATTTCGTTGGCCGGTTCGTTCCGTCGACGTCATGCCACACGTGCACACCGCGCAGCGCTCCGTACATCGTGTCGATTACCGCGGCACCGGACAGTTCAGCACTCATGATGAGCATCGCGCGTGGGCGGCGATTCATCGAAGTCGCGCCGCTGCTCTTTGTGCGTGAGGACGGGTCGGGTTACGTGGCGTTCCGGCGCGGGCCGAGTGGAACGGTGACGGAGATGTTTGTGGGCAACATATGGAATTTTGAGCGGGTGCAGTAGCGCTGCTAAGCACGGACGAACTTGGCACTGCTACAGTTTGAAACTGTAGTAGTGCCTCGAACTGCGTTATGAGCCGTATGAAATGCGTTGTGGGCACTAACCCACCACGCCGTTTCAACGGCCCATTACGCCGTTAAATCGGCCCATTACGCCGTTCATTCGGTCCTGACGCTACTGCGCTCTCCTCCCCGCTCGCTCTGCCGCTATGCGCCGAGTGATCGCATCGAGCACAGGATCTTCACCGCGGAAATACGCGGCTGCTGTGAGCTGAACCGGCATCTGCGGAACAATCGATCGCCGTATGTCCCACGGATGGCTGAGTTGCCAACGCACACTCGAGAACGCGCCGTTGAGTCCGCTATACGGCAAAACAAACATGGACTCATCGCCGGCGTTGTTGCCGGTCATGCTGCTCGGTTCGCCGACGAAGATGGGATTCGCGAAACGCTCGAGATCGGTAATAAGGTTGGCCGCCGCCGAGTATGTGCCGCGACCCGTGATGACATACAACTGTCTGTCGCGTTGCGTGGTGAAGCTGACGAGCGTGCGCACCAGCTCCGGGTACAAGTACGTGTTGCCGCCGTTGTTGTGCCGAAGATCGAGAATCACATTGCGCGACCTGCTCACTGCCAGCGAGTCCCGCAAACGCAGCCCGAACGCCGCGAGCGTCTCGTTGCTGCTCGGCTGGACCTGATTCACCTGCACGAACATCGCATCCTTGTCCGGCAGGTCCACGAACCAGTGCTGTTGCGCAACGCGCTGCAGAAAAAGTGGCGCGGACACTTTTGGCGGTGGAACGAGTTTTTGCCATCGCGTCAGCGGAATTGCTTGAACGGTGCGCTGTACGGTTTCACCGGTTGGTAGACGCAACGACAATCCGACGCGGTTGACGTCGCGCGTGATGCCAAGGCCTTTCAGAATCTCTGTCACACCTACGTGATACGCTCCGGTCCACAAAACTTGCATGCCGCTTTCGTTGCCTTGCATTGCACCAACTTTTTTCAGCGCGTCGAGCGCCGGCGTTCCTTCGATTGCGACGATCTGCGCGCCTGCGAGATCTGCTGCATCGCCCGACGCGGCCACGACAAAGATTCCTTCGGGAAATGCGTACAGTTGCATTGGAAGCTGGTGGTACTCGCGGCGCGACGGCACGAACGGGAACAATCCCGTGTGACCGTGTCCCAGCGATCCGATGATGCGCCAGATTCCGACGAGCACCTCGTCGTCTGACAAGCTTGGAACAGCAGCCGAAAGGTCGCGCGCTTGTCGCGCAATTTCCGGTGAGATCGGTTTGTCATGAAACTCGGGCTCGATCCGTTTCATCTCCGACAAGAGGTAGTCGATATCGCGACGCCAGCCTTCGACGCGGGGCAGGGTGGCCGCGGCGACATCGCGTCCGGTGGCGCGGATAAACGCCGGATGGGTTCTCAGTGACGCGAAGTTGGGATCATCGTACAGCGAAGGACGGCGCACGTAACGCGTCTCGAACACGAGGTCGTCGATGGCGGCGAGCGCCGCATCGGTGTCGCCGGCCTGAACAAGACTGACGGCCTGACCATACCGCGGCCTGCCGACCGCCGATGGGCCGAGCAAGTCTGCGGCCTTCGCGTACGCGTCGGCGGCTTCACGAAAGTTGCGCAGTCGAAAGCGCACGTCAGCGAGGCGAATCCACGCGTCACCCTGAATGGGGTAGGTGCGAGTGATCTCTTCGTAGACCTGTTCTGCGGCGTCGAGTTGTCCTGCGCTAACGAGCCGCGCGGCTTCCTGAGATCGCGCCAGATACGCGGGCCCATCCGGTGGCGCGGCGAGCAGTCGCGCCGGTTCGTGCACGGCCGTCGCTTTTTGCGCGCAGGCTGGGGTTACTGCTGCGAGCATTGCGCAGAGCGGCCAGATGGTGGTCCGGGTTTTCATGGTCGGATTCCTCGAGAAGCGTCGCGGTGACTGCGGCGACGTATTCTACAATGTAGAAATCAGACTGGTCGGTGCAACGGGGCTGTGACGAGCCGCGCGGCGCGGGTCCCCGGGATCGACGCTGACGGCCCGCTGACGCGGGCAAGCAGTGTTCCACATCGGACTTGCCGCGTTGTATATACACCTGTAGATTGCCAATGCGATTCACTTGGGACTCCGCGAAGAACGAGCGCACCGCGTGAGCACACCGCTGTGGCGTACCGCGTCAAACCAGTGTTGCGACGCCCCGCGATGGGTTGTTCACACGCTCCAATTCACCCACGGCGTGGTCTTGCCGCAAGGAGTCACGCTGTAGGACAGGTGCATGACAAGGGTGTCGTATTCCGCTCCGTGCGATTTCAGGACGTTTGCCCTCAATGGTGGAGTTGGTTCGCCTGAGTGGCTTCGGCGCGTTGAGGTTCCGCAGCCCTAGGGTCGGCTAAGTGACGGGCGGTAAGAGAATCGCACCGAGTGCGCTCCGCGATACCGCGCGTCTGACGTCGCGCAGCCACGCTCCGTCGCCATCGTCGTCGCGTCGGACGTCACCCCTCAACTCGGGTGCGACCACGCGTCTCAAAATGCTCCGCGGCCGGGTTTCGAGAACTGCTCGGGCGGATGTTAGTGGAACGTCGGTGGGTTCCGAGTGAATGGTAGCGACTCCGGGGCCGACATCGATGTAGTGAACTCCGTTTTTTCGAAGGTTCCCGTCTTTCTTGGTCGGCGGCCCAACCGTTGTGGGAATTGAACCTGCATCCAACAGCTGTGTCTGCGCAATTAGATCTGAACTCGCACTCATTTCCATGGTGCTCCCTAGACTTGGAAAAACGTAGAAGACGGAACGAGGTCGGCGCGTACCCAAAGTCCTGAGCTTCGAAAGCTGGGGGTGTGGCGCGTAAAATCGTCTCCTTCCGGTTGCGAGTAAGTAGTTCGACGCCTTGAACTGCAGCACCAGTAGAACACCGCCGACTCGAGTGAACACGTCATAGCCAGCGTTGAACTCCTGCAGCTGGGTCAAGCCGAACCAAAACAATCGGCGCGACAAAAACTCATTCAGCTGTGCGCAGAAATTCAGTTCGATAGTTTTCTCGGATAGTCTCACGAGCGTAGCGGGTGTGAGTCGTCCACGCATCCTGCAATGGCGCCGCCAAAATCCACGTTCCCCTTCGACGTTGCGCAAGGCGTTACACCGCCGGACAAGAGTATAAGAAAAACGGGGCGCCTTCCCTCAGCGCCCCGTTAACTCCTTCTCTCCACAACCCCTCTTACTTCGATCTCGCCTTCGCGCGATCTCCTTCCTCCTCCGGCCCTCCCCCTCCACCACTCGAACTCGCACCAACATTCTCAACACGCAGTTTCTGTTTTAGTACCTGCCCACCAACGGTAAGCACGACTGCGTAATCACCGGTGCCTGCGGTGAACCCGCCACCGCCACCACCAAATCCGCCGCCGCCGCCACGACCACCACGACCACCGCCACCAGCCGGCGCGGGCAATCCAATAATTCCAAACACCTGCGCGACGCTCGCGGGCGTTCCACCACCACGTCCACCGCGACCACCACCAGCTGCAGTCGGTGGAGTTGCTGGCGGCGCAGCACCTGCACCACCGCGGCCTTCACCAGCTTCGCCGCCGCCACCACCACCACCACCGCCTCCTCCACCACCTCCACGTCCACCACCAGCCGCGCCTTCACCAGGACGCGCGCAGAATTCATCCCACTGCGTAAGCGGACGCTCGCATGCACCACCACCACCGCGTCCGCCGCCACCTCCTCCACCACCGCCGCCGCCACCACCACGTCCACCACCGAAATTCGGCGGAGCAACCGGCTGCGGATTCAACGCGGCACGCGCCTGCGCCAACACCGTCGTGTCATATCCCGCGCGACGCAATGAATCCAACACCATCGGTCCACGCACCGCGCGCAAAATGCTGTCGCGACGCTCACTCGGACTCAACGCCGCACGCGGAGCCGCAACCACCGGACGCGTTCCATTGAACGCCCAGTTCACCGTGTGCAATCCCACCGTCGTCGGCGCGCCTGCAACAGTCGCAATCGTGTCGCCGAGTGCGTCGACAATCTGCAAACGCAAATTCGCCGCGGCTGCAGTCAATCGATACGAAATCGCCGCACCATACGCGGGACTGTTCGTCTGAAAAAACGCCTGCGCGTTTCCATTGCCGCTCGCCATACGCGTCGGCGCCTCGCCGTACTGGAACGCCGTCTTCGGCTCGAACAAATACGCGTTCGCCGTCATCGTGCGCAGCGTCATCTGTTCGATCGGCGCAACATCGGCAATCCAGAATCCGCGACCGTGCGTCGCCGCAATCAATTCGCGATCGCGCGGATGCACCTGCAAATCGTAAATCGGTACCGTCGGCATGCCCGCCATGAATCGCGACCAGTTCGCGCCGCGATCGATCGACGCATACACCGCCACCGACGTGCCCACGAACAACACGTCGCGATTACGCGGACTCTCACGAATCACGCGCACATAATCGCCAGGCCCATCACTCGGCAAATTCGCTGCAATCGATCTGAATGACGCACCCGCATCCGTCGTCACGTAGACGTACGGTTTGAAATCGTTCCAGCGATGGTTTTCGAACGAGACATAAAACGTATTCACATCAAAGCGCGAAGCCTCAACGCGCGACACATAGATGTCTTTCGACGGAAGCCCCGGCACTTTGCCCGACACTTCCGTCCAAGCACCGCCATCGTTCTGCGTCACCCACAAGTTGCCGTCGTCCGTGCCCGCGATCAGCATGCCGGCCTTCAATGGACTTTCCGTAACCGTCACTACTGTCCCATAAGTCTCGGCGCCGGTCGCGTCGATCGTAATGCCGCCCGTCCAGTTGTCGGCAGTGTCCATACGCGCGACCATCTGCTTGGACAAATCTTTCGAGATCGAGAAAAACTCTTCGCCGGCCTTGAGAGACTTGAGAACCTGATTGCCGCCGTAGTAAATGACTTTCGGATTGTGCGGCGACAGGAAGAACGGCGTGTTCCAGTTGAAACGCAGTTGTCCGTCGATCGAATCCGTGCGCTGACGCGCGCGCAGCGCTGCGATCGCCGCATTCTGTGCAGGCGTCGCGGGACGCAGCGGGTCGCCGCGCACCGTCGCGATGGAATCTTCCCACATGCGATATCGCGGTTGCCACTGCGGGCGCGAGAAGTTCTGTCGCTCGCCCGTCTTGAGATTCACACGCGACGCGTTGCCGCCCTGCGATTCGCCGTACACGATGTTTGCATCCGTCGGATCCATCGCTGCATAGAATCCGTCGCCGCCCGCGATGGTGAACCAGTACGCGAGATTCGTTGCACCGCCACGGCGGCGCGATGGTCCGCACCACGTGCCGTTGTCCTGCGCGCCGCCGCAAATGTTGTACGGCACCGCCATGTCGTAAGCGACTTCGTAGAACTGCGCGATCGGAATATTCTGCGGCTGCCACCAGTTGCCGCCTTTGTCGAACGTGATCGCAACACCACCGTCGTTCGCGAGATAAATGCGCTCGGGATCATTGGGATCGATCCAGATACCGTGATCGTCGACGTGTACGTTTTGCGCCGCCGAGCGTGCGTTGCGTCCGCCTTCGTCGGACACCATGAGCGGCGTCGACGAGAAGTAGACGCGATTGGGATTCTTTGGATCGGCCGCGACGTTGCTGTAATAGAAGGGGCGCGTGTTCGATGTGCTCGTGCGCGTCCACGTTGCGCCGCCGTCTGTCGACTGATACAAACCGTTGCCCGCGGGATTGCGCGACGGCGTGAAACCGCCGCCCGCTTGTGGTGCAGCCGCTTCGACGATCGCGTAGATGTAATTCGGGTTGCTCGTTGCGATGTCGATGCCGATGCGGCCCTTCACACCTTCGGGCCAGCCGCCGCCCGCAACTTTCGTCCACGTTGCGCCGCCGTCGGTGGTCTTCCACAAATCAGAACCGGGGCCACCGCTCGTGAGCGAGTACGGTGTGCGCACGCGTTCCCAGCTCGCGGCGAACAGAATGTTCGGATTCGTCGGGTGAATGGCGATGTCGATGAAGCCCGCTTTGTCGCTGACGAACTTGTTCATCGTCCACGTCGTGCCGCCGTCGGTGCTCTTGTAGAGTCCGCGCTCCGGATTCGATTTCCAGGCGGCGCCGAGTGCGGCGACGTAGATGATGTTCGGATTGGTGGGGTGTACGACGATGCGGCCGATGTGCTGCGTTTTCTCGAGGCCCATCGCGCGCCACGTGACGCCGCCGTCGGTGGATTTGAAGATGCCGCCGCCGGGTTCGATGGAGTTACGCGAGTTAGGTTCGCCGGTACCGGCCCACACTTGCATGGTGTCGGATGGTGCGATGGCGAGCGCGCCCATGGAGATCACGCGCTTGTCGTCGAACACCGGGCGCCAGGTTTGTCCGTTGTTGGATGTTTTCCAGATGCCGCCCGCCGCTGCTGCGACGAAGACGGTTTTGGAGGGGCCGGGAATTCCGGTGACGTCGGAGAGGCGGCCCATGAAGTTCGCGGGGCCGACATTGCGCCAGCGCATACCGGCGATGGTGGCGGAATCGACGACTTGTGCTTGCGCTATTGAGGCGCTGAGCACGAGGGCGGAGATGAGTGCGGGACGATGCACTGGCTGCGGGATTTAGGGTGGGTGTAGCGAGCGCCATAATCTACGGGCCAGGCACTTCGTTCGCTCGTCCTGATGAACAGCTCGTCACCCTTTTACTACGTATCGCGGACCACGCGGACGGGCGCGGAAGACGCGGACACTACAACGGCAGACGACGGAGCACACGGAGAAACACGGATTGGCACGGATACAGCAACTACAGACCACGGATTACGCGGATGACACGGATTGGCACGGATACGGCAACTGCAAATTCTTTTGTTAACTACAAAACAACGACTTTGTAGTATCCGTGTTCATCCGTGGCTGTTTCCGCGTTATCCGTGGTCTGCAGTTATCGAAACGTGCCTGGCGAAAATTCATACGTCCCCGCGAACGCACCCACATCCTCCTCCGGCGACCACAACTTCAACTGCTCCGCCCAACGTTCAGCGCGAAGACGCCGGCCACCGATCGAGAGAAAGCCTGCCGCGCGCGTCGTCACTACTCCGAGTTTGCGCACGTCACCGAGATCTCGAATCACCGCCGAGTTTCGTTCGTTCACAATGCGCCGCGCCGCGACGGGACCAACACCGGGAATGCGCAGCAACATCGATCGCGTCGCGCGTTTGATGTCCACGGGAAACAACTCTGGATGCGCGAGAGCCCACGCAACTTTTGGATCATGACTCAGCGGCAGGTTACCCGTTGCTTCGTACACGATCTCGTTGTGCGCGAATCCGTATTTGCGCACGAGGTGATCCGCCTGATACAACCGATGCTCGCGGAGCGCCGGCGTCGCGCGCACGTTCTCCATCGGCGTATCGCGAATCGGACGGAACGCGCTGAAGTGCGCGTGATGAATGCCGCCGCCGCGGTACAGCTCCGACGCCTTACTAATGATTGTCTGGTCCGTATCGGGCGTCGCGCCGACCACGAACTGCATCGTCATTCCCGCGACGCCGCCGGGGTGCAGCGTGTCGCGCGGACGTCCGTCGCGTTCGTACATCTGCGACGCGACCACTCGCGTGCGTGCACGTTGCAGCGTCACGAGCGTTGTCTCGAGTTTTTTCTCCGGCGCGATCGCGGTGAGCGTTTCGCCGCACGGCGTTTCGATGTTGATCGACACGCGCGTCGCGAGTTGTGTGATGCGCGCGAGCTGCGCGTCGTCTGCGCCGGGCACGACTTTCGTATGGATGTAACCACGGTAACCGTGTTTCTCGCGGAGTAGCTCGAGCACTTCGATGAGGTCGTCCATGACTTTCGTCGGACGGCCGGGAATACCGGTAGTAATGAAGAGGCCGCTGCACCAGCCGCGATCCACCGCCGCGAAAAAGATGCGCACCATTTCCGCGGGCTTGAGCAGCGTGCGCGGCAAATCGCGATCGCGCCGCATCGGGCAGTAATGACAATTGAAGCTGCACGCGTTCGTCATGAGAATGCGGAGCAGCCGTGTGCGCGGGCCGTTGGCGCCGATGCGCACGTTGCGAATGTTGAGCGGGCGGAGCACACCAGCAGCGCTCGCATTCCGCAGCCTCGGCGGCAGCGCGACTGCATCCTGGCCCGGCATTCCCTCGCGATCGTCGAACGCGAGGCTCATCAGGATGTCGATCTTCTCTGCGGTATCCATGCCGGCAACATACCGAAGAAAAGCCGAAAGACAACTATATAGTACGTGCCGATGGATGACGCGCCATGCAAACCACGGATGACACGGAAAAGCACGGATGAACACGGATACCACAAAGGCTGTGGTTTTGTTGTTACCAAAGAACTTGCAGTTGCTGTATCCGTGTTTATCCGTGTGATCCGCGTGTATCCGTGGTCTGCCGTTGCCGTATCCGCGTTTTCCGTGCTCGTCCGCGTTATCCGCGATTCGTAGTTAGCTGGCCGCGGCGCGAGCCGATCCGTAGTATCCCGTCCGGTGACCACGCCAAGAACTCCTCTCGCTGAAGCACTCAGCGACCGGTACACGATCGAGCGCGAAGTCGGCGCCGGCGGGATGGCCACGGTCTACCTCGCGCACGACAAGAAACACGAGCGCAAAGTCGCGCTCAAAGTGCTACGACCCGAGCTCTCCTCGGCGATGGGCTCGGACCGTTTCCCGCGCGAAATCAAACTCGTCGCGCAATTCAATCATCCGCACATTCTCTCGCTCTACGATTCGGGCGAGTCGGCAGGCTTTCTCTACTATGTGATGCCGTTCGTTGAAGGCGAATCGTTGCGCGACCGTCTCACGCGCGAACGGCAACTCCCCATCAACGACGCGATTCGCATTCTGCACGAGGTCGCCGACGCGCTCGCGTATTCACACGCGCGCGGCGTCGTGCATCGCGACATCAAACCCGCAAACGTTCTGCTCTCGGGGCGTCACGCCGTCGTCACCGACTTCGGCGTCGCGAAAGCGCTCACAGCATCGGGCGGAGACAAAGTCACCACGGTCGGCATCGCCGTCGGCACGCCGCAATACATGGCGCCCGAACAAGCGATGGGCGAATCCAACATCGATCATCGCGCCGACATCTACGCGCTTGGCATACTTGGCTACGAAATGATCGGTGGCCGTCCGCCGTTCGAAGCCGGCAGTTCGCAAGCTGTGCTCGCTGCGCAGGTGATGGAAGCGCCCGTTGATTTGCAGCAATTGCGTCCAGGCATCGCGCCGTTGTTGAGCGACGCGGTGATGCGTTGTCTTGCAAAGAATCCCGCCGATCGATGGCAGACTGCTGAAGAAGTCATCACGCGTCTCGAAGCAGTTGCGGCGACGCCGAGTGGTGGTGTGACGCCGACGGATACGCGTCCGTGGCAAGCGACGAAAGCACGCAAAACAAAAACATCGTCGCGGCCCGCGTGGCTGGTTCCCGTTGCGGCGACTGCGCTCGTTGCTGCTGTGGTCGTGGGCGGATGGTTTGCGATGAGCGGTCGCGGTGGCGGCGGAATCCAGAAGATCGGCGTCATGCCGATCGAAGACATCTCGGGTCAGGATTCGTTGTTCGTGACAGCGATGCACGACGCGCTCACCAACGCGCTGTCACGATTGAATCTCGCCGGCGTTGTGCCGCGCTCAACGATGATGCGCTACAAAGGTGCCGCGAACACCATCCGCGACATCGCGCGCGAGAATGAACTCAATGCTGTGATCGAAGCGACGGTGTTTCGCGCGGGCGACATCATGCGCATCAACGTGCAATTCACGGATCCTGTTACAAGCCGCGCGATCTGGTCGGATACCTACGAACGAAACGTCAAAGACGTGCTCGCCGCGCAAAGCGACGTTGTCGCGCGCATCGCGTCAGGAATTGGCGGAGCACTCGGCGGGACGCCTGGTACTCAACAGAAATCGGGAGCGAACAGATGAAGAAGGCGCTTGCGTTGAGTGCGCTGCTGTTTGCGGCTGCGTGCAAAAGCGACAACGGCGAGCTGGTGCCGGACTATCGCGTGCTGTCGCCCGAAGGCGCACGGCACGATGCGCCGAGCTACTCACGCGACGGTACGAAGCTCGCATGGTGGGCGCCGGCTACGGACGGCACACCGAATTGGCAGGTGTGGGTCGCAAACGCCGATCAGACCAACGCGCGAGCGTTACCCGTCAGCGGGGGCGGTGCGACGCACCTGATGTGGTCTCCCGACGACACCAAGATCGCGACGGCATCGAACAATTTCGGTTTCGTCGACATCGTAGTCGTGACGGTTGCCGACGGTGCGGTCAAGCGCGTGACGCAAGGTGCGGGAGTCGAGGTGCCGATTTCGTGGCATCCCGACAACGATCGGCTGACGTATTACGGGACGGCAGAAGGCGGATCAATCAGGAGTTACGCCGTGAAAACGAGTACCGGCGAGACGCGGCGTCTCGTAGCTGAAGAGACGCGGCCGATGGTCGGGTACTTCTCGCCGGACGGTTCGAAGATCGCGTACCTGGTTGGTGAGGGACCGAAGTTCACGCTGTGGGTCGCGGACAGCATGGGCCGCGGACGCCGCGAGATCACGAAAGAAGGATTCGAGACGTTCGGGTTCGGTGGTGGGTGGGGGAACTCGCCGTGGTCACCGGACGGCAAAGAAATTCTGTACGAATCGCGCCGCACGGGCACGTCGGATCTTTGGATTGTTTCAGTGGCGGATGGTGCAGCGCGTCAACTCACGCGCGATGTGCGCAACGATTTCGGCGGCGCGTGGTCGCCAGACGGCAAATCGATTGCGTTCATCTCCGACCGCGGTCGACAAGTGGAAGTGTGGGTTGCCGACGCGGCAAGCGGTGTCGAACATCGCGTGACTGACAACTATGTCGATGAAGGTGCGCCTGTGTGGCGCGGCGGCACCAACGAACTCGCGTACATCAGCGATGCAACCGAGAGCAACGTGGTGCTGCGCAACATTGCCGATGGCAGTGAACGGAAGCTCACACCGGATTCCATTCAGGTTCCGTTTTTCAATTTGACGCCCGACGGAACGCAGTTCGATTACATCATCAGTCGCGGCGGCGCGACTCACGAACTCGCGGTTGCGCCGCTTGCTGGCGGCGCATCGCGAACGCTCATTGCCGGCGGTGGCGACATCATCGAAGCGAATTGGTCACCCGACGGGACGAAGATTGCGTTTCAATCGCAGCGCGGCGGAACGCCTGATATCTGGGTGATCGATGCGGCAGGTGGCGCGCCGCGGCAACTCGTGAACTTGCCGAGCGGCGAGTTTGGTGTCGGGTGGAGCATGGACAGTAAGTCCGTCTACTTCGCTTCCGATCGCGACGCGCGACTCTCGGATATCTGGATGGTGCCGGTGGCTGGTGGCGAGCCGGTGCGGGTGTCGCGCGACGGGAGTATCGGCGCGTTCATCGTAGGTGAAGGTCGCGCCGAGGTGTACGCGTCCATCATTTCCGCGAAAGACGGATCGCTCACGTGGGGGCTTGTGCGCCCGAACGGCACGCTCAGACCGTTGTTCGATGGTGCGAGCGTGGTTGGTCTGCGCGCACCGCGTGTTGGCGATTCGATCGCGATTGTCGTCGTTCGTCCTGGTGCGGGGTTGCAGCCGATGCTCATCTCGCTCGCGAGCGGGCGCGGGCGTGACATTCTCGCGCGCGACGAGGGAATTGGGCCGTGGTCACCAGACGGGAAGCAGCTCGTGTATTACGTCGCGTCTGCGGGCGCGAACGACGTCGGCATTCTGGATGTTGCGACGGGCAAGAAGACGCGCCTCACGACGACGCCGCAGAGCGAAAACGGTACGGAATGGACTCCGGATGGGAAGAATCTGGTGTTCCGGCGGACGAGCCAGACGCTGCGGATACACAACTCGGATTTGAGTTCGTTACTGCAACGGCGTTAGTAGAACGGCGTCATACGAACGGCGTCATACGAACGGCGTCATACGAACAGCGTCATACGAACAGCGTCATACGAACTGCGTCGCTTGCATAACGCATTTCGCATGACGTTGTCAGTATGACGATCTCAGTCTGACGCTTTCAGTATGACGCCGTTGCTGTCGCTATTTCTTGAGCATCTCCTGCGCCTGCACCATGTGCGCATTGAACGCGGGTGCGAGATCGCTCACGAACTTCTTGAGCTCCGCGTTCTGAATCGCGGGCAGGAACGAGTTCGTCACCGCGTCGATCACGGCCTTGTGATACGCAGCTTCGTGCTCGAGGAACGCTTTGTCGAACGCAGCGCCGCTCAGGCTGTTCAGGTTCTTCATCGCCGCTTCGTGATTCACCGCGAGCGGGAAATCTTTTGAGACGGGCGTCGGTGTAACGCCGAGTTTCTTCGCGAGGTCGCGCGCGCTCTTCTGCACCGACGCGTGCACCTGGGACAACATCTTCCCGAATTCTTTCACATCGGTGCGCGTGCCTTTCGTCGCCGCGAGGTTGCCGGTGGCGATGTCCCAGCCGTTGGCCGCGTCGAAAATGCCGACGATCGCGGGATCATCGAGCTTGGCCGCGGCGCTGGCTTGCGCGTGCGTGGTGGTGTGTGCGGGCGCGGTGATCGCGAAGGCCGCAACGGCGAGCAATGGAGTGAATCGCATGGTGGTATTGGGGTAGGGGTACGGTCTGTGTGAACCGGTGAACGCACGGACTATGGTCAGTTCATCCCAATATGTCAAGTAACATCTTGACTTATTGAGCACCAGTGTAGATTGGAACCATGCCCGGATCCCCATCCACGCCGCTGCCGGCGCGTACCGTCGTCCTCGACTTCGTGCGCAGGGGAGTCCGTACCGTCAATGCGCTCGCCGAGTCGATGGGTGTGACCGACAACGCTGTGCGGTTGCACCTCGCCGCTCTCGAGCGTGACGGATTGCTGAGACGGAGCGGCGTGAAACGCTCGGGTCAGGTTGGACAGCCCGCGGCGGAATACGAACTCACGCCGGACGGAGAGGTTTCGCTCTCGAACGCGTATTCGCCCGCGTTCGCCGCGCTCGTCGCCGCACTCGCTGACAAACTCGATACCCGCGCGCGGCGCGCAGTGTTTCTCGATGCGGGACGAAAACTCGCCGCCGATTCGTCATCGACGACATCTGGATCCGTCTCATCCCGCGCCGGTGCGTGCGCAGCGTTGATCGAATCACTCGGCGGCAGCGCCACCATCAAGACAGAGAAGGGACGCACCGTGCTCGTCGGCGCCGGATGTCCTTTGGCCGCAGCGGTTCGCGCGGAGCCAGGAACATGCGCCATCATCGAAGCGCTGTTGGCGCGGAGTTCGGGACTCGACGTGACGCAACGTTGCGAGCACGGCGCCAACCCCTGTTGCCGGTTCGAGTTAAGCGCGGCACGGCCCTAATCGCGGTTGTCGTACTCGTGGTTGGTCGTACTCGTGGTTGGTCGTACTCGTGGTCAGTCGTAATCGTTTTCAGTCGTAATCGTTTTCAGTCGTAGTCGGTGTCGCCGTTGCGGGGATCATCGTACCCTTGTATTCGGTGTTTGTTCGGGCTACGTTCTCTCCCCCGCCTCACGGCTATGTCTTCAGTTGCTGCGCTTCGCGCGCTCATCGAACAGCGGTTCCCGGGTGCGACACCCGTTGTCCATCGCACCTCGCGACCGGTCGCGACCGGCATCGCGCCGCTCGATCGCGCGCTTCCGCACGGCGGGTTTCCACTCGCGATGCTCTCGGTGTGCGAGCCGACCGGCGGCGTCACCGCCATGCTGCGTTCTGCGAGCGAAACCACCATCGCTGCCGGCGATCGCGCCGCGTGGATCGATGGCGCGCGCACTATCGCGGGCGCGTTCTGGACTGACGGTCCGCTGCTCGTGCGTCCCGAATCGCCGATGCACGGTGTGCGCGCCGCGGACGAATTGTTGCGCTCCGGCGGCTTCCGTCTCGTCGTGCTCACCGGCGTCGCGCCGAGTGATACGGAAACAATGCGGCTGGTGCGCGCGGCGCATGAAGGTGGTGGCGCCGTCGTCACGATTTCTCCCACGTCACACATGGCAGCGCTGCGGCTGTCATCCACGATCACGGAATTCCGCTGGTGCTTCGATCCATTCGGCGAGCCCGCGGAAGTACAGGAGGCACATCTACGCGTTCACGTGCGCGCGCTGGGTTGGGATAAGCGCGCCGATTTTTTCGTCCCGGTGAGATCTCATGACCTTCGTTTGTCTCTGGAGCCCGGATTGGCAGACCGCCGCGGGCTTCTCCGATCGCAACTCGTCCGCGCGCGCTGAAAGAGCCGCTGACGGCGCGGAACGTTCCGCGCTGAACGCACTCAGTGACAGTGCGGAACGCCCGTCGCTGCTCGCACTCGCGGCGACGTTACTCGCGCACGCGCCGCGCGTGCGCGTGGATTGTTCGAATGGGCGCGCAGTGATCTGGGCTGACGCACGCGGAATGCCAGCGCGAAAACTGGCGCACGATCTGCTCTCGCGGCTCACGGCTCAGGGCTCAGGGCTCATAGCTGGTGTTGCATCAACTCCAGTCGCCGCAGAGTTCGCTGCCGTGCAGGGGAAGGAGCGCGTGAACGTGGTCGCGTCCGGGCGTGACCGTGAATCCATCGCGCTCTTTCCCTTGAGCGCACTCGAGTTGCCGCCGCGACTTGGTCCGCTGCTCTTTGGTATCGGCGTTCGCACGTGCGGTGAACTCGCGCACCTCGAACGCGAATCTGTCGAAGTGCGACTCGGCGCTGAAGCGGTGTCTGTGTGGCGGCTCGCACGCGCTGATGATGCGCGCTGCGACACGCTGTTCGAGCCGATGCCGCGTGAATTGCCGCACGCGACGCTGGACTGGATGGATTACGAAGTCACCGATCCCGCGCGATTGCTGTTCGTGATCAACGCACTGCTCGAGCGCGTGTGCGATGCACTCGCCCAAACGGGTGAAGGCGCGCGCGAAATCGCGGTGGAGTTTTCACTCGCGAATCGCACCACGCACGTCGAGATGTTGCGTGCCGGCCGCGCGACGGCGAGTCGCACGACGTGGATGCGGTTGATTCGTGGCGCACTCGATCGCATGAAGTTGCCGGCGGCAGTGACGGGCATTGCGTTGCGCGCAACAAAAGTGTCGGGACGTGAAGACAAACAAGGCGATTTGTTCGATCGCGGACTCGTGAGCGCGGATGCAGTGGAGAATGCGTTGATGCGGTTGGTGGAGGATCAGGGAGAAGTGGTAGTGAACGCGCGGAATTCGGGACATCCGCTGCTTGAACAGAGAACGGAATGGATAGTGGGTACCGGGTGCGGGGTACCGGGTACCGCCGACAGAGCCCCCGGTATCCGATACCCGGTACCCGGTCCCCGTCATGGTCTCACACTCCAGCTCGCCACCGTCCCGCGTCCCGTCACCGTCGAAACCATTCCGCGCCGAGATCACATGGCACCCGCGCGGTATTGCGATGCGCGCGGATGGCACGATGTCGTGAATGCTGCGGGTCCTGATCGCGTATCAGGTCGCGCGTGGGACGGTTCGCGCACGTATGCGCGCGAGTACTTCCGATGTGTGACGCGCGAAGGCGTGCTCGTGTGGTTGTTTCGGAATGCGCGCAGTGAAAAACCGGGTTCGTGGTATCTCCATGGTTGGTGGGATTAGCAGCCGACACAGGAAACTACGAATCGCGGACCACGCGGAAAAAGCCGCGGACGAGCGCGGATACTGAAACCACGTATGACACGGATTTGCACGGACGAGCACGGATACTACCAGCTCTTTGTTTGTAGTTACCAAAGACTTTGCAGTTGTAGTTGTCGTATCCGCGTCATCAGTGCCCGTCCGCGTGGTCCGCGATTCGCAGTTTTGATTGTTGTTTCCGTGTTCATCCGTGGTCAGTAGTTGCAGTAGCAATCCATGAAATACATCGAATTGCGCGCGCACACGGCATTCTCCTTCGGCGACGGCGCCAACACGCCGGAGCAACTCATCGCGCGCGCGTCCGCGCTGGGTTACGACACCATCGGCATTACCGACACGGCCGATCTCGGTGGCATCGTGCGCGCGGTGTGCGCGGGACAACAACACGGTGTGCGCGTCATCGCGGGCGCGGAATTGCGCGTCGATGGTTTCCCGCTCGCATTTCTCGCGCGCACCGAAGCAGGCTATCGCAACCTCGCGTCGCTCGTGACCGCCGCGCGCGTCGGTACATGGCGCACGTGGGACAAGAACGCAGCCGCGAAAGAACGCGGACAACCGAACGTCACGTGGGCGCAGGTGTGCGAGCACAATGAAGGACTACAATTGTTGACGGGCCCTGCCTCAGGACAACTAGCGCAGTCATTGACCTCAGGACACAGGGCTCACGGCTCACGTTTGTTGGCCGAATGGCACGAAGTCTTCGGCTCGCGTCTCGCCGTCGAAGTACAGATGCACCACGTCGGCGGCAACGAAGCCGCGCTCGCCGCCGCGCAAATCGCGCTCGCGCAATGGTGCGCTGTGCCGTGGGTCGTCGCGCACGATCCGCGTTACATCGACGACTCGAGCAGAGTGATTCACGATATGCTGACTGCGCTGCGTTACAGCCAAACGGTTGAAGACGCCGAACGCGCCGGCGTGTTGCATCCGAACGGTGAATGGAAATTGTTGTCGCCGGATGACATGTCTGTGCGATGGCGTCGCGCGGAGCAGGGCATCGAAGAAAGCGCGCGCATTGCATCCGAGTGCCGCTTCGATCTCGCATGGATGCGTCCGCCGCTTCCCGATTATCGCGTGCCCGATGGCGGCAGCGAAGACGAGTTTCTGCGCGCGCGTGTGTACGACGGCGCGCGCACACGATGGGGCGCCACGCTCACCGATCCGCAACGCAATCAGATCGAGCACGAGCTCACCATCATTCGCAAACTCGGCTTCGCCGGATTCTTTCTCGTCATGTGGGATGCGACGCAGTTCGCGAAGCGCAACAACATTCTTTGCCAGGGGCGCGGCAGCGCTGCGAACTCCACCGTCGCGTATTGTCTTGGCATTACACCCGTCGACCCCGTGAAGCACGGGTTGTTGTTCGAACGGTTTCTCTCCGAAGTGCGCGTCGACGGCAAAGCCGAAGCACCCGACATCGACGTCGACTTCGAGCACGACCGCCGCGAAGAAGTGCTCGACTATTTGTACAACTCGTACCACCGTCCGCATGCGGCAATTGCCGCGACGGTGCAAACGTATCGTGCGCCCAACGCGGTGCTCGATTCCATGCGCGCGTTCGGGTATCCCGCGGACCTCGCGACATCCATTTCCAAACGCCTGCATCGCTACGATCCGCGCGACGCCGCAGTGCACATGCAGGCGAAATACGCGAAAGAGGCGGGGCTCGATCCCACCACATCGCGCGTGAAAGGTTTGCTGCGCGCCATTGCCGGCTTCGAAGGATTACCGCGCCTGCGCGCAACGCACGTCGGGGGATTCGTACTCTCGCGCAAACCACTCGGCGGTTGGCTGCCCATCGAACAAACCACGATGGGGCGTACGATTGTGCAATTCGACAAGGACGATCTCGACGCCATCGGTGTGCCGAAATTCGATTTTCTCGGACTTGGTGGACTCGCGATGGTGAAGCGTGCGTTTCAGGCGATTGAAGTCCGCACGGGAAAAAAACTGGAGATGTATTCGCTGCCGCAGGACGACGCGCCGACGTATGAACTGATTTCGCGCGGCGACACGATCGGCACGTTTCAGATTGAGAGTCGCGCGCAGATTGCGTCGATCGTACACACGAAACCCGATCGCCTGTACGACATCGTGGTGCAGGTGGCGCTCATTCGTCCCGGGCCGATTCAGGCAAAGTTCGTGCGGCCGTACACGCGTCGCCGTCGCGGCGAAGAGCGCGTGACGTACGCGCATCCAAAACTCGAACCGATTCTCAAGCGCACGCAGGGCATTCCGATTTTTCAGGAACAGGCGATGGCGATTGCGATGGCGCTTGCCGGCTACACGGGGTCAGAAGCGGATGAACTGCGCCGCACGATGGGCAACATCAGAAAAGAACCGCGACTGCTCGCGGCGCTGGAGCGTTTGCGCACACGCATGGCCGCGACCGGCATTGGTGAAGAACTGGCGGCGACGATTTGCGAGGACCTGAAGAGTTTCGCGAATTACGGATTTCCGGAATCGCACGCATGGAGTTTTGCATTGATTGCGTACGCGACGGCGTATCTCAAGGTGCACTATCCTGCCGAGTTTTATCTGGGATTGCTGAATGCGTGGCCGATGGGGTTTTACTCACCCGCGACGCTGATTCACGAAGCAAAGCGCGGCGGAGTGGACGTGCGGATGCCGTGCTTGGCGCGCGGGGATTGGGAATGCTCAATAGAAGACGAGAAGACGAGCGGACGAGAAGACGGGATTCCTGCGTTGCGTGTTGGTTGGAGATTCGTGCGGGGCATGGGAGGCAAAACACTCGACCGGTTGCGCGCGGCGCGTGACCAGGCTCCGTTCACATCGATCGCCGATGTTGTGTCGCGTGCAAAGTTGACGCGTGCAGAAGTGACGTGTCTGTCGCTCGCGAATGCGTTCAGTGCGTGGGAACCGGATCGCTACAAGGCCTCGTGGGAAGCGCTCCGCGCTTGCGGCGACACACTGCCACTCGCGCCGGCTCGTCCTCTCGTCTTCTCGTCTTCTCGTCTTCTCACGAGAGACGAGACGATTGCGCTGGATTACCTCGCGACGGGATCGAGCATTCACGGACACCCGATGATGGCGTTGCGCGACCGGCTGCGCGCGAAGGGTGTGCTCGACACGCGCGATCTCACGCGTTTGCCCGATGGGCGCACGGTTGCGATTGCGGGGCTTGTTGTCGTTCGTCAGCGTCCGTCAACAGCGAACGGCACGATTTTCTTGTTACTCGAAGACGAACACGGATTCGTGAACGTGATCGTCCCGAAGAAACTCGTCGAGCCGAATGAGAAGGTGGTAAAGCACGCGCAGTTCATGCTGGTGCGCGGCAAGCTCGAGCGGCGCGATGCGGAGATCAGCGTGCTCGGGCGCCAGTTCACGAAACTGCATTCAGAACCGTTGGCGCACGCGAGCCGGGATTTTCACTAACTCATACTCAGCCACATGCCCGCGAAGGCGAGCATTTGCGTGAACCACATTGCGACCATCCACCGGAGCGTGCTCTCTCTGCTGGACGCAATTTCCAATCGGACGTCCGCGAAGCGTGCGTCCGTTTTCGCGAGAATCTCGGCCGTGCGCTGCTCGAGCTTCGCGTCAGAGCGCGCGAAGTTCGATTCGTTGAGCTCACGGAGTCCCGTGCGGGAGGCTAGGTCCACTTGGTTCAGCAGGGCAACGAGTTCCTCGACGTTGTCGTCGCCGAGGCGGTCGCAGAATTTCTTTGATAGTCGCGCAACGATTGGCATGGCGGGGAGAGGCTGAATTGTGCCCGCCACAATACAACGTATGCTCGGCGCGACCGTCACCGAAAGTGCGCACGCATCATCGAAATCACGCGCTGGGACGCGCCGAGCGATCGCAGGAGAGTGAGCAGTTCCGGGTGGTCCTCCCTGCGGCCGGGAGTCTCGCGGAGGCCATCGGTGGAGGGCTAGATTATCAGCCGCACATGGCACTGCTCTCCGACATCGAAATCCAGCGTGAGCTGAGTTCGCTTACGGGCTGGTCGCGCAAAGGGAACGAGATCGCGAAAACGTTCCAGTTCGATGGATTCCCGGCCGCGATTTCGTTCGTGCAGAGCATTGTGCCGATCGCGGAAGGGATGAATCATCATCCCGACGTCGACGTGCGGTACAATCGCGTAATCATTCGCCTGTCGACCCACGACCAGGGCGGGATCACGAAAAAAGATCTGGCGCAGGCGCGGAAGATCGAAGAGCTCGCGCTCGCCAAGCCGGCTCGGTAGTCGCTCCGGGTTCGTTACTGCGAATCGCGGAGCACGCGGACGAGCGCGGATTACGCGGACACTACAACGGCAGACCACGGATCACACGGATTGACGCTGATGACCACGGATACGACAACTACCAGTTCTTAGTAACTACAAAAGCAAAGGCTTTGTACTGTCCGTGTTCATCCGTGCTGTTTCCGTGTCATCTGTGGTCTGTTGTATCAGCGTTCATCCGTGGCTGTTTCCGCGTCATCCGTGGTTTGCAGTCCTATTCGTTGCGAAGGGCCACAAGGGGATCAACCCGCGTTGCCCGGCGCGCCGGAACCCAGCTCGCGAACAACGCGACGCCCGCCAGGAACAGCGCCACCGATCCAAAGCTGATCGGATCCGTCGGCGATACGCCGATCAGGAATTGCGCGATCACACGCGTAATCCCGAACGCACCGACGACACCAATCGCAATACCGATGCCCGCGAGCCATCCCGCTTCGCGCATCACCATCGTGAGCACATGCTTGCCTTGCGCACCGAGCGCGACGCGCACACCGATCTCCTGCGTGCGCTGCGAGACGCCATACGAGATCACGCCATACACACCGATCGCGGCGAGCAACAACGCAATCGCGCCGAACGTCCCGAACATCTGGCTGAACAGTTTGTATTCCCAGAACGACAGCGTGCGCACTTTGTCCATCGTCTGAACGTCGAACACGGCCATCGTCGGATCAGCCGCGCGAATCGCCTCACGCACTTGCGGCATGACTGACGAAGGAGCGCCCGCGCGGACGCGCATGAGAATTCCCGTGTTCCGCGACGTCAGAAACTGGAACGGCAGATACGCCATCGGATCCGGCTCGGCGTCGTCATCAACGCCGCCAATGCGCGTATTCGGCACGATGCCGATGACCTCGAACGACATGGTCGTGTCGATGTCCAGCCGGAAACGCTGACCCAACGCGTTCGTGGTGGGCCAGAACCGCTTCGCCATGCGTTCGTCGATGACCGCGACCGGTGCACGGCTTCCCATTTCCAGATCATTGAAGCTTCGGCCTGCCACCAGCTTGACGTTCAGCGTTTCAAACCAGTGGCCGAACACGCCCGTGAATTGCACCTGCGGTTCGGTCCCAGCTTCAACGCGCTGCGCTTCGATGATGATCCCGCTGCCCGGGCAGCAACTCTCCATGGGCGTCGAGTTCGAAGCCGCGGCGGCTTCGATCTGAGGAAGTGCTTCGATGCGCTGCACCAGATCCTGCACGCGCGCCATCTGCGACGAGACGCTGTCGTAGCGCTGTCCCGGCATGTAGAACCGAAGCGTCATCATGCGCTCGGTATCGAATCCAGCGTCCGCGCCCTGCAAACCGAAGAACGTGCGCGCAAAGAGCGATGCACCGACGAGCAACACGAGCGACAGCGCCACTTCGGCGATCACGAGCGCACTGCGCAGTTTGTTGCGCTTGGCACTGCCGAATGCGCCGCGTCCGCCGCCTTCGCGCAATGCGTCGTACAATCGGCCGCGAGACACTTGCAACGCGGGAATCAATCCGAACGCGACGCTCGTCGCCACCGCTATGCCGATTGTGTACAACAGCGTTTCTGTATCGAGGCCCCAGTGGAAGTACCACGGGAGCGGATTCTCCGGCGGAATGCCGGCGTCGATGAGTTTGAGACCAACCCACGTCAACGGAATCGCGACGATGCCTGCCAGCGTCGCGAGCATCAGCGACTCGGTCAGCAATTGCCGGATGATCCTGCCGCGTCCCGCGCCGATGGCCGCGCGCACCGCGATCTCGCGCTGCCGGCCTGCCGCGCGCGTCATCATCAGGTTCGCCACGTTCGCGCACGCAATGATCAGCACGAGCGTGACCGCGCCGAACATCGTGTAGACCATCGTCGTCACTTCAGCTTCACGAAACTCAGACTCGAGCGTGCGAAAATGTCCCGACCACGGTGTGTTCGGGTCGTACTGCGCGTTGAGCTTGCTGGAAATGTTCTTGAGTTCCTGCTCGGCCTGATCGAGCGTGGTGTTGTCGTGCAGGCGGCCGTACACGAGGAGGCTGCGCGCTTCGCGCCGGCTATTGCTGAGCAGCGGTGCGATCGGCACCCACATGTCGCTGTCTTCAGGGAATCGGAATCGCGGCGGCATCACACCGACGACGGTATACGCCTGGTTGTTGATCGAAATGACGCGATTGATCACCGACGAATCGCCGCCGTACCGGCGTCGCCACACGCCGTCGCTCAACAACACCACGCCCGGCGCGCCCGCACGATCTTCGTCTTCGCGAAAAACGCGGCCCAGTTGCGGCGTAACGCCCAGCAATGGGAAGAGCGATGCCGACACGAGTTGGCCGAACAAGCGCTCCGGCTCGTCGCCTTCGGTGATTGTGAGACTGCGCCCCGACGTCGCACCGATTGTGACGCCGCGTAATTGATCGCGCCAATCGACGTACGTCGGATACGAAATCGAGTTGCTGCTGTTCTCGCTGCCCTTGAACCGGTCCGAACCGAACACGATCTGGTCGGGACTCGGGAACGGGAGCGGACGAAACACCATCGCGTTCATCACGGAAAACAGCGTGGTGTTGGCCGCGATGCCGACGGACAAACACACGACGGCAATCACCGTGAACATGGGGCTCTTGCGCAGCGTGCGCAGAGCGTAGCGGACATCCTGGAAGAAGCGGTCCACGTGTGCGAAGTCGAATTGTGAAGGCAGCGCAGCCGGATCTACCGGCTCCTGATTACTGCTTCAGCACGCGCACAGCACCCATCATGCTCTCGAGCACCAGACGCGGTCCGCCTTTGCCGATCGTTCCGCGCAGCTGCCGTGACGAGAACGGTCCGGTCACGGCGATGGGAAAGTCCGTCCGAATTTCCCCATGGAGCGTGCGAGCTTCGACGTTGGCGTTCGCGTTTTCGGGAATTGTGACGTAGACGCTGCCAGTGACAGCGGCATAACGCCCCTCTCGTTCGGGAAGTTTCGCCATCTGCACGCGCACATCACCCGCGCTCGTCTCGGCCCGGTGCACTGTACCGCTCGTCCCGAGCCGAATGCGTCCGGACGCGGTCGATGCCCACAGATCTCCTGTTGCATCGGTCACCGAGATGTCACCCGCAACCGACGTGAGCAACGCGTTCGCGCCTGCCGGGAGCATGATGACGAGTTCCACCATCACGTCGTTCGCGTCATTCTCACCATGCGACGAGTGTGTGTATTCCGATTCAGTGCACGTCGTGGTGCCGGGCCAGCGCACGCACACAAGTACATCGCGGTCACTGTTGAAGCGCGTCGCATCGATCTTGACACTTTCCGGCTTCCCGCGCCGCCAGAATTTGTTCGCGACAATGTCGAGCGTCTTTCCCGTCGACGGTTGCACGCGAATGTTGCCATTCACGTTGCGCACAACCACACGCTGTCCCGGTGCAAGCGCTCCACTCCACTCGAACGCTTTTTCCAGAACGTTCGGACGCGGTGGCATACCGCGCCGGCCGCCGCGGTCCGGCGGCGGTGGTGGTTGCGCGCCGGACGATTCCCACGGTGTAGCGCCGGCAAGTGCGCCGGCGAACATCATCATTCCAACAAGCAGACGTCGCGTCATCGCTCTTTCCGCTCCGGCACGCCGATCTTTCGCAGAAAGACGTCGCCACTGTGAGTATCGATTTGAATGCGTGCACCGCCGCCGTTGATCGTAAACGGCTGACGTTCCACGCTACGCCCGCGTCCCGTACCCGAGTTGGGTTGCAACGTCACGGGAAAATCGATGGGATGAAACTGACCACTGAATGTGTCGAACTCGATCGACGCACCAAAGTTATCGGGGAATCGCAAGGTGATCGCGCCGCTGACGGTCTCGATGCTGTGCCGGCCCTGCGCGGCGAGCGTTCCCGAGAAATTGAATGCGTCGCCCACCGACGTGAAATCGAGTTCGGTGAGATCCGCGCGGTCGACACTCATGATGCCGCCGGTGGATTCCATTTCCAGCGCACCGCGGATTTCCGTGATGTTCACCGCTCCGCCCAGCGTTGCAACCGCGATGCGGCCCTCGAGCCGTTGCAGCGTCAACCGGCCGGCTGCGGTTTCGAAATCGCCGCGTCCTGCAACATCGCTCACTTCCACAGTCGCGGCCTGCGTTTCCACCGACACCGGTCCCTTCGTACCGCTGATGATGATCGTCCCGGTTTGCGACGACACGTCGATCGACACGCCGATCGGCACATTCAATTCCAGGCGTGCACGTCCGCCGCGGTCGGCGTCGAGCGCGATGCTCTCCGACGTTATCCGCGCATCGATCGGCGAACCCATGCTCGTGGCAACGATGCGCACCTCATCCTTCGCCCAGCCGGTCACGCGAATGTCGCCGACGATTACCTCGAGCGAAATCTCGCCGTTCTTCTTGAACGGCACCGTCGTGTCGATGCGCCGCCGCTCGTCGCCGAACCGGCGATTGCGGTCACCGCGATCGCCTTGCGCATGCAGCGCGCTGAAGGACGGCACGAGCATCATCGCAGCGCACGCCAATGTACGAAAACCGTTCATCGTGATCTCCACAAAGTCATTCCGTCATCAACTCGGCTACGCGGCGCAGCGTGCTGACTTTACGCTGATACGCGAACGCGAGTTGACGTGACAACAGCATGTTGTTCGGATTTGCGTCGAGCGCGGCGCGCACTTGCAGAATCGCGTCGTCGATCGTGCGCAGATTGTCCGCCACTTGCTGCGCGGTCGTTGAATCGAGCGTCGCGGTCAGCTCAGATACGAGTGTGCCGAGTGTCGCGAGATCCGCGTCGTATGCGACAGCAACGCGCGCGGACGGTGTAACGTCTGGTAGCGTCGCGGTAGCGACCGGTGCAGCGACTGGTTGCTGATTTATCGCGACCGTCCACGTCACGCTTGCCGTTGCGACGACGAGCAACACCGCCGCCGCCGCGAGCCGCACCGGTGAATAGCGAACGTTGCGGACGACATGCTGCACCGCGGGACGCGGCGCAAGACGTGGTGCAATGCCATCCCACAAATCGCGCGACGCTTTGAGTGTGGGCAACCGTGACGCGTCCGCACGAATCTCGACGAGATCGGCGAGCAGGCCGCGGCACCGCGCACACGATTCGGCATGTGCTTCCGCCGATGCGCGCACGATCGCGTCGAGCGTTCCATCCACCAGATCGGGGAGGAGCGCGTCGAACTCGTCGCAGGTGAGAGAGCGTGTGGTCATCGTTCCAATGCCTGTCTCAGCAAAAGCCTCGCGCGGTGTAGTTGTGCTTTCGTTCCACCGGCCGTCACACCGAGCATCCGGCCGATTTCTTCGTGCGTGTACCCTTCGACGTCGTGCAGGACGAACACTTGTCGTGCCCCCGGCGGAAGCATCTGGATCGCGGCCTCCAGATCGATCGCGAGCCCTGCGCTCCCACTCGGCCGAACGTCGCCATGAGCAACGACGTCCAGATCCTCCACATCGTTAAACCGTTCTTTCTTACGTCGCTCGGACTTCCTGTCGTTGAGAACGACGTTCACTGCCAATCGGTGCAACCAGGTGCCGAACGCGCTGGCACCGCGAAACTGTTCGAGTTTTTCCCACGCCCGCACGAAGACGTCCTGCGTCAGTTCCTCCGCGCGAGTGCGGTCTCCCAGCATTCGCACGCAAATCGAGAAGACTCGGTCCACGTGCGCCCGGTAGAGCCGTTCGAAGGCGCGCCGATCTCCGGCGGCCGCCAGTGCGACCTCCGCGTGCTCGCTTCGCTGTGCATCGAGCAGCTTCGGATCAGCCTCCGATCGGCTCACTGGCATCCGATATTTGGATAGTTGCGCGGTGTGGAAAGTTTGAACCTGACGCGCAACGTGCGATGGCGCACATTCGCCGGTTCATCCCCTCGTGTTCCCTATGGAACTACACGCGATTCACTAAGTCCGGAAGCGCCTCGATGGAAGCAAGCCAGTGCGTTGGATGGGCCGCCTCGAGGTCGGCTCTGGGGAACGGTCCCCACGTCGCGGCGACTGTTGCGACGCCAGCAGCGTTGCCCGCCGCGATATCGTGCGGTGAATCGCCGACAAAGAGGGCGCGCGCAGGCTCGGTTTTCAGCTGCGCGATTGCCGTGAGAACCGGTTCCGGGTGGGGCTTTTGGTTCGGCGTCGAGTCTGCTCCGATAACGACGCTGATGTGCGCGTCGATGCCGGTGTGCACGAGCGCTTTTTTCGCGGTTGCGAAGTATTTGCTCGTCACGAGTCCCATCGGATGTCCGCGCCCGCTTAGCGCATTCAGGACGTTTGCGACGCCGGGATACGCGGTCGTCATTGCGTCATGGTGTTCGCCCTGGAACAACCGGTAGCGTGCAATGAGCACGTCGAGTTCTTCGCTCGACCGCGCATGTTCGGTGATTTGTTTTCGCAGCGGAATGCCGAGTCCGCGCAGCCATTGCTCGCGCGTGGGGCGCACGCCCGTGAACTCGGCGAATGCGAATTCCATCGACTGCATGATGAGTTCGATGGTGTCGACGAGCGTACCGTCGAGATCAAACAGAATTGCGATGGGGCGTTCGGTCACGCGCGGAAAATAGGACGATCGCGCGCACGATTGCAGACTGGTTTTCCGGTGCGGTGCGACTGCGAAACGCCGCCATTTCCTCGTGCGCTCGGACCGCAGCGTTTGCCCGTTCGTGCGCCGGTGCGGCGTTGACCGCACCTGCTGTCGCTCGCGCAACGTGGCCGCGCATTCGCACGGCGTTCGCGCGTCCCGCTCCAGCTAATTCGCGTGCGCGTTCGGCGCCGATCCATCGCGTGACCTGCGCGAGCGCGCGTGCATGATCGGGTGTCGTGTCGAGCGGCGTTCCGTTCACCAGCTGATGAACAGCCACTGCGACGGGGCGCGGATCGGCGGTCGCAGGGCTGGAGCCGAGTTTTGCGACAAGCCGGGGTTGGGGACTAGTCAGCAGTGCGAGCCATCCAAAACCCTTGCCCTCAACCCCACAAACAAGAGCGGTTTCGTCGTTGCCGTATCCGCGTGTTCCGTGCCCATCCGCGTCATCCGTGGTCTGCAGTAGTCGTTGAATCTCAGCCTGCGCTTCCGCTGGACTCGGCCCGACTCGCGCAGAACGCGGGGCGGAGCGACCGAGCAGTGCCGCCATCTGCCGCGCACCACCGACCAACCGTTCGCCAAGCTCGCGCTTATCCCGCACGCGCCGCTCCAATTCGAGCAGTGCTTCGGCCGCGCGCGGCGCCGCGATCGAATACGAATGCACGATGCTGTGCGGTGATCCGATTCGTGCTACGCGTCCGACTCTTTGCGCAAGTCGCGCCGCAGTCCACGGCACATCGAGGTGCACGACCACACCAGCGTCCTGAAGATTGAGCCCTTCGCTTACGAGATCGGTCGCGAGGAGCAACGTAATTCGCTCACGCGCATGCGGCGTTGCTGCGCCGTGCGCTATCGGCGCAAACAGCGCGAGCGCTTCGTCGCGCGAAATCGCGCCGCTCGCAATACGCGCTCCGTGCGACGTGAGCATGCAAACACCCGGCCGGTGCCGAAGCCGCGACCACAGTGCGTTAACGGTTGCCGCGTAGTGTGCGCATGCGAGCACGGGTAGCGTCGGATGCCGCGCGCGAATCGATTCGATGTGAGCGACGCGAAGATCGTCGATGGATTGCGCGCGGATCGTCGTTCGCAACGCATCGACAGCTTCTGCGTGTCGTTCGGCAATACCAATTGCGTGGCGTACGTCAACTCCGTTGCCGCACGCGGCGCCGAGTAGCTCTGCGAACGCGAGCTGACCGTTGTCGCCCGTCGACCACGATCGGAGCTCGGCGCGTGACAACGATCGTCCGACGTCCAACGCATCGCGTAGGGCGGCGGTGGCGTGCAGCGCGCGAGTGAGCATCGCATCGAGCGCAGCAACGCTCGAGCACCAGGCGCGCATGAGTGCAATGTGGAGCAGTGCCGGTGCGTCGCCGCTGTCGTGTGCACGGGCGGGTGGCGGTAATGCGCGGATCGCGTCGAGCACGCGCGCATCGTCCGACACCGTAAGCGGTTCGTGAACGAGCACCGACGGTCCGCGCTGTACGCCGCTCGATCGAATCACGATCGCTGCGCGCGTTTCATCGCTGACGTCCGCTGCGTCCTCGTGCAAGAAGAGCGCGAGCAACGCGTCGAGATCGCTCGCGACGTTGTGAACGGGAGTTGCGCTCGCAAGCAATACGTGCGCGCTGCGAACGAACTCCTGCGCGGTCGCGTACCGCTGTGTCGACGGATTCCGGAAATGGTGTGCCTCGTCGATGATTACCAGATCGTGATCACCCGGCTGCGGCGGGCCCCGGCCCAGTGATTCCGCAGACACAAACGGAATCGTCTGCGTCGTGCGCGCCGTCGCGTGTGACCACATGTGGCGCAACGATGCTGGTGCAATGACAACGGGCCGTGCGTATTGCGCGGCAATCGCGAGCGCGACGAACGTCTTGCCCGACCCGACATCGTCAGCGAGCAGTGCACCGCCGAAGCGCGCGATCGCTTGGCGTGCGCGCCGAACCGCGTCACGCTGATGCGGAAACAGGTGCGCGTCACCAACCGTCTGCACGGATGGTGCCGCGCCGCGCATAGCGCGAGCAATCACCGCGACCACGTCCTCGCGCGACGCGGGGGTCAGCGATGTCCCCACGTGAGCAACGACTCGACCGAGATTCGCGACGTACCGAACGCCTCGAGGCATGCGTCCAGCAATTCTTCACGCGCCGGCACATCACCCTTCGCGCCGCGCACGCCTAATGGCGCGAGCAACGCAACCGCGCGTTCCCAGTCCCGCGGAATCGGCAGGAGTGCAACGGTCCAGCCGAGCAACCGGCGGAATCCACCGCGCGCAGGTTCGGCGAGCGCAGCCAGCCACGCGGCCGCGAGTGGTGAGTTGAGCCACGCTGCGAGCGCGTGCGCGTCATCGAGCGACTGCGTGCGCACCACGTAGCACGTGTTGAGCGGAACCGTTGTATCGCCCGGCGGAAGCACCGCCGCGCGCGGCGATTTGGAGAGATCGGCCCACACCACGCGCGCAACGCGGGAATCCGCTGCTTCGACTCTGAAGAGCGACCACCACGGAATGCGGCCGCGGCAATCGCTGCGCGCGGCGAGTCGTACGCGATGACGCGTGAGCCAGCGACGTGCGCTCGACGGGAGTTCTCGAACGGCGCGCAGGTACTTGTCGTGTGTGAAGATGATTTGTTCGCCCGGCGGTTGTATGCGCCAGGCGGTCACGCCGTCGCCGCGCAGAAGAGGCCGCAACAGCGCGGGCTCGATTGCCCGCGTTGTTGCGGCGTCGGGAATGAACGCCTCGTTGTATCCGCACTTCACGCCGAGTCGAGGACGCAATGACTCGCGATCGGCGAGCGGAACGCCAACGGACCGGATAGCGTCAAAGCCCGCGCGCGGATCCGACGGGAGCCACAACCACGGTGCGCCTGGCGAATCGTCGAACGGCAAATCCTCAGACGCCACGCACCAGCGCAACACCTGATCGCGGTGGTGCTCCGCGACTGCGACTGGCGCACGCCGATCGGGTACGCCGCGCGTCGCGACGACCAGCGACGGATACACCGCCGCGTCGAACGTCGCGCGCGCCTCGCTCCAGTCCTCGAGTAAATGCAATTGCGTCGTACGCGACAGCAACGACCGCACACCCCCGCCCGCCAGCGAGCGCCATAACTTCGCGGGCACGAGCAATGACACGGTGCCACCGTCACGCGCGAGCGCGAGCGACCGCTCGACGAACAGCGCCGCGAGATCCACTTGTGCGGCAAATCCCGATCCGGCTCCCGCGGCAAGCGCGCCACTACGCCACGCTGCGTCGCGATACACGACAAAGCGTTCGCGCAATCGCACACGCTCCGACGAGTCAATGCGATGCAGTCGCACCCACGGCGGATTGCCGATGACCATGTCGAAGCCGCCGTGTGCGCCGATGTCCGCGAATTGCGCCGCAAATTCGAACCCCGCCGCGCCGCCGCGCG
>DATELA010000103.1:0-66710 GCA_035277145.1 Gemmatimonadaceae bacterium | reverse complement strand
CGCGGTCGCCATCGCAACGATCGTGTCGTCCGCTACGTGCGCGATACCGTTGTGCTCGCCGTTATGGTCGCGCGCGCGAGCACCGGCATCGTCACCCGGACTTGGCCGTCGCGGCCTTGGCTCGCTCATTGGCGATAAGCCACTGTTGCGGGATCGTCGCGAGGTTCTGCGCCGTGTAATACAAATTCAGCCCCGCAGCCATATAGAAGAACAAGACGGTGAGCATCACCGGCATGATGTACATCAGCATCTTCGCCTGCGGGTTCGGCGGCAGGTTGCGCATGCCGATCCACGACGTCGCAAACATCGAAAGTCCCATCACGACCGGGATGACGAACAGCGGATCCTTCTGCGAGATGTCCGTCATCCACCAGAACGCAACGCCGCGAAACTCGATCGTATTCTGAAACACGAAGAACAGCGCAAACAGCACCGGCATCGGAATAAGCATCGGTAGACAGCCCGCAAGCGGGCTGAACGGGCTCATACCGTGATCGCTGTACACTTTCCAAATCGCTTTCTGCAGCGCCTCGGGATTGCCGGCATGCTTCTTCTGCACCTCCATGATCTCGGGCTGCACGCGCTGCATTTTCATCGTCGATCGCATGGCCCATTGATTGAGCGGCCACAAGACAACGCGAATGAGCACGCCAAAGAGGATGAGGATCCAGCCGTAGTTGAGGCCAAAAACGCCTTTCATCCACAGCAGAATCCGCATGACGATGGTCGCAAACGGCTGCACAATGCCCTGCAGCCATCCGCCGTACGGGTTCGATGTCTCGAACTCGTGACCCACGGCGCGCAAGCGACGCCACTCCTGCGGTCCCGCGTACACGTCGAATGCGGCAGAGCCATCGCGCATCGCCATGACGACCGTCGCATGTCCTGACGTCACCATCTTGCTCGTGCGCGGCGTTCCCACCGCGTCTAGCTCCGCGAATGCGTTCTCGTCGCTCGTCGCGAGAACACCGATCAGAAAGTATTTGCTCTTGGCCACCGCCCACGCGAGCGGGCCCGGGCGCAGGTCGCGTTCACCTGGATCGAGACTGCCAAATCGAATCAGATCAGCACCGCCGTTCACGCGTTTGAACGCGTACGCGAGATGCTGGAAATCCGTACTCGAATCGGCCTCCGTCGTATGGAATCCGCGCGGCAAATCAACCAGCAAATACGTCCCCGGTGGCGCGTTTTGCGCGGTGACCTCCACCCGCGACAGGTAACCGACCGGCTGTTCTTCACCGCCGACGTTCACGCGTATCGTATCGGGCGCAAAGCTCCATCGCACCGCGACGGACATGTCGCGAACCGTCCCGCGATACGTGACCGCGAGCGGATCCGCGGCTGACTCGCGAGCCAGCACGGTTTGATCCAGCGCGATCGTGTCGCGCGACGACACCATTCGAAACCGCAACAGCGTCTCGTCAGTGCGCGCGAGCTCCACGAGCGACGAATCCGCGCTTAGCCGGTGGTATCCGGGAAACTCGACCCCGACGAGCGAACCACCGACGTTCGAGACACGATATCGCACGCGGGGCGTCGAGATCACCGCCGTATCGGCGCGCACCGACGCAATCACCGGCGGTGCGGCCGACGACGGACGGCCGGCGGCGGTTGGAGCGTTGCCGCTCGTCGGTGTCGGCGAACGCTCGGTCGACGTCGGTGTCGCAGATTGCGCCGACGGCGCCGGCGTTGCCGGCACGCGCGGTTTGCCCGGAAACAGTACCGGCGTCAGCATGAAGACGACGACGATCAGCAACATCGGCAGGAACAACCGGGTCTTCATGTACGCGCTCTTAGTCGGGGACGGGGTCGTAACCCCCGCGGTGGAACGGATGACAGCGGAGGATGCGGCGCACGGCGAGCCAACTGCCCCGCCACGGTCCGTGTTTCTCGAGCGCTTCCAGCGCGTAGTGGGAACACGTTGGCGTGTACCGACACGACGCCGGAAGCATTGGGCTGAGCACGACCTGGTACGCGCGCACGCCCAACTCGAATACGCGCTGCACTACGAGGCGAATCATCGGACGGTGACATCGCGCGGGGCAATCCGCAAAACCGCCTCGCGAAGCTGGTCAAAGCTCGCATTGTAGGCTGACGGCGTCGCGCGAAGCACGATGTCCTCGCCACGCCCGTCGGCCAGCAATTCCCTCCGCACCAATTCGCGCAGCCGGCGTTTGACGCGATTGCGCGCCGCCGCAGGCTGATCGTAGCGAGGAACGAGAATGGCCACGCGGAGATAAGCGAAAGAAGACGCCGCACGGCGCACGGTAAACCACGGCGTTCGCTCGCGCACTCCGTCCGTACCGACACGACGAATGTCCGACGCCCGCGTCAAGCGGCATCGGCGCGGAAATCGTTGATTCGGACTCGCGTTACGTGCGGGCGTATTTCGAAGGGAGCTTCACCGTCAGACGCTTTCGGCCCTTCTTGCGTCGACGGCTAAGAACTTCACGGCCCCACTTCGTTGCCATCCGCGCGCGAAACCCGTGCTTGCGAATGCGCCGCGTATTGCGCGGACGATATGTCGGCTTGCCCATCGATACTCCAGATGCGTCGCGGAATTCGTGATTGTCAGCGGCGTAAACCTAGTTGCGTCACAGAGATCAAACAAGCAGCCGCGGACATTCGGGTATTCCTCGCGTTGACATTTCCACACCGCTTTCATAAAATCGCCCGCCCGGTTCGCTCCTTCGCACACGCTGCGCCCGAACAAGTGACATCGCTCTCCGCCCAAGAAACCTGGTCTCGCCTCCTCGATCGCGCACGCATCGAGCTGTCGGAGCAGGTCGTGGCGACATGGCTGTCCCCGCTCACACCAGATACCGTCGACGACCAGACGCTGACGGTTACAGCGCCCGATCAGTGGTCGGTCGAATGGAATGAGCAGAAGCACGGCGCGATTCTCGAGCGCCTGGCTCCGGTCGCCCTCGGTCATCCCCTGCGGATCTCGTTCCGCGTCCAGAGCGAACGCGTGAAGCGCGCTCAGATGGACCTGTTCGTTGAACCGGCTCCGCGCAGCACGCCCGCCGCCGGCACCACCGCGGCGTCGGTCCCGTCACTTTCGCCGCGGTACACGTTCGAGAATTTCGTTATCGGAAAATCGAACGAGCTCGCGGCCGCAGCCGCGGCGGCCGTGGCGCAGCAACCGGGGACAGCGTACAACCCGTTGTTTATTTACGGCCCCACGGGACTCGGCAAGACGCATCTCATGCAAGCGGTCGCGCACGAAATCCTGTTGAGCGAGCCCGGCATGCGCATCGTCTATATCAGCGCCGAGCAGTTCATGAACGAGCTGATCACCGCGATCAATCAGCGGACGACGCATCTGTTCCGCCGCCAATACCGCGAAACCGATCTGCTCCTCGTCGACGACGTGCACTTCATCAGTCGCGGTGAGCAGACGCAGGAAGAATTCTTTCACACGTTCAACGCGCTGTACGAGGCCGGCCGCCAGATCGTCCTCACCAGCGACCGCCCACCCGACGAGATCCCACGACTCGAGCAGCGATTGGTCTCGCGCTTCGCGTGGGGCATGGTCACCGATATCGCCATTCCGGATCTCGAACACCGGATCGCGATCCTTCGGCAGAAGGCGGCCGTCGATCACCTCGAGCACACGCTCTCCGATGACGTGATCCGGTTCGTCGCGGAGCACGTCCGTACGAATGTGCGCGAACTCGAAGGGTCGATTCTCAAGCTGCTCGCCTACGCGTCACTCAAGCGGTGCGAGATCACCGTTTCGCTGGCGCGCGAAGCCCTGCGCGACAAACTGCGAAACGCCGACGATGCTGGCGCGGAGAGCGCGACGGATACACTCGTCTCAGGAATTCAGCAGGCCGTCGCTCAGGAATGGGGGGTTACCGTCGACGGACTACGCTCCAAGACCCGCACGAAAACGCTAACGATTCCGCGACAAGCCGCGATGTACTTGCTGCGCCAGATCACGGGACTGCAGCTCGTTGAGATCGGCGCTGCGTTTGGCAACCGCGATCACTCCACCGTTATCCACAGTCTCGAACGCGTCGAGGAAATGCTGCAGACGGACGATCAATTCCGCGGACGCGTGGAAAAACTGAGGAAGCGCCTGGGTTCTCCGCAGTAGTCGACGCGTACCCTTCAGCATCGTGAGCAACCGTGTGGGAAGACACTCCAATTCACACGCAGTCAACATCGAATCCACACTCGTATTCCGCAGTCATCCCTAACGACGCCAAGCACTTCCGCAGTTTTCCTACGCCGTCCACATTACTATTACTTCTCCCGTTGTTTTGGGTGATCTAATTCAGTTCACAACGTAGAGCGCGAAAGCCCGCGCCGAGGACCCGAATGCGATTCACCATCACCCGCGAAAAGCTGCAAGAAGGGCTTGCCGCGGTCGCGTCCGTGATCCCCGCGAAAACAACGCTACCGGTCCTTGCGAATCTCCTGATCGAGACCACGGAGCACGGTATTCGGTTGGCGAGTACCGATCTCGATATTGGCGTCAGCACGGAGGTAAACGCAGACGTCGAAGCGCCGGGAGCGATGACGATCCCTGCAAAAAAACTCTCGGAAATCGCGCGCGAGCTGCCACCGGCGCCGGTGAAGTTCGCGGGGCAGGGCGAGCAGCGCGTGACGCTCGATTGCGGTCGATCGCGGTTCAAGCTCCTCGGTTTGCCGAAGTCGGAGTTTCCAGCCTCGCCCGCGATTCGGTTTGACCAGGCGTGGCGGATCCCGTCGGGTGAGCTGCAGTCGTTGATCTCGCACGTTGCGTTCGCGGCATCGACGGAAGAAAGTCGTCCGATCCTCAACGGTGTGCTGTGGGAACTGCGCTCGGATTCAATGCGCATGGTTGCGACCAACGGACATCGACTCGCGAAAATGGATCGTCCTGCAACAGGTCGCAGCGAGTCGTCCGACTTCATTGTCCCGCCAAAGGCCCTCGAGCAGATCCGGCGGCTGTTTCCGGCAGAGGAAGAACTCGAGATCGCTCGCGGGGACAATCATATCGCGTTTCGTTCGCCCTTCACCTCGGTGTACTCGCGACTCATTGAGGGACCGTACCCGAATTACGACCAGGTCATTCCGCGCGACAATGATCGAATCGCGTACCTGGACAAAGTCTCGTTTGCGAGCGCGCTCAAGCGAATGAGTGTCGTCGCATCAGACCAGACACATCGCATCCGGCTGTCGTTCAACGCGGGAATGGTGAAGTTCAGCGTGAACACTCCCGATCTCGGCGAAGCGCAGGATGAGTTGCCGGCGCGCTTCACGGGAGATCCGCTCGATATCGGATTCAACGCGTCGTATCTGCTCGAGATTTTGCGCTACATGCCAACGGATGAGATCAAGTTGACATTCAAGGCACCCGAGCGGGCGGCGACGATTGAGCCCGAGGGCTGGAGCGAGCCGGGCGCGTACCTGACGCTGATAATGCCGCTCCGTCTCGTCGACTGACGCGAACGCGCGGAGCGATCGCTGTGAGCGATCCGCGTCCGGGCGAAAAAAAGGTGTCGGTGAGACCGGCCTGTACGCCGGGTTCTGTCGAAGCGCGAACGCTTCGGACGGTCATTTCTCTGGGAGCACAGTCGCCTGTGCCCTCGAGCAGCCTACCCGCGGTGTGAACGACGCGGGCCGCGTCTCACCGCATACTTGGCCTTGCTCCAGCTGGGGTTTGCCATGCCGTGCGCGTTGCCGTGCACGCGGTGGGCTCTTACCCCACCATTTCACCCTTACCCGCGCGCGAACGCTCGGGCGGTTTGTTTTCTGTGGCACTATCCGTCGCGGAGATCCGCGCCCAGGAGTTACCTGGCAGCCTGCCCTTCGGAGCCCGGACGTTCCTCAGTGCGCTGACCAACGTGCACCGCGACCATCCGGCCGGTCCACCGACGGGCGAAACATAACTGGTCGGGTCGGTGGCGTCAGCGAAGCGTATTCAGTGACGCTCCGGTGACGCGCGCGCGAATACTTGGTGCCGTCCTACACCAGATGGTGGTTCATGACGCGATCTCGCACTGGCGGCGCGCGCGAAGGCCCAACGGTCACAACGCTCCTGCATCCTACCGAACGCCCGCGTGTCGATGCGGTGGGCGCGGGATTCTATCGTGCGCTGCACCGCGAGCGCCTCGACGACGCGGTCCGCGACCTTCGCGAGCAACGCGCCGAAGCGATCGTTCTTTCCGTCGCGCGGTGCGGCGCCAGCGAAACGACGCGGCTCGCGTCGGTTGTGCGTGAGTTTCCGCAAGCACCGGCGGTCGCGCTGCTCACCTCGAGCGAAACAGCGGCCGCGCAAACGGTGCTCGCGCTCGGTCGCAGCGGCGTGCGCACGTTGGTCGACGTGCGCACATCGAATGGATGGACCGAACTCCGCGAGGTGCTGCGCAACGAAGCAATAGGTGAGATCGAGCGACTCGCGCTTGCGCGGCTTGCTGTCGATCTCGCCGGTGTGACGGATGACTGCTGGCTGTTTTTCGAAACACTGCTCCGCGAAGCGCGCAGCATCGCGACGGTTCGCGACCTATGCCGTCGCCTCGACGTTCAACCCAGCACACTCGTGAGCAGGTTCATGCGCCTCGGTTTCCCGACGCCGAAACGGTACCTCGCCTACGTGCGCCTGATGCGCGCCGCAAAGCTCTTCGAGAATCCGGGCGTTTCGATCGCCGTCATCGCGAACCAGCTCGAATACTCATCGCCACAGAGCTTCGGACGCCACGTCCGTCTGCTGCTGGGGATGTCCGCGAAGGCGTTCCGCAACCGCTACGACGGCGAGGGCATGCTCGAGCGGTTTCGTGCAGAACTCATCGCGCCGTATCGCGCCCGCTTCTCCGAATTGCACCCGCTTGCGCCGGGCTCCTAGCGCGGGCTGCTAGCTGTGCGCCAATAATTGTGCGCGTGTAACCAGAGTCTGAAGCGAAACTCCTTCAGCCTCGATCGCCTTGCGGCCGCCCTCTTCGCGGTCGACAAGCGCGAGCACGCCAAGCACGCGGCCCCCTTGCGCGCGCACCGCGGCAACGGCGTTGAGCGCCGACGCGCCGCTCGTCACGGAGTCTTCGATCACCACAACGCGATCGCCTGACTGAAATGGGCCTTCGATGCGCTTGCCCGTTCCGTGTGTTTTCGCTTCCTTCCGGACCGTGAACGCGCGAATGGGTCGTCCAGCGATCGCGGAGGCGTACGCGATAGCGTATGCGATCGGATCGGCGCCCAGCGTCAACCCACCAACGCTTTCGGCGTCCCAGCCGGCAGCGGACATCGCGGCCAATCCGAGCGGGCCGATGAGCGCAAGGCCGCGCGGGTGCATGGTCGTCATCCGTGCATCGACGTACAAATCGGAACGACGGCCGGACGACAAGACGAAGTCTCCGCGCTTGACGCTTTGCGCCGCGAGTAACGCAATCAGCTGTTCGAGGTCTGTCACCGAGCGAAAGCTGCCCGCCTGATGCGCACGACGTCAACGCGCGGCGCGCTGCGCCGCAGGTCCGTCGGCTTTGTCGTCGCGATCGTGGGGGCGACGGCGTTCGGCCTGTTCGCGTCCGGCCGCGGTGCGCACACCGGCGTGGTGGCTGCCATCTGGTTACTCGCGGTGCTCGCCTTGTCTGCGTTGGTCATGGAGCGGCTCGAGGCGCGGCGGCAAGCGCGTTTCCTTGCAGAGCGGACTGCCATGCTCGAGCAACTTGCGTCCGAGCTGGCGCGCGCGAATCGCGCGAAGGGCGAGTTTCTTGCCAACGTGTCGCATGAGCTGAGAACGCCGCTCGCCGCAATCGTCGGCTTTGTCGAAATGTTGCGCGAAGGTGCGTACGGCGAACTCGGCGCGCGACAGGCGGGTCCGGTCGAACGCATCGAAGCCAGCGCCAACCATTTGCGCGAGCTGGTCGACGACATTCTCGATTTGTCGAAGCTCGCCGCCGCGCGCATGGAAGTGCACGCTGAGCCTGTTGCGTTGCGCCTGTTTGTGCTCGACGTGGCGAGTGAAATGGAGCCACTCGTGACCGCGAAATCGCTGTCGCTGTCGCTCGGCGTCGGTGCGACGCTGCCTCGTGTGCGAACAGATCCGACGCACCTTCGGCAAATCCTGGTCAACTTGCTCGGCAACGCTATCAAGTACACGCCGCAGGGCACGGTCGCCGTGCGCGCGAAACTCTTCGACGCGTCGCGCTCGGCAGCGGATCGTTCGACGCTACCATCCAGATTGCCCGCAGCGCATGGTGTGTGGATCGCGCTCTCTGTGCACGACACCGGAGTGGGCATCGCGCCGGAGGACCAGGAGCGCGTGTTCGATGAATTCGAGCAGGTCAACGCGGGGCCGCGAGGCGATTCGATGCGCCGCGGCACCGGACTCGGACTCTCGATTTCGCGTCGCCTCGCCCAGCTACTCGGCGGCGATCTCACACTCGAGAGCGTTCCTGCAAAAGGCTCGACGTTTACACTGTGGTTGCCGGTCGATCCGCGCGACCTCGCGGCGCCGGTATAGGCGACGACGCTAGGCGCGCCCGCCGAACAAACCCTTCAGCTTCGACACGAGGCCACCAGTCTCCTGTGGCGCCGCGGTGAGCGCCGCTTCGAGCGCCTGCGCGAACGCGCGCACATCGGGATAGCGGTCACCGGGCGCTTTGCTCAGCGCTTTCATGATGACCGATTCCATCGCGTCCGAAAACTTGAGATTCGGTTTTGCTTTGTTCAGCGGAATCGGCGGCTGCGACAACAGTTGCGTGAACATTTCGCGCGGGTTACGCGCGGTGTAGGGCAGAGCGCCTGCCAACAAGTAGTAGGCAATGGTCGCGAGGCTGTACTGGTCCGCGGCGGGACCCACCATTTCGCCACTGAGCGCCTCTGGCGCGACGTACATCAGCGTGCCGACAAAAAACCCGGCGCGCGTGAGCCGCTCGTCGGCGGTGGCGTCGGTCGATGCGGCAATCCCGAAGTCGAGCAACTTGACGTTGCGCGATTCCGGGTCGTACATCAGGTTTTCCGGCTTAAGGTCGCGGTGCACGATGCCAACCGCGTGCGCAGCGGCCACCGCGTCGGCGATCTGTTTGACGATGGCAACTACTTCGTCTGGCGGGAGCGGCGCGCGGCGCTTGGCGTACTTCTCGAGGATCTCACCCGTCGCCCATTCGATCGCGAGAAAGTGCAGGCCCGGCTTGGCCTCACCGATCTCGATCGTGCGCACCACGTTCGGGTGCGTGACGCGAGTTCCGAACTGCGCTTCACGCAGAAACCGAGTGACTGCAGTCTTGTCCTGTCGCAGCCGCTCGCGAAGCACCTTGACGGCGACAACGCCGTGTGCAGGATGTTGAGCACGGTAGACGGTCGCGGTACCCCCCTCGCCAACCAGCGATTGGAGCGTGTACCCTGCGACCTCGCTACCCAAAAGCGACTCTCGCGACACGGCGCGATACTAACGATGGAACGTGGGCACTACAAGCGCGATCAGGTGAACCCGTCTGGGGTAGCAGACTGCAGCGTGACGTCCTCTTTCGTACTTGGACCGCGCGAGCGTGCCTTGACGGCGGCGATCGCGCTGTTGGTCCTCATCGGTTGTGGTGGCGTACAGCTCGGGTCGCGTCCAACGACCGGCCCCGAGCCCACGACCGGTGCGGCCACCCCGCCGCGGGTCGCCACCCCGACCCCACCAAACGACGCGCTCGATTTACTCCGCGGATCGGGTCTGATCGCGCATGGCGCACCTATGCCTTTCGCCGGCTCCGTGCGCTTTCTCGCCGGAAAAACGGCCGACTCCGTTGTGGCGCTCGTTGGCCTGGGAATCGCGACTGACGCGTTGACCTTTCGCCGCGAGGGCGAGGGTAACCGGGCAGACTATTCGGTCACGCTGGTTTTGCGGCGAGGAGGCGCGTTGGTCGCGACGCTCGCCGCGAGCGAGCCGGTTCGCGTGGCGACGATACGCGAAGCCAGTCGCCTCGACGAGAGTGTCATTTTCCAGCAAGCGATCACGGTAGCGCCCGGCGAGTACACCCTCAGCGTTTCGGTTCGGGACGACGGGAGTGGAAAGACAGGGACAACAGAAACTGCAGTGCGCGTGCCATCGTTTTCGGACGGCGGTATGACGGCGCCGATCCCGGTCTACGACGGCGCGCTCCGGGCGAGTCGCGATTCCGTCGCGCGCGTCCTCGTGAATCCACGCGGCGCGGCTGTATACGGTCGCGATTCCGTCCTGATGGTGTACGTCGAGTCGTATTCGTCGTCGTCGCCACGGCCGATGGAGGTTTCGGCGCTCGTCGACGGGACTGCCGTCTGGGTCGATACTGTTCCGATGACCGGCACAGGGGTCGCTGCCGGCGTCACGCGCGTTCCGGTGCGTCGGCTGACGCCAGGCGTCGCAACTATCACTGCTTCGCCCATCGGGGACTCCGACGCGACGCGCACAACCGTGTTTGTGGCACTCGCTGACGAGATCCCGGTCGCCACGCACGCCGACGTCGTGTCGTATCTCCAGTATTTCGCGTCGCCGCAGCAGCTCGACGTACTGGCGAAGGCATCGCCGTTCGGCCGCGAAGCTGCGTGGGCCGCGTTCATTCGCGACACAGACACGATCCCGAGCACACCGGTGAACGAAGGACTGCAGACGTACATGACGAGACTCCGTCGCGCGAATCAGGAATTCCGCGAGGATCGTCCCGGGTGGCGCACGGACCGTGGCATGGTGTTTCTGCTGATGGGTGAACCCGACGGGGTGATAGATCCGCCCATGAGCGATGTGCGCCAGCGGGGTCGCTCCATCCTGTGGCAGTATTTGGGAATGAACCTCGTCGTCGAGTTCATCAGCACGTCCGCCAATCAGTGGCGCCTCACGCCGGCGTCGCTCGCTCAGGTCAGGGCGCTGGCATCGCGCCGCACCGCCGGGGGCAGCGGGCCCCACTATTGACAGACCGGCCAGACCATCGCATTTCGTTGATACGCGCGCACCCGCCGTCGCCGGCGGAGAAAGCTCTTTCAGGAGGCGACACCGATGGCCAAGGGCAGGGTCAAATGGTTCAACGACGCGAAAGGCTACGGCTTCATCGCGCAAGAAAGCGGCGATGATGTGTTCGTGCACTTCTCGTCCATCGAAATGGAAGGGTTCAAGACGCTCATCGAAGGGCAGTCGGTCGAGTTTGAAGTCAAACCGACGGGTTCAAACGGATTGGCCGCTGATCATGTGAACGTGCTGCCGTCCTGACCTGCAGGCACGGATGCACACGACGCGCGACCGCACTGATGGTGCGGTCGCGCGTCGGCTTTTGAACCGCGCTTCCGGCGGCTCGCGCCGCGCGCAAGTTTCCCGAAATGAGCGCTCCCACGCGAAAACGGTTGTTTCTTGTCGACGGCTACGCACTGGTGTACCGCGCATTTCACGCGGTGGGTGCGAAGCCGATGACGACAAAGCGCGGCGAGAACACATCGATTCCGTGGGGCATCGCCAACTTCATCGATCGCCTCCGGCGATCACATGCCCCGGACTACCTCGGCTGGGTGCACGATGCGGGGCTGTCCAATCGCGACGTCACATTCGCTGAGTACAAAGCCACACGCGTCGCGCTCGAACCGGAACAGAAGGCCGACTTCGATCGCGGCGTGGAACGTGTTGGCGCGCTGCTCCAGGCGCATCAAATCCCACTGCTCCGGCTCCCGGGCTTTGAAGCTGACGACGTCATCGCGACGCTCGCGCGAAAAGCGCACCACGCCGACGTGGACGTGGTGGTCGTTTCGCCGGACAAAGACCTGCTACAACTGGTCGGCGCGGGGATTCGCGTGCTCAATCCCTACTACGGGAAGCCGGGGGCCACGACTGAAAAGTGGTACGACGAAGCTGGAGTCGTCGAGCGACTCGGCGTGCCACCGGAGCGCGTGCCTGACTATCTCGCGCTCGTTGGCGATTCATCCGACAACGTGCCGGGCGTCAAGGGCATCGGTGACAAGGGCGCGCGCGAGTTGATCGCGCGGTGGGGAACGATCGAAGATTTGCTCGCGCACGTTGCCGACGTCACGCCGCCGCGCGCGCGCACAGCACTCGAACAACACGCCGCAGACGCTACGATGTCGAAATCGCTCGTCACGGTGCGCGACGACCTCGGTGTCGATCTCGATCTCAACGCGCTCGCGCTGCAGTCGCCCGATGTCGCTGCGCTGCGCGCGCTCTACGTGGAGCTCGAGTTCTTCTCGCTCGCCCGTCCGCTTGGCGAAGTCACCAAGCAACCGGTCGCGGTCGTTTCGGAAGTACCGGTCGACTATCGAGTGATCGACTCGGTGGCCGGCATTGCGACGCTCGTGCAACGCGTGCGTGACACTGGCAGTTTCGCGTTCTCCGTTGGTACGGAACCAGAGCCGGGCGCACCGATCGTCGCGGGCCCGTTGCGCGCGAACCTTGTTTCGTTGGCGATCGCGCTACGCCCCGGAGAAGCGTTCTATCTCCCGCTCGCGCACCGCGCACCGGGCGCACAGAAAACGCTCGCGCTCGGTACCGACGAAGTTGTGGTGACGAATCTGCCGCCGCTCAACGATGCCTCGCTGCGCGTGCTCGTCGAACTTTTTGAAGACGCGAGCGTGTCAAAGACGGCGCACAACGCAAAGCACGATGTTCTGGTATTGCGTCGCGCCGGCGTGAATGTGCGTGGCATCTCGTTTGACACCATGCTTGCGAGTTACCTCGTCGATCCGGGCCGGCGCTCGCACGCGCTTGATGCGCTTGCGTTCGAGATGCTGCACCACACGCTGATGTCGCACGAGCAGCTGTGCGGCAAAGGCAAGTCGCAAATCTCGTTCGCAGAGGCCGGCGTTGAAGCGGCCCGTGACTACGCATGCGGCAACGTCGACTACGTGCACCGACTGCACGCGCTGCTCTCACCGCAGCTTGTGGAACATCGACTCGACGCATTGTTACGCGAGCTCGAGCTTCCACTCCTCGACGTTTTGGCGGAGATGGAATGGACGGGCGTCGCAATCGACCTCGAGTGGTTTGCGTCCCTCAAAGCACGGTTCCGATCCGAACGCGAGAAAGTCGAACAGCGCATCTGGGCGGAAGCGGGACAGCAATTCAACATTCAGTCGAACAACGAACTCCGCGAAATCCTGTTCGACAAGCTCGGACTTCCCGTTAAGAAGCGGACTGCAACGGGTCCGAGCACCGACGCAACGGTGCTGCAGGAACTGGCCGACGAGGGACACACGCTGCCCGTGCTGCTGATGGACTTCCGCGAACTGGCAAAGCTCGAGAGTACGTACATCGACACGCTGCCAACGCTCGTAAACCCGCGCACGCAGCGCTTGCACACATCGTATTCGCAAACCGTGGCGGCGACCGGGCGCTTGTCGTCGAGCGATCCGAACCTGCAGAACATTCCGATTCGCACAGAGGTCGGACGCGACATTCGACGTGGGTTTGTTCCGCGCGCTGGCTGGACGTTTCTGACTGCAGACTATTCGCAAATCGAGCTGCGACTGCTCGCACACTTGTCACAGGATCCCGCATTCGTGTCAGCGTTTCGCGCGGGCGGTGACATTCACCGGCAAACAGCCGCCGTCATCTTCGGTGTAGCAATTGACGCGGTGGTGCCGGAGATGCGCGCGCGCGCAAAAACGATCAACTTCGCGACGATCTATGGGCAGGGGCCGTTCTCGCTCTCGCGACAACTGCGTATCAGCGGTGACGAAGCGCGCGCGTTCATTGACACGTACTTCGAACGATTCGCGGGTGTTCGCCGCTTTCTCGACGAGTGCGTGGCCACGGCGCGCGAGCGAGGGTACACCGAAACAATCTTTGGCCGGCGCCGCTACATCCCGGAATTGCGCGATCGCAATTTCAACATTCGCGCTTTCGGCGAACGCGTCGCGCAGAACTCTCCAATTCAGGGCTCAGCAGCCGATCTCATCAAGCGCGCGATGTTGTTGATCGCCGACAGCATGCGCACGCAACGAATGCAGAGCGCGATGCTTCTTCAGGTGCATGACGAGCTCGTGTTCGAAGTTGCACGGGAGGAATTGCCTGCACTGCAGCCCGTCGTCGTAAATGCGATGACGTCGGCTGCTGACCTCAGCGTTCCTTTGATCGTCGATATCGGTGTTGGAAACAACTGGGTCGAGGCAAAGGCGCACGGATAGCATTGTGCTCCGGCCCACTTGCGCCCGAGTTGCGGAGTGCGACAATTCAGGCGAATCGAAATGCAAGAACGGTTGAACGGGGCGTCGAAGCCCGCAGTCTAAGTTCTTCCTGTGTAATGGGTTGCGCGTAGACGGCGAAGTTGGGCCCCGGCATTGCTTCTGTCACTGGATCGGCAGAGATCGTCACGGTGTGGTCTCTGTGTACGTGTGATGCAGATTACGGACCCGTTCCCGGATACAAGCATGGAACGCCGCAAGGGTTTCACACTCATTGAGTTGTTGATCGTGGTCGTGATCATCGGCATTCTTGCCGCGATCGCCGTTCCGCGATTTCAGAATACGAAGGGCAAGGCCGCTGCCGCGTCCATGAAGTCGGACCTGCACAATCTCGCGACCGCGCAGGAGGCCTATCTCTTCGAGACCGGCATGTACACGACCAACCAGACGTTGCTCGGCTACAAGACGTCGCCTGGCGTGACGGTCAACATTACGGCCGCGACGGCGTTTGGTTGGGCCGCACAGGCCACTCACCCGACGTCGTTCCCGTTGACCTGCGCCCTGTTCAACGGAAACGTGGCGCCGGCTCCGCCCGCGACCGTCGAAGGCATCGTTACCTGCCAGTAGTTCGAATCAGCTAACGTGGCGTCCCCGCCGTGGCGTGAGTTCGCGCGGCGGCGCGATGGCATGATCCACGCGATGTCCGGCGGTCTGTGGATGCATCGACACGTCTGGTACGGCCGACCGATGGCGCACTTGGTCTCCAGCGATCGTGAACTGTTGCTCGAGTATGGGCGTCGCGTTGGACTTGCCGAAACGCGCCTGCAATTCAAGCCGCTCAAGGATCCACTTACGGGCGAGCGACGCGATGCGTGGCATTGGGATTTGGGAGGCGCGTTCTTACCGCCGCCGATGCCTCAATCATCGAGCGCCAACCCCAGCGCCGCAGGCGAGCGGGTGCGCCCGGCGAACCCGGCCAGCGCTAAGAGGGTGAGCAAATAGGGGAGCGCTAGAAACAGCTGGTAAGGCGCGTTTGCGCCCGACGCCTGGAAAAAGACCTGCAGCGCGCTCGCCGCGCCGAATAGGCACGCAGCGAGCACGGTGCCCACCGGACTCCAGCGGCCAAGCACGACAATGGCAATCGCGACGAACCCGCGACCAGCCGACATTCCCTCGGCGAACGTTCCGGTTTGCGCAAGCACAAGCACGCCGCCGCCGAGGCCCGCGGTAACGCCGGCGTATACCAGCGCGCCCGCGCGAAGTCGCTGCACCCGCACTCCGGCGGCACGAGCTGCGATCGGTGCTTCGCCGCACGCGCGAAGCGCGAGGCCTGCGTGCGTTCGATGAAGCCACCACGCCGTGAGGGCCACAAGGACAACGAGCAAATAGGTCGTGATCGGCTGCGCGAACGCTGCTCGTCCAACAATCGGAATGTCCGACAGCACGGGAATGGAGATCACCGGCAACGTCGGAATGTCGAGCGCCGCGCCCGTCGTTCCGTACGACGCGCGGTAGAGCGTTCCTGTGAGACCGAGTGCGAGCAACGTCATCGCAGTGCCCGCGATTATCTGATTGGCGCGCAGGCGGACGACGAACACTGCGAAGAGCGCGCCAATGATTCCTCCGCACACTGCCGCTGCGATCACACCGCCAGCGAGCCCAAACCACGACGCGCCGATCAGCGACCCGAACGCGCCACCGATGATCGCGCCCTCAACGCCGAGATTGATCACACCTCCGCGTTCCGCAACGCACTCGCCAAGTGCCGCGAACGCGAGTGGCACCGCGGTCCGCGCCGTCGCCTCCAGGAACAGCGTCAGGGCCTCCATCATGCGACGACTGCTACGGCGAGGCGCCGGCGCTGGCGCGCGTCGAATGCAAGCACCACCAGGATGAGTGCGGCTTCTACAATTTTCACGAGGACCGAGGGTACGCCTGCGTCGCGTTGCATAGCGCCGGCGCCGGCTTCCAGCGCCGCGAACAACAACGCGCTCGGCACAACAGCGCGCGGATCGAGTCGTGCAAGGAGCGCCACGGCAATGGCGGTGTAGCCGTAGCCCGGCGACAGCGATTCGTAGAGCGCCAGCGCGACGCCTTGTACCTCGACGGCGCCGGCGAGTCCTGCTAACGCGCCGCTTGCAACGAACACGATGAACACGGTACGCGCGACATCGATGCGCCCAGTAACCGCAGCCGCGTGCGGATTAGCTCCCACCGCCCGCCAGCGAAATCCCGCAGCCGTCTGCGTGGCGAACCACCACGCGCCGGCGGCAAGCAGCAGCGCGAGTGCAACGCCTGCGTGCATTCGCGTTCCAGACGCAATGATCGGCAGTTGCGCGGGTGACGCGATCGTGGCGGACTGCGGATACACGTGCGTTGGCTCTTGCAGCGGTCCGTGCACGAGCCACCCAACCAGCTGAATTGCAACCGCATTCAGCATGAGCGTCGTGATCACTTCCAACACGCCAAACCGGTGCCGCATCACCGCGGGAATTGCCGCCCACACTGCTCCACCGATTGCGCCGGCGCCAAGGCCGAGCGGAACGGACCACGCACCCGCAGGCACGCCAAGCACGACGAAAGCAGCGAGCGACGCGCCAACCAGGAGCTGCCCCTCGCCGCCGATGTTGAACACGCCGGCCCTGAACGCGAGCGTCGTTGCAATTCCGACGATGATCAGCGGTGTAGCGCGGACCAGAGTGGCGGACGTGAAGGAGTACCACGAGCCAAACGAACCACGCCACAGCGCTTCGAGTGCAGGGCCCGGTGCGTACCCTGCGACCGCGACGATCGCAGCGAGCAGCGCGAGGGTTCCGCAGACGACGACCGCCGCCGCCGTTGCGTTGCGCGCAAGCGTGTAGTTCACGACGCAGCGCCGACGAGCGCCTGTCCGATCGCCGCTGCTGTTGCGGGCACTTCGCGCACGCGACCCGCGAAACAAACGATCACGCGGTCGCACAACTCCACCAATTCGTCGATATCGCTGCTGTACACCACCACCGCGCTACCCCGGTTACGCGCCGCGCGCAGCGCGTCGTGAACGAAAGCCGTCGCGCGAACGTCGAGACCGCGCGATGGATTCTCTGCGACGATCGCCTGCGGTTCGTCTCGCAACGCGCGTCCGATCACGAAGCGTTGCTGATTGCCGCCTGACAGCGTTGCAGCCAGCACCGACGGAGCGCTCGCGCGCACGTCGAACGCGCTCATCACACGTTGTGCCTCAGCACCAAGCGAGCGCCACGCCATGCGTCCGCGCCGACGCGCGGCGTCGCCAAGCGCCAGGTTCTCGGTGAGTGAGAACTCATCCACGAGCGCGTCGCGGTGCCGGTCCTCGGGGATGAACGCAACGCGCGCAGGCCGCTCGACGCTGCCGCGCGCGATGGGCTGAGTGCCAACCAGCACGCGGAGCAGTTCGCGTTCACCATTTCCCTCGACGCTTGCAATGCCAACGATCTCACCGCTGTGCGCAGAGACGCTTGCCTCGGTCAATCGCACCACGCCGTCTATTTCGACACCGACACCCTCCGCGCGCAGCACCGGCGCTCCGCGCGGCGTTCCGTGCGTTGACTGCACCGGCGCCGCCCTCGCGCCGACCAGCGCCTCGACGAGCCGGTCCTCCGTTGCGTCGGTGACGCGCGCGTGAAACACCGTCGCACCCCGACGCAGCACGGTGACGTCGTCTGCGGCGCTGAGCGCTTCGCGCAACTTGTGTGTGATCAGCACGACGGCGCCGCCTGCGCGTGCGAAGTCACGCAGTTGTGAGAGCAGCGCGCGCGCGTCGCGCGGCGGCAGCACTGCGGTCGGTTCATCAAGAATGAGCAGCGTCGCACCGTGTGCGAATGCCTTGAGGATTTCGACACGCTGTTGCATGGAGACCGATAGATCCGCGGCAAGTGCCGTCGGATCGACGTCCAGCCCGGCTGCGACCGATGCGCGACGAACGCGTTCGACCGCGTCGCGCGTTGAGAATGCTCCGCGCCCACCCAGCGCAATGTTTTCCGCCACGGTCATCGCGGGCACCAGCGAGAAGTGCTGGTGCACCATCCCGATCCCCGCGGCGATGGCATCCAACGGCGTTCGCAAGCGCAGCGCGCGGCCATTCCGTTCGATGGTGCCTTCGTCCGGCGCCACCAAGCCAAACGCTATGCGCATCAGCGTGGTTTTTCCGGCGCCGTTCTCACCGAGCAACGCATGCACCGTACCGCGCTCGACGACGACGTCCGCGCCCGCGAGTGCAGCGACGGCACCGAACCGTTTGGTGATTCCGCGCAGAACAATTGCCGGCGCGGTGTCGCGCATCAGAGACCTGTGGGTGCCGCGATGAACGCCCACGGTACGCCGAACTCGCGCTCGATGTGTGCTGCGAGAGAGCAGACGCCGAGCGTTTCGGTCGCGTAGTGTCCGGCGTACATCACGACGAGGCCAGCGTCAATTGCGTCGACCGCGGTCCAGTGCGGTCCTTCTCCGACAATCAGCGTATCAACTCCAAATGCAGCGGCCTCGTGGAGTGTCTCGCGGCTCGCGCCTGCACCGCTGCAGATCGCCCACCGTCGCGTTTCACGCTCCGGTGGAAACGGGGTCGCAATTGCGTCGCCTCCGTGCGAGCGAGCGAAGGTGCGTAGCCGGTCGTGCAGTGCGTTCGTGCGCACCGTCGATTCGCCGCGGACACCGCAGAAAACTCCTTCGAACATCGCAAAGCCGTCCGTCGGCACGAGGCCAAGTTCAATCGCGAGTAAGCGCGAGTTGCCGTGGACGGGATGCACATCGAGCGGCAAATGCGCGGAGTACACCGCGACGTCGTGCGTGAACAGCCGGTGCAGTCGCTGGTACTGCACACCATCGACGCGCTGCGCACCCGCCCAAAAAAGACCGTGATGCACCAGCAGCAAGTCAGCGCCGGCGGCGATCGCGCCGTCGATCGTCCGCAGCGATGCATCCACCGCTGCGGCGACGCGTCGCACCGTGCCGCTGTTTGCGAGTTGAAGCCCGTTCAGCGCGGGCGGGTAGTCCGGTGTTTCGGCGACGCGAAGGAGACGATCGAGGTGCCCGGTGAGCTCAGCGAGCGGCTGTTTGCTCACGGCGTGCGCGCGGGCGCACCGGTGCGGACGAACGTTCCTGCGCGCAACTGCGCAACGACCGAATCAACTTGCGCTCGCGCGAGAGTCGGAACGCTGTCCCGTAGCGCGGGATTGTACACCCATCGCACCACATCACTCTTGGTGTCGAACGAAATCACGCGCGACGTGAAAGCACCACTCTGCACTTCGCGCGCCACTTTCAGAAATGCGAGTGGCAAATCGATCACGACGCTTCCGATCACCACGTCGGGAGCGACCGGCGCCTGATCTTTGTTCGCGCCAATGACACGCGCCCGCTTGGTTTCACGCGCGGCTTGAAACACGCCAAGCCCCGCAGCGTCGGCGTTGCCAAAAATCACATCGACTCCGCGGCCGATCTGCGCCAGTGCGTGTTCTTTCGCGGCGCTTACGTCGTCCCAGTTGCCGACGTACGACGTCACAACGCGCGCGCGGGGATTCACTCGCTTCACGCCCTCCGCAAACGCATCGAACGATTGCTTGACAGTCGGCAGCTCGGTCCCGCCAATGCACCCAACCAGATTCGAACGCGTCGTAGCGCCGGCGATCATACCGGCGACATACGAGCCCTCCTCGAACGCGAACTGAAGTCCAACGGCGTTACCCGCAGCGCGGTCTCCGCTCGTCGATACGTACACGGTTTTCGGATATCGCGGTGCTGCGCGCTCCGCGGGATCCTGAAACTCATAGCCATGCCCAATCACGAGGTTGTAACCCTGCGCGCCGTACTCGAGCAGGCTTTCGTCGATTTCGCCAGGCCCGGCAGCTTGTATGTGGCTGACTTTCGCGCCGAGCGAATCCCGGATCTGGAGTAGCCCTTCGTAAGCCCCGCCATTCCAGGCCTGGTCGGAGATCGGTCCAGGCGTGAGCAGGGCAACGCGAAACTCAGCGTCGCTCCTACCCGCGGGTTTTCCGCAAGCAGCGAACGTGTTGATAAGTACCGCTGCTGCTGTACAGGCTTTCGCCAGCGAATTCATAACTGTTTTTATCGCAGTGACTTACAACTGTGGCTCTTTACCTGGAGCTTATCTGGATAAACGTGTGGATATCCGGACAACCTAGCGCATGACCTGCACCGACGGTCGCTCCGAGACTTCCGGTGCCGCCACGGACCCCATGCGCACCGTGCCGTTTACCTTCGCTCCCTCGTGCACCACGATAACTCTGGTGTGAACGTCCCCGTTCACAACTGCGCTGCCTTGAACCTCTACGCGGTCGGTGGCGAGCACTGATCCGTCGATTGCACCCGCCACCACCACTTCGGCCGCGTGCACGTTACCCTGGACGTTCGCGTCGCGACCGAGGATGACCTGTCGCGCGCCGCTAATCGAACCTTCCACGCGCCCATCAACCTTGATGAGGCCAGGTCCTTCGAGATCGCCGACAAGGTGAACGCCCGCAGCAATGATCGTGAGCGACGCGTCAGTCGTAGCTGCGCGCGCTTCGGTTGGTGGTTTTCCTTCTTTCGCGAACATCGCCATGACACACCCTCCTTACGGTTGCTTGCCCGGCCCGATCGAATCAACCGTGTCGCGTGCGGCGCCGAGCATTCGCGTTACTTGATCGTACCGCAACTGAAGATTCTGCAACCTCGACTGAAGAGTATCGAGGCGAAACCGATCTGCTTCCAGCACCGCAATCCGACTAGTCAGCCACGGAACGCGTGTGCTCTGAAATGCGAAGTAAATCCACGAACCGCCGAGCGCGAGCACAAGCGCCAACCCCCACACAGACCACATCGCTCGCAGTATGCGCGCGCGACGAGCTGACACCACAATTGTCCGATGCTCAACGCCATTTGCAGACTGCAAATGCACATACAACGCGCCGCCGCCTCGACCCGGCATTTCACCACTTTCGGAGTCGGATGCGCGAGAGCCCATCACACTGTGTCCCGGCCAGGGCCGACGATCAGATCGAGGAGTCGCTCCAAATCGTCAGCTGAGTAAAACGGAAGTCGCAATTCGCCGCGGCCGCCGCCTGACGCAACTACACGCGCGTCCGTTTGAAGTCGCTTGCGCAGCTGATCCTCGATCCGCCGTGCTTCAGGTGACTTGTTGTCCGAGCGTCTGGTAACGGACGTGCGCGAGCGCGAAGGCGCGCGCTCTCTCGCTCTGCGCTCTACGTCACGAACTGAGAGACCCTCAGTCACAATTTCCTTGGCGAGCGCCGCCATTTGCGCTTCGTCGCCAAGCGCGAGCAGCGCGCGCGCGTGGCCGACCGAAATCGTTCCATCCCAGACCAGGCGACGCACAGACGCCGGCAATGCGAGCAATCGCAGAAAGTTCGCGACGGTCGATCGATCCTTCCCGACCGCGTCGGCAACTTCCTGTTGCGTGAGGGCAAAGTCCGTCACAAGCCGCTGATACCCTTCCGCCTCTTCGATCGGATTCAGATCCGTGCGCTGCAGATTCTCAACGAGCGCCAGCGAAAGCAGTGTGCGGTCGTCGACTTCGCGAACGACAGCGGGTATTTCTGTCCAGCCAATTCGCTGCGCCGCTCGTAGTCGCCGTTCACCGGCGATCAACTCGTAGCCGGTTCCACCGGGCGCGGGCCGCACGCTGATTGGCTGGAGCAGGCCGCTCGTGCGCAGGCTTGTCTCGAGGTCGGCGAGGTCCTCGGGCCGGAATTCCTTTCGCGGCTGGAACGGGTTCGGCCGAATCTGTCCGATGGAGAGTGATGTAAGCCCCGCGCCGGGTGCACGCACTGTTGGTTCTGCGGCTCCCTTTGCATCGAGGAGCGCGAGGAGTCCGCGCCCAAGTCGAGTCGATTGTTGTCCTGTCATAGTAGCGTAAGTGTTTATGTAGCAATCACTTAGAATGATCTCCGTTCTTGTTTCGCTCCATCAGCTCGCGAGCGACTGCGACGTACGCCTGCGCGCCCGCAGAGGCGACGTCGTAGACAATGATCGGCTTCCCGAATGACGGGGCCTCCGCCAAGCGAATGTTTCGCGGAATCACACTGGAAAACACCTTCGCGCCGAAGTACTCCCGAGCGTCGGCCGCTACCTGACGCGACAAGTTCAGGCGCGCGTCATACATCGTGAGCAAGACCCCGTCGATCGTGAGCGATGGGTTAACGGATTGCTGGACCAAATGGACCGTGCTCAGCAGCTGAGAAAGTCCTTCGAGTGCGTAGTACTCGCACTGAACCGGAATAAGAAGCGAGTCGGCGGCCGCGAGCATGTTCACCGTAATGAGCCCCAACGACGGTGGGCAGTCGATCAAGACGTAGTCGTACTCTGCACGCACGCCGGCGAGGGGGTCGACCAGCCGCCGCTCTCTATTGTCCATCGAAACCAGCTCAACCTCGGCGCCGGCGAGGTCCGGCGTCGCGGGGACAACGTCGAGCCTGTCGAACTGGACCGCCCGCAACGTCGCCTCCCGCATTGAAATCGCGCCTAGGAGCACCTCGTAGACGGTTGAGCTAAACGTCCCCTTTCCCAGCCCAATTCCTGAGGTTGCGTTGCCCTGCGGATCGCCATCAATCAGCAGCGTGCGTTTTTCAGCCGCTGCCAGGGAGGCGGCCAAGTTCAGGGCTGTAGTCGTCTTGCCGACGCCGCCCTTTTGATTCGCAATCGCGATTACCCGTGCCAAGTAAGGCTCGGTTCAGTGTGTACGGGGAAGGTTGCTGACGCCGCGAATATACCGGCGGGCTGGGCAATGTTCCACGTGAAACACGCGAGCGCTTCGCGCCCGTTAACTCGGGAGCAGTGGTCGAAGGTGCCAGCGCTGGAGTACTACCCGGATTACTCGGAGCCTGGAATGAACCGCCACCGCCCTGTAACCGACGCAGTCACTTTGATCTCGCTCGGCTGAACCGGCGTCTCAGGTACCGCGCGCATCATCGCCGTCTCTCCCATTGCAGAAGGCCGCAGCTCTCCCGCGAACTCGGACGTGATTTCGAGGAGTTGTCCCAGTCGACCGCCAGCAGCCCGGGCCATCGCTTCGGCATCGCGTCGCGCGCGATCAACCGCGATCGCCAAAGCGCGTCGTCGAGCCTCGTCGCTGCTGGACGCGTAGAACGTCAGCCCGCCGACGCTCGTCGCTCCTTTGGTGATCGCGGCGTCGAGCATCGCGCCAAGCCTCGCAAGCTGGTCGCTCTTGAGACGTACTGAATTTGTGGCGACATAGCCGACGAGCTGCGGAGGTTTCCCGTCGCTCGAGTACGTCATCTGCGGGCTCAGGTTGTAGCCGGCCGTGCCTAGATCTCGGTCGGTGAGCCCAAATCCTCGACGGAGCGTGTCCAGAACAGCGCGGATTGTCGTGGCGTTCGCTTCGCTGGCTCGCGCCGCAGTCGGGGCCCGGGTTATGACCTGCCACACGACTTCTGCGCGATCGGGCGTGATCTCCACATCGCCCTGTCCTCGAGCCGTCAGCTGCGGAACCGGGTTCTCAGCCTGGGCGCGCGTGGTTCGCGGTACCGCGACGACTCCGACGGCAACCAGCGTCGAGAGTGCAAAGCGATTTAGTATCATTGTGATCATAATATGTGCCGAGGAGAGATTAGCGCCGCACCGCGGCCGGCGTCGGCGCGGTATTTCCGTACCATGCTGCGCGAAGTGAATCGCCGTCAATCCGTACCAGCTTCAGTGTTCCCGCCGTATCGGCCGCGTCCCGGCGCAAAAGCCACACGGGTCGCCCTTCGGCAAGGCGCACGACGAGCGTGTCGCGCGCGTGCAGGTCGCGAATCCACCGCGTGGTCGAGTCGCGCGCAAGCACCGCTGGTTCAAAGTGCGTGTACCCGCCGCGGTCTTCGGCGATGCGCGTGAAACACACCGGCGGATACGAGGAATTCGGCAGAACGCGCTCGGTGAGATCCGGCGAGAACGTTGTCCCAACCACGCGCGCAGAATCCGCGAGCATTGGCCGGAGCCGTGCTTCGGCCTCTGCGCCGCGAACTCCATCAGCTTCGAGACGTGTCGCCGCGTCGTCGAGCCCGCAGGTGTCGACATTTCTATAGAGCACTTCAGTCAGCGAACGCGACACACCGAGCGCCCACAATCGGCGAATGACCTGAGCGCCCCAGCTTTCGCGCACGAGAATCGTTGCACCCTGTGCTCCCGCACTGGCGGCGACAGCGTCGTAATCCCACCGCATCGACTGGAAGCCGGTTGCGTACGACTGCACGCGCGGCGGCAACACCTTCCACACACCAAGCGCGATTGCCGCTGCGTATACGGCGGCGACGCTTCGCGCGGCGATCGGGAGTCGGATTCGCTCACCGACGAGCCCAGGGAGTTGCGCAACCAACAACGCGGCGATCGGCGCCAACGGATACATGAAACGAGGGCCGAGATAGAAACCATCGTGCCAGTACGCGAAATACGCGGCGATCAATAGCGCGCCCGACGTAAGCATGTAGCGCTCGAGCTGCGTAGTTCGCCGCAGCATCGCCAAGGCGCCCAACGGCGCCAACAATGATGGGATCGGGAGTTCGAAGAGATACTCGTTCAACCGATTGAGGTACGCAGCGGTTAATGCGACGCCCCGTGCTACGGTATGACTTTCGCCCCACGGCGAAGTGTGAAAACCAAGCCCGTGGGATTCGCCCCAAAGAACCGTGTAGCCGAACGTGAGCGCGCCGCCCGTCGTTTGCAGGTTCACCCACATCATCGCGGCGAACGGCAACGCGACACCAACTCCTGACATCAGAAACGCGCGCCACGCGTTCTGTCGCAGCGCGCACCAGGCGAGCCACGCCGCGGCCGGAAAGGCCCACGTCGCTGCATCGAGCGGGCGAATAGTTGCGGCAATCCCCAGCGCGAGACCGCAGGTCAGTCCGGCGAGCGCGCTGTTAGTCCGCGTCGCGCGAACGAGCGCGGCCAACGCAATGAGCAACCACATCAGCGACGTCACGTGATTCATGTGACTAGCCGACTGGAATACAACAAACGGTGCGAAAGCAAATACGACTGTTGCTCCAAGGGCCACACCTGAGCGAACGCCGCTCCACCGCAGCAGCGACCCGAAAGCGGCAACAGAGATTGCGCCGCACACAGGGTTCACCAGCCATGGCGCGTGAACCAACTCGCCCAGCGCGAGCATCCCCGGGCCGCCCGGCGGGAACTGCCCGAACCAGCGGCCGTCCTGCTCCACCATGTGCATGATCGAGCGAAACTCAGGATGTGCGTCAAGGGCGAACCACAGGTCACCGGCTGCGAATGCGCGCGCCTGCAGTACCTGAACGAGCTCGTCGATGAGTAATGGGCGCGCGTCGAACACAACCCACGCTGAAACGCAGTACAGCACGCCCGCGGTAAGTGCGATGAGCGTTGTACACGCGAGTGGACGTCTTTCCCAGAGCGCGATGGCCGCGTGGACAGGCGCGCCGAGTGTGTGCGCGCGGTGGTCGGCGCGGAGGACGACCACGAAAACGCTCGCGAGCAAACCGACCAGCGCCGTTCCCGTCCACCAGCCGACGGCCTGAAATGAGAGTGCGCGCTGAAACGTTGTGTTGAGCCAAACGCCGATCGGAAAGAAGCTCAGGCCGGCGAGAACGAGAACGCTTGCGATTCGAATCCCGCGACCCAGCGACGCGGTTCGCGGCGGACTCTCTTCGATCACGCGACCGCGCCAGCTGCGTCGCGACGACGCAGGCGCTCGATCTCGACAATGAGGTTCTGAAGATCCGACGGGGAAACGCCCGAAACACCCGCCGCCTGCGCCAACGTCGCGGGACGCACCGCCGACAATTTTTGGCGTGATTCGAGCGACAGCGAGCGGAACGTTTCGTACGGAAGTTCAGACGACAATGCAAATTCGCCCATTGCGCGAATGCGGTCGGCCGCGGCGCGCTCACGTGCGAAATACCCGGCGTACTTGAGCTCGAGATCCGCGCTCATGATCGCGTCACGGGACAGGTCAGCGCCGATCGAGCACGCGGCAAAGAGTTCCTGCAGGGTCAACTGGTTTCGCTTTGCCAGTTCAGCTACCGGTTGCGCGTGCGGAATCACGGCTGTTCCGCGTTCCTCAAGTAACGCGTTCACCTGCGGCGGCCTCGCACTGGTGTTCGCAGCGAGCGTCAGCGCTGCCTCTTCGTCTGCAATTCGCGCATCGGCTCGCGAGCGCTCCTCATCATTCCAAAGCCCCTGCGCGGTCGCCGTGGGCATCAGACGTCGCAGAGCATTGTCTTGGCGGATCGTAAGCCGGTACTCTGCGCGCGAGGTAAACAGCCGGTACGGTTCATCCACTCCCCGCGTCACGAGATCATCAACCAGCACGCCGACATATGACTGCTCGCGCCCGAACCGCACTGGCGCCCGATCAAGCGCACTACATGCCGCGTTCAACCCCGCGACGGCACCTTGTCCGGCCGCCTCTTCGTATCCGGTGGTGCCATTGATCTGGCCCGCGAGAAACAAGCCGGGCAGTTGCTTCACCCCCAGCGCCGATGACAATTGTGTGGGGATCACGTAGTCGTACTCGATCGCGTAACCCGCACGGGTCATTTCTGCGCGTTCGAGTCCGGGGACCGTGCGCAGCATCGCGAGCTGATCTTCGACGGGCAGCGACGTCGAGAGCCCGTTGATGTAGAGCTCTTCCGTTTCGCACCCCTCAGGTTCCAGGAAAACTTGATGGCGCTCCGCGTGCGGAAATTTCACGATCTTGTCTTCGATCGACGGGCAATAACGTGGACCGCGAGAGGCGATTGCGCCTCCGTACATGGCAGATCGCGCGATTGCGTTGTGCACCACTTCTTTGGTGCTGTCGCCCGCCCACGTAATCCAGCATGAACGCTGCGCAGGATGCCGCGTCGCTCCGTGGCGCGCCCGCGGCGTCGACCAAAAGTGCGACCACGAATAGTCGAACCCGTCGGCCTCGCTCGTTTGCTCAGCGCACTTCGTGAAATCGACGGTGCGTCCATCAACCCGGGGTGGCGTTCCCGTTTTGAAGCGCGCGGTCGTCAGGCCAAGTTCGCGAATCTGGTCTGCAAGGTGCGTTGTTGCCGCTTCGCCGGCGCGACCGCCACCGAGCGCAGTGTCCGTTCCAATGTGAATGCGGCCGCGCAGAAATGTGCCCGTCGTAATCACGACACTTCGGGCCGCGAAACGCCTGCCCTCGAGCGTGCGAAGGCCACACACGCGGCCGCCGCTGACGTCGAGCGCCGCCACCGTTCCCTGCAGCAAGCGAACGCCCGGGATCCGCTCGAGTTCCGCGCGCACGGCAACGCGATACAACGCCCGGTCGCACTGCGCGCGCGGGGCCCACACCGCTGGCCCCTTGCTTCGATTCAGCATGCGGAATTGCAGCATCGCACGGTCCGTTGCACGCGCCATGACGCCGCCAAGCGCGTCGACTTCGCGCACGACGGTTCCCTTCGCGATGCCGCCAATCGCCGGGTTGCACGACATCTGCCCGATGGTCTCGAGCGCCGACGTCACCAGCCCGACCCGCGCACCAGCGCGCGCGGCGAGTGCAGCCGCCTCCGCGCCCGCATGCCCGCCGCCAACTACGAGCACATCGAAAGATGCTTCCACCGAAAGCGCGCGCGTTCCCGCTGAATTCATGACCGAATAATGCCTGGTGCGAGTAGCTTGCGCGAATGCCTATCGCCATTCGTGCCGCGCATCCGTCGATGTGCATTCGACGCTCAGCGTTTGAGCGCGCTGGGCTAACGCGCGCATCGTTCGACGATCAATACTCGCTGACCGACGACGAATTCCGCGTTGAATCAGAACTCATCGTGATCGGTCCGCTGTTTGGCGACAACGCGAGTCAGTTACTCGCCCAGCTGGAGCGCGCCGGTCTAGAGTACTTCGAGGACTATTTCGAGCTGAGCGGAAACTGGCCCGAATGGCTGGCCGTCTACGCGCGGCACGACGGATAGCACCCCTAGCGCCGAGAGGCCACAGGCTTTCGTGGTCGCGGCGTCGGTGCGGGGGTGATGGGACCTGGGCGGAGAAGCCCTTCCCATTTGCACTCGGGACACCAGCTGGTGCGCAGCCGCGGGAACAGCGCGTTCATGGCGCGATGCTGTACGCGCAGCGTTGGCGCGTCGCACACTGGGCAGCGGTCGGCTTCTGGAAGAATCCAAAAGAAAACGACCGTCGCGATGACAATCCTCGCGACAAACAGCGCGGTGAACACGCTGGTGAAAACGATTGCCTCAAGCATTCGATCTTAATGGCGCTATAGTGTCTCTGTTATGTCCTAATTCTGCGTCGTGCTAACGTCGTCCGGTGCTGTGTTACCAAGAACACCTGACGCCTGGTCAAGCCAGTTCAAGACATAATCTTCCATCCAGTACTGCGCCCGCCGCGGGCTCGCGCCGGAAATGAACCCCGTGTGACCACCTCGCCGCGGAAATACGCATTCAAGGTACGAGTTTTCGACCGCGACCGCGCCCACTTGGCTCAATACCCGCCGCGGTAAGAACGGGTCATCCTGCGCATTCAGCAAGAGCGTCGGTATGCGCACGCGCGACAAGAATGCAAGCGAACTGCACTGGGTGTAGTAGTCGGCTGCATTCGCGAAGCCGTGCAACGGTGCGGTGAACGCGTCGTCGAATGCCCACAATGTTTGCGCGCGCTCGACGGCGCCGCGATCGGCGATGTCGGGGAACTGCGCGATTTTCGCGAGCGCTTTTGCTTTGAGCGACTTGAGAAAAAAGTGCGTGTACACTCTCGAGAACCCGCGCTCGATTTTTCGCGACGCTGCTGCGAGATCAAACGGCACGGACACCGCTGATGCGGCGCGCAACGCCGGTGGCACTGACTTTCCGCGTTCGCCAAGCCATTTCAACAACGCGTTACCGCCGAGCGAAACGCCAATCGCAAACGTGATTCGGCGCGGATCGGAATTGACGATCGCTTCAAGCGCGAATCCCAAATCGTCGGACGCGCCGGAGTGATATGAGCGGCGAACACGATTGACGGTTTTTCCGTCGCACGTACGCCAGAGTACAAGATCCGCCCACCAACCGCACCGAGCGGCGGCGTGAAAGATGCCGCGTGCGTACGTTGAGTGTGTTCCGCCCTCGAGGCCGTGAAACAGAATTACGCGCGGACGGCCATCAATGCCGTTTGCGCGCTCAACCGAAATGACGTCGCCGTCTGGCGTCGCCAATTGCTCGCGAACCGTCGGAGGCATCGAGATCTTTCGCGCGAATTTGGCGAAGATGGTCGGCAGGTGCGGTCCGGGAAGCCACCACGCGGGACGCGGCGTACTCGGCGGCGGCCCAATGCTGCGCTGCTCACGCTCCGTAGATTCCGGCTGGCCATCACCACTCATTCCCCAACCTAACGCGAAACGTGGAGGTTCAGGTTTTCGGCGTGCACAACCACGCGGACGTGCGCAAAGCGCTCCGCTTCTTTTCCGAGAGACGGATTAAAACGCATTTCGTCGATTTCAAGATTCGCGGTCCCGCGCTTGGCGAGTTGAAGCGATTCGCCGACCGATTTGGCGCGGAAGCGTTGATCGACCGAAACTCGCGGCGCTTCCGCGCTCTCGGACTCGGACCGGCGCGCTACGGCGACGCCAAGTGGTTAGACGTGCTCGTCGACGAACCAATGCTGCTCACGCTTCCACTTGTGCGCTGCGGAAATCAGCTCACGCTCGGACTCAACGAAGCGACGTGGTCCGAATGGGTCGCAACCAGCAAGTGAGCGCGGCATGCTAGTGTGGGCGTGGGCAGGTTTCCTGATCATCGTCGGCGTGATTCTCGCGATCGACCTTGGAGTGCTCAATCGCCAGGCGCACGTCGTGAAAATGCGCGAGGCGCTCGCATTCACCGCGTTCACGATTGTGCTCGCGACAGTGTTCGCGGGCCTGCTGTATTTCGCGTACGACGGCCACTGGCTTGGCCTCGGCGGACACATCGATCGCGTCGACGGCGCGACGAACAGTGGGCGGCTCGCGGCGCTCAAGTTCTTCACGGGTTACCTCGTCGAGCTGTCGTTGTCGATGGACAACGTGTTCGTGATCGCGCTGATCTTCCAGCATCTGCGCGTTCCCGCGGAGTACCAGCATCGAGTTCTGTTCTGGGGAATCCTCGGCGCGCTTCTCATGCGCGGTGCAATGATCGGGCTTGGTGCCGGCCTTGTCGCGCGGTATGAGTGGGTGCTGTACGTATTCGGCGCGTTCCTGATCGTCACGGCGATTCGTATGCTGGCGTCCAAAGACGAGCACGAAGCGCCAGACGAAGCGGCCGTGATTCGCTTCCTACGCAGACATTTTCGCGTCGCCGATCGCTATCACGGACAGCACTTCATCGTCACGCTCAACGCCAAGTGGTACCTCACACCGCTCGCGGTGGCGCTTGTGTTGGTCGAAACAACCGATCTCATCTTCGCGGTTGACTCGATCCCCGCGATCTTCGCGATTACCGCTGACCCATTCCTCGTCTTTACGTCGAACGTCTTTGCGATTCTCTGTTTGCGATCGCTGTACTTCGGACTCGCGGGACTCATCGCGAAGTTCCGCTATCTCAAGGTGAGTCTCGCGCTGATTCTCGGCATTGTGGGCGCGAAAATGCTCGCAGGGCATTCGTTGCGAGAAATCGTTGGACCGCATCTCAACATGTGGTTGCTCGCGCTCATTGCGCTCATCCTTGTGGGTGGCGCAGCGGCGAGCGCCCTGATTCCCGCGCCGAAGCGGGACGCCTGAGCGTCAGAACTCGCCGACGAAAGCGATCTCAGGCTTGAGTCGGTGCCCGCTCTTTTTCAGGACTGCGTCTTGTGCGTGCGCGATGAGCGCGCGCACATCGCGGGCGGTCGCTCCGCCGAGGTTGACGATGATGTTGGCGTGAATCGGCGAGATCTGCGCGCGGCCAATGCGAAATCCCTTGAGCCCGCACTCGTCAACTAAACGCCCTGCGCCAACTCCCTCGATCTTCTGGAAAATCGAGCCGGCGCTTGGGTGAATCTGCAACCACGGATGTCGGGCGCCGCGCCAACTCAGGTTTTCGTGGATGACGCGATGCATCGCCGCCGTGTCGCCGCGCTCAAGTACGAACGTTGCGGCAAGTGCGATGTGCGTGTGGTGATGAAGCAGCGAGTCGTCGTAGCCGAACGCCATCTCGTTGCGATCCACCGTTTTTCGGGCGCCGTTTTCGAGAAGGAGTTCCGCTGATTTGAACACCTCCGCGATGAAGCACGTCCGCTCGCGCGCCGGCGCGGGCGACAGGAAGTGAAGGTTCTGCCAAATCGCGCCGCCGATCGTGCTTGGAATTCCCACGTAATGCTCGAGCCCGCTCCAGCCGCGCTCAACCACAGGCGTTATCAGGTCGCCAACCACCGCGCCCGACTCGGCCCACAATTCGCCTGAGTCGCTGAGTTGCCACGACGCCGCGCGGTTTCGAATAATCAGACCACGAAACCCGCCGTCACCTACCAGGATGTTTGCGCCAAGCCCGAGAACGAACCACGACAAGCCAAGCTCGCGCGCAACCGTCACCGCTGTAGCGAGATCGTCCGCCGATGTGGCAACATACATTGCGTCGGCCGGACCTCCGATCCGGAACGTGGTGTACGGGGCAAGTTCTTCGCCCCACGTCAGTCGGGTCGAATCAAGGCGCGCGCTGAGCACGCCACGTATCGCGGGTGTAATCACAGAGTCCATGCGCAACGAAAGAAAGACGGCCCGCACGTTCACCGCCAGCGGGCGCATCTATTTGATAGCAGTCCTCGCATCGGCGTTCGCCGCGGCGCATCCAGCGGAGGCACAGCGGAGCGAGCTCGAACGATTTATTCAACGAAAGACGCTGGCCAATGGCCTGGAAGTCATCGTCATCGAGAATCACGGCGTGCCGATCGTGACGGTAGAGGCGGTCGTGAAGAACGGTTCGTTCACGCAGAGCCCGGAATACGAGGGCCTGGCGCATTTGTACGAGCACATGTTCTTCAAAGCCAATGACGACTACCCGGATCCCGACGGCGTGATGAATCGAGCGTCGATGCTCGGCGCGATTTTCAACGCGGAAACGCACGAAGAGATGGTCAACTACTATCTCACGGTTCCGTCCGACTCCTTGCAGGGTGCAATGCAACTGCTGAGTTCGGCGCTGCAGCGTCCGCGGTTTCTCGCGTCGGAGCTCGCGCGTGAAAAAACCGTTGTCCTCGGCGAATACGATCGCGCCGAGTCGGAACCGTTCTGGCACATCGATCAGGCAATGTCGAAAGTGTTGTGGGGTTCGCAATTCAGTCGCAAGAACACCATCGGCAGTCGCAGTGTGATTTCACGCGTGACGCCGGAGCAAATGCGTGTCATTCAACGCAAGTACTACGTACCCAATAACACGGCACTCATTATCGCCGGCGACGTGAAGCCGGCGGACGCTTTTGCGCGCGCCGAGCAACTCTTCGCGTCGTGGCCGCGCGGTGCCAATCCGTTTGTGGCAGATCCCATCCCGCCGATTCCGCCGCTGACCAGCGATGCGGCCGTGATCGTCGAGAAAGACGTTACGGGCGTGAGCGTGCTCATTCAGTGGCACGGGCCAAGCGTAAACAAGGATCCGCAAGCCACGTTTGTCGCCGACGTCTACTCCGACTATTTGAATCTCGAAGGATCCACGTTCCAGCGGGCGCTCGTTGATAGCGATCTCTGGCAGGCGGTCCTCGTGAACTACTACACGCTCGATCACATCGGCCCGATCACGGTGAGTGGCCAGACCACACCGGAGAAACTTCGCGAAGCTATTCCCGCAATGTTGCGCGAACTGAAGCGTACGATCGAGCCCGGCTACTTCACTGCCGAGAAACTCGAAGAGGTCAAAGCCCACCGCTCGACGAGCTCGGCGTTTGGACGCGAACGCACGTCCAGCTTTGCGCACACACTCGCTTTTTGGTGGAGCGTCGCCGGCACCGAGTACTACATGAAGTACGTCGACGAAATGGCGAAGCAAACGGCCGCTGATCTCGCGAGCTATGCGCGACGGTATTTGATCGATCGCCCCCATGTGACCGGCGCATTGTTGAATGCCGAGACAAGGCGTCGCATTCAGCTCACCCCCGATATGCTCACGAACCTGGCGGTGTGGCGATGAACTGTCTGTTGAGTTGGCGTGGGATGGTGGTCGCCGTCGTGCTCGGCGCCGCATCCAGTTCGGCTGCCGCGCAGGAGCCAGACACCACAACGAGCACGTATGAAGTTCGCGGGGTGCGCGTGATTCATCGTCGCGCGGCCAACGATATCGTGGCCGCGAACCTCTATCTTCTTGGCGGTACTCGCGAGATCACGTTCGCGAACGCGGGAATCGAACCGATGTTGCTTCGTGTTTCTGAGCGTGGCACGATGCGGTTCACGCGGGAAGCACTGCGTCGAACGTTTGCACGAACGGGCGGCACGGTGATCGTCGAAGGCGATGCTGACTGGTCTGTGATTGGATTGCGCACGACGGTGAGTGGATTCCGCGAGACATGGCCGGCGTTCGCCGATCGCGTCGTCGCTCCGCGACTCGATCCGGCTGATGTCGCGACCGAGCGGTCGTTGACGGTCTCCGCACTCGCGCAACGCCGCGATTCACCGGACGCGCTCGTCGAATACCTCGCGGACTCGGTGGCGTTTTCGAATCATCCATACGGAATCGATCCACAGGGAACCGAGCGATCGATTGGCTCATTAGCGCCGGAGGCGCTTCGCGCGTTTCACCGCGCAAAGTTCGTGACGTCGCGCATGCTGCTGGTTGTCGTCGGCAACGTGGAACGCGCGGTTCTGGATTCGCTGGTTGCGTCGACGCTCGGCACCATGCCGGCCGGTGCATACCGCTGGACGCTGCCTGATACGATTGCGCGACGCGACGCCCGCGCGTTTCGCGAAGCACGCGCGCTGCCGACGAACTACCTCCTGGGATACGCGCCCGGCCCGCGCGCAGATCACGCAGACTACGACGCGCTTCGTGTTGCGTGCACGATTCTTTCGGGCCAGCTCTTTTCGGAAATTCGATCACGCCAATCGTTGACATACGCTGTGAACGCGCCGTTCGAAGAGCGCGCACTCAGCGCCGTCGGTTTGTACGTGAGTACCAACGATCCCGTTGCTGCCCTTGCGGCAATGCGCGAACAGATTCGATCGCTTCAGGATATGTCACTCGACCAGCGATCGCTCGCCCCGATCGTCCAGCTCTTCATTACGGAATACTTTCTCGACAACGAAACGAACGCGGCGCAAGCCGATTTTCTCGCGCGTGGCTACCTCTATCTGGGGGACTGGAAGCGCGCGAGCGAATTCACCAACAGGATACGCGCTGTAACGCCAGATGACGTTCAGCGCGTGATGCGGCGCTACTTTCGCGACATCACGTTTGCATACGTCGGCGATCCGGCGCGGTTGCCCGAGTCGGCGCTTCGTGCGTTCAGCAGTACACAGCGCTAACGCTCGCGCTTCGCGAGCGCCCGTCGCACGCTGCGCAGCGAACCGCCCGTCGCGCGCAGTGCGACAGCTGTGTGATACACGAGGTCGGCGGCTTCTTCCGTGGCGTGATCGGTGTCGCTGTCGCCGCACGCCACCGTGAATTCGGCAGCTTCCTCGCCGATTTTCTTCAGTCGCAGGTTCCGGTCGTTGAGCAGCTTCGCTGTGTAGCCGGTTGAGTTCGCCCGCGATGCGCGCTGCTCGATCACTGCATCGAGGCGCGCCAGCGAATCAGGGGGATACGCTCCGAAGCACGACACTTCGCCCGTGTGGCACGCCGGGCCGTCCGGGCGGACCTGCGCCAACACGCTGTCTCCGTCGCAGTCGACGCGGAGTGTGACGACACGCTGCACGTTGCCGCTCGTATCGCCCTTGTGCCACAGTCCGCGGGAACGCGAGCGATACCACATGGTCCCGGTTTCGAGGGTCTTGAGCAACGCCTCGCGGTCGGCGCGCGCAACCATCAACACCGTTCCATCATCAGCGTCTTGCGCGACGACAACGACATCACCGCCACCCTTCTCGAAATCCACGATCTCGAGATCTTCCGGGCCACCGAGGATGGCGCCGGGACGCTCAGTGCGCTGGCTCATTCTGCGTTATCCATTTCGGAGCAATGCGCGCGCTTCGGTCGCGAGCGCTCGGTTCGTCGCCACAACACTTCCGCCAAACGCGGTACGCTGACCACCCCAGTCGGTAAAGACGCCACCCGCTTCTTCGATAATCGGCATGAAGGGCGCGGCATCCCAGGGATTTGCAAGCGGGTCAACCATCACCTCGGCGCGGCCGGTTGCGACAAGCAAATACCCGAAGGCATCCCCCCATGTGCGCCCAATGAAGCACTGACTCGCAAGTGCGCGCCAACCCTCACCACGCGCCTCCGTGCCGGCGAATCGTGTATCAGTTGTGAGGGCTGTTGCATCGCGAAACGCGTCGACGCGCGACACGGAGCATTTCGCGTCGTTCCACCAGCACCCTTCGCCAGGCGCGGCCGCGACCAACTCACCTACCGCGGGGAAATACGCTGCGCCGGCGAGGACATCGCTTCCTTCGCATATAGCGACAAGACTGCCCCACAACGGAACGCCGCGAACAAAGCTCTTGGTACCGTCGATCGGATCCATCAACCAACGACGCTGTGCATCGGACCCCTGCTCGCCAAACTCTTCGCCGAGTACTCCGTCACCCGGAAAGTGCTTGGCGATCCATCTTCGACCGAGTCGTTCCGCATCGCGATCGGCCGCCGTCACCGGCGATCCGTCGCCCTTTTTCTCCACGGCGATGCCTGTTCGGTAGCGTGTAAGCGCCGAGTCGCCGATGAGGCGCACAAGCTCTGCAGCTGCGCTGAGGAGGTGCTTACTCACCGCGCTTCTCCCCTCGTGCTGATTCCGGCGTCTCGCATTGCCGACTTGATGTCCGCGATGGTGCACGCACCATCGTGCACAATTCCCGCAACGAGCACGGCGTCAGCGCCACCGAGCGCAATCGCGTCGCGGCAGTGGGCAGGCGAGCCCGCGCCTCCCGATGCAATCACTGGAACCGACACGCTGTCGCTCACAGCGCGCGTGAGATCGATGTCATAGCCTGCCCGCGATCCGTCACGGTCTATGCTCGTCAAAAGGATTTCACCCGCACCGCGCTGTACACACTCTGCGGCCCACTCCAGTACATCGAGCGACGTCGGCGTTCGGCCACCGTGAGTGCGAACCTTCCACTGATCGCCGTCGCGTGCCGCATCGATGCTCACGACGACGCACTGCGCGCCAAATCGCTCGCTTGCTTCAGTGACGACTTCGGGCCGGGCCACCGCAGCGGTGTTCAGCGCAACTTTGTCCGCGCCGGCGCGAAGCGTCCGCGCTACATCGGCAGCATTGCGCACGCCGCCACCGATCGTAAGCGGGACGAACAGCAACTCGGCCGTTCGCCGTGCGACGTCCAACATGGTATCACGGTTTTCCGCGGATGCGTCGATGTCGAGGAACGTCAACTCATCCGCACCCTCCAGCTCATAGCGCTCGGCGAGCGCAACCGGATCGCCGATGTCTCGCAAGGATGCGAACTGCACGCCCTTTACCACGCGTCCGCCACGCACGTCGAGACACACGATGACACGACGGGTGAGCACTAGCGTTGCTCGAGGCGCACAACGCCCTTGGTGCTTGCCACACCACCGCCGTCCGCGAGCGCATCGCGCAATGCGAATCCGAGTGCTTTAAACGCAGCTTCGACGATGTGATGACGATCGCTGCCTCGCAAAACGCGAACGTGCAGTGTGACGCCTGCGTGATCGCAAAACGAACGCATCCAATGGTCGTACAGCGCACTTGGAAGCGGACCGCGATAGTACGGCCGGCCGCCAAGATCCAACACGGCTTGCACCAGCGCGTCATCCATGGGAACAGTTCGATCGGCGTACCGCACGGCGGTCGGTGGCGCAAGGCGGCGAATTGCTCCACCCAGAGTGATCGCAACGTCCTCGATGATGTGGTGCCTGAGATCGCCTTCAGCGGTCAAGTCGAGATCGATCGCGGCGTAACGCGACAGCGCACCCATCATGTGATCGAGAAACGGTACCGTTGTCGTCACCGTGGATTTGCCGGTGCCAATGGCGACCTTCGCGCGCACGCGTGTTTCCTTCGTTGTTCGTTGCTCTTCAATCACGAGCCGTACTCCTCTGCAAGTAGCGTTGGATCCAACGCGCCCGTGTAGAGCGCCATTCCGATGACCGCGCCCGCGACGCCGCAATCGCTCAACGAATCGAGGTCGGTGCGCCCGCGAATTCCTCCTGATGCGTACACGGGCACGCGCGCGCCGGCGACCACGTCTTCCATGAGATGAATGTCGGGGCCCTGCATAAGCCCTTCTTTGTGGACGGCGGTAACGAGTAGTCCGGCTAGCGGCAGTGCCGATAACTCACCCACCACGCTCACGACATCGCGCTTCGTGGTGTCTTTCCATCCGCGTGTGACCACGTTGCGATTGCGCACGTCGGCAGCAACGACAATCGATGCCGGGTGCGCTGTCGCGAGTTCGGCAATCCATGCCGGATCCTCGATTGCGCGCGTTCCGACGATGACGTACGTCGCGCCGTCTCGCAGCAACTCCTCCGCGCGCGCGTCAGTACGCACACCGCCGCCAACTTGCACCGGCACGTCACTGGCGCGCACGATCTCGCGCACGATCGCGTCGTTATTCCCCCGCCCCGTCGCCGCGTCGAGATCGACGACGTGCAGCCGGGTGAATCCAAACGAAGTCCAGCGCGCGGCGACGCGAACCGGATCATCGAGGCGCACCTTTTCCGCGGCATACGAGCCACCGACGAGCTGCACGCAGCGGCCTTCGCGCAGATCTACTGCGGGGATAGCAATCATTGCGCAAGCGCCGTCAACGCGGCGCGCACAAATCGAACGCCCGCACCCGAACTTTTTTCTGGATGAAACTGCACGCCCAGAACGCGACCGCGCCGAACTGCCGCGGGGAACCGGTCGGCCTCGTGAGTTGTCCACGCAACGACGTCCGTTTGGTCGTTCACGCGACACACGTAACCATTCGCGAAATACGCCATGGTGAGCTCGCTCGCCGCGAAGATCGGATCATCGACTTGCTCCAGTGAGTTCCAACCGATGTGCGGAACCCGCGTGGCTTCGAGTCGTGTTACGCGACCCGAAAAAACGCCGAGCCCTCCACCCGGCCCTTCATCGCTCGCATCACACAACAGCTGCATGCCGAGACAAATACCGAGACATGGAAGTCCATCATTGATTGCGTCGACGATGCGTTCGCGCGCCGGCGCGATCGCGGCAGCGGCAGCACCGAATGCGCCGACGCCGGGCAGCACGAGCACATCGCGAGAAACCGCTGCGCGTGCGTCGGATTCGACGCGCACGTCGGTCGCGCCGATTTCCAGCGCCTTCACGAGTGAATGCAAATTGCCCAGCCCGTAGTCCATCACGGCAACTTTCATCACGCGGGGACCTGCGAGCGTTTCTGGTCTGTGAGCGCGTCCCGCAACGCATCGCGTACGCGCTCGAGCACGGGCCACGGTGCGAGTCCGATCCGCAGCACGTCGCCGATGACCGGCAACCCGCGCAGCCCGCGGACCGCAATCCCGCGCGCGTACAGGCGCTCGACAAGCGGCGGCGCGTTTGCCACCGGAACGCACAGGAAATTTGCGTGCGATGGCAGCGCCTTCAGGCCGATCTCCGCCAGCGCGGTCGCAAAACGCGGTCGTAGTTCTCGCACTTCCCCCGCCACGCGACGCATCCACTCAGCGTCGTGCGTAAGCGCTGCGGTCGCCGCCGCCTCCGCAAACGCATTCACCTTGTAGGGGCCACGCGCTTTCAGCACTTCGTTGACGAGTGCTGGCGCGCCGACGCCGTAGCCGACGCGGAGTCCGGCAAGACCGAACGACTTGGAGAGCGTGCGAGTCCCGAATACGTGCGCGTGAGACGGCAACGTCGGTGTGTAGATATCGTCAGCGAACTCGGCGTACGCCTCATCCACAATGACGACGCCGGGTGCACGAGCAATCACGTGGTCGACCGCGCGACGTGAATGCGCTGTGCCTGTGGGATTGTTCGGCGTGCAGAGGTACATGATGCGTGCGCCGGTCGCGAGCATCGCGTCTGCATCGACATCACCGTTCGCGAGCACCGGCACGGGAACTGGCACCAAGCCGTTGGCCCGAGCGAGTACTGGAATCATCGCGAATGTTGGTGCAGGATGCGCGACACGATCACCCGGTTGTGCGAGCGCGCGCATCGACGCATCGAGCAAATCGTCCGAGCCACAACCACTAATTGTCGACTCCGGCGAGACGCCGACATACGCGCTGATCGCTTCCGCGAGCCGGCGCGAGTCGACGGGCGGATACTCGCTGACGTGGCGCGGATCGACCGCGCGCAACGCAGCCAGCGCCGATGGCGGCGCGCCCCACTGGTTCGTGTTGTCGCTCAAATCGACCTCGACTGCGGGACGATCGGCACGATACGCCACGACGTGCTCATATCCCGGTCGCGGCGCAAAAGTGTGTTCGGTCATTCCGTGCTCCAGTGAAGTGCGGCCGACGCATGCGCAGGAAGTCCCTCGGCGTCCGCGAGCACCGCGGTGTCTGACGCAAGCCTCGCCGCCGCGGCGCGATCGGTTTGCTGAAACGTTGTCCACCGCACGAAGTCGTGTGTGGACAGGCCCGAGTATGCGCGCGCGTACCCGCCGGTCGGAAGCACGTGATTCGCACCGGTCATATAGTCGCCGAACGACACCGAGCTGCCGGCGCCGACAAACGCCGTGCCCGCATTGCGCACGCGCGCCGACCACCGATCCACATCGCGTAGCGCGAGTAGCAAGTGTTCAGGTGCATACTCGGAAGCAAATGCGATCGCGGCCGCGACGTCCGCTACCAACATGCCGCCGCGGCTTGCGAGTGCGCGCGCGATGACGTCAGCGCGTCGCTGTCCAACGATTTGGTTGTTGATCGCGCGCGCGCACGCATCGGCCCACCGCACGTCGGTCGATACAACGACCACTGCTGCGTGCGGATCATGTTCGGCTTGTGCAAGCACCTCACGCGCCACGGAACTGGGATCTGCAGAGTCGTCCGCGATGACGAAGAGTTCACTCGGTCCGGCGGGACTGTCGATGAGCACGTCCCGCATGACTTGCAGCTTCGCCTCTGCGACAAACGCATTTCCCGGTCCGACGATTCGATCCACGCGCGGTATGGTCTCCGTGCCGAACGCCATTGCCGCGATTGCACCCGCACCACCGACCGCGAATACGCGATGCGCGCCGCCAATTGCCGCCGCGGCAAGAACGATGTCGGATGGTGTCCCGGTGGCGCTCGGTGGTGAGCAGACGATCACCTCTCGCACGCCGGCAACGCGCGCGGGCACGACGCCCATCAGCAGCGAGCTCGGGTATGCGGCGCGCCCGCCTGGCGCGTACACGCCAGCCTGATCGTACGCATCGGGTCGTCGCGTCACAACCACTCCGTCGTGCGTTGTGACAGCGAGCTCGCGCGGAGCGAATGCGCGGTGAACGTGTTCAATGCGACTCGCAGCGCGCTCGAGCGCACCGCGCACTCGGCCCTCCAACTGCGCAAGCGCGCGGTCCCATTCGGCGCGCGGTACCTCGAGCGCGCCAAGTTCAACGCCATCAAACTCGCGCGCGAAGGCGCGCAACGCTGTGTCACCCTCGGTCCGGACACGCGCAATTACCTCGATGACGGTTCGTCGCGTGTTGTCGCTACTCGGCACGCCCCGATCGAGGAGGGCCCGACGGACGTTGGCAGTCAGCTCGCGGAGCGGCCCCTCCGCCATCCACTTGATATCGGTCACGGAGTGAGCCGCTCGATGCGAGTCACAAGAATTCCTTCGGCGCCGACCGCTTTGAGCGACGCGATCGTCCGATAGATCGTCTTTGCGGGCACGACGGCGTGCACGGCTACCATCGATCCACCGTTCTTGATGTCTACCACCGTCGGACCGCTGATGCCGGGAAGAATCGCCTTCACCGCGTCGAGTGCGCTGCGCGGCACATTGGCCATCAGGTATCGACTCCCACGCGCGCGCAAAACGGACGCGAGGCCTGTCGCCAGTTCATTCAGCGACGCTTCTCGTTCGTCGGACGCCGAAGTTGGCGCACGAGCTATCAGTCTCGCGCTCGATTCGAAAACCGTTTCAATCTCGCGCAGCCCGTTGACTCGCAGCGTCGATCCTGTCGACGTGATGTCTACCACGACATCGGCGATGCCGAGGTGAGGGGCAATTTCTGTGGCGCCAGAAACTGGAACCACCGTCACCGCGTGCGCTCGCAACGCGAAAAACTGCTCTGTCAGGCGTGGGAATACTGTGGCGACGCGCGCGTTCGGCGGTATATCGGCCATCGACTGAATCCCACGATCCTCGCGCGCCGCGACCACCACGCGACAACGGCCAAACTCGAGATCCAGAAGCTCGGCCACCTCGCGACCCGACTCCGCGACGAGATCAGAACCGGTTACCCCCGCGTCGGCGGCGCCATCAGCAACGAATTCGGGAATGTCTTGCGATCGTACAAAGATCGCCTCAAAGCTCTCGCCGAGGGTCGCGACGAGTGCCCGCTCGCCTGCAGAGCGGAAATCGAGTCCGGCGTCGCGAAACAGATCGCGCGTGTCGTCACTCAGCCGACCTTTGTTAGGGAGCGCAATTCGCAGCATCGAAAACTCATGGCCTGAGAAAGAAAAAGCCCGTCCTGAACCGGACGGGCCGCGAGACACACAAGAGCGAATGGCGGTACTACATCACCGAACGCGCGCGTGTCCCCCGACCCGAGGGCCGTGGTGGTGGAAACGCACGTGGAGATGGAGTCGCGTCATCGGGCAGGGAACGTATTCGGGGCGCGCGGTGTGGTCAACCAACGAGCGCTTCAATTCGCCCCACTTTGTGAATATTTTCACGTACCGCGCGAGGTTAACGCGCGACCCACACCCACAGCGCATTTTCGAATGCACACAACGAGGACATTCGCCATGCGGTTCAGCAAGTTGGTAGTACTGGCGAGCGCAATTTCTTTCACCGCATGCGGCGGAGAGAAAGCGCCCGAAACGCCACCAGCCACCCCAGCCCCAACGCCCACGCCGACACAGGCTGGTGCGCCGATCACCGGCAAGACTGAAGTCATCCAGATGACGGGCAGCGCGGACGGCACGAAGTTCTCCTTCAGCCCGGCCGCGATCACGATCTCGGCGGGTGACGGACTCCGCTTTGACGTCGTTTCGGGCGCGCCGCACAACGTGGCGTTTGACGCTGCTTCGGTCCCGGCTGCTGCGAAAGCGGCGCTCGTCGCCAATATGCCAAACCAGGACCTCGGCGAACTCTCCAGCAAGTTGCTTCAGGCCGGCGAGAACATCACCATCTCGTTCGCCAACGTTCCGGCTGGCGCGTATCAGCTCACCTGCACGCCCCACCTCGCGATGGGCATGAAGATGACGGTGACGGTCAAGTAGTTTTGGCCGGCTTCGGCAGCGAATCAACCGAAAAAACGCAGGTCAGCAATTCACACGCTGACCTGCGTTTTGCCATTCCACTCGGCTAATTTACGGTCACTATCAGCGCATTAAAACGACACTAATTGGCCACTTTGAATCGGTCGCTCACGTAGCGATCGAGAATGCCTATGAAGTCTGGCACGATTGACTCACCCCGCAACGTTACCCGGAGTTTGCCGTCAACATAGACCGGCGCGCGTGGGTCTTCGGCCGTCCCAGGCAGTGAAATTCCGATGTCGGCGTGCTTCGACTCGCCGGGACCATTCACGACGCAACCCATAACGGCGACCTTCAGCTCCTCCACGCCTGGGTACCGATCGCGCCACGCTGGCATCTGCTCGCGGATGTAGCCTTGAATGTCCTCCGCCATTTTCTGGAAGAAGGTGCTTGTAGTGCGACCGCACCCCGGGCACGCCGTGACTTGCGGAGCAAACGCCCGTAGCTCGAGCGACTGCAGAATCTGTTGCGCGACAAACACCTCTTCTGTGCGATCACCGCCGGGCTTCGGCGTGAGCGAAACGCGAATCGTGTCACCAATTCCCTCAGCCAGGAGAATTGCCAGCGCGCCGCTCGACGCAACAATTCCTTTGACGCCCATGCCGGCTTCCGTGAGCCCGAGGTGCAGCGGGAAATCGCAGCGGCTCGCGAGCCGGCGATACGCGTCGACGAGATCCTGCACCTGCGAAATCTTGCACGAGACGATGATCTGATCGTGCCGCAGCCCCGCGTCTTCTGCGAGCACAGCTGATTGCAATGCGCTCTCGAGCATCGCTTCTATGTAGACGTCTTTCGCGTCACGCGGCTCGATGGCACGCGCGTTCTCATCCATCATGCGCGTGAGCAAATCCTGGTCGAGTGAACCCCAGTTCACTCCAATGCGCACCGGTTTTCCGTGCTCAACCGCCACGCGAACGATCGCGCGAAAATTGTCGTCGCGATGACGCGTGCCAACGTTGCCGGGATTAATTCGATACTTCGCGAGCGAGCGCGCACACGCTGGGTACTTCGTGAGCAGCAGGTGTCCGTTGTAGTGGAAATCGCCAATGACTGGGACCGTTACTCCACGATCCGATAAACGCGCGACGATTTCAGGAACGGCGGCAGCCGCCTCATCGTTGTTGACCGTGACTCGAACGAGTTGCGAACCGGCCGCGGCGAGCGCGGATACCTGTTCAACCGTCGCCGGCACATTTGCCGTGTCCGTGTTCGTCATCGACTGGACCACGATCGGGTGTCCCGACCCGATCGGCACGTCACCAACCATCGCTGTCACCGTTTTGCGGCGCGCGCCAATCACTCTGCCAGCCTCAGCCACACCCACTCCGGTTCCCATGCGCAAAAGCTAAGGCACCCAACTCGTCGTCGTGGCGCCGTTCCAGCTTCGGATATTGTCGGACCAGCCAGGCAATCCTATATTCGGCCCCGGTTTCCGGGAGCCTCCGGTTCCATCCAAGCGTGGGGGATATCATCCCGCGCGTATGTGTGTTTGTCAGGCAGCGCGGAACTGCGCCGCCGACAAAGCACTCGGAAGAGGAGTGGGCCGCATGCGCACGAAGGGCAAGGTGAAGTGGTTCAACGATGCGAAGGGCTTTGGCTTCATCACGCCGGACGATGGTTCGAAGGATTGCTTCGTCCACTACAGCTCGATCCAGGGCTCAGGATTCAAGAGCCTTGCCGAGGGCGACGTCGTTGAGTTCGACGTTGTCGCCGGTCAAAAGGGTCCGGCAGCGGAGAATGTCACCAAGGCGGGCGCCGCCTAACCTTCGGCGTTGCTGCACACTCGGCGGGGCGCTCCGGCTAGGGGCGCCCCGCTGCGTATTCGGGGGTAGCGGATGTTGGCGCGTTTGTAAACGGTAGCGCGCCTTCGATCTCTTCACGCGCACCTGCATCACGAACCATTTCATCGAGGACCGCAGCATCCAGTGCAGTGCCATCGGCGGCTTCAAGTACAAAGCCCGCGTCGCGAATCATCGTGTAGTCCGCGCGGGCTGATTGACCCGGCGTAGTCAAATAGTCGCCGATAAAGATGGAGTTCGCAGGATACAGGCCCAGCGCCTGCATCGATCGCAAGTGAACTTCGCGACCGCCCGCAATGCGAATCTCCTGCGACGGAAGCACGAATCGGAACATGCAAAGCACGCGCAGGCAGTAGCGCGGAGTGAGTGCGCCACGATCCGAGAACGGCGTCCCCGCGATCGGAATCAGGAAATTCACCGGCACACTTTTCACGCCGAGGGTGCGGAGTTCCAGCGCGAGGTCGATCACGTCGTCGTGCGACTCACCCATACCGATGATACCGCCAGAGCACGTCTTCATGTGCGTCTTCGCGACGCGCTGTACGGTGGCTTGGCGGTCTCCGAACGTGTGCGTCGAAACGATTTCGTCGTGGAACCGCGGAGACGAATTCAGGTTGTGATTCACCTGGTCGACGCCCGCGTTCGCCAGTTTGCCGACCTGTTCGTCGTTCAGCAGGCCGAGGCACGTGCAGACGTGAATGTCGTGACGCGATTTCACCTCGCGAACAGCGTCCACGACCTTGTCCATGACGCGTTCCCCCGGCGAGCGGCCTGAAATCACGAGACAAAACGTGCCAGCCTTCAGGCCGACAGCGCGCTCTGCTGCAGCGAGAATGCGCTCGCGTGCAAGCAATGGATACTTCTCGATCTCCGCGACCGACACGGCCGATTGCGAGCAATAGTGGCAATCTTCAGGGCACAATCCGCTCTGCGCGTTCAACAGCATGTGCAGGCGCACGCGGTTGCCGTGATAACGATGCCTAACGCGATACGCGGCCGCGAGCTGTGCCAGCAATTCGTCGTCGCCGGCAGTCAGCACTGCGCGCAAGTCCGCGCGCGAGACGAGTTCTCCCGCGAGCGCCTGATCCGCGAGCCTATTCCAATCCACAAAGACCTCTGTGCTGCATATGAGTTGTTCTCATCAAGCCGTAAGCGCCTCGATCAAACCTGATCGTTCGGCCGCGACTGCCAGCGCCTCATGATCGCACGGCGGCGGCACCCAGGGGAAGCGCAGAATTCGAACCGTACCCAACAATTCACGAAGCATTACCTCGTTCGACGAGACGGATGCGTCACCCGCAGCATCGCCAACGTCGTTCAAAACCACCGCGCGAATCCTCAAACCGCTCGCTAGCGCCGCGCGTGTAGTCAGCTGTGCGTGATTCAGCACGCCGAGCCGGTTCGCCGCAACGATTACAACGCCGAGCTTCCAGCGCACAAACAGGCTGTCGAAGGCCTCCGTCGGTGTGATCGGAACGAGCAAACCACCGGCACCTTCGACGATGACCACGTCTCGGTTCTTCGACGCCGCGCGGAATGCACCGTCGAGCCGGCCGAGATCGATTTCCGTCTTCGCGCGTCGGGCCGCCACAAGCGGTGCGACCGGATGTGGGAACGTGTACGGCGTGACGACCTTCATGTCGTCCTGCGACAGCGCCGCTTTCGCCAGCCTGAGTCCGTCTCGATCGCCATCGGTCGTCGTGACGCCTGTCTCGATCGGCTTCATGACGCCGACGCGTCCACCGTGCTGTGCGAAGGACGCCGCGATTGCGCAACTCACTACCGTCTTGCCAACGCCGGTATCCGTTCCGGTGACGCCGATTGCAATCATGTGGTCGAGAGAAACTCGTCAATAACGTCGTACGCGCGTGCGAGGTCATCACGCGTTGCGCAATACGGTGGAAGCAGATACAGCGTGTTTCCGAGCGGCCTGAGCAGAACGCCGCGTTCCAGCGCGAACGTTCTACATCGGCTACTGGTCGCACTCAAGTACCCGGGCTCGCCGCGCACGTCCAGCGCGAACATCGTGCCGAGCACTCGCACTGCCGCCACGCGCGCGTGCGCGCGGAACCGTTCAACGGCGTGTCCGTGCGCGCGCTCGATAACCCGACGTCTGTCGGCGCACTCGGCATCGAGCAATTCGAGCGACGCGAGCGCCGCCGCGCACGCGATGGGATTCGCGGTATACGAGTGTCCGTGAAACAACGTGTGCGTAGCGTCCGGCGACGAAAAACGATCGAAGATCGCCGAGGTGGTCAGCGTTGCGCCCATCGGCAGGAACCCACCGGTGAGCCCCTTCGACAAACACATGATATCCGGCGATATCGAGGCATGCTCACACGCGAACAATGGACCGGTGCGACCAAAACCCGTTAATACTTCGTCCGCGATGAGTGGAATTCCTGTTGCCTCCGTGAGCTCGCGAAGCCGCCGGAGTTGATTGGCGGGCCACACGCGCATGCCGCCGGCACCCAGCAACATTGGCTCCACGATGACCGCTGCGATGTCTCGCTCGCGTTCGGCGAGCAGCGCCGCAAACTGCTCCGCAACATCGCTGCTCGACGGATCGCCGAGCCGCGCGACTTCAAACAGGTAAGCGTCGAATGCCGTGGTGAACACGCTGCGGGCACTCGCGCTCATCGCTCCGAACGTGTCCCCGTGATAGGCATGCTCGAGCGCAACGATCGTGCGACGCGATTCTCCTGCGTTCCGCCAATACTGAATGGCCATCTTTACCGCAACTTCAACTGCCGTTGAACCGTCGTCACTGTAGAAAACGCGAGTAAGTCCGGTGGGTGCTACCTCCAGGAGAGCAGCCGCAAGCTTCGTCGCCGGTTCGTGCGTAAAACCCGCGAAAATCACCTGCTCCAGCGTGGCCGCTTGCTCGGCGATCGCGTTCGCGATCCGCGAATTGGCGTGGCCGTGCAACGTCACCCACCACGACGAGATCGCATCGAAGATCGCGCGACCAGCGTCGTCGTGGAGGTATGCACCACTCGCGCGCGCCACGACTATCGGATCGGAAGCCGCCGCGTGTTGCGTGTACGGATGCCATATGTGCGCTCGGTCAGCGCCACGCACATCAAGACGCGGCGTCATGCGCTCCGCGGCAATAGCTCCGCCAACGCGCTCGCAAGGCGGTCGACGTCATCGTCAGTGTGCGCGGCGCTCACGCTGATTCGAAGTCGCGACGTTCCGTCGGGAACGGTAGGCGGCCGGACCGCTCCGACTAGTAGCCCGCGTGCGCGCAGCTCAGCACCGACGCGTACCGTGTCATCGGTCGCGCCAATGAGCACCGGCACTACGTGCGCGTCGGGCGCGCCATTGGCTGCGACGCCCACGCGCTGCAGTGCGGAGCGGAGCCGGCGAGCATTGCTCCGAAGTCGCTCACGTCTTATTGGCTCCGCGGCGACGATGCGCAGGGATTCGCGCGCGGCCGCGGCCTGTGCCGGCAGTGGCGCCGTGGAAAAGACAAAGCTTCGCGCGTGATTGAGCAGGTGCCGGCATAGCGCACGAGATCCGTAGACGAACGCCCCCGCCACGCCGAACGCTTTTCCGAGCGTCCCAACGGTTACGTCGACCGCGTCCCGCAGTCCGAGATGCTCGGCGGTGCCCCGTCCGGACGTGCCGAGCACGCCGACGGCGTGCGCGTCATCGAGATAGGTCCACGCGCCGTGGGTTCTTGCCAGCGCCACGATGTCGGCGAGTGGCGTGAGGTCGCCGTCCATCGAAAACAACCCGTCGGTGACGATCAGGGCGCGTCTGGCCGTCGCGCGCTGCGTCGCTAACAGATCGCGAAGGACGCCCATGTCGGCGTGCGGATATGTATGGACCGTCGCGCGCGAAAGACGGCAACCGTCGATCAACGATGCATGGTTCAGCGCGTCGCAAAAAACGGCGTCCCGCGGACCAACAAGCGCAGATATAGCGCCAGCATTAGCACTGTATCCGGTCGCAAACGCGACACTAGCCCCAGCAGCAAAAAACGAGGCAAGGTCGACTTCCAGCGCAGCGTGCTCTCGGTGCGTTCCGGCGATCAGTCGGGACGCGGTAGCGCCAACCCCCTCTTCAGCGATCGCCTGCGCAGCTGCACCCGCCACGCGCGAGTCGGTTGCGAGTCCGAGGTAGTCGTTCGACGAGAAGTCGACTGCCGGGCCGTCTTCAGTAATTACACTCGCGCCGCGGCGATGCCAAGCGGGTCGCGGAGTTCGCGCCAGTCCGCGCTCGGTCCACCGAGTCCACTCTTCCTCGAGTGCGTCGTCGAGGGACGCCGGGAGTGAGGGCACCGAGCGATTCATTGGCGAATGGTATCGCTGCGCCACGAGCGCGGCGACCGCGCGGTGGTGGTTGGCGCGTGCTATCGCGTGCGATGCTGCGGTGGTCTCCCGCGGCGAGGCTGGACGACGCGTTCGGCTGCATCGCGCAGACGCGCATCAAGGTCCGCCCGGTGCGCGGCGGCATCGTAGATCAGCCGAAGGCCGCGCGCTATTTCAACCGGTGCGCCCGAAGCGGCCCTAAGGCGTTCCGCGAGGGCGACCGCAGTGGCACTTGCGATTCCGTATCGGCCAAGCGTTGCAACAAGATCGATAATCTGGGCTGTGTCGATGTCCAGTCTTCTGCCGACGCCCTGGCGCCCGACACCGATCGATCGTAAGTTTATTCGCGCCAACAGATTACTGAGTTGCTTGCCAGTAAGTTCCGCGGCTGCGGCCACTGAGCCAGTCCTAAACGCTCTAATAAAACTTTCCGATAAGTTTTATTTATTCTCGCGCAGTGCGTCCGAGAAAGCAAGGATCCAACCGGGCGGCTAAGGCTAAATCGCTGACCGAGCGGCGGCGAGCTGTTCACCAACCGCTCGCGGACCCGTGCCACCCGGGATCTCGCGGTGAGCGACAGAACTTCGCGCCGAAAGCTCGGAAACAATGTCAGCCGAGAACTCTGGATGCGCAGCGCGAAATGAATCGAGAGGAAGCGCGGTTATCTCGCCCCCACGCTCCTCCGCTTCGCTCACAAGCTTGCCGACCGCACGATGTGCGTCGCGGAATGTGACGCCCTTTCGCACGAGATAGTCGGCGAGATCCGTCGCCATCATTGTGCTCGTGACCGCGTCCGACATGCGTGTGCGATCGAACGTCAGTGTGCGCAACGTGCCGCCGACCGCAGGGAGCACCAGCGCAAGTCCGTCGAACGCGTCAAACGCGGCGCGCTTGTCTTCCTGAAGATCCTTGTTGTAGCCAGACGGAAGCCCTTTGATCGTACCCAACAAGCTCACGAGGTCGCCTAACATGCGCGGGCTTGCAGCGCGCGCGAGTTCGAGTGCGTCCGGATTTCGCTTCTGCGGCATCATGGACGATCCCGTTGAAAACGCGTCGCCAAAGCGCACAAAAGCAAACTCGCTCGATCCAAACAGAATCAGATCCTCGGCAAGCCGAGACAAATGCGTCGCGGTCAGTGTCGTTGCAAACACGAGCGAGACAAGAAAATCGCGATCGCCGACCGCGTCGATCGAGTTCTGCGACATCGACTCGAAGCCGAGTTCCTTCAGCAGGAGCGCACGCGGCACCGGAAATGCTGATCCTGCCACTGCGCCGGAGCCCAGCGGCAGGGTGCTGGCATCGCGCCGTGCGATTGTGATGCGCGCGCGATCGCGGTGCAGCGGCCAGAAATGTGAAAGCAACCAATGCGCCACGAGCACCGGTTGCGCGCGCTGCAGGTGCGTGTACGCAGGCATTACCGCGTCGCCGACGGCCGTCGCTTGCTCGACCAGCGCCCGCTGCACGTCTTGCACAAGTCGATCGAGCTTGGTCGCCGCATCGATCGCCCACATGCGGGAAGCCGTCGCCACCTGGTCGTTGCGACTGCGTCCCGTGTGCAGTCGCGACGCGGCGTCTCCAGCCGCAGCGTGCAGCAATCGATCGATCATCGTATGCACGTCTTCATCGCTGGCGATTGGCTGTTCGCCGGCGGCGATCTTTGCGTGAACTCTATCGAGCCCGGCGACAATCGCGTCGCACTCATCGCGCGAGAGTACACCACCTTCACGCAGCGCCTTCGCCCACGCCTGAGACAGCTTGATGTCGAACGGCCAGAGTCTGAAATCCGTTCCTATCGAACGATTAACCGCATCGAGTTCAGGTGCTGGCCCCGAGCGAAAGCGGCCGCCCCAGAGCTTGTGCGAACCGCCCTCTGCTTCACCACTCACGGTCGAGCCGGGACCGACGGCTTTGGCTTCCCGCTGACGTTCTTGCCTTCGGCGGCCATGTCTTTGAGGGCGCGAACACGCGCCGGCAACCCGAACAACCGAATGAAGCCGGCGGCGTCGCTCTGCTCGTAGACGTCGTCCTCGCCGAACGTGACGAACTGCTCGTCGTACAGGGCCTGCGAACTCTTGCGCCCAGCAACCGTGATCGTCCCCTTGAGGCAACGAAGAGTCACGGAACCGCTGACGCGCTGCTGCGTCACGTTCACGAAAGCATCGTACGCCTCGCGCTCCGTGGTCCACCAGCGTCCCTCGTAAACGAGATCGGCGTAGCGCGGAGCGATGAGATCCTTCGCGGCGAGGGTGCGTCGATCGAGCACGAGCATCTCGAGTTCACTGTGCGCGGTGTAGAGAAGTGTTCCTCCCGGCGTCTCGTAGACGCCACGCGACTTCATGCCGACCAGTCGATCCTCGACGAGGTCGATGCGACCGATTCCGTGACGCCCACCGATCGCATTGAGCTCTGCTAGCAACGACGCCGGGCTGAGCTTTTTGCCGTTGACGCCGACCGGAGTGCCCGCGACAAACTCGATCGTGACGTCTTCCGGCTCGTTCGGCGCGTCAGCCGGATCCGTGGTCAGCATGAACAAATCGCGCGGCGGTACCGAGTTCGGATCCTCGAGGACGCCTCCCTCGTGCGACAAGTGCCAAATGTTTCGATCACGCGAGTAGATCTTTTTCGCAGTCGCGGCGACCGGGACTTTGTGTTTCGCGGCGTACGCCAGCGCGTCCTCGCGCGACCGGATGTTCCAGACGCGCCACGGAGCGATCACCTGGAGTTCAGGCGCGAACGCCATGTACGTCAGCTCGAACCGGACTTGGTCGTTGCCCTTGCCAGTGCAGCCGTGCGCGAGTGCATCAGCGCCAATCTCGCGCGCGACGTCAACTTGCTTCTTCGCGATGATTGGACGTGCCATCGCCGTGCCGAGCAAATACTTGCGGTTGTAGATCGCTCCGGCGCGCATGGTCGGGAAAACAAAGTCGCGGACGAATTCCTCGCGCAAATCGGCGATGTGACACTCGGCTGCGCCGGAGGCGATGGCCTTCTCTTTGACGCCCTCCAGTTCGTCGCCCTGTCCGATGTCAGCCGCGACGCACACGACGCGCGCGTCGTAATGCTCGCGAAGCCACGGAACGATGATGGAGGTATCAAGGCCTCCAGAGTATGCGAGAACAATGGTGGTCATGAGACGATGCCCGAGGTTCGCCGAAACAGGCGAAAGTTGTCGTAAGCGAGAGAATGCATATTTAGCCGTTCATGCTGCATAAGGCAACCGCCTACCGGCGAGCCAATTGCAACAGGCGCCGGCTGAGGCGCCCTCGAGCGGCTTCCGAGCGACAAATCAACAGCACGGTGTCGTCACCCGCGAGTGTACCAAGGAGATCGTCGGACTTCTCCCCGTCCAGGACGGCCGCCACGGCTTCGGCGCTTCCCACGGTCGTTTTCATCACGAGCAGCACCCCAACGCCCTCCAGGCGGACAAACAACTGCGGCAGGATTGCGTGCAACGCGGCGTGGTGCTCTTCAGCGGCGCCGGCGGGAGACGTGTACCGCGCACCTTCGGCCGTTTGGATCCGGGCGAGTCGTAGCTCCTTCATATCGCGGGAAAGCGTCGACTGCGTGACGTCCCATCCTCGGTGCTGCAAAACCTGGCGGAGTTCCTCCTGGCTGCCGATGACCCGAGTGCGAATGAGATCGAGAATCGCGTGCTGGCGCTCACGCTTATTGGCCATAGTGCACCGTTGGCGTTGGGGTCGACGGAAGGAACCGAGCGAACGGGCAGTACGATAGGCATTGACGTAGCCGAAATGCAAGAGTATGCATTCAGCGTGCATAGCATTCCGGTTGGGATTCTCGGCGCGAGCGGCTACGCCGGGCGCGAATTGTGCGCGCTCGTCGCGGCGCATCCGCAGTTGTCGCTCGCGTTCGCGACGGCGAATGAACAGCGCGGCGAGCGGGTGGATCTGGGTGGCGGCAAGAGTATCACGTTCGCTGCACCCGACGCGGTGGCGTATGGGTCCGCGCGCTTGGTGTTTTCCGCGCTGCCGCACGGCGCTTCGCGCCCCGCCGTCGAGGCAGCGCGCGCCGCCGGCGCGAAGGTCGTGGATCTCTCGAGCGATTTTCGCCCGGGACACCCCGGCGCGAACGGCGTGCCATACGGGCTGACCGAGGCCAACCGCGACGCGGTGCGTGCCGCGTCACTGGTTGCGAACCCTGGGTGTTACCCAACCGCGATTCTGCTCGCGCTTTGGCCGCTCGCCGCGCGCAAGCGCCTGTTGCCCGGCGCAGCCGTGCACGTGTCGGCCGCCAGCGGAGTCAGTGGCGCGGGCAATTCGCCAAAACGCGAACTGCTATTCGGTGAGATTACCGAGAACTATCGCGCATACGGAACCGGCAACACGCACCGCCACCTCGCGGAGATGCAGGCCACGCTCGCGTCATTCGGTGCCGACGCTGATCTGCTCTTTACTCCGCATTTGCTGCCAGTCGCCCGAGGGATTCTCGCTACGATCACCGTTCCCGTTACGGAGATCGACAACGATCCCCTGACTCCGTGGCGAGAGCATTACGCCGCCGAGCAGTTCGTCGAAATCGTTGATGCCCCACCATCGCTCCGCGACGTCGCGCATCGCAACGTCGTGAGAGTCTTTGCGCAAACCGTTGTCGGCGTCCGGCAACCGACGTTGCTCATCGTCAGTGCGATCGACAACCTCGTCAAAGGTGCGGCAGGCCAGGCCCTGCAGAATGCAAACCTGATGCTCGGTCTCGACGAAGCCGCGGGATTGCCAACGTGAACCGCGTCATCAAGATCGGCGGACGGGTGCAAGACGATCCCGGACTACCTGGCACGCTCGTCGCGCTCGCAGCGCTCGGTCGCGGCTCTGAGCACGAGGAGCGCAGTGATTCGCCGAGCGCAGGCGTCGTCGTCGTACATGGCGGCGGCGACGAAATCACAGCGTTGCAGCGGCGTCTAGGACACGAACCCCGATTCGTCGGCGGACGCCGTTCGACCAGCCCCGCCGAGCTCGATGTCGTCCGGATGGTCCTGTCGGGCACAGCCAACAAGCGGCTCGTCGCATCGCTCATCACGGCCGGTGCGCGCGCGGTCGGCATTTCCGGTGAAGATGGTGGCACGTTTACGGCGCGCGTTGCGCCGGGCGCTCCACTTGGGCGCGTTGGGCAGGACGTCGTCGCCGACGCGACGCTCGTGCGCGATTTGATCAATGCGGGCTGGTTGCCCGTTGTGTCTCCGGTTGCTCGCGACGCGGACGGAGCAGGCGCAGGCCTCAATGTGAATGGTGACGACGCCGCGGCCGCCATGGCGATCGCGTGCCGCGCCGACGAGCTCGTGTTCGTCGCCGACGTCGATGGTGTGCTTGTCGACGGTGCAGTGCGATCAACGCTTTCGCATGACGACGCCCAAGAGTTGATCGATCGCGGCGTAGCCGCCGGCGGCATGGCCGCAAAGTTGCAAGCCGGATATCACGCTCTTGAGCACGGTGTTGCGCGTGTGCGCATCGCCGGACTTGGCGCGCTGGGTGACGTAGCGCGTGGCACAACTCTCATTTCAACGCAGACGGTGTCGCCGTGGCAACGATGACTGCTCCCGAACCCAGCGCAACTCGTGTGGCAGCCGATGCGCTCCTGAACGTCTACAAACGTGCGCCGATGGAATTCGTGCGCGGCGCGGGCTGCGAGCTCTTCGATACCGAAGGGCGCGCCTACCTCGACTTCACCGCGGGAATCGCCGTCATGGCGCTCGGACACGGTGACGCCGGTGTCGCAAACGCGATGCGCGAAGCGCTCGAAACGGGTCTGATCCATGTTTCGAACTTGTTTCGTACCGCGCCGACCGAACGCCTCGCGACGCGGCTTGTCGAACTATCGTTCGCTGACCGCGTTTTCTTCTGCAACTCGGGTGCAGAGGCCAACGAAGGCGCGATGAAATTCGCGCGCAAATGGGCGCGGCAGCAGGGCGGTCCCGCGAAGCATGAGATCCTCGCGCTGCGTGGTGCATTTCACGGACGTCTCTTCGCGACACTCGCGGCGACGGATCGACCGGCGTACCGAGCACCGTTTCGCCCGCTTGCCGGTGGCGTCAGCATCGTCGAGCGCGATTTAGATGAATTGCGCGTCGTGCTCGACGCGGAACGCGTTGCGGCATTGATCGTGGAACCTGTGCAAGGCGAGGGCGGGATGCGTGTGCTGGACGCACGCTTTCTGCGCGAAGTACGCGCGATGACGAAAGACCGAGGCATCGCGCTCATTCTCGACGAGATTCAGTGTGGACTCGGACGCACAGGTGCGCTCTTCGCGTACGAACATGCGGGAATCACACCCGACTTGCTGACGCTCGCCAAGCCGATGGCCGGCGGTCTGCCAATGGGCGCCGTGTTGGCAACCGATGAGATCGCGCGTGCCATGCAACCCGGCGACCACGGGACAACGTTCGGCGGGGGTCCGCTTTTGTCGCATGTCGCACTGCATGTGCTCGAGCGCCTTGCGGATCCGAAGATGTTGTCGCATGTGCGCGAGGTGGGCGGGTGGTTTGGCGGCGCATTGCACGAGCTGCTCGAGCGGAGTGGGCGAATTCGCGCGGTGCGCGGCATCGGTCTCATGTGGGGTGTCGACGTGACACCATCGGCCGCCGAGGTCATCGCGAAAGCGCGCGACGCCGGGCTGCTGCTCGTGTCCGCGGGTGAGCACACGATTCGATTCCTTCCACCGCTGATCGCCACGCGCGACGAGCTGGCGCGCGGCCTTAAGGTTTTCGAGTCGGCGCTCGAATCGGCGGCGTAACACGGCGCGCGGGCTCATTGCCCCCGCAGTGTGGTTTCGCCAACCTTGTGGTATGCTGAAATCCGTCCGCTGGGTAGGAATCGTCGCTGGCCTTGTGCCGTCCGCGTTGATCGGGCAGACACAGCGCCCAACGCTGGTTGTGGCCGTGACGATAGACCAGATGAGACCCGACTACGTCAGCGGGTGGGCTACGCAGTTGACCGGTGGATTGGCGCGATTCTGGCGCGATGGTGCTTTTTTTGTGAGCGGATTTCAGGACCACGCCAACACAGAAACGGCACCAGGCCACGCGTCGATCCTGTCCGGCCGCTTTCCCTATTCGACGGGCATCATCGCCAACTCGCTCGGCGTCAACACGCCCGACGCACCGCTGATCGAATCGGCCGACGCTGGAGCGTCGCCGTTCCGATTTCGGGGCACGACGCTCGCCGACTGGTTGCACGCGAAAGACTCAAGCGCTCGAGTGCTTTCAGTGTCTCGCAAGGATCGATCGGCGATTCTGCCCGTCGCTCCTGCGCATTCGCACACGGTCATTTGGTACTCGCCGCGCACGACGCGATTCACCACGAGTTCCTGGTACGGCACGACGATTCCATCATGGGTACGAGAATTCAACGCTGAGCGCGGTGTCCTCGCGCTCGCGGGGCGCACTTGGGATCTGCTGCTCGCGCCAAGCGAATACCCGGAGCCCGATAGCGTCGCCGCAGAAACGCGCACGCCGGTGTTTCCGCACGCGATTCCAACGGATAGCGCTCGCGTTGGAACTGCCGTCGTGAACTCGCCGTGGATGGATTCGCTCACGCTCGCGCTCGCGTTGCGCGGTGTTGGCGCGATGTCGCTCGGCGCGGCGTCGAACCGCACCGATCTGCTCGCCGTGTCGCTCTCGTCCACTGATGCCGTGGGGCATCGTTGGGGCCCGGACTCGCGCGAGTTGCACGACCAGGTGTTACGCGTGGATCGGTACCTCGGCGTTTTCATGGATTCGCTGATCGCGCTACGCGGGCGCGATCGCGTGGTCTTTGTGCTGACAGCGGATCACGGCGTTGCGCCGTCCCCCGAATTACGCTCGCGCTTCGGCGACAACGCGGGCGCCACCCGCGTGCAAACAGCGTTGTTTCGTCCGCTCGTGAGTGCTGCACGCGCGCGGCTTCGCGCCGCGGGACTCGATACCACCGCACTACGCTGGGAAGATCTCGTGCTGTGGATCGATCGAAACGCGCTCAAGGGTGCGCCGTTCGACGCCGACGCGCTGTCGCGATGGTTCGCCGATTCTGTGCGCACGATTCCCGGCGTGCTTCGCGCAGACGTCATCGACCACATGACGCGCGTCGACACGACTACAGATGCGATCGCGCGGCGATGGTTGCGCATGTTTCCGGTTGGCGTCGAGTCGTATCCGGGTGTGAAAGCGCTTGTGGCGGTAACGCTTAAGCCATACCTGTATCTCGGCGCGGGCGATGTCGCGTCGCACGGCACGCCGCACGACTACGATGCGCGAGTACCAATCGCGTTCCTGGGCGCACCGTTCGCGCGCAGCCGCCCGACGACCAAGGCGAACGTCGTTGATATCGCGCCCACGCTGGCCGCCGTTCTTGGCGTCACGCCGCTCGAGCGATTGGACGGCCGCGTGCTCCGAGAGATCCTCCGCTGACTCCTCGCAACGACGACACAGCGGGTGTGCAGCGCGCCTTCGACGAAATGCGGTTCGGTCATGCGCGTACGCTCGACCTCCGCAGTTCTATGCCGACGGGCCGTGAAGCAGAAGCGCGCGCTGATGCGTGGCTGCGCGAACGACAAGCGTCCGTTGGCGGCGAAGTTCTGGTCATCACTGGTCGCGGGCGCGGAAGTATCGACGGTGTCGCAGTGGTGCGCGGCGCAGTTGAGCGACGACTCGCGCGTCTCCGGCGTCTTGGTGTGGTGGCCGCGGTTCGCGAGCACACGCCGGGATCGTTTGTCGTCGAGCTTGCGCCGCTGAGCGAACTGCTCGCGTCAACGCGGCGGAAGAAAGATCCGCCGCCGCCGCGACCAGCCGACCGAACTACGCTTGGTGCGCTCGAGCCCGCGACGCGCAAGGCGCTGCGTGCGCTCGCCGCGCGTGAACTCGAACTCCTCGGCGCGCCGCGCACCGATGCGTTGATCGCCGACGAAATGGCGCGGCAATTCTCCCGGTTAGCGCGATCGCTCGGGGCTGGGGCGAATCGTGAATCGCGTTTGCGCGACGCGATCGCTTCGCTGCTCTCGGAGTTGTCGGAGCGCTGAACACACGACAGCTTGAGCGTACCACATGAAAGTCCATTCACGCGCCGTCGTTCGTCCGTCGCACGCAGCAATGGTTGCGTCGCTGGCAATGTTGTTCATCGCGCCGCGTGCCGGCGCGCAGCGACTCACGGGTTACTCCGCTGCGGAGAGCGCGCGACAGCGCGCAGCTGAGATCGCCGCTGTGGCGATTCCCGACGCAACGCGCGCTGCGGCGCACTCGCGCGCGCTGTCAGACAGGCCGCATCTCGCAGGTACCGAAGCTCAAGCGCAAACCCGCGACTATGTAATCGCGCGCCTGCAGGCGATGGGTCTCGAAACAGAAGTCCGTGAGTATCAGGTGTGGCTGCCGCACCCGACATCCATTCGCGCGTGGCGCGTCGCGCCCAATGGTATGGAGCTCGAAGTGAGTGAGGGGCCGGTTGGTGAAGATCCGACGTCGAGTGCGTGGCCGCAGATACCGGCGATTGCGGGATACGGCGCGCATGGTGACGTCGCTGCGGAGCTGGTCTACGTGAACTACGGGCTCATCGAGGACTATGCGGTCCTTGACTCGATGGGTGTGTCGGTGCGCGGCAAGATCGTGATCGCGCGCTACGGTCGATCCTTCCGCGGTATCAAAGCGCGCGAAGCGGAGGCGCGCGGCGCGATTGGCCTGTTCGTGTACAGCGATCCAATCGACGACGGGTTCATGGTCGGCGATCCGTATCCTGTCGGGCCAATGCGTCCCGCGCATGGCGTGCAGCGTGGAAGTTTCATGAACGGCGCCGGCGATCCGAGCACACCCGGGTGGCCGAGTACTGCGAACGCGCGCCGGCTTGCTCCCGCGGAAATGAACGTGCCGCGGATCCCGATCGTTCCAATCTCCCACGCGAGTGCTGCGGAGCTCATGCGCGATTTGCGCGGCGCGTCGATCCCGCAAGCTTGGCAGGGAGCGATGGCCTTTCGCTATCACGTCGGCCCGGGGCCTGTCGCGGCGCGGATTCGCGTCGAGACCGATGCGCAGTCCGCAGGCTACAAGCCGGTCTGGAACACCTTTGGCATCATCCGCGGCACGGAACTCCCGGATGAAATGGTCGTGATCGGTGCGCATCGCGACAGCTGGGGTCCCGGTACCGCTGACAACATCAGCGGCACGGTGAGTGTCCTCGAGGCCGCGCGCGCCGTCGCGGAGCAGATGAAGCAAGGCTGGCGCCCGCGTCGGACGATGGTATTCGCGACGTGGGACGCGGAAGAATGGGGACTGGTTGGCTCGAGCGAGTACGTGGAGGATGATTCGCTGCGGTTGTCTCGCGGTGCAGTTGCGTATCTGAACCAGGACGTCGCGGCGCAAGGTTCGCGATTTGGTGCCGGTGGATCGCCATCGCTGCGCGCGCTGATGCGCGACATCGTGTCGACGATTCAGTATCCCGCCGACACCGCGAACGTCTACAGAGTCTGGCGGCGACAAGCCGCGATTGCCGATTCGCTTGAACCGCCGATGGGCGACCCAGGTGGCGGGTCCGATTTTGCGGGGTTCTACAATCACTTGGGCATTCCGCATCTCGATTGGGGATTCGGCGGGCCGGGTGGTGTTTACCACTCCGCGTACGATTCCTATTCATGGATGACGCGTTTTGGCGACCCGGGCTTCGTGCACCACGCCGCCGCGGCACGGATCGGCACGGCGTTGATGATGCGCATCGCCAACGCGGAAATCCTGCCGTACGACTACGTCGAGTTTGCGCGGACAATGCGGCGCTATTTGCCCGTAATGGAGCGTTCACTCGAAGGCATGCGCGGTGCCGCTACAACCGCGCCGTTGCGAGAGGCGATCGATGCATTCGAGCGTAACGCAGCGCGCTTTGCGAATGCGCGCGACGCGGCGCTGGCACAACCACTAGCGAAGGACACACGCATCCGCGCCAACGCGGCGCTCATTGGCGTCGAGCGCGCGCTCACTCGTCCCGCGGGTTTGCGCACGCGACCGTGGTATCGCAACCTGATCTACGCGTCCGACGAGAACAACGGTTACGCGACGATGCCGCTACCTTCGATCAATGAGGCGATTCGCCGTGGGGACACCTCGTTGATCCGCACAGAGATCGCGGACCTCGCAGACCGATTTCGCGCGGCGGCTGCAAAGATCGACGAAGCCCGCGTCGCGCTCGCGCGATAGTCATCGCGCGCGAATTCCCGCTGCTTCCAGCAACGGGCGCACGCGCGCAATCGGTAGCGCTTCGACGGTTCCTCCGCGGGACGTCACGGTTGTTGCGGCGAACAACGAGTTGTAGACGGCTTCTTCCGTTGCTTCAACGACCGCCTGGAACAGCGACGACACGGTCTCGTTCCCAAGCTCGGTTGTCGTCATCGACGTCGCGCCGAATTGGCGTCGAACGCTCAGCGCCGTTGAGAACGCGATTACGTAATCGCCGCTTCCGTTCGACGCGGATGAACCGGTGCGCCCTAGTCCCATCATCGCCCGACTCGCGAGGCGCCGCAAATTGCGATCGGACAGTGGTGCGTCCGTCGCGATGACGACGATGACCGATCCGCTGTCTGGAGCGGTGGGCGAACGATACGCGTCGCGGCCGAGCGCCCGTCCGACCGGAACGCCCGCGATCGAGAGCACGCCACCGAAATTCGTTTGTACGAGCACGCCGACCGTGTGACCGCCGTACTGCGACGGAAGCTTTCGAGAACTCGTGCCGATTCCGCCCTTCCAACCAAACGCGCTTGTGCCGGTGCCTGCGCCGACGCTTCCTTCGACAACGGGACCGCCGGCCGCTGCTGTGAGCGCGGCGCGCACGTGCGCGGGCGTAATTGGCCGACTCCGAATCGCCGGATTCAAGCGGCCATCGTTCGTTTCGGCGACTAGCGGATTCAGTGAGCGCACGCGCTCCATCCGAGGTTCCGCTAACATCCATTCGACCAGCGCATCTGCAGCGCGCCAGACGCACAGCGTGCACGTCAGCAGAATTGGCGACTCGAGTTCACCCAACTCATTGACCTGCGTCGAGCCGAGCAGCTTTCCGAATCCGTTGCCGACCCACACGGCTGCAGGGACGCGCTCGAGGTAGGCGTTGCCCGCGTGCGGCAGGATCGCAGTGATGCCCGTGCGCACCGAGTCTCCCTCGATGATGGTCGTGTGCCCGACGCGCACGCCTTCAACGTCTGTAATGGCGTTGTTGACGCCGGGCGCGAACACGCCCGGTGCGACACCCAATGCGCGGGCGCGCGTCTGTGCGATGGCCTGGGCGCTGGTGCCGACGGTGAGCGTCAGCAGCGCGAACAAAAAGGCGCCGGAATGATGTCGTTCGTGGCTCATTGATTGGACCTCGGGAATGCGCGTGTTGCGTGTTATTTCTACTCAGGATGTTGTCGCCTGCAGAGCTTCAGCGCTACGCGCGCCAGGTGGTGTTGCCGGACATCGGCGCAGCGGGTCAAGAGCGCCTCCGGGGCGCTCGCGCATTGATTGTTGGCGCCGGCGGACTTGGTTCGCCTGCCGCTCTGTATCTCGCGGCGGCGGGTGTCGGGACGATCGGCATCGTGGACTTCGATGATGTCGACGCATCGAATCTTCACCGGCAGCTGTTGCATGGGACAAAGGATATTGGCCGGCCCAAGGTGGAATCGGCGCGCGATCGCCTGCGTGATGTCAACCCGCACGTGAAGGTCACGACGTATGGTGACGCGCTCAATTCGACCAACGCGCTCACGGTCATTCGGGACTATGACCTCGTTGTCGACGCGAGCGACAATTTCCCGACGCGCTACCTCGTGAACGATGCGTGCGTGATCGCGCGCGTCCCGAACGTGTATGGAAGTGTGGAACGCTTCGAGGGACAGGTCGCCGTGTTCGGAACACCGGACGGTCCATGCTATAGATGTTTGTTTCGCGAGCCGCCTCCGCCCGGGCTGGTGCCGACGTGCGCAGAGGCGGGCGTTGTCGGTGTGCTCCCCGGCCTGATCGGAACACTCCAAGCAACGGAAGCGATCAAGCTGATCGTCGGCGTGGGCGACGCACTGATTGGGCGCCTGTTGCTCGTCGACGCCAAACGCATGCGCTTTCGCACGATTGAAGTTCGCCGCGATCCGGCGTGCCCCGTGTGTGGGACGAGAGAGCAAACGACGCTCATCGACTACGAGGAGTTTTGTGGGCTGCGCGCGCAACGCACCGCGCACGCCGTTCCTGAGATCGAACCTCGCGCGCTGGCACAGCGTCTCGCTGCGGGGAGCGAACCGCTGCTTGTAGATGTGCGCGAACCGTGGGAGATCGCCATCGCGAGTCTCGCGAACGCGCGGGCTGTTTCGGATTTCGTTGCCGCTGACGGCGCGATCGATTTGCCGCGCGATCGCGACGTGATCGTGTATTGCCACCACGGAAGTCGCAGTGAACGCTGGGCGGGCGCGCTGATCGACCGAGGGTACGCGCGGATCTCACACCTGCGCGGCGGTATCGAAGCGTGGAGCCAGGAAGTCGACCCTTCAGTTCCGCGCTACTAGACCATCGTGAGTATTGCGGCGGCCTCGATCGCGATTCTGAGCGCGGCGATCATCGTGGGGGTTTCGCGCGCGTGGAGTTTTCAGCGCGCTGCCGCTGCGCTCGATCGCGCGCGGCATCGCGAGACCAACGCGTCGGGCGTCGTGATGGGCGCAGAAGCGATTTCTCTCTCTGCGCAATCGGATCGCGGAATACTCCTGTTGCATGGCTTTAACGACACACCGCAGTCTGTTGCCCCGATTGCGCGCGCGCTGCACGCGCGCGGCTGGACCGTCTCGGCGCCACTGTTGCCCGGTCATGGTCGCGCTGACGACGCACTCGAGCGCTCAGGCACGGCGAAAGCGTGGATTGCGCACGCCAGATCAGAATGGGACGCGTTTCGCGCGCGCGTTCCCAACGCCGTGCTATGCGGACAGTCGATGGGTGGCGCACTGAGCGTGATGCTCGCAGCAGAACATCCTCCGAGGGCGCTCGTGTTGCTCGCGCCCTATCTGGCTATGGGACGTGTTCCGCGATGGGCTTCGACGTTCTGGTGGTTGGGACAACTGCTCTTGCCGATCTTTGTCTCGAACGGCGAGCGGGCGTTGTACGACGAGGAGGCGCGCGCGGAGAGTCTCGGCCGGGGAGTGTTCACGCCGCGGCTGGTCGCGGAGTTGCGGCGCGTCGTCGATGCCGCGCGCCGCGTGCTGCCGGAAGTGACCGTGCCCACGCTGGTCGTGCACTCCCGGGGCGACTATCGCATTCCATCGAAATCGGCGAGCGGCACGTTCGCGGCTATGCGCGCCGTCGACAAAACCATCATTTGGCGCGAAAACGCTGGCCACGTTCTCGGCGCCGATCGGGGGCACGACGAGCTGGCCGCGCTGATCGCGTCGTGGCTCGACGCGCGGGTCGGGCCAATTTCGCAACACGCCTAGCGCAACGTGCGGCAGTCTTGTGCGGCGCAGCGCACCCGAAAAAAGTGACGTTGGTCCACTCTGTGACGGTCGGGCCACGCATGTAACGCCGCGGATGGGTAGCAGGGTCACTCGTTTTCGGTCAATCGATGACGCGGAAGGCGATTTCGATCCGCAATCGTCAATAATCCATACACTAGCCGCGCACAAGCGTCCGCAGGGCGAAACCAGCCAATCTCGCGCTTAACAGTATGTTGTTACATGATATACAGAGAGCATAGTGATCCTAAATCACTGCTTTCATCGGCCTAAAAAGCGCCAAAACGTCTAGAAATCGTACACTGACCAGCATTGTGCCGGTGGCATGCTTGTTTCGTCCAGTGACCGGCGCACGGCAATTGAAAGCAAGAGCGCCAGGCGATGACGCCAGGCCCTTCACTTCCAGGAGGAGTACGATGTTTCGTCGGTTTGTTTTGGCCGCGGTGGCGGCAGTGGCAGTCGCAGTGCCTGCGCTCTCTGAAGCGCAGTCGGTGTGCGTCGGCATCAATACGTGCAGTCTGACGCCGACCGCGTCGCTGACGATCCCCAAGGTCGTTCGGCTGGCGACGACGGCGAGCACGGTGACGCTCGCGACACCTGATTTCACGACCGACTCGCTCAACAATCAGGACATCGTCACGACCGTTAGCGGTATCTCGGTGCGCGCGAATCACGCGTGGAGCATTGCGATCAGCTCGGCGGCGACGAACTGGACTTACACCCCGGCAGCTGGCGCGTCGGGCGGTGACCGCGTTCGCGCGGACCTGCTGTTCCAAGCCAACTGTGCGGGTGCTTTTACCGCGCTCTCTGGTGCGGGTCAAACGATCGCCAGCGGTGCACTGACCAACGGCGCCACGGCGTCGGTCTGCCTGCAGACGAACTTCCCGAACGACTATACGAGCGTGAAGAACCGTCCTGGTACGTACACGCTCGCGTTGACCCTCACGCTGACGGCGAGCTGAGTCCGGTCGTCTTTCCTAGAAACACGTGGGGTATGTCGTGAAGCAACAAATGACTGTCAGTCCCTGGCGAGGGCGAGCGCGAGTAATCGCGCTCGCCCTCGTGGCTGCTACCATGAGCGCCACGATGGTGCGGCGCGTTGGCGCGCAGGTCACCGTGGACGATCTCGAGGTGCACATGCGCCTTGCGGCGCTGCGCGCACCGATGGTGCAAGTAATTCCGGTCCGCAACGAGGAGAGGCGTGCGCAGCAAGTGCGCATTTCCCTCGGTGACTGGATTCGCGACTCGGCCGGCAACAACACATTCGTGGACTACGACTCGTTGCCGTCGTCGTGTGGCGCGCGGCTGCGCGCGTTTCCAACGACGCTTCAGATTGCGCCGGGCGCCACGGAGCAGATTCGCATCAACTACGCCCCCGCGCCCGCGGACACCGGGTGTTGGGCAATCGTGTTTATCGAGACGGTAGCGCCTCCGCCGGCGCAGCCCGACCGGCAGGGTTCGTTCGTCACGATCGAAGTGCGAACAGGTGTGAAAGTGTACGTGCATCGTCCCGACGCTGTGCGCGCAGGGAAGGTCGAAGGCGGCACGGTCGACAACGTGTGGCGGCCGCGTGCGCCGAGCACCGCCGTGCGCGATTCTGTTCGCGTGCGCGAGGCCGTGGTGAAGTTCCGCAACACGGGCACGGCGCATTTGCGTGTCGCAAGCAAGATGGAAATCCGCAGCACAGACAACCGTCTCTTACAGACGGTGACTGGGCCCGAATCGGCGATGACGCCGGGCGCGCTTCGACTTGTGAGGATTCCGATGCCAGAGCTTCCTCGCGGGGACTACGTCGCGATCGTTTTGCTGGACTACGATGGCGACGAAATCGCGGCTGCGCAGATAGAGTTCACCGTCGGGCAATGAGCGTGCGGCGGGCGGCGTTCGTCGCCGTGCTGTGGGCTTTCGCGCTAACGCCGGTCGACGCGAGCGCGCGGCAGAACACGCGCATCTCGCTGTCGGGTTTTCCGCTGCAGGTTTTGACGACGACTGGTGCGGATTTCGAAGCAGGCTTCGTTTCGCTGGGAACGACGTCGTTCTCCGTCAATGCCACCACGTTGTCCCTGCTCTTTGTGAATCGCACAGCGACAGTCGCCGTGCTGTGTGACGCAGGCTCGTGTCCCAACGCGGGCGCGCTCCCCGTGAGCGGGCTGCAATGGCGGCGTGCGGATCTCGCCACCTGGAATACCCTCACAACGTCGCCCGTTGATGTCGAAACTCGAAGTATGACGTACGGCGGGACGAACGATCCCTGGGGCAATTCGTTGGTATGGCGCTATCTCCTGAACTGGACATCGAATCCGCCGGCGGCGATGACACGCTGGCGCATTCGCTTTCAGCTCACGGTGACGGCGCCATGAGCATGCTCGCCGTGCGCACGCTTGCGACGATCGTCGCGCTGGCGGTGCCTGCCATCACACACGCGCAGCGCGACGCTGCCTCGTCATCGCGGTCGACGGTGCCCGCAACCGATTTGAAGTCGGCGCCGCGGACCGTGGCGCTTGTTGCCGAAGCCGTTCCGCGCGGGCTCGTCACCGTCGTTATCCCGGTCCCGGCAGAATTGCGCGACGCCGAGAACGTGTCGTTCGACGTGCACGAGACGGGCGACGTCGAAGTTCTTGGCCGGCTCCACGGCCAGGCCACGACACAGGGCGTGCCGCGGCCGCTCGTTCTCACCATGCGCGTTCCGGCTGGTGCTGACGCGGGATCGATCGACGCCGCGGCCGTGCTGTTTCGCGCGGCCGACGGCCGCGAGTACGTGGTGCCCGTGGTGATCAAGGTGACCGCCGTGCGCGACGTCATGCTTACTGGACCGAGCGAAATGCGCGGCCTGCGCAACGGCGATCGCGTCGAACTCGCGTATCGCCTGTTCAATGCGGGCAACGCGGTCGACACACTGCAGGTCGATGTCATTGGTCCGCTCGGGTGGAGTGCGCGGCTCACACGTGCGTCGCTCATCGTGATCGATGCCCGCCGTCCGCTTCCGCTGATCGTGCATCTCAGCGTTCCGCCGACGGCGAACGTGGGCGATCACCCGCTGACGATCACACTGCGCCGTCCAACGCAATCCGATCCGGCGGCAACTGTGTTCACAGCGCTCGGCATCACCGGGCGCGCGGGAGAGATTTCCGGCCTCGTCGTGCGGTCAACGATTGCGAGTGCGTCGACGTCGCGCGGCCAAACAACGTTTACGAGCGCGGCGATTGATGGCCCGGTATCAGCGAACGCGTTTCTGCGCGCGCAGGTGAGCACGGACGTCACCGGTGATGGTCTGACGATGCAAGGATTAGGAGCGGTTGGCGCCATGAGTGCGCCGATTTCGGCGTCGCTGTACGGCCGCCGCTGGGACGTCACTGCCGGCACGACCGGCCTGGAACTGAGTCCGCTCACGGGCGTGAGTCTCGCGGGAGAAGGCGCGTCCGCGCGATTCTCGACGGACATGTGGGACTTTCGGTCCATCGCGGCGCGACCCGCGATCGGCCGTGATGCACAGGGTGAACTGGTCGGTGCGGGGTACTGGCGCGCGCAGCCATTTGGACGCCTGGGATTCTCCGCGTCGCGACTATCTGAGCGCGGCAGCTTCGCGCGCGGCCGCGAGTTGACGTCTGGCGGCTTCGACTACACGTCAAAGACAACGGGGC
>DATELA010000102.1:0-4697 GCA_035277145.1 Gemmatimonadaceae bacterium | reverse complement strand
ATGAACAACGATTCGCTCGCGAGTTTCCAAATCACGATTGCGCCCAGCAGCCACGTCGTCGGACGCAACACCACCACAATCGCGAGCGCGATCTCGAGCCAACCAACGAACACCGTCGTTTGCGCGCCGAGTCCGAGCGTTGCGTAGTGCGCGGTCAACATCTCTTTGCTCTCGAGCGCGCCCAGCGCACCGTGTCCGAACAGCAACAGCGCAGTCGTCCACACGAGCACGCGCCGCGCGAGCGCAACGCGGCGTTCATCAGTGAGTGGTGCGTCGAGCAGCGTCGTTGCCTTGCGCGTCGAAGCATGCGACCACGTGAGCACGAGCAATGCGAACGGCACTCCATAGTTGCCCGCGCGCTCCAGCGCTTCGAACACACTTTCGCCAGCGAGTGGCCGCAATAGCGCAGTCCACGTGGCCCACACGCTCATGTACACGAGTGGGAACGCACGCGGCGCAAACAACACCGCCATTCCCATCGTGACATCGACCGCACCAACCAGCGGCATCAACCGCCACGCCCAGGTTTCGGGAATTCCAACGACGCTGAAATACGGAACCCATGCGGCCTTCGTAATGAATCCGAATGCGCCGTGCCCGATGAAACACAACGCCGCACCGACGCGCAACGACCAATACGCCGTTTCACTCCGCGTGAGCGGCCACGTGCTCGCGATGGCGCTCGGCGCCGTCGTCGTTCGCATGACCGCAGAGTGCGCGCGCGAACGGCGGCACTCAATCGCTCATGTCACCAGCGGTCAGGCCGTGTTGCGTGCGGCGGGGCCTCGTGACCGGCGCAACAGTTCAACCACATCGCGCGCTTTGCGGCGGCTGATCGGTAAGCGCAAACCATCGTTCATTTCGACTTCGAGGCCGTGCGCTTTGCTGCGACGAACCGCGCGCACATGCGCGAGGTTGATGCCCGCCGAACGATGGATGCGCACGAACGTGGCTGCGCCGAGCCGATCGAGAATCTGCGACATGGATTCGCGCAGCACGTGCTTGCGATCCGCTGTGTGCACGACGACGTACGCACCGTCCGCTTCGACCCACGTCACGTCACTCACGTTCACCGTCGCGCCGCCCTGGCGTGTGCCGAGCAGAATGCGTTCTGCGCCGGGCTCGGCGTGCGTGCGGCGAATGCGGTCGAGCGCTGCCGTGAACCGCGCCTGCGTTACCGGTTTGACGAGGTAGTCCGTTGCCGCAACATCGAACGCGCGCGCCGCGTGCTCTGCGTGTGCCGTGACAAACACGACGTGACGCACGAGCGAACGAATGGCGTCTTGTGCTTCGAAGCCGTCGACATGTGGCATTCGAATATCGAGGAACACCACATCGGGCCGGTGCTCACGAACGAGATCCGCGATGGTGCGCGCGTCTGCGCATTCAGCAACGACCTGGAAGTCGGGCGCTTCGTGCAGCAACTGACGAATGCGCCGGCGCGCGAGCGCTTCGTCATCAATGAGCATGACCGAGTAGCGTCGCATCATGCGGGCGTTCCTTCGCGCTCGCCCTGCGGCGCTGGCGCGGGTGCCAGTTTGCGTGGCATCTCGATCCGCACCGTGGCGCCGCCTTCAGCGCGCGGTACGAGCGTGAGCGATGCGCGATCGCCGTGCGCGGTAATCAGTCGTGCGCGCGTACTCGCGAGGCCGACGCCGTGCCCGCCACCGCCGGTGCGCGCGGGATCGCTGCGCACCAGCGCGCCGTCGTTATCGACCGTGAGCTCCACATTGTTCGCGGTCGCCGATGCGCGAATCGTGACGTTCAAGCGCTCCTGACCCGCGTCCAATCCGTGCACGACTGCGTTCTCGACGATCGGTTGCAGCAGCAACACCGGCACCAGGCATTCTGCCGCGTCGGGATGCACGTGTATGTCGAACGCGAGCCGGTCACCAAAGCGCATCTTCTGCAGTGAGAGGTAACGCTCTGCAAGCGCCACTTCTTCGGTGATGGTGACTTCGTCGCGACCGTCTTCGCGAAACGATGCGTGCAGTAACTCGCCGAGTTGTTCGATCGCGGCGACAGCGCGTGTGGGTTGCAAATCGGATACGAGCGCCGCAATGCCGTTGAGCGTGTTGTACAGAAAATGCGGTTGCACTTGCGCGCGCAGCGCCGCGAGACGCGCAGCCTGCAATTGCGACTCGAGTTGCGACGCGCGCAGCGTCCGCCGTTGTCGTTCGCGCGCCTCGGTGATGCCCCACGCGGCGAGCAACACGCCACCATAGAGCGACACCATGGTCGGCATCGTGTTGTACCAGGAGCGCGTCATGCGCGGGATCGCGGCAAACATGTGCACGACTTCGGGCATTTCCTGCGCGACGGCCCACGCATCGACCACCGCGTGCGCGACAGACAGCGAGAGAAAGATCAGGATGTGCAGCGCGACGACGGGTACGCGAAGCGGTGTGAGTGGAAACCGCATCGCGAGTTGCAGCACAAAGGGCAGCACGATGGCAAGCAGAATCCATCGCGGCATCGTCGAGATCATCACGATTTCCCATTCGCGCGGGAACCCGTGTGTCGTCGAGATGTGGCGCGCTTCGAGCGCCGTGATCAGGCCCAGCCCCACGCACACGAACGCGACAACGAGACCGGCGAAGATCGCCGGTCTCGCGTCGCGTTCGTGTGCGGAGTTGCCGAGAACCGTCAGCGATGACCTCCGGGTTGCATCATCGTGAACGTGACCGATGCGAATCGCATCGGTTGTGCGTCCGACGATTTCACGGTCAGGCGGAGGTGTCCGACCTTCGAATGCATCCCCATCGTCAGTAATGTGGCCTCAGAGGTGTCGATGCCCGCAACTGACAACGGGCCATGCTGCTCGAAGAGTTTCGCGTAGGACGCGACCCGTTCGGCGGTGGGGCGGGCCGGATCGGGGACGGCCCACTGTTCGAGGAACGCTTTCATTTTGTCGACGCTGCCCGTGTTGAACGCGGCGATGTATTCGCGCGCGATGTGACCGGCGTGCGTGTCGGGGATGTGCGCTGCCGTGTCGGTGTGGTTGCGCGTCGCATTGTGCTGTGCCGCGTATCCGCCGGCATGCACGACGGCTGCTGCGTCAGGACTGAGCGGTGCCGGAGCCGGTTTCGCGATCGTTGCTGGCGATGGATTCACCAGTCGGCTCCAATCATCGAGCGTGATGCGGCCGACGAGTTCGACTTTACCGTCGTTCGTGTGACGGATGACGACCGCTTCGCTTTCACCGATGTCGCCCGGGCGAATGCCGGGCACGTACAGCTCGATCACGAAGTGATGCGTGACCAGAATGCGATTCGTGCCGGGCTTGGGCGGTGTCTTGACGAGCGCTTCCTGCTCCTTCGTCGTCGGAAACACGCGCAAATCCATCGTGACCGATGTCGGTTTGCCGACCGCGAGCTCCGCGGTCTCGGTGCAGCGATACATCGGGCTCGAAATGATGTCCGCGAACGTGATTCCGTGTTTGCGGAACGCGACGCCCATCAATGCGGCGTCTTTGAACCCATCGTCCGTGAGATTGCGCTGCGCGCTGCGTTCCTTTGGAACGATGTTCGTTTGTTCCTGAAACGAGCGGTCAGTGCGTGCGTGGCGCAGGATCACGGTGTACCCACCGCTCCGCAACGCGGTCATCAGATCTTCCCGACGCAACTCCGTCGAGTCTTTCGTCAACAAGCCGGCCGCGAGGGCCAAGGCGGTAATGACGTGCAGCATGAAGGCTCCGGGCAAAGAGTCGCGGTGACGCGGAAGCCGCGCCACCGCGTGCACATTCGCGCGGAGCCTTGTCCCCTCAAACCGCTCGCGTGCTCAACGGTCGGGTGTTGTTGCGAGCGGCGCTCTTCTACGGCTCGTCGAAACTCGGCCCGTAGATCTGCGGAACTTTCGAGCCCATCGGCCGCAGGTACGTCGTGATCTGTCCGCGATGGTGGATGATGTCGAACAGGAATCCCCACGCCATCGGCGATGCGGGACGCGTCTTGCCGAAGAATGCGAGGTCACCGCTCCATTTCTTTTCGGGCAGCGCCTTCCAGCGTTTCGCGATGTCTTTGCTCTGGGTGTCGTACGCAGCGGTGATCTCTTTCATCGACTTCGGCATGTCGCTCGGCTCCCAATTCGCGGCGCCGGACTCGAGTGCCTCGATGATCATTTTCTCTTCGCACACGATTTGCCACGCGATTTCCTGCGCGGTGCGCGAATGCGAATCGGGGCGGTACGTCGCGTTCTCCGGAATCCGCGACAACACTTTGCTCGTCGTTTTGGATTCGTCGATCCAGAACTTGGTGAAGAGGTCTTTTTCGTTCATCGACTTGCCTCGGCTCGCGCCGCTGACTTTTTCTTCATCCGCACCCGTCGCTTGCCTGAAGCTGCCACGCGAGGCTCCTTCGGCGCCAGGCAGCGCCATGCTTCGCGCAACAGCGGGCGCAGTTCGGCCACCGTGATCTTCGGCAGGTGCACGAGCACCGCGGGGAATCCGTTGTAGTGTGGTTCGGTGAAGAATTTCTCAGGATCGTGCGAGAGCACGAGATCCTTCTCGCCGAGGTTGGCGACGCGCACGGCGAGCACGCGTGGATTGCGCACGCGCGGTTTTTTCGGATCGACGCGTTCGTTCCATGACCACGCGAACTTCTTCGCCTTGCCTTTGTTCTCGACGGTGTATGCGAAACGCCCGCGCTCTTCCGTGACGCCGGCGAGCGATAGTGCGATGCGGCGCACGTCGGACTGAG
>DATELA010000101.1:0-2510 GCA_035277145.1 Gemmatimonadaceae bacterium | reverse complement strand
CGAGAGACGCATGACACTCGTTGGTGCTTCCGCACCGCTACCGGTGAGATACGCAAGCGCCGACCCGTCGCGCGCGACGACCACGTTGCGGCCCGCAACGCGCGTCGACGTGTTCGTCGTGAGGTCGAAGATCTCGAACGAGCCACCGCCACCTCCGCCGCCACGCCCACCGCGTCCACCGCCGCCGCCCGCACCACCACGCCCGCCGCGGCCACCACCGGCCGCGACGATCGAGTACACCAGATGGCGACCACCAGCCGCCACGATCAGGTTCGCTTTTGCGCTGTCGCTTCGTGATACGAGAGACGGTGTTCCCGTCGCGTCGCGCCACGACACGATCTGCGCGGCGTCATCGCCGAGCGCTGCCACACCGAACAGTGTTTGTCCGTCGCTGCTCCACGCGAGTTGCGTGACCGCCATGCCGCCGGCATCGACGTCGCGATCTTGTGATGACGCGATGTCGCGTACACGTACGATCGCGGGTTCGCCGCCAGCACGCGCAACCAAATACGCAATGCGTCGCGAGTCCGGCGAAAACGCAAAGCCATTGCCACTGATTGCCCCGACGCGCGTAACCGAATCCTGTACGAGCGCCAGCACGAAGACCGGCGGACCGGCCGGCGCCTGCGCCGCCGCAACTCCGGGCCCCGGCGTGAACGGAATCGGTAATTGCTGAAACAGAATGTGCTTGCCGTCCGGCGCCCAGATCGGCTGTCGCGCGTTCTGCGCAATTTCGATGGTGCGATACTGCTCGCCCGTCAGTTCGGCGATCTGCGGAAGCAGCGCGTCTGTTCCGGGTGCTCGCAGCAGCGCCGCGAGCTCAGCGAGCGAGACGTCGTATCGTCCCGCATTCCAATCGCGCCACGCCTTTGCGTAGCGTTCGTTGACGTCAGTCGCCGGCCGGCGCGTCGACGGTATTGCCGGCCTTCCGTGGATTTGTGCGTGAACGGTCTGTGCGCTCGCGACAACAAGGACGGCCGCGGCGACGCGGACGACGGTGCGGACGGTCATTCGACGGTGACGGACTTGGCGAGGTTGCGTGGTTGATCGACGTTCGCGCCGCGCTTCACGGCGATGTAGTACGCGAGCAGCTGCATCGGAAGAACGGTGAGGATCGGCATCAGCATCTCGATCGTTTCCGGAATGCGCACTTCGTAATCCACCAGGCCCTTTAGCGCCGGTTCGTCGCGCGATGTCACCGCGATGATCGTGCCCTTGCGCGCGCGAACTTCCTGCACGTTCGACACGACTTTCTCGAACACGGAATCATGCGGCGCGATGAACACCACCGGCATCATCTCGTCGATCAACGCGATCGGACCATGCTTCATCTCCGCAGCGGGATAACCTTCCGCGTGGATGTAGCTGATCTCCTTGAGCTTGAGCGCGCCTTCGAGCGCGACCGGGAAGTTGTAGCCACGGCCGAGGTACAAGAAGTTCGACGCGTTCTTGAATTGATCCGCGATCACTTCGATGTCGTGCGCATGATCGAGGATTTGCTGGACCTGACCAGGCAGCGCCTCGATCGCACGCGCGATCTCCATGCCGTGCGTCACCGACAGCGTGCGCTTGCGCGCGAGCTTGAGCGTGAGCAATGCGAGCGCGATGACCTGACTCGTGAACGCTTTGGTCGACGCGACGCCGATTTCTGGGCCCGCGTGCACGTAAATGCCGCCGTTGTCTTCGCGCGCGATCGTCGAGCCGACGACGTTGACGATACCGAGCGTCTTTGCACCGCGCCGTTTCGCTTCGCGCATCGCGGCAAGCGTGTCCGCCGTTTCACCCGATTGTGAAATCACGACGCACAGCGTCCGCTCGTTGACGATCGGATTCTTGTAACGGAATTCCGACGCGTACTCCACCTCGACCGGAATGCGGCACAATTCCTCGATCATCATCTCGCCGATGAGTGCGGAATGCCAGCTCGTTCCGCACGCGGTGATGATGATGTTGTCGATGTGCAGCAACTCGTCGTGCGACAGGTTGATGCCGCCGAGCTTCGACGTACCGTCGTTCACCACGAGACGTCCGCGCATCGTGTTCGTAATCGTCTGCGGCTGCTCGAAGATTTCCTTGAGCATGAAGTGCGCGTAACCGCCGCGCTCCACCGACGCGAGATCCCATTCGATCTTGTCGATGCGGCGCAGCATCGGCATCGCGTCAATATCGAGTACGCGATAGCCGTTGCGGTCAACCACCGCGACGTCACCATCATCCAGATACACGACCTGTCGGGTGTGTGCGAGAATCGCCGATGCGTCGCTCGCCACGAAGTACTCGCCTTCTCCGATGCCGAGGAGCAACGGACTGCCTTTGCGTGCCGCGACGATCTTGCCCGGATCGCGGCTCGAGATCACGGCAATGCCGTATGTGCCTTCGACGTGTCGCAGCGCTTCGATCACTGCGTCTTCGAGCGAATTCGTGTACAGCTCCTGCACGAGGTGCGCGAGCACTTCCGTATCGGTGTCGGAGCGGAATTCGTAACCGCGGTTCGCGAGCCGTTCGCGAAT
>DATELA010000100.1:0-3029 GCA_035277145.1 Gemmatimonadaceae bacterium | reverse complement strand
CCGTGAGGAAATGCTGTCCGAGCCGTTTTCGCGCGCGCGGGCGCGCGTTCACGCGCGCACCACTACCAACGTCAGATCGTCGCGCCGCTCGACGTTTCCTTCGTGCTGTTTGACGATCCCAATCACATGCTCGACGATATCGGCTGCGTCGTCCGCACGCCGCGCGATGATCTCATCGAGCACACGTCGCTCGCCGAGTTTTTTGTCGTCACGATCGCGTGCGTCGCTCACGCCGTCGGTAAACAAGACCAACAAATCCTTTCCAGCTTTCCACGGAACGGTGGTCGCATCGACTTTGGCCACCATGTCGAGACCGAGCGGTGGTTCATGCGCAAGCAAGCGTTCGGTCGTTCCATTAGCGCGCACCACAAACGCATGTGGATGTCCGAGGTTCGCGTACCGCAGCTGACCCTTGCTGGGATCGATCACGGTGTAACAGAGCGTCAGGTACATGTCCGTGTCGCGCAGCTCGCCGCGCAGCGAATCCAGCATCGCGTGCACCACGCGTGCAGGATCGGCGGTGCGCTGCGCGTGAATCGCTGATGCACTCATCGCCAGCGCCATGATCAGCGCGGCCTGGTACCCATGCCCCGACACATCGCCGATCATGACACCCGTTCGTTCGCCGGCGAGCGGAAACAGATGGTAGAAATCGCCACCGACGCTCGTCGCGGGAAGAACGCGTGCCGCCGCTTCCGCGTGCGGTTCAACGATCGCGGCATCGGGCAACAGCTTCATCTGCAGATCGTGCGCGAGCTGCATCTCCTGCGCGAGCCGCTGTTGATCGAGCGAGGCGCGCACGAGCCGCGCATTCTCGATTGCGGTTCCGATCTGCGTGGCAATCGCCGAGAGCAGTTTTTGATCTCCGGCGGTAAACGGGCCGCGGCCTGTGCGATCCGACAGCGCCACGGCGCCAAGCGCGGTTGCGCCCGACGGCGACGTCCAGAGGATGGGAACCGCCAGCAGCGCACCGGTGAGCTGATCGTCGCCCGTCGCGCGCGGCGCGTCGGGGGCCAGGGATACGGCACGCCGGTCGCGAAATGCGCGCGCCAGCGCGCGGCCGGCATCGTCCACGCGAATGTCGCTCGCCTGGCCTGACAACCCTCGCGTCGCAACCGGTCGTAGCGCGCCGCGTCCCGCGTCGTGCACCGCGATCACACCGCGACGGGCACCGACCGTTTCAGCGATCTCCTTGAGAATGATTGACGCAGCATCTTCGAGCGAAACCGTGCGACCAATGATCTCGCCGATCGCGTACAGGAGATTGATCTCCTCGTAGCGTTCAGCGAGTTCTTCGGCCGCGAGCTCGGCTTCGCGCTGGGCCGCGCGCAAATCGTCGGCCGTACTCACATGCGGCGGACCGTCAAGCGCACCACGTTTCCGCCGTCGACATATTGCTCGACACGGTCGACAAGCTGTTGCATCAGGAACAACCCGCGGCCGTCTTCGCGCTCGATGCGGTCCGGCGTTGTGGGGTCGCGCGTGCACCGGTCGAGGTCAAATCCCCCGCCCTCATCGGCAACCTCGATTACCAGTGCCTCATCGTCCACCCGCGCGCGCACGCGCACGACCTTGCCGTGTTGCTCCTTGTTGCCACGGAGAATCGCGTTGGACAGCGCTTCCGTCAGCGCGACGGGAAGTTTGAGTGTGACCGTTTGCGCTGGAAAATCGAACGCCGCGCATCGCGCGGCGATTTGTGCCACGATGCCTTCGATGTATTGAACGTCGCTCGGAATTGCGAGATCGAGCGCGTACGGCTCCATCAAAAGCTCTCGAGTGCTCGCTCCCGCGTCTCGGCGATCGGAAACAAGGTGTCGAGCTTGGTCAGCTCGAACAGCGTGCGCAAATCATCGTTGAGATTCGCGAGCCGTAACTCGCCGCCGCTTTCGCGCATCTTCTTCGAGAGCGAGACGAGTACGCCGAGGCCGGACGAGTCGATGTACCCGGTGCGCGCAAAGTCGACGAGCACTTTGCGCGTGCCTGCTTCGACCTCGTCGAGCACGCGTTGTTTGAGTTCCTGCCGATTGCCAACGATCAGCTGGCCTTCGACCTCGACGATCGCAATGTCGTTCTGCTTGCGGATGTTGAAGCTCATCGTTGCATCCCGAAACTGGCCCTCACGCTTGCAGCCCGGTAATCGCCGCTACGTGGACAATATCATCTGCACTCGCACCGCGCGACAGATCGGCGCAGGGACGAGCCAGTCCCTGAAGGATCGGTCCGAGCGCGGGCGACCTAGAGAGACGCTCGACGAGCTTGTAGGCAATGTTGCCGGCGTCGAGCGACGGGAAGATGAGCACGTTAGCCTTGCCCGCGACCGAATCACCCGGCGCCTTTCGTGTTGCGACGTCAGGAATTAGCGCCGCGTCGCCCTGCAGTTCGCCGGTCACGGACAGCCCGGGCTCGCGCTCGCGCACCAGCGCCAGAGCTGTACGCACGGCCTCCACTGAAGCGCCTGCTGCGCTGCCCATCGTGCTGAACGACAAAAAAGCGACTCGCGGTGTGTCTCCCACAATCGCTGCCCGCGCGCGCGCGGTGGCTATGGCAATGTCCGCAAGCTGGGGCGGAGTTGGATACGGCACCACGGCGCAGTCAGCGAACGTGAGGACCTCGTCGTCGACGCCGCGAAACGCCGGCACGGTGAAGTAGAAGGCGCTGGACACCGTCTCGACGCCGGGTGCAAGGCCGACGGTCCATATCGAAGCACGGACCACGTCCGCCGTGGTACGCACCGCGCCGGCCACAGTGCCGTCGACGTCACCCAATCGCAGCAGACCCGCGGCAAAAAACAGCGGATCGCGCGCATACTCGGCGGCCGCCTGCGCGCTCAAACCAGACGCGGAGCGTCGCGCAAACAGAGCCTCGGCGAGCACTGCGCTGCGCGGGTCGGAGGCGGGATCAACGACGGGGACACCTACCGCGCGCACCGCGCTGTGGCTCGAGGGATCATGCGGATCGAGCACGAGTACCGGGTTCGCGATGCCGTCCTTTTTGAGCCGGCGCACTGCTTCCTGCACACGTGGGTCAGC
>DATELA010000099.1:0-23673 GCA_035277145.1 Gemmatimonadaceae bacterium | reverse complement strand
AGTGTGAGCATGCGGCGACGGTACAACCGCCGCGCGAAAACACTGTCACCAGATCAACGCATGCATGATCAATTCAACGCAACGCACTATGCGATGCGATACTCGCGGCCTTTCCATTCGGTGTGGTCGCCGCGAATCGCGGCCACGGCAAACACATACGCTTGCAGCAAGCAACCGAGCGGATATAACAACGCCGCGCTGACGGGAAACCGGATCCGGGCATACAACAGTGCGAGCGCACCGGCCTGATACGCGGCACCGAACAATCCAAACACCAGCCACCATCGCGAAGCCAATCCCAGGACGCTCAACGCGATGGCAACGTGCGGTATGACGCCGATGAGTGGCGTCACGGGAAACACAACGCGGGCGATCGCGCGGGCAACGGCGTGATCATGGATCAGATACTTCCCGCCCGCCCACACATTCTTCCGCCACCCGCGAATGAACTCGCCGAGCGATCGGTACATCCGCGTCGACAAGTGATCGAGCGCGAGCACGGACTGCGCACTGCGACCCGCCGCCGTCCACGTTTGCGCGAACATCACATCCTCGGCGACGTACCCTCGCACCGCTTCGTGTCCGCCGAGCGCATCGTACACATCGCGCCGCATCAATAGATACTGGCCGTTCGCCGCCTTCTTTCGTGGATCGCGGCTCGCGTTCATGCGCTCCGTGCCGCCCATGACCGCGAAGATGCCGAGGAATACCGCGGGCTGTCCGACTTTTTCCCAGAACGTGTGCATCTCCTGCTGACCAATCAGCGTGAGCAGATCGGCGTTGCGCGTCTCGAGTGCAGTGACGGCGCGCGCGAGCGAATCGGGAGCGTGCCACGTGTCGGCATCTGTGAACAGCAGTACATCACCCGTCGCGAGCGAAGCCCCGTGCGCGCACGCCCACTGCTTGCCGAACCAACCTGCGGGAAGCGGCGGTGCGCTCGTTATGCGTGCACGGGCATCACCGTCGATGAGGCGATGCGCGATACTCGCAGTACCATCGGTGGAATGATCATCGACGACGATGAACTCCACGTTTGCGTACGTCGTCTGCAATAGTGACTCCACGCACCGTTCGATATTGTGCGCCTCGTCGCGGGCGGGAACTATGACCGAAACTCGCGGGATGTTCGCACCACGCGCCGGTGCATACTCGCGCACGTCTCGCGAGTGACGGAGGCGCCACCACACGAGCGCGCCAAACCCGAGCCACGGAATTGCGGCCATCCACGCCGGAATTCTCTCGATCCACTCCACGCGCTATGCCGCGTTGGTCGTGGGCGCCGCGGTGCGCGTGCGTCCGCCGAGCATTGCGGCGACCGCCATCGTGCCCGTCACGTTTGTGGTGGTGCGCAACATGTCGGGGATCGCGTCAGCGGCAATCAGAATCGCGACGCCTTCGACGGGCAGATTGGCCGCTTGTAACACCGGCACCATTGCGATGATCGACCCCGCGGGAATGCCGGGAATCGAGAACGACAGCAACGTCGTGGTCACCGCGATCGTTGCCAGTGCGCCCAGCGATAACGGCGATCCATAGAGAATCGCGAGAAAGCACACGCCACCGGCAATTCCAATTCCGGCACCCGCGCGAAATACCGATGAACTGAGCGGTAACAAGAAGCCCGTGATCTCCTTCGACAATCCCAGCGAACCCGCGAACTCGTTGATCATCACAGGCAGCGACGCCATTGACGATCGTGCACTGATCGCCACCGCTTGCACCGGCAACGCCGCTCTCGCGAACTCTCGCAATGGAATTCGTCCGACGACGCTCGCCAGCGGATACAGAACGAGTGCCATGAACAACACGCAGAGTCCTGACACAACGGCCATGTACCATGCGATTGCGCGCACCGCTTCGAGTCCCACGCGCGCGGCCAACGGGACCGCGAGCGCGAAGACACCGATCGGCGCGAGCATGAGGATCCAGCGCACAAGGACGAACGACGCGTCCTGCAGCCCGGCCAACGCACGCATCAACCCATCGCGTCGCGCCGCATCCACGCGCGTCAGCGCGACGCCGAATAACAATGAGAAGACGATCAGCGGCAACATCGCGCTTTCCGCCGCCGCGCGAACCGGGTTCACCGGCACGAGACCGAGCAGCCATTGTGTGAACGTCGGGACTGCTTTCGCGCGCTCGACCGCGTCCACCGCCTGCGTACTCGCGCGCAACGCCTCGATGCTCGCCGCATCCGGCGCATTCAGCGCAAGCGCGCCCGGCGCCACCACGACGCCGATCACCGATGATACGAACACGAGCAGCACGAAGAGTACGGCGGCCCGCCCGCCCAGTCGTCCAACCGCGCGCGAATCGGGCGCCGACGCCACGCCGAGCACGAGCGACGATACTACCAGCGGAATCACCGTCATCTGGATCGCGTTGATGAAAATCGTGCCGGCTGGCGCGATCCATGTTGCTGCGCGTGCGAGTTGCGGGACGTCGGCAGCGATGAGCCCGGCACCAAAGCCGAGGCCCAGCCCGATGAGCACGCGTACGGTGAGCGACACGCGACGAAAGTACGCCCCGGTGTACTGGATGTCAGGCCAGAGTGGCTAAGTTGCACGTCCGGCCTCGTCTTCTCGTCTTCTCGTCTTCTCGTCTTCTCGTATCGTGCCCAAGACCTATCAGGATCTTCTCGCCGAAGCGAAAGCTCGCATCAAAGAGACTCCGCTCGATGAAGCGATAAAACTTCACAGCGAGAACGCGCCCGTTGTGTTCCTCGATTGTCGCGAACCGAATGAATGGAATCTTGGACGCGTGCCGCGCGCGCTGTTCATTCCGCGCGGCAAACTCGAGAGCGACGTCGAAAAGCGCGTGCCGCGCGATGCGCGCGTGATTGTGTATTGCGCAAACGCGAATCGCTCGGCGTTCGCCGCGGACACCATGCAGGTCATGGGCTACGAATCGGTCACATCGATGTCGCAGGGATGGAACGCCTGGGTGGCGGCGAACGGGCCGGTCGAGAGCTGACCGCGCCGCAATTCATCGATCGTCTCGCGGCCGCGTTCGCCACGCGCGACGCCGCGCTGGCAGAGCGCGACCCGCCATTCAGCGAGGCCGCTGTCGCGCTGACGTTGGTGCCGCGTGGCGATGATCTGTTGTTGCTGCTGATGCAACGCGCGACCAACGCCGCGGATCCGTGGTCAGGTCAGGTTTCACTGCCGGGCGGACGATTCGAACCGGCCGACGATTCACTGCTCAGCACGGCGATCCGCGAAACGCACGAAGAAACGGCAGTCGACCTCACGAGCGCACGCGTACTCGGCGTGCTCGATGAACTCCGTCCTCGCACGCCGACCCTGCCGCCTGTCATCGTCAGGCCGTTCGTATTGACCATTCCGTCAGTGCCACGGCTCACGCCGAGCAGCGAGGTCGCCGAACTATTTTGGACGCCCTTGGGCACGTTGTTCGACCCGCGAAGCGCGGGCCGCCGTGAGGTGACGGCCAGAGGCCGGCGGTTCACGGTGGACGCGATCGACGTCGACGGACGCGTGATCTGGGGTATGACAGAACGGATCCTCCGCTCCTTCGAGCCGATCTGGTCCGCGGCAAAATGACGGCTCGCTGACGCGCGTCGTCATAGTAAGACGCTCCTCCTTCAATGAAACGCTTCCTTTTCCGAACGCTGCTGGGCGCGGCGGGTATCGCCGTCGCGGCAACGGCGCACGCGCAGACCACACCGGTCACTTCGACGCTCGCGCTCGCGACGTTCGATTCCGCGTGGGCGCGCATCGATCGCTCGTTCTACGACACGACATTCCTGGCATCGCGCTGGCGTGTGCTGCGCGATTCCCTGCGACCGATCGCGGCCGGCGCCAAAACAAACGTTCAGCTCCGCGGTGTGCTCAACACGCTGCTGGCGAGCGTGGGTGTTTCGCACTTCGGAATCATTCCGCACGAGATCTCGCCGGATTTCGACGAGCAGCCAAAAAGCGGAAGGGCGATCACCACGGCAAAAGCGACAACGGCATCAACTGCGATAGCAAACGGTACGGCGACAAGCGGAACGGATGCGCGCGTCGGCGCTGAGCCGGGCACGATCGGCGTTTCGCTGCGACTTGCCGACGGTCACCTCGTTGTTTGGAAAGTCGATTCGACAGGGCCCGCGTGGGCGCAAGGCGTTCGTCCGGGCGTCGAGGTGCGCAGCGTCGAACACGCATCAACTGCTGACGCAATCGATCAACTCGCTGCGCTCGGCGACGAATCGTTGCGGCGCAACGCGCGCATGACCGCTGTAATGCGCGCGAACGCAATGCTTGCCGGACCGGTTGGCGACACCGCCGTGCTCGTGCTCGGCAATGTCGGCGCCGAGCAGACGTATCGCGTGGTGCGCGCGCCGGTGCGCGGCGTGATGTCGCGCTTTGCAAACCTTCCGCAAATCAATGCGGTGTTCGACACATCGACGCGCGCGGTGCATGGGCCCAGCGGCATGCGACGCATCGGCGTCATTTCATTTTCCGTGTGGCTTCCCGCGTTGAGCGACCCGCTCAATCGCGTGTTCGATCGCTATCGCAATGCGGATGCGCTCGTACTCGATCTGCGCGGAAATCCGGGCGGACTTTCCGGGATGATCAACGGAATCGCGGGACATCTCGTCGATTCAGCGTACACGCTCGGCACACTGCACATGCGCGGGCTGACGCTGCAGCTCAAGGCGAACCCGCAGCGTGTCTCGCCCGAAGCAAAGCGCGTCGAGCCGTTCTCGGGACCGGTGGTCGTGATCATCGATCCGCTGTCTGCGAGCGCGACGGAATTCTTTACGGCGGGACTGCAGGGACTGGGCCGCGTTCACGTGATTGGCGAAACGAGTGCAGGTGCGTCCGTTCCCGCATTGATGGGTCGCTTGCCGAACGGCGACGTCATGTTGCACGCAATCGCCGATCACACGGATTCGAAGGGGCGCCGAATCGAAGGCGTCGGTGTAGTTCCAGACGAGATCGTGCCGCTGAAAGCGGCGGCGCTTCGCGCAGGACACGATGAAGCCATGGAAGCCGCTCTCCGTTGGGCGGCGCAACAATCGGGGAAAAAACGATGAACGCAGTGATTGCTGTTGTGCCGCGTATGCGCGCCGTGAGCGCTGCGGTCGCTCTTGGTCTGGCCTCTGCCGTCGCGACAGCGAATGCGCAGAACCTTCCCGCCGCGCGCGCTGTGCTCGCGCGGTATGTCGAAGCGACCGGCGCGGCGAAGTTGCCATCACAGAAGGGCTATCACGTCAAAGGCACATTCGAAGTGGTAGCACAGGGACTGCGCGGCACGCTTGAAGGATGGCGAGATCTTGCCAGCGGCCGGAGCGTTCAGGTGCTGACGCTCCCAGGCCTCGGTGAAATCAAGACCGGCCTCGACGCGGAATTCGGTTGGTCCACGAGTCCGTTCGAGGGCGCGAAGATCCTCGACCTCAAAGAGTTCACCGAGCAGCGCGAAAAAGATGACGTCCGAACCATGCAACGCGACCCCGCTGTTGTGCTCGAAGCGCTCGCGATCGAACGCACGGTCGTGGATAGCCAACCGTGCATCGTGCTCAAACTGAAATGGAAATCAGGGCGCGAAACGACGGAGTGCTACAGCGAAGCCACCGGACTCCTCGTGCGCTCAGAGGCAGTAGAGACAACCTCTGCAGGCGCAATTCCAACCATCACGCTCTTCAGCGAATACAAGAAATTCGGCGACATCACCATGCCGACCAAAGCCGTGCAACGCGCCGCGGTACTGGAAATCACGCAACGGATCACGGACGTCGAGTTCGGCGCTGTCGACGCGACGAAGCTTACGCCGCCCGCGGAAATTCTGGCGTTACGGAAACAGTAGGCCCGCGCACTTTACTGATGAGCCACGCCGTGGTGGCGATCGCGGCAATCGCGCCCGCCACCACATCGCTCAGGTAGTGCGCGCGCGCGAGGACGCGCGTGAGGGCGCAGCCGGCGGCGAGTGAGAACCACACCCACTTCGCGCGTGGGAACAAGTACGTCAGAATTGCCGCCGCACCGAACGCGACCATCGTGTGACTGCTCGGGAAGGCGAGACCGCGCGTTGACAGTGGCCCTTCGGTGAACGAGCGGAAAGCGTACTCTCCGTCCGAAGCGAGCGGCCGCAACCGGCGAAAAACGAGTTTGAGAACTTCCGCCGCAATGCCCGCGAGCGCAGGCGCGCCAACCAGCAACAAGGCCCGCTGCTTCGCGAGTCCTGCGATACCGCGTTCCTGTAGCCACAGCGCGCCGGCAGCAACAATCCACGTTGGCCAAAAGCCGAGTATGCGAAGCAAACGTCCCCAGTCGCGATCGTAGACGCGCGCGTCGGTGACGTGCGCATACGCCCATCCATCGAGGGCGAACGCGACCACCATTGCGACTGCGGCGATGATGACGGCCCGGCGGCTCACGGCAGTAGACGATTCACAGGGGCTATATGGTAGGACCGGCGGTCAATCCGTCCAGAGTCCCGAGAGCAGTTTCCGGCCCTTTCGTCGTTCAGTTTCCGGCCTTTCGTAGTTCAGTCCGGCCCTTTCGTAGTTAATGACGGACTTGATTAATTGTTAGGACGTACTAAAATCCGCGCGTGGCCAAACGATTCCTCGCCGCCGCGGCGACCGGTGCACTCGCGACTGCCATCGCGTGCAGCGACTTGCTCACGACGCTCCCCAACGGCGCCGATTTGCTGGATTCACCGCTACCGGAGCTCACCGAGACCGAGCTCGCGGCGTTCCTGCGTGGCGACGAAGAGTTCGGCCGCCCGTTTTCCGTCGCCGAAGGACTGGGTCCGCTCTTCAACGACGTCTCGTGCGCCGCGTGCCACAGCGGCGACGGACGTGGTCACCCGCGCAATACGCTCACGCGCATCGGCGACCCGTCCAACGATTTCCTGCCCGAAATGGGCGGTCCGCAGATACAGATTCGCGCGATTCCCGGCGTCACCGCTGAGGCAGTTCCCGCCGGCACTCCGCTTTCACTGCGACTTCCGCCGCCGGTGTTTGGCGCAGGATTGATCGAAGCAATTACCGAGTCCGCGATTCTCGCAAACGTCGACTCACTCGACGCGAACGTCGATGGAATCTCCGGCCGTCCGAATTGGGTTACGCCCGCCGAGTACATCGGTGTGAACGGCAGCCCGCCACCGCGCGCGATCGGCCGGTTTGGTCGCAAAGCGGCGGTGTCGAATCTCTTGCAGCAGGTCGTCGAGGCGTACCACCAGGACATGGGAATCACGTCCGACTTCCGGCCGCTCGAGAATCTCAATCCGAACGTACTTGCGGCTGGTACCGCAGCGGACCGCGCGCCTGATCCGGAAATCCCGGTCGCGACAGTGCAATCGGTCGTGCATTACGTGCGAACGCTCGCTCCGCCCGCGCCGGGCGCAATGACGGCGTCGCGCACTGCGGGCAGCGCCACGTTCGCAGCAATTGGATGCGCGAGTTGTCACGTGCCGTCAATGCAAACAGGCGCGAATTCAATTGGCGCACTCAGCGCTCGAACGGTGACGCTGTATTCCGATCTGTTGCTCCATGACATGGGCGACGCACTCGCCGACAATCGTGTGGACGGCGATGCGAACGGACGCGAATGGCGCACGGCGCCACTGTGGGGCCTCCGACTCGTCAAACAGTTCCTGGATGGACAGGCGTACTACCTCCACGACGGCCGCGCTCGTACGCTCGACGAAGCGATCCGTCTGCACGGCGGCGAAGCACAGGCGGTGCGCGACGCATACGTCGCGCTGACCGATGCGCAACGCGCCGCTCTCCTCGACTTCGTGGGTTCGCGATGACGGAATCACGACGCGCATTCATTGGCCGCGCCGGCGTTGTGCTCGGCGCCGTCCCGCTCGCCGGCCTCGCGGCGGGCTGTGCCTCAACCATGGTGCACCGCGTTCGTCCCGACGCGGGACAAATCCGGCTCGACATCGCGGCGATCTACGATCTGCAACCCGAAGGAAAAGGTTGGGCGATGGTGCAGGTGGAGGGCGACGACGCACCGCTGTTCGTTGTTCGGCAAAACGAGTCGACGTACGTCACGCTCTCGGCCGTGTGCACGCATCGTGGATGCACCGTCGAAGCAAAGACCGATCGCTTCGAATGTCCGTGCCACGGCTCGCGCTATTCACGATTGGGTGATGTACTGAAAGGTCCAGCCGAACGTCCGCTGCGACGCTATCGCACCGCGCTGTTGACGAATCGCCGCACGCTCGTGATCGACTACGTACGAGACGCGTGAATCCGATGAATCGCAGTCCGGTCGTCATCGCTTTTCTTGTGGTAATCGCTGTTACTTCAGTTATCGCTCCTGGTAGTTCAAAGGCTCAAGGCGATACGACGGAGCGTCCATTTGTTCGTGGTGGCGTCTACGACAAACCGATGCTCGGCCGCCTTGCCGGCCGCATTGCTATCGGTGGATACGCGGAGTTGCACGCGCGGCACGAGCGTGTCGATGGTGCGCGCGATGAGGCGGGTTTCGTGCCGAAGCGGTTCAACTTGTTCGTGAACTCGCGCGTGAGCGATGTGGTGCGATTCGGCGCGGAACTCGAGTTCGAGGACGGCGCCGAGGAAATCGTGCTCGAGTTTGCGGCGATCGATCTGCGATTGCATCGCGCGGCAACGCTGCGCGCCGGCATGATCCTCACTCCGCTCGGGCGTTTCAACTTGTCGCACGACAGCCCGCTCAATGAATTCACTGATCGTCCGCTCGTCGCGACCGATCTCGTGGGCTCCGCGTTTTCCGAAGCCGGCGTTGGTGCGTTCGGTGAATTCTCAGCGGGCGGCAGCGGTCGCCTCACATACGAGGTGTACGCGACCAATGGCCTGCACGACGGCCTCCTGTTGAATTCACCCGACGGCACGCGCTTGCCGCTTGGCAGAAAGAACTTTGAAGACGCCAATGGTTCGCCCGCATTGACGGGCCGGTTCGCGTGGAGTCCGTCGGAGACAGGCGAGTTCGGATTGTCCGCGTACCACGGTGCGTACAACGCGTTCATCGTCGAAGGAACGCAGGTTGAACCGCGACGCGATGTCGCGCTTGCGGCGGTTGACGCGGAGTGGGAAATCGCAGGCGTTCGGTTGTCGGGTGAAGCAACGACTGTGCGCGTAGAACTTCCACCGTCGCTAAACGGTTTGTTCGCGTCGCGACAACGCGGCGCGTACATCGAAGCCGTACGCGATATTCGCCGCGGCGTGCAAGCCGGATTGCCGAACTCCGTTATCGCGGCAAAACTGCGCGTTGACGCGGTGGACTTCGATACGCAACTGCGCGGCGATGCCATCACGCAGGTGAGCGTGGGCATCAACTACCGCCCGACGCCGGATACCGTGCTCAAGTTCGACTTTGTGCGCGGCCGCGCGTGGGATCGCTTCAATAACGCGAGCGAATTTGCAAAACTGCTCGCGTCCGTCGCCACGTACTTCTAGAAACGCGTGACGACGCAACCATTACCCGAAACGCCGCCGCCAAGTCAGATCGACGGCCACACACATCCGCAGGATGGGTGGCGCCGCGCGCGTCTCACGCCGTCGCTCGCCGAGGTATATCGCTCCGTTCCGGTACATGGACGGCCGTGGTGGCGAAAGCTGCTCGCGTTCGCCGGTCCAGGTTATCTCGTCGCTGTTGGGTACATGGATCCCGGCAATTGGGCGACGGATCTCGCGGGTGGATCTGCGTTCGGATACACGCTGCTCACCGTCATCCTGATGTCGAACCTGATGGCGGTGCTGCTGCAGGGTCTCGCGTCGAAGCTCGGCATCGTCACGGGACGCGATCTCGCGCAAGCGTGCCGCGATCACTACTCCGCGCCGGTGTCGTTCGCGCTGTGGGTGTTGTGCGAACTCGCTATCGCTGCGTGCGATCTCGCCGAAGTCATCGGCTCCGCGATCGCGCTCAATCTGCTGTTCGGCATTCCGCTGCTCTGGGGCATCATCATTACCGCGGCAGACGTGATGATCGTGCTCATGCTGCAGAGCAAAGGATTCCGCGTGCTCGAGTCGGTGGTGATCGCGCTCGTCGCGGTGGTCGGCGCCTGCTTCATGTTCGAGCTGCTGATTTCGCGGCCGGATCTCGGCGAAGTCGCGAAAGGATTCATTCCGACGACGGAGATCCTCAGAAACAAGGAGATGTTGTACATCTCCATCGGCATCCTCGGCGCGACCGTGATGCCGCACAACCTCTATTTGCATTCGTCGATCGTTCAAACGCGGCAATACGAAACGAGCGTGGAAGGCAAGCGCGAAGCGGTGCGCTACGCGTTCATCGATTCCACGATTGCGCTCTCGTTCGCGCTGTTCATCAATGCCGCCATCCTGATTGTCGCGGCCGCGACGTTCAATGCGCGCGGCAACACCGGCGTTGCGGAAATTCAGGACGCGTATCAGTTGCTTACGCCGTTACTTGGCGTTGCGGGCGCGTCGACGGTGTTTGCACTCGCGCTGCTCGCGTCGGGTCAGAATTCCACACTGACGGGCACGCTTGCCGGTCAGATCGTGATGGAGGGCTTCCTCAACATTCGGCTGCGGCCGTGGGTACGGCGGCTCATTACGCGCGCGATTGCGATCATTCCGGCCGTGATCGTTGCGGCTCTGTACGGCGAGAGCGGCACGGCGCAGCTTTTGGTGCTCAGCCAGGTCATTCTGTCGCTCCAGCTGAGCTTTGCCGTGTTCCCGCTCGTGAAGTTCACGTCGGACAAGGGAAAGATGGGACCCTTCGTTAACGCGCGGTGGTTGTCTGCATTGGCACTCTTCGTTGCCGTGGTCATCGCGAGCCTGAACGTGTGGTTGCTCGTGCAAACGTTCCGCGGGTGGATCGCCTGATGTACTCACGCATTCTCGTGCCGCTGGAGAACTCACCGTACGATCCGGTCATCCTTGCGCACGTGCGCGCGCTCGCAAAACACTGCGGCGCGAGCCTGGTGATCATTCACGTCGCCGATGGTTGGGCCGCGCGCAACATGGATGCGTTGCAACTGCGTGAATCCGCGGAGATTCGCGAGGACCGCGTGTACCTCGACAGTGTGTGTGACGAGTTGAATGCAGCGGGCATTCAAACTGAAGCGGTGCTCGCCTCCGGTGATCCCGCAGCCGAAATCGCGATGGCTGCCGAACGCGAGAAATGCGACCTGATTGCGATGGCAACGCACGGGCACAAACTGCTCGCCGACGTGATTCTCGGCAGCGTTGCATCCGCGGTGCGTCATCGTTCGATGATTCCAGTGTTGCTGGTGCGCGGTGCGCCGGTGACCAACGCTCCGGGTCCGCACTAGTATGGCGCGCGCACGCCGGGCGGTTTCTCCCGCGACATCGCGTACAGACCTCACTGCGCCCGCAGAGGACTATCTCAAGGCGATCTATGAGCTCGAGCGCGATGGTGCTGCCGCCGAAACGAACGACATCGCGTTGCGACTGTCGATTGCGCCGGCGTCCGTCAGCGGCATGGTGCAGCGACTTGCGGGGCAGGGACTCGTCAAATACGAGCGGTATCGCGGCGCGCGACTCACCAAGTCGGGCCGCGCGGCTGCGTTGCGCACGTTGCGACGCCACCGGATTCTCGAGTGCTATCTCACGCAGGTGTTGCATTACGACTGGGATCGCGTGCACGACGAAGCGGAACGGCTCGAGCACGCCGCGTCGGACGAATTGATCGAACGCATGGCGGTCGCGCTTGGCGATCCCGTTGTTGATCCGCACGGCGCGCCGATTCCCACGAGAGACGGTGCTGTCGACGAGACGCGTCATCGTTCGCTTGCGGAACTCGAGCAGGGCGAACGCGCGCGTGTGCTACGCATGGCCGACGAGGACAGCGGGTTCCTTCGCCATCTGACCGAGCTCGGTATTGCGCCTGGCGCGGAAATCGAGCTTGCGCGCCGTGCACCTTACGACGGACCGCTCACGGTGCTTGTCGCGGGGAAAGAACAGGCGATCGGAATTGCCACGGCAGCGCGGATTTTTGTCGCGGACTGAATGACTGCAGGGTCTAGCAAGTAGGGTGTAGCGAGTAGTGGGGAAGAGCGAAAAGGGTCTGGTGGCGTGCCAGACCCTTTCCCCTTTACCCCACTACTCGCTACAGCCTACCGACTAGACCCTCATTGGGCAGACCCCTTTTTCGCGCCCGCCTTCTGCCCACGTCCAGACTCTTGCAACGCGCGTCGCAGCAGGAACTCGATGTGCGCGTTGAGACTGCGCAGATCGTCGTTGGCCCAGCGCTGCACGGCGTCGAGAACATCCTCGTCGACGCGCAGCAGAAAAGGTTTCCTGGCCATGTGCTAATGCGTCGCGTTGACCTGGTCAGGCATAGATGGTGCCCGTGTTCACGACCGGTTGCGCGTCGTGATCCGAGCACAACACGACGAGCAGGTTCGACACCATCTGCGCCTTGCGTTCTTCGTCGAGCGTGACGACGCTCTTTTCGCTCAGCAACTGTAGTGCGTGCTCCACCATGCCGACGGCACCTTCGACGATCTTCTTTCGCGCAGCAATGATCGCGCTCGCTTGCTGGCGGCGCAGCATCGCGGACGCAATTTCGGCGGCGTACGCGAGATGGCTGATGCGCGCTTCGATCACTTCGACGCCGGCCTTTTGCAGGCGATCCTTCAATGCTTCGGCGAGGTGCTTTGACACTTCATCGATGTGCGTCGACAACGCGACCTGTTTCTCTTCGTGCGCATCGTACGGATAGTGCGTTGCGAGCGTGCGCAGCGCGGCTTCACTCTGCACGTGCACGTACTGTTCGTAGTTGTCGACTTCGAATGCGGCTTCCGCGGTCTCGACCACCTTCCACACGACGATCGCGCCGATCTCGATCGGGTTGGAATTCGCGTCGTTCACTTTGAGCTTGGCCGTTTCGAAGTTGCGTACGCGCAGCGAGATCCGCTTGCGCGCCGTCAACGGATTGGCGAACCAGAGGCCGGGACGTTTTTCCGTGCCGACGTAGTTACCGAACAGCGTGATCACCTTCGCTTCGTTCGGATTCACGACGAACAAACCGAAGAAGCACACGAAGAACAGCACGTCGAGCAAGGCGAGCGCGATTGCAATCCACGCTATTTGCGCGATCGCTGCCTCCACGATTCCCCACGTCGCGCCCACCATTCCCGCGAGAAGGGCGAGGAGAACCAGCAAGCCACCCGCGGCTCGGAATTCACGTTCCCGGATCATCCGGTCATACTCCAGAAGAAGTGATGGCAAAATGATATCATTTTGCTATCCCGCGCGTCAACCCCCGCACCGCGCTACCTTCTTGCCCCGGTCCAGTTCTGCCGCCGGCGCGTGCCGGCGGAGCTCACGCAAACCATTGTCAATGAAGACCATGGTCACGTTTCCGTACCACCGAACGCCGTGAGCGCCAACATCCTGCTCGGTACGCAAGGATGGAATTACGACGCGTGGGTCGGGCCGTTCTATCCGACCGGTACACGCGCCGTAGACTATCTCCCGCTGTTCGCGCGCGCGTTCGACACCGTCGAAGTGGATTCGACGTTCTACGCGATCCCTGCACCCAAGGTCGTGCGCGGTTGGGCGTCGCGGGTGCCCGCAGGATTCACATTCGCGCTGAAAATGCCGCAACAGATTACGCACGAGCAGCGTTTGCGCGCGTGCGAAGATCTGGTGGCACTGTTCGCAGACAGTGCGCGCGAACTCGGCCCCGCACTCGGTCCGATCCTCGTGCAGTTCGGTCCCGACTTCGGCCCGTCAGAGCTTCCGGCGCTCGCCGCGTTTCTTCCCACGCTACCGCGTGATTTGCGTTTTGCCGTCGAGTTCCGCGATCGTCGCTGGATCAACGAAGGCGTACTCGCGCTGCTCGCCGAGCATCGCGTTGCGCTTGCGCTGACCGACGCGCGATGGATTCCGCGGCGCACGATGCTCAAACTGGCGCTCGAACCAACCACGGATTTTGCCTACGTCCGATGGATGGGGCCCGATCGCAGCATCGTGGACTATTCGCGCGTGCAAGCCGATCGCACGCGCGAGATCGATGCGTGGACGCAGGTGATTCCGGCGTTATCGGCGCGCGTGTCGTGGGTGTACGGCTATACCAACAATCATTTCTCAGGACACGCGCCGGCGACGGTGCGAGAATTCCAGACGCGATTGGGGTTGCCGGTGCGCACGCCCTCTGAGTTGGCGGATCAGTTGAGCTTGCTGTGAGCCCTGAGCCGTGAGCCCTGAGCCGTGAGCCCTGAGCCGCGACGAGCAGCGGTAACTCGCGGCTCCGGGCTCGGGGCTCCGGGCTCAGGACTAGCTTCATCCCGTGCGCCGTCCGTACCTGCTTCTCGCCTTCTCCCTCGCAGCCGCCGCGCTGTGCGTGCGACTCGGTATTTGGCAACTCGCGCGACTGGAGCAGCGCCGCGCGCGGAATTCGCTCGCAACCGAGCGCCTTGGTCAGCAGCCCGAAGACATCGCACGGATTTCCAGTGACACGGGAGCCGTTCGCTTTCGCCGCATTCACGCGTCCGGTGTGTTCGACTATGACCGCGAACTCGCACGCGCGTTTCAATCGCGAAACGGATCGCCCGGCGTGCATCTGCTCACGCCGTTCAAACGCGCAGGATCCGACACCCTCGTGATTGTTGTGCGCGGTTGGGTGTATGCGCCTGACGCAAAAACCACCGATTTCCCACGCTGGCGTGAGCGTGATTCGGTGACGCTGGACGGGTACGCATTGCCGTTCGTTGCGTCAGGTGGACCATCGGACTCGATCGCCGGAGCGGCGCGCGCGGTGAGCCGGCTCGACCTCGCGCGGCTTGCAGCGCGGGTCGGTGCGCCGATCGCGGGGTACTATCTGGTAATGACGTCGAGCGCTGAAAAGGGCGATTCGATTCCCAATCGTCTGGGTGAGCCGGTGCTGAACGATGGTCCGCACCTCAGTTACGCTGTGCAGTGGTTCCTGTTTGCGACCATCTTCGGTGCGGGAGGCACGGTCGTCGTTGTGCGCGGACGCCGCAAAGCTGCGGCAGGAGGATAGTCATGACTGCGACTGCAACCGCTCACGCCGCGCCCGCGACAGAAACCGAAGCGCGCGATGTCGCTGAAGCCGCGCGCGAAACGGAGTGGGAACACCCGTCGTTCGTTCGCGAACTGTATCTCGGACGATTCCGGCTCGATCTCGTCCACCCGTTTCCAGAAAAACACGACGCGGCCGAAGAGCAACGCGCGCGCGCGTTCCATGCAAAGCTCCGCGCGTTTCTCGAGCGCTACCCCGCCGACGACATCGATCGCACGGGAGACATCCCCGAACCACTCGTGCAGGAATTGCGCGACATGGGTGCGTTCGGGATCAAGATTCCGCTCGAGTACGGCGGGCTTGGTCTTTCGCAAATGAGCTACATCGAAGCGATGTCGATGGTCGGCTCGAAAGACGGTGCGCTTGGCGCATTGCTATCGGCGCATCAGTCCATCGGCGTACCGCAACCCCTGAAACTGTTCGGCACCAACGCACAAAAAGCGAAATACTTCCCGCGCATCGCCAAGGGCGCGATCACCGCATTTGCGCTGACGGAAGTCAACGCCGGTTCCGATCCCGCGAACATGACCACGTCCGCGACGCCGTCGGCCGACGGCACGTCGTGGACGATCAACGGCGAAAAGTTGTGGTGCACAAACGGCACGCGCGCTGAACTCTACGTTGTCATGGCGCGAACGCCCGACGTTGTCGTGAAAGGAAAACCGCGTAAACAAATCACTGCATTCATTGTCGAACGCAGTGCGCCGGGCGTGTCGATCAAGCATCGATGCCGTTTCATGGGACTCAAAGCCATTGAGAACGGCGTCATTCATTTCGACAACGTCAAAGTTCCCGCCGAAAACATTCTCTGGGGCGAAGGCAAGGGACTGAAGCTCGCGCTGATTACGCTCAACACGGGGCGCCTCACGATTCCCGCGAGCATTGCCGGCGGATGCAAATCGATTGTGCGCGCGATTCGCGAATGGGCGAACGAACGGGTGCAGTGGGGACAACCGATCGCGAAGCACGACGCCATCGCGCACCGCATTGCGAGCATGACGGCCGATGCGTTCGCGATGGAGTCCGTCGCGCGACTGGCCACCGCGCTGTACGAACGCGGCGGCACCGACATCCGGCTCGAAGCCGCCGTCGCCAAACTCTTCAACTCCGAGCGCGGCTGGCGCCTCGTCGACGACGCCATGCAGGTGCGCGGTGGGCGCGGCTACGAAACGAGCGTGTCGCTGCACGCGCGCGGCGAAAAGGCCATCCCGATCGAGCGCATGATGCGCGACGCGCGCATCAACATGATTTTCGAAGGGTCGTCCGAGATCATGCGTTTGTTCACCGCGCGCGAAGCAGTCGACGCGCATTTCTCCATCGCGTTCCCGATCGTTGGCCCCGGCTACACGATGGCGCAGCGGCTCACCGCGTTCGTGAAAGCAATTCCGTTCTACGCGACGTGGTATCCGGCGCGATGGATTCCATCACTGCGCACACACAGCAATTTCGGACCCCTCGCGAAGCACGTGCGCTGGATGGAACGCCGCACGCGCAAGCTCGGCCGCGCGCTCTTTCACGCGATGGTGCGCTTCGGGCCCAAGCTCGAGAAACGCCAGATGGTTCTGTTCCGCGCGGTGGACATTGGTGCGGAGCTGTTTGCAATGGCAGCGGCTTGCGCGCGCGCGCAGCAGTTGGTTGCCGCGGGGAACGCAACGGCGTACGAGCCGGCCGACGCGTTCTGCAACCACGCCCGCGCGCGAATCAACGAAAGTTTTCGTACGCTCTTCGGCGCAAACGACACCGCGGACTACCGATTCGCGCAGAACGCCGTCGCGGGGAAATACGCGTGGATCGAGGACGGCGTGGTCGAAGACCGGCAATATGACAGATAGGAGCGAGGATCCTCGTTCCTATCAGTTACAGCACTTTCCCGCTGAGCAGCAGCACTGCGACCGAGAAGTAAATCAGCAGTCCCGTCACATCCACGAGCGTTGCAACAAATGGCGCCGACGCACTCGCCGGATCAAAGCCGAGTCTGCGCAGCGCGAACGGCAACATCGATCCCGTCAGCGTGCCGAACGTGACGACGCCGAGCAGCGAAATCCCGACGGTCATTGCGACGAGCATGTAGTGCTCGCCGTAGTCGTAGATGTTGAACTGTTGCCACGCGACGACGCGCAAAACACCGAGCACACCAAGGATTGCGCCGAACGCGAGACCCGCAGGAAGTTCACGCATGGCCACGCGCCACCAGTCGCGCAGCGTCACTTCGCGCAACGCCAATGCACGAATGATCAGCGATGTCGCCTGCGATCCGGAATTACCGCCCGAGCTGATGATGAGCGGCACGAACAACGCGAGTACGACGGCGTGCGCAATCTCGTCCTCGAAAAAGCCCATCGCGCTCGCGGTAATCATTTCGCCGAGGAACAGCACGCAGAGCCAGCCCGCGCGCTTTTTGAGCAAATCGGTAAAGCGGCTTTCCATGTAGGGCGCTTCGAGCGCTTCCAAGCCGCCCAGCTTCTGTACGTCTTCCGTCTGCGATTCCTCGATCACGTCGATGACGTCGTCGACGGTGACAATCCCGCGCAATCGCCCGCCTTCGTCCACGACCGGCAGCGCGACGATGTCGTACTCGGCGATGAGGCGCGACACTTCGTCGCGATCCGCGGATGGATGAACGGAGCGCACGTCTGTCACCATCACATCGCGCACCAGCGTGCCATCGGGTGCGGCGAGCAACTCACGCAGCGAGAGCACGCCGGTCAGGCGGCCCGTTTCGCTGAGTGCGTACACGGTGTTCATTGCTTCACGACGTCCCGAGCGTGCGATCGAACGGACGTCCGCGAGTGCGCGCTCGACCGGTTCTGTATCCAGCACCGATACGAGCTGCGTCGTCATCAAACCGCCGGCGGTGTGCGGCTCGTACGCAAGCAGCTCTTCCGTCTCGCGGCGTGCCTCGGCCGGAATTGCTTCGAGGATCTCGTCGGCGCGTTCTTCGGTGAGCTCTTCGAGCACGTCGGCGCGCTCGTCGGGCATCATCTCCGCGACGACCGTTGCTGCTTGCGCCGCGCTCAGCTCCTGCAACAAATCGTTGCGGAGTTTTTCGTTGATGTACTCGAGGACCGCGGCAGCGCGCTCCGGCGGCAGACTCGCGATGAGATCCGATACGCGCTTGCGCGGAATCAGCTCGACGACATCCGCGAGATCCGCGGCGTGCAGCGCTTCCGTTTCAGCGGGGACGTCACTCGGTGACGTCTTCAGGAGTTCGACAATGTCCGGGGCCAGAAGCGCGCCAATTGAGCGCTCCTCCCGAACGGCTTTCTTCTTTTTCATGGCGCCGGACTGTGTTCTCGCGGCGTGCGGTGCCGCGCGCAAAAACTAACGCTATTCGAGCAACGGTAAACGGCGGCGGCGATCTTCGGACAGGTTGAGAATCGTGAGGCCGGAGTGGCTTACCGCGTCGCGCAGCGCCTTCTCCGTGAGCCGGCCGTCGTGCGCGACTACTGCCTCACCCATTTTGGTATCGACGTGCGTGACGCCGGGCAATCCGCCCAACGCCGTGTGTAACGCGCGCACGGCGTGCACCGCATTCATTCCGGACAGTCGCAAGTAAAAACGGTGCGCGGGCATCGCCCAATTATGTTATTCAGCCCACCGCCCCCGCAAACTCCTCATGCAATCCGTCGCATTTCTCGGACTCGGCGCGATCGGTGCGCCCATGGCGGCGCACCTTGCACCGCCGGCGACGCAGCTCACCGTATGGAACCGCACGGCATCGCGCGCTGAGGCGTTCGCCGCCAAAACCGGAGCGCGCATCGCGACGACGCCGGCTGAGGCTGCCCGCGCGGCGCAGGTCGTTTTGACCTGTTTCCCGACGTCGCGCGAGGTCGAAGGCCTGCTCGACGGTCCGGACGGTCTGCTTGCTGGACTCGCGAGCGGATCGATCCTGGTGGATTGCACATCGGGTGACCCCGCGACGTCGCGTCGCATTGCCGTGCGTCTCGCCGAACGCGGTGTTGGGTTCATCGATGCGCCCGTTTCCGGGGGTACGTCGGGTGCGGAGAAGGGGACGCTGACCGTCATGGTCGGTGGCGACGCCGCGATTCTCGAGCGGGTACGCCCGGTGCTCGCGTTGTTTGGCAAGAAAATCGTGCACTGCGGACCCATTGGTGCGGGCGACGCGCTCAAGGCCGTGAACAACGCGATGCTTGCCGCGCACATCTGGCTCCTCGCCGAGGGATTGATTGCACTGGAACGGTCCGGTGTCGCACCCGCGGTCGCGCTCGACGTGATCAATGCGTCGAGCGGCCGTTCCAACACGTCAGAGAATCTTTTTCCGGAGCGCGTGCTCACGCGCGCCTATCCGCGCACGTTTCGTCTCGCGTTGCTGGACAAGGATGTTGGCATCGCCGCCGGTGTCGCGCGCGACACCAACGTTCCCGCACGCATGCTGTCGTTGACGAGCGAACTCTTTCACGAAGCGCGCGCGAGTTTGGGTGAGCAAGCGGATCACGTCGAAGCGGTCAAACACATCGAACACATCGCTGGAGTCACTCGTGGCTGACGCCGCGTATCTCGCAAAGTTCCGCGCGCGGTTCCCCGCGCTACGCCGCGTCCACAATGGACATGCGGTCGCGTATTTCGACGGACCCGGTGGCACGCAGGCGCCGACGGACGTCGCTGATGCGATGTCGGATTACTTGCTGAATCACAACGCGAATACGGCGTGGGCATATCCGACGTCGATGGAAACCGACGCGGCAATTGAACAAGCGCGTGCGGCGCTCGCGGATTTCGTGGGCGGATCGCCGGACGAAATCGTGTTTGGCGCCAACATGACGACGCTGACGTTCCATGTCTCGCGTGCATTGGGCCGCACGTGGGGCCCGAACGATTCCATCGTCGTGACGGAACTTGATCATCACGCGAACATCGATCCGTGGCGTCACCTCGCGAAGGAACGCGGGTGCAAAGTGATCACGGTGCGGCTCAATCCGAAAACGGGCCAGCACATTCCCGGCGACCTCGAACGCGCACTCGGCGCGTGCCCCAAGTTGCTCGCAATTGGTGCTGCATCAAACGCGATCGGAACGATGCCGGATATTGTTGCGGCGACGAAGCTGGCGCACGATGCGGGTGCGCTTGTGTTCGTCGACGCGGTGCACATGGCGCCGCACACGCTGCCCGATGTGCGCGCGCTCGATTGCGATTTTCTCGCGTGCTCTGCTTACAAGTTTTACGGACCGCATATCGGCGTACTCTGGGGCCGCCGCGATTTATTGGCGTCGCTCGACGTACCCAAAGTGGCGCCGGCACCCGATGAAGCTCCGGATCGTTTAGAGACGGGCACGCAAAACCACGAAGGAATTGTCGGGGCGCGCGCCGTCGTCGATTTCCTCGCGTCGTTTGGTACGGGGACCACACGTCGCGACCGCCTGCGAAGTGCGTATGCGGCGATGCACGAACACACCGCGTCGCTCTTTGCGCACTTGTGGGACGGACTCGGCGCGATGCGCGGCGTGACGCGTTACGGCCCACCGCCTGGTACGCCGCGTACACCGACGATCTCGATTGCCATCGAAGGCGTGAGCGCGCATGATGCCGCGAGCGCGCTTGCTGACCACGGATTGTTCCTGAGCCACGGGGATTTCTACGCGACAACAGTTGCGGAGCGGCTGGGACGGGAAGGCGATTTGTTGCGCATCGGCTTGACGGCGTATTCGTCGCGGGACGAAGTGGACCGGTTGCTCACACGAGTCGAAGAACTCACCGCCGTATATTCCGCGCGATGACCCCCGCCCGACGCCGACTGTCGCGCGCTGTCAAGGATTCACAGCACGAGTCGTCGGAACTGATGATGCCGCACCACGCGAACAACCTCGGTCACGTGTTCGGCGGTGTCGTACTATCGATGATGGACAAGACGGCGGCGGTCGCGGCGTTGCGTCATGCCCGCAAGACCGTCGTCACAGTATCGATTGACCGCGTCGACTTTCGCGAACCGATTCGAATCGGCGACTTGGTCGTCATGAAGGCGAGTGTCAACTATGTTGGACGTACGTCGATGGAAGTCGGCGTGCGCGTCGAGGCGGAAGATTTGCTGTCGGGAAAACGCAGGCACACCAACTCGTGCTACCTCACGTTCGTCGCGGTCGACGACCGAGGGAGGCCGGTGGAAGCGCCGACGGTAAAGCCGGAGACGAAGCTGGAAAAACGGCGGTACGTTGCCGCGCAGGCGCGGCGTCAGCGCCGGCTCGACGAACGGACTCAGGAGGAGCGGAATCAATGAGGTCAGGGCGCACGTTCACGCTCGAAGAAGCGAATCGCACGCTGCCGTACGTTCGCCGCATCGTGACCGATCTCGTGCGCGACTACCACGAGTGGCAAAGCACGCTCGCGGAGTATGAGCTCGCGGCCGCCAAACGGCGCGCAGCGGCCGACGGTGCGCCCGAAGACGACGCTGAATCAACGCGGCTCGAAAAGCGCGCGTCTTCGCTCGCTGACGCCATCGAGTCGTACATCGCCGAAATCACCGCCGTTGGCGCTGAAGTGAAGGGATTCGCTGAAGGCCTCATCGATTTTCCGGGCGAACTCGACGGAAAAGCCGTGCGGTGGTGCTGGATGCTTGGCGAAGCGTCCGTCGAACATTGGCACGACGTCGACGCGGGATTCGCGGGGCGTCAGTCCATTCCACTCGCCGGAGCGCGCGAGTAACGAATCATGGCACGACAAAAGCGAACGTACGTTTCCGCCGACGGCACGGCGTGGCGCGTCGACGTGCGCAATCCCGGCGCGAGCAACGCACAAGTGTTCTTCGTGCATCCTGATCCGCGACGCACGCGCGAGAATCGCTACGCGCACTGTTTGTGGCAGGGCCCCGAAGCGCGCAACGTCTCCGGCCGTCTCGATCCGGACCGCGTGCTCGAATCGCTGAGCGATGTAGCCGTCGGCGAACTGTTCCGCCGCTCCATGCCGATGTCGGGTCGACCAACGATCGAAGGCCGCTCTTTGTAATGCAGCGCACGCGCAGCGCGCGTGCATGTCCGGCCATGTGACGACAATGAGCGACAAGCATTGCGCTGCAGCGCTTCACGGTCTTTTCTTGCCGTATGCTGACTGACGCGGCTGATCTGCGCGTACTGATTGTTGACGATCAGGAGCACGTGCGCACGTGGGTGCGCGCGGTACTCACGTCCGTCGGCGTTACCGACATCACCGAAGCGTCGGACGGGAGCGAGGCGGTCAGCGCAGTCACGCAGCCTGGTGGATGGTTCGACATCGTGCTCTGTGATTTGCGCATGCCCGAGCGCGATGGCATCGAAACATTGCGCGCGTTCGCTGCGCTCGGCGTGCAGTCGGGTGTCGCAATCATGAGTGGCGAGGACGAACGCGTCATCGACACGGCTGCGCTCCTCACGGAAGCGCACGGACTTCGCCTGCTCGGCACCATTCAGAAACCGATTACCGTCGAGAAACTCGAAAAGTTGCTCGCGCGTTTGCGCAGCGGCGGCGATTCGCAGAGTCCACACGTGGTGCTCGCGCCGGCGGCCGATCTCGAAAACGCGTTCGCGCGCCGTGAAATGCAACTCGTGTACCAGCCGAAAGTGTCGCTGAGCACGGGCCGGCTCGTTGGCGTGGAAGCGCTCATTCGCTGGAAACATCCGGAGTTTGGTGTGTTTCAGCCGAATGCGTTCGTGCCGTTGATCGAAGGCTCAGCCGAGTACAGCGCGTGGCTGATCGAATACACGTTGCTCGAAGCAATCGCGTGCGCGGGCCGCGCGCAGTCGGCCGGTCGCGATCTGAATGTCGCGGTGAACCTGTCGCGGCGCGCATTCGATCGCCTCGATCTGCCTGAATGGATCGACGGCGTGTGCGCCGAACATCACGTACCCGCGGGAAACATCACGCTCGAGATTACCGAAACCGCCGTCGCGCATGACGCCGTGCGTTTGCTCGATGTTGCGACGCGGCTGCGCCTGCGCGGCTTTGCATTATCGATCGACGACTTTGGTACCGGCGAATCGGGACTCTCGCAACTCAAACGGCTCCCGTTCACCGAACTCAAAATCGATCGCGAATTCGTGGACGGATGCTCGCGGTCCATGACGCAGCGCTCGGTGGTCGAAGCGAGCCTGAGTCTTGCGCGCAGTCTCAACATGACCGCCGTTGCCGAGGGTGTTCAGCAACGCGCCGATTGGGAAGCACTGCTCACGCTTGGCTGCGACGTAGTGCAGGGCTACTTCGTTGCCGCGCCGATGGGCGAGGAACATCTCGGACAATGGGAAGGCCGCCGGCTCCCGTTTCGCACGTCGGGCCCGCAACGACACCGCGCCTAGCTCGAACGGCCTCCCGCGGCTGCGGATTCGGCGGGTTCACTCGCGGCTTCGTCCGAATACGGCACAACGATCTCCATGCCGTCGCGCGCGACCGACGTTGCGCGAAACACACTGCGCGCTTCCTGTTCCAGCGTGCTCGTGTCGCGCGAATAGCGCGCGGATACGTGCGTGAGTATGAGGCGACGAACGCCGGCGCGCGCAGCAACATCCGCCGCTTCGCGCGCCGTCGAGTGTCCAGTGTCGGCGGCGCGCGCTGCCTCCTCATCGCCGAACGTCGCTTCGTGCACCAGCAAATCAGCACCGCGCGCGGCATCGACGGTTGCATCGCACGGACGCGTATCGCCGGAATACACGACCGTGCGCGCGGGGCGCGTCGGTCCCACGAGCGTCGACGACGCAACCACGCGGCCGTCCGGCAGCGT
>DATELA010000098.1:0-60000 GCA_035277145.1 Gemmatimonadaceae bacterium | reverse complement strand
CCTACACCCTTAAACGGCCATCCACAAAGCCGCTCGCATTTCGTTTCAGGGTCCCTCTGACGGTAATAACGCACAGCGGACAGGGCCGGAATTTTGACCGGCTTTCCATCGGTTACGCCTTTGGGGCCTCACCTTAGGGTCCGCCTCACCCTGCGCTGATTGCCATGGCGCAGGAATCCTTGGGCTTACGGTGTGCGGGGTTTTCACCCGCATTTGCGCGTACTCAGTCCGGCATCCTCACTTCTGTACGCTCCAACGTCATTTCCATGACGCCTTCACGGCAGTACAGAACGCTCCCCTACCCCTGTTCTTGCGAACAAGGCCAAGCTTCGGCGGGCCGCTTAATCCCGACCATTATCGGCGCATTTCCGCTGGACTGGTGAGCTGTTACGCACTCTTTCAAGGAATGGCTGCTTCTAAGCCAACCTCCCAGTTGTCACGGCAGAAACACATCCTTCGCTATACTGAGCGGCCACTTCGGGACCTTAGCTGTGGCTCTGGGTTCTTTCCCTCTCGCCGCTGGACATTATCGCTCAGCGACTGCCTCCCGAGGTCCATTCCATAGGTATTCGGAGTTTGGTTGGGGTTGGTAGGAGCTACGCTCCCCCGCGCCCATCCAGTCGCTCTACCCCCTTGGAACAATTCTCGAGGCTCTACCTCAATAGATTTCGGGGAGAACCAGCTATCTCCAGGCTTGATTGACCTTTCACCCCTACCCACAAGTCATCCGAGCGGTTTTCAACCCACACCGGTTCGGTCCTCCACTGCGTGTTACCGCAGCTTCAACCTGCTCATGGGTAGATCGCCCTGGCTTCGGGTCTACTCCCGGCTACTAAAGCGCCCTCGTTGCAGGACTCGCTTTCGCTATGGCTCCACGGGTAACCCGCTTAGCCTCGCAGCCGAGAAGTAACTCGCCGGATCATAATGCAAAAGGCACGCTGTCAGTCGTGACGACGGCGAACCGTCGCCCAACCTCCAACCGCTTGTAAGCACTTCGTTTCAGGATCTTTTTCACTCCCCACCAGGGGTGCTTTTCACCTTTCCCTCACGGTACTCGTTCACTATCGGTCACACGAGAGTATTTAGCCTTGGAGGGTGGTCCCCCCAGCTTCACGCCCGATTACTCGAGTCGGGCGTTACTCAGGAACTCCACTACGTCAGGTGCATGGTTGTCGCTTACCGGGCTGTCACCGTCTACGGCGCCACGTTCCAGTGGACTTCGGCTAACGTCTCCTGACGCGTATGTGGGTCCTACAACCCCGGGGCCCTTACGGACTCCGGTTTGGGCTCTACCCCGTTCGCTCGCCACTACTTGGGGCATCTCGGTTGATTTCTCTTCCAGCAGGTACTTAGATGTTTCAGTTCCCTGCGTTAGCTCACCTTGCGGTGTAACCGCATTTGCATGCGGCTGGGTTACCCCATTCGGGAATCTCGGGATCACAGTGTGTGTGCCACTCCCCCGAGCTTATCGCAGCTTACCACGCCCTTCATCGCCTTCGTGTGCCCAGGCATCCTCGAAGTGCTTTCCTTTGCTTGACTAGATAATCTGTCAAGCAGAATACGCGCTTACATCTCGAACGAGTGAATTGCTTGTTCTGAAAAAAATCAGAGTCAGCGATTCACTAATTGGTTCGGATTCGCATTTACTTGCGATCACTTACCCACTTCTGTTGTCAAACAGCGGAAAACCACAGCTCCGAGCCGTGAGGCCTGAGCCGTGAAAAAAAAGCACTGAATGTGAGATCGAGATGGAGGCGGCGACTTACGAAGGACTTTCGGCGACCTTTTTGCAAAGGTCCGTACTCGTCGATCCGTTAAGGAGGTGATCCAGCCGCAGGTTCCCCTACGGCTACCTTGTTACGACTTCGCCCCAGTCACTGCGCTTGCCTTCGGCGGCTTGGTCCTTTCGGTTCCGACACCGACTTCGGGCACTCACAGCTTCCATGGCGTGACGGGCGGTGTGTACAAGGCCCGGGAACGTATTCACCGTGGCGTAGCTGATCCACGATTACTAGCGATTCCAGCTTCATGCAGTCGAGTTGCAGACTGCAATCCGAACTGAGGACCAGTTTTTGGGATTGGCTCCCCCTCGCGGGTTGGCAGCCCTTTGTCTGGCCCATTGTAGCACGTGTGTAGCCCTGGACGTAAGAGCCATGATGACTTGACGTCGTCCCCACCTTCGTCCGGTTTGGCACCGGCAGTCCCCCTAGAGTTCCCGGCTTTACCCGCTGGTAACTAGGGATGAGGGTTGCGCTCGTTGCGGGACTTAACCCAACATCTCACGACACGAGCTGACGACAGCCATGCAGCATCTGTGCTGGAACTCCGAAGAGGGGCTCCCGTTTCTGGGAGCTTTCTCCAGCATGTCAAGCCCAGGTAAGGTTCTTCGCGTTGCGTCGAATTGAACCACATGCTCCACCGCTTGTGCGGGCCCCCGTCAATTCCTTTGAGTTTCAGCCTTGCGGCCGTACTCCCCAGGCGGGGTACTTCATGCGTTAGCGCCGGCACCCAGGGGGTCGCTCCCCCAGACGCCTAGTACCCATCGTTTACGGCGTGGACTACCAGGGTATCTAATCCTGTTTGCTCCCCACGCTGTCGCGCATCAGTGTCAGCAAGAGCCCAGCGAGCCGCCTTCGCCACCGGTGTTCTTTCGGATATCTACGCATTCCACCGCTACACCCGAAATTCCACTCGCCTCTACTCTGCTCCAGTTTGCCAGTCCGCACGGCAGACCCGGGGTTGAGCCCCGGGCTTTCACCACACGCTTAGCAAACCACCTACGCGCCCTTTACGCCCAGTGATTCCGGACAACGCTCGCACCCTCTGTATTACCGCGGCTGCTGGCACAGAGTTAGCCGGTGCTTCCTCACCCGGTACCGTCAATCTGGTCGAAACCAGAAGTTCGTCCCGGGCAACAGTGGTTTACACCCCGAAGAGCTTCATCCCACACGCGGCGTCGCTGCGTCAGACTTTCGTCCATTGCGCAATATTCCCCACTGCTGCCTCCCGTAGGAGTCTGGGCCGTGTCGCAGTCCCAATGTGGCTGGCCATCCTCTCAGACCAGCTACCCGTCGTAGCCTTGGTGGGCCGTTACCCCGCCAACAAGCTGATAGGTCGCGAGCTCCTCGATTACCCCCGGAGGTTTCCTTTTCAGGGGATGTCCCCCAAAAAGCGTATGCGGTATTACCCGGCCGTTGGGCCGGCTATCCCCCAGTAATCGGCAGATTGCTCACGTGTTACGCACCCGTTCGCCGGTTGCCCTTGCGGGCCCCCGTGACTTGCATGTGTTAAGCACGCCGCCAGCGTTCGTCCTGAGCCAGGATCAAACTCTCCAATGGAGGTCTAATTGGCTCTCCGATACAAACGCTGTTCACGCTGTCGCGTAAACAGCGTGTTCGGAATCATTTCAAAGTTGCAGGTTTGACCTCTCCCCGCTGCGCCTGTACACAGCGGATCAATGAGGTCGCCTCACACCTTGATCTCACATTCAGTTTTCAAACAGCGTTTGAACTGCTCTGAAACTGCAGCGCACAACTGCTGCGCGATCACTCAGTCGTTTCGCGAACTCACTCTCAAAAAGTTCGCGCTTCCAAGAAGTTCCAAGGAAGCCGAGAAGAATACGAACGGGTGCATGATTCGTCAAGCGCACCCGAGCATCTTTTTTGATTGTTTTTCGCTGTCGTGTCCCGCTTCGGGCAGACCAGCGAAAACGTTCTGAGAGGGACGCGAATTCTAGTCCGCTCGAACGAAATATCAAGTCGTGAAAACACGAACGCCGCGCTATGAGCGCGGCGTTCAACTAACGCTGCGTCGGTGTGGATTACTTGCGGCTTGTCATTGTCGGAGGTGATCGATACACCGATCCGTCCAGTGCGTGCAGCACGCCCGTCCTCACATCGTTGATGAGCTCAACTGTCGCGCCTGCCGTGACCGCGCGAAGTTGTCCCGCTGGCACGCTGTAAGAATCCGCCGTTGCGAACGACGTGACGTAACCGAGGTCGCGCAGCGATGCGATGGTGATTGTACTGACCGGCGCCGCGCCCGGGTTGATGAACCCGGTCATGATCTCAGTTTGCAACGTGGTCTCGCGCCAGTGCTGGCTCGCGGTCCCGGCGCCGCCGCCGGATTCGACCGGTACGCCGGTTGGCGCACTTCCACCTGCCGCGACGTAAGCGCTACGCGCTTCAGCGCCAATGAAAACCGGATCTGAAGGCGACACAAACTGAATCAGGTCGGGCACCGGAATCGCCGGCAATCCGCCAGCTGCGGGCGATGGCCGCCACATCGGTCCGATACCCAGCGTATGAAACATCTCATGCAGAATCACATTGTTGAGCGTTCCGTCGTTGATCATCCCTTGTAGATCAGCCGGATCGACCTCGATGACTCCGTAGTACGGGTGATACGGCGACGCCGCGCGACCCGGGCGACACGGACTCGCCTGTGCCAACACACTCTGTGCGCCATCGCTCTCGGCTGCACTCATCATCCTTACGTAGACGACAATATCGTCCACCGTCTCATTGACGGTGCCCGCTCCGGGCACGCATCCATCGAGGATCACATTCGCTGGTTGATTCGGTATGTCAGCGGTGATGATTTGCCCAATTCGAAGCGCTGCGAGTTGTGCGGCAGTCTGCAATGCAGCCGCCGGTGTTCCGATGTAGCGAACGTCAACCTTGAACGCGGCGCTCGCGGTCACGGTAAACGTGATCCCGCTGAGCGCACCTGCCGTCATCGTCAGCGTCTGCGACGTCGACGTCGGTCCGAGCGTCCATGAGCCCACGGTCGCGATGCCCGCCGCATTCGTGACGGGCGACGGGACTGACACAGAGCCGCTGCCCGCGCCAATCGAAGTCGTCACAATGACACCCGCAACGCCGTTGCCGAACGCATCTGCGACTTTGATTGCAGGGACAATCGTCGTCGCGTTACTGAAGGATCCGATCAGCGTCGTTGCGACAGTTGCGGTCGCCGCGGAAGCTGCACCCGCGCTCGCAGTGCCGGTGATTGTGATGCTCGGCAGTCCGCTGGATTGCACACGAATCTGCTGACCACCTGCTGTCGGTCCGAGCGTCCACGTGCCGAGCGAAGTCGGACCAGAAATTGATGCCGCTGGCGTGCCAGTGACGGTTCCGCCGCCACTCAACACGACAACGCGAAACTTGATTCCCGACATCGGCGCGCCGGTTTCGTCGCGGAATTCGATCGTTGGCAGCGACGCAACCGGAAGCCCGACCGTTCCAGTGACGGATGTCGATCCAATCGCAACCATCGCATCTGCTGGCGACGACGGCTCCGTGGATTTGCACGCAGAAAACACGATCGCAACAGCAATCGCTTTGGCGAACAAAGTCAGTGAATCGCGACGCATAGCGGTCATGTGTGCTGTAGGTTAGCGCGACGGAATGAGCGGACCATTTACAATCTTCATCGCCCGTCCATCCGGGCGCACGACGTGCGTCGGACGGATCAGCACTTCCTTGAGGCTCGTTGGTGCAATGGCTTGTTGCGCTCCGCGCAACGCCCCAAGCGGTACCGTGTAAGGGTCAGCGCCCGCAGTTGATACGGAATAGCCGAAGTCCGCCAGCGACATGATTGAGAAAGCGCTGAGCGGCATCGCTCCGGCTTCGTCGAACCCGGTCATCAGCTCGGCGTCAAAAAGCGACTCGCGCCAGTGGCCATCACGCGTGCCTTGAGGCCCACTGTTCTCGATACGAATCCCGCCGACGAACGTGCCGCCCGCCGTGACATACGCGGCGTTTCCCGCGGCGCCGAGGTAAGTCGGCTCCGACGTACCCGCGCCCTGAATGAGCGGCGCGGCGAATTGCGACCAGTATGTCCCAAGTCCAAGGACGTGGTGCATTTCGTGCAGCGCAGTTGCATGCAGTTTGCCCTGCGCCAGCAGGTTCGCAGCGTCCGCCTCGTCGAGCTCCAAGATTCCGATGACCGGAAAACTCAGGCCGGGGCGCACGAAGCACGGGCCTGCCTGACCGAGAACGCCGTTCACACCATCAATCGGACCGACGCGCACGAACACAAGCAGGTCGTCAATCGTCTCGTTGACGGAGGGCGCGCCTGACATGCACAACCCCACGTTGTCGTTCACAAACTGCTGAGGAATGTCCGCCACGAGCTGCGCCTGAAGCCGATTCACAACGTCGGTAAAGACCGACTGAATGGCTGCGGATGGCGGGGTGCCGACGTATCGAACTTCAAGATTGAACGAGCCGCCCGCGGGCGCGAGCGCGGTGGCGTACAACGTCTGAATGATTCCGCCGGCCGTCGCGCGCAGTCGCTGCGCACCCAGCACGGAGCCAAGGGTCCAAGCGCCCGGAGATGCGTCGCCCTGAGCGTCGGCAACGACGTTGGACGATACGACGCTACCGCCGCCCGAGAGCACCTGGAATTGGACGGTGGCGCCCGGTAGCGGATTGCCGAGTGCATTCTTGACGCGAAACACTGGCGCCGTATTCAGGGCCGCGCTGGGGGAGGCCGTTTGGAACTGGCCTGCAACGATCGTGATGCTCGCCGGTGGCGCACTGCCAGACGTCGTCACTGTGAAAGTCACGGCAGGCAAGCTCCCCGCCGTCATCGTCACAACGTTGTCGCCCGCGTTCGGCCCGAGCGTCCAGTTGCCAACCGTGGCAATGCCGAGTGCGTTCGTCGCCGGAGCTGGGAACTGCAGAGATCCGCTCGCTGAGACCGTTGTTGCAACGACCAATCCCGGAATGCCATTGCCAAACGCGTCGAGGACGCGAATGGTCGGTTGAAAGGACGCAAGCGTCGTAGGTACGCCCGTGCCAGTCGTTTGTGTCTGCGCTGTCGAGCTTGACGGCGGGCCTGCCCCCGCAAGCACGGTGAACGTCACGGGCGGCGCGCCGGCTGCCGTCAGAGTCACGGATTGATTCCCCGCCGCACCGCCGAGCGTCCACGTTCCCGCAGACGCAATGCCCGACGCATTCGTCGTCGGATTCGGCGTCTGAATTGAACCTCCGCCCAGTACAGTCGTGGTTACATCCACGTTCGCAATCGCGTTGCCGAACGCGTCCATGACTTTGATCGAAGGCGTGATGACCGATGCGGTACCCACCGTGCCACTCGCCGTAAGCGGCCCGCCACCCGAGGTGCTGGTGTTCGCGGCGCCCGGCGTGCCAGTGGCGTTGATCACAAGCGGCGCGAGCGAACCGGACGACACGGTCAGCGCATGTGCGCCGGCAGTCGTACCGAGCGTCCACGTTCCGATCGACGTAGACCCAGACGTTGTTTTCACTGGCGTCCCGACAACGGCACCGCCTCCTGCGGTCACAGCCACCGAGAACGATCTACCCGACAGCGCGTTGCCGTCAGCGTCGCGGATTTCAATCTGTGGCGATGGCGCGACCGCCTGCCCGACAATCGCGGACAGCGCAGGATTGCCCACGTACACGATCGCGACGGCCGTTGCGGGCCCCGCGGAGTCGCCCGACGAACACGCGCCAACCGCCGACACCGCGAGCACCGCGAGAGCGCGCTGCATCGCGAGCACATTTTGACGCCGTGAACGCATCATCTCCGCCGCGTGAATGGCCGTTGAGGAAGCTGGACTAGCGAGAGACTGCACACAAGCGACGGGAGTCACACGCGACGAGTGGTGCGAGAAGCACGAAGGCATGAGTCGCACGAGCGCATCGTCTCGTACCTCTCATGCCCTGTCTTGCGTCACGTGCTTGTCGAATGCGCCCTGTAGGAATCGAACCTACAACCTAGCGGTTAAGAGCCGCTTGCTCTGCCAGTTGAGCTAAGGGCGCGACGTAATGCGGCTGTTCTGATCGATGCGCCAGGAGGGACTCGAACCCCCGACCCGCAGCTTAGAAGGCTGCTGCTCTGATCCACCTGAGCTACTGGCGCAAAAGAGAGAGGACGAGAAGACGAGAGGACGGGAAGACGAGAATCCCGGCGCTCGATGTAGACCACCTTACATACGCGTACTCCCGGTCTCGTCTTCTCGTCTTCTCGTCATTTCTTCATCTCGTATGGATCGGGGCGGCCGGATTTGAACCGGCGACCTCCTGCTCCCAAAGCAGGCGCGATACCGGGCTACGCTACGCCCCGCGACAGCAAAGAACAGTAACGAGACGACGAGAGGATGAGAAGACGAGAAGAAAGCCTCTCGTCATCTCGTCCTCTCGTCTTCTCGTCTTCTGATCTTTCCGCACAGTTCGCGAAAGGCGCGGCCGCGGTGGCTGATGGTCTCCTTCTGCGCACGCTCCGCCTCACCAAACGTGACGCCGAGCTCCGCGCTCAGGAAATACGGATCGTAGCCGAACCCATTCGCGCCGCGCGCAACGTCGACAATGGTCCCGCTCGATTCACCGCGCGCCGCAAAACCGGTTGTCCAATCGGCATACGCCGCGACGCACACGTAGCGCGCAGTGCGGTCGCTCGCGTTCGCGAGCGCACCCAGCACCGCGGCATTATTTGCGTCATCGAGCGCTTGACCGGAAAGATCGGTGCGGCCGCTCCACCGCTTGCTCCGCACCCCAGGCGCGCCGTTCAGCGCGCGAATTTCGAGGCCCGAGTCGTCAGCGATTGTAGGCAGGCCGGTTCGCGCGAGAAAGTAATGCGCCTTTGCAAACGCATTCTCCTCGAACGTGTCAAAGCGTTCGAGCGCGTCTTCCTCGGGAGACGATTTCACTCCGGCCTCGTCCAGATCGACGATGGCGATTCCGGCGTCCGCGAACAACGGTTTGAGTTCGCGCAACTTTCCCGCGCTGCGCGTCGCGAGCAGAAACGGACTGCTCACCGCGCGAGCGCGCGCGCCTGCGCCTGATCGAGTTGCTCGCATGCCCGCGTCGCTGCATCGAGCATACGATCGAGCGCCCCGCGATCGAACGTGCCGTGCTCACCGGTTCCCTGCACTTCAACGAATCGTCCTGCGCCGGCAACGACGACGTTCAAATCGACTTCAGCACGCACGTCTTCCGAATACTCGAGATCGACGCGCATTTCTCCGTCAATGATTCCGATGCTCACCGCGCTCACGCGCCGCTTCACGGGCGAGACAGCGACGTGCCCCTTCGAAACCATCCACGAGAACGCGTCGTGCACAGCGACGCATGCACCGGTGATCGCCGCCGTCCGCGTGCCACCGTCGGCCTGCAGCACATCGCAGTCGATTTTGATTGTCCATTCACCGAACGCGAAGTCGTCGACCATCGCGCGAACGCTGCGCCCAATGAGTCGCTGAATTTCCTGTGTGCGTCCGCCGAGTTGCGTGCGCTCGCGCGGTGTGCGCGTGTGTGTGGCGCGCGGCAGCATCGCGTACTCGGCCGTGATCCACCCTTCACCTTTTCCTTTTTTCCATCCCGGCACGCCCGATTCGGCGGACGCGGTGCACAGCACGCGCGTGTTGCCGAACGCCACGAGGCATGAGCCCTCTGCGTATGGTGCCGCACCTCGCTCGAGTGTTACGGGGCGAAGGTCGAGCGCATTTCGCCCTACGCGAGCGTTACTCATTCGAGTTACGGAGATCGTTCACGATCGAAGTTGTTGATTGTCCTGGAGTGAGCGGGACGATAACCACGCGCCCACCGCGCCCGCGCACGAGATCGCCACCAGCGATTGCGTCAGCGGCGTGGTCACCACCCTTCACGAGCACATCGGGGGTGAGCGCGGCAATGAGTTCGCGCGGAGTATCCTCGTCGAACAAGACCACCGCATCGACGACAGCGAGCGCCGCAACAACGTACGCGCGATCGAGTTCGGGGCGGATCGGGCGGCCGGGGCCTTTGCCAAGCCGGCGCACCGACGCGTCGGAGTTGATGCCGACAATGAGCGCGTCACCTTCGGCGCGTGCCGCACGCAGAACGTCGATGTGTCCCGGATGAAGCAAATCGAATACGCCGTTCGTGAACACCACAACTCCCGAGCGATTCCCGCGCCAGTGTTTCGCGTGGTCACGACTGAAAATCTTCGCGCGCGGATCGAACGCGTTCAGAATGGCGCCTGCGCACTCGGCGCGAAGTTGAATTCCTTCACAAAAAATGGAAACTCCACGCGCACTCGGTACTCAGCGAAGATGTAAATCACGCCGCCTGAGCGGCGCACCTGCACGTTCCCCGCTTCCGGCGGCAGGCCAAGACTGTCTGCTTTCGCCGCGATGTGATGCACAATCGCAGTATCCGTCCTGCGCGCCGCAAAACGTGCCTCGGCACGCATGGTATCGCGCAACTGGTAGTCCTTCCAGAAATGATTCCCGATGTTCAAACCGAAGTAAACGACGGAAGCGAACAGGAGAAGCGACACGAGACAACCGAGTTTGCTGCGCCCCGCGCGATTCACCATTGCGATTGCGCTCCTTCGATCACATCCGCGACGATGCGATCGATCGCCTGTTTCCGGCCGTTGGCTTCACCACGCTCTGCGTACTCACCTTCGGCGACGAGTCCGCTGCGTTTCCATAGCGGTTTGCCATCCGATTGCACAACAAATTCGATGTCGACCGCGATGGCGAGCCGACGCCGCCCAGTTGCCACCTGGCTGCGATCGGCGCTGATCGCTACAGGAATGTCGAGGTCGTAACGCGTGATCTTTCCGCGAACGATCGCGTCTGCTTTTTCTTCGGTTGCCGTTCGCAAACCCAGCCGCTTTTCAAGTGCTTCGCGCAGTGCGTCAGTCAACTCGCGTTGCAGATCGGAGGACGACGTTTCGTTGTCGAACGGGAGAATCGCAACTGTCTTGACGTTGGACGCGAGACCGCCTCCCCCGGAGAAGCTGTAGCCGAGAACGCTGCGGCACCCGGCGAGCAGCAGCGTTCCGCTGACGGCGATGCGCAGGAATCGCGCGATTGGTGCGCCACCGGTACGAGGTTTTGCGACTCGCTGCATCGCTGAACTCTAAGACGCGCTGGGTGCGTTGAACAGCGCCTGAATCTGCGGCGGAAGCGCGACCGGCTTCCCCGTCGCTGGATCGACAGAGACGAGCGCCGTGTAGGCGGTTGCAAGGACAACGCCGTCACTCGGACGCATGACCTCGTACTCCAATCGCAGCGAGCGCGAACGGACCTCGCTCACGCGAGTGATGACGTGGATTTCGTCGTCGTAGCGCGCGGGAGCTTTGTAGCGAATCGTCACTTCCGCGACGGCCAGACCATACCCAGAGCGCTCGAGATCCTTGTACGCAATGCCGTGCGCGCGAATCAGATCCGTGCGTCCGACCTCGAGCCACACGAGATAGTTCGAGTGGTAGACGACACCCATCTGATCCGTTTCGGCGTACCGGACGCGAAGGGTGCTGGTGTGCGAGAGCGGCGATGGAGTCGGCAAGTGGTCGTCGGTGCGCTGTGAAAAAATCAACGATCAAACATGAAACGGCAATCGCAGTACATTGTGGCGTGCAACTTCCAACGCCGTGTTGGGTCCTTTCCGACGCGCACCTTGGCGTGGCGGCTGAACCAACTGAGCGCGCTCTGCTCGCACTCCTTGCGGCAGCGCCGCAGCGAGCGCGCTCGCTGATCATTAACGGCGACCTCTTCGAATTCTGGTTCGGGTGGCGCCACGTCATGCCACGCGATGGATACCGCGCGGTTGCCGCGCTCGCCACAGCGCGCGAGGCGGGACTGCCCATTCTGTTCATCGGTGGCAATCACGATTGCTGGAGCGGCGAAACACTCGCGCGCGACACCGGCGTGACGTACCACCTCGGCGCGTGGGAAGGTTCCGTTGGCGCGTGGCGCACGCGCATTGATCACGGTGACGGACTCCGCGAAGTCGAGGATCGCCGGTACCGCGCTCTGCGCAGCGTGTTGCGCAACAAGCTTGCCGAGCGGGCGTACCGATGGATCCATCCCGACCTCGGCGTGTGGCTGGCGAAGCGTTCGTCGCACACGAGTCGCAACACGCGTCCGAAAGACGGTGGACGCGGACTGCGCGACGTTGCGCACACCACGCTCGGCGCGCGCATCGATCTCGATCTCGTGATCTTCGGACACTCGCATGTGACTGCGCTCGAGCGCGCGGCAAGCGGCGGTGTGTACGCCAACCCAGGCGCGTGGCTCGACTCGCCGACGTTTCTGTCGATCGACGATGACGCGATTGCGCTGCGACGGTGGGATGGATCAGCCGAGGGTCACCGTCTCGACGCGCTCGATCGCCGCGCCAAGGAAACGCTGTCCAAGGCGTAGAAACTGAGCTGGCGCATCAGACGCCACGAAACGGTGTGTCGGTGCCGCTGCATCGGCACTGACCGCAAGCTTTCGTTCTTCGAGCACGCGCGCGACTTCGCGCGCTGTTGCGTCCGCGCTATCGATGAGCGCGACGCCGTCACCCATGACTTCGGCGAGTACCGTGCGCAGCAGCGGATAGTGCGTGCAGCCGAGAACCACCGCTCGCACATGGGACGCAATGAGCGGAGCGAGGTATTCACGCGCGACGAGTTTCGTCGCGGGATGCTCAGTCCATCCTTCTTCGACGAGCGGCACGAACAGCGGACATGCTTGCGAAACGACCGTGGCAGCCGGCGCGATGGTCCAGATCGCGCGCGCGTACGCGCCCGATGCAATAGTGCCCGCCGTTCCGATCACACCAATGCCACCGTCCGTTGCAACTTCGAGCGCGGCCTTTGCGCCTGGATCAATGACGCCGATGACCGGCACGGGCAGTTGTGCTTGCAACTCGGGCAACGCATGCGCTGTTGCGGTGTTGCACGCAACGACGACCGATTTCACACCCTCGCCAAGCAGCCAGGACGAGATTTCGCTCGCGTAGCGCCGAACCGTATCGGGACTCTTCGGTCCATACGGTACGCGCGCGGTGTCACCGAAATAGAGAATGCTTTCGCGCGGCAGGCGCCTGGTGAGCGCGGCGACAACCGTGAGGCCGCCGATGCCGGAATCAAAAACACCGATTGGTGCGCGCGACGTCACGCGAAGCGTCCGGATTTCACCAAGGGATGCGCGCGGTGATTGTTGCTGTTCGCGGTGATGCTTTCAGTTCGAGATTGCGAGGCAAATCCCATAACTGTGCGGCGACGAACGCGTCGATGCCGGCGAACAGATGATTGAACGCGAGTACCGCGACCCAATCTTCGACGTGCGTCCGGCGCGCGCGAATGCGCGCAACGTTGTACCTCGACGACGACCACGTCGCGACTTGTGGCGCGCCGGTATCCGGATCCAGCACCGCCTGCCCCGTTTGCGGATCAATGACCCACGACGTCGGCGTCGAATCGCGACCAGCTTTCCGCGCGATTGCGTAGTCGCGACTCGATTTGGCGTACATGGCAAGCGCGATGGCTTCTGTAGCGACGAACAGGACGCTCGTCGCGCGATCGAGTTTGGTTTGCGCCAGCCCGGGAATGACGAGCGATGTCACCAATGCGCGAGCCGGTGAGATCGGTGGCCGCGCGCGTGTTTGCGCGAACGCGGCGAGCGGGTTCGCGAGCAGTACCAGCGGCGCGAGAAGCATCGACCTGCGGCACACGACTCGCATCGCTGTTGGTCCTACGGAATTCGCGCTACGCAATCGATCTCGACGAGCACGTTGCGCGGCAGACCCGCGACCGCAACGGTCGAGCGCGCAGGACGCGCGTCGCCGACGTGTTGTGCGTATACGTCGTTCAGTTTCGGAAAGTCCGCCATGTCCTTCAAGTACACGGTCGTCTTCACCACGTGCCGCCAGTCGGTGCCGGCCGCTTTCAGGACCGCGGTCAGGTTTTTCATGACGCGATCCGCTTGCGCGGACACGTCGCCTTCGATGATCGACCCGCTCGCCGGATCGAGCGCAATTTGTCCCGCGGTGAACAAGAACCCGCCGGACACGATGCCTTGCGAGTACGGACCAATCGCTGACGGCGCGTCAGCGGTCTTGATTGTCGTGGACTCCACGCGCGCTCCCATGATGTGAAATGAACGTTCGCTGCGGAAAGTAGAAGCGTTAAGCGGACGGAACCAGTGCAAAGCATCGCCGTGTATTCTCGACGATGATTTCGCCCATCGACGACGGCGTCACGCCGCGCGCGGCGGCGATCCGAGCAACGGTCTGCGCAACGCGGGCCGGTTCATTGCGCTGCCCGCGGAACGGCACGGGAGTGAGATATGGCGAATCGGATTCCGCCAGTATGCGATCGGTTGGTACATCACGAATCAGCGAATCGGATTCCCACTTTTTGAACGTGACAACACCGGCAAAGGACACGTACCAACCGGCGGCGAGGCCAGCTTCAGCGAGAGCCGGCCCGCCGGTGAAGCAATGCAACACTCCGCGCACGCCGGCGGTGTCCGCGTCACGAATGCACTGAATCATGTCGGCCTCCGCGTCGCGCGTGTGCACGACGAGCGGCCGGTCGAGTTCCGCCGCAAGGTCGATTTGCGCGGCGAACACGCGGCGCTGCACGTCGCGTGGCGAATTGTCGTAGTGGTAATCGAGTCCGCACTCACCAATCGCAACTGCGCCGTGCACGGCAGCTTCGCGGATCATCGGTGCGTCGCGTGTGTCGTCCCATTGCGCCGCTTCGTGCGGATGCACGCCGGCCGTCGACCACACAGAACCGGGATTCGCACTTGCGATGGACGCTGCGCGCCCGGTGTCCGCTGCCGAAGTCGCTACACACACAATCGCCCGGCACCCGCTTTCGCGGGCCCGGGCGATTACCGCATCGCGATCGGCGTCGAACGCCGAGTCTGCGAGATGCGCGTGGCTGTCGGCGAACGTCAGCGAGCGGGTCCCGACGCGTGTGGCCGCGATCCCTGCTGACGCGACGGACGCGCCGCTGGCGCCGGCATGGTACCTGGCAGTCCACCCACACGCGCGGCAACGTCAGCGCGCGGATACTTCTGCTCGATGTACAGCAACAACGGCGAGCCGATGTAGATGGAGCTGAACGTGCCGATCACGATACCAAACGTGAGCACCCACGCGAACGGCCGGATGACGTCGCCACCGAAGACGAGCAGCGCAAGCAAACACGCAAGCGTCGTCGACCCCGTCATCACCGTTCTCGGCAATGTTTCGTTCACCGAACGGTTGAGCAGGTTGTAGAGCGGCTCTTTGCGCGTGAGATGCAAGTTTTCGCGGACGCGGTCGAACACGACGACTTTGTCGTTCATCGAGTAGCCGATCACCGTCAGAATTGCTCCGACGACGAACAGCGAGATCTCGAGGTTCATGTACTTGATGAACGCGAGCGTCGCGAGAAAGTCGTGCAACGTGGCGAGCACCGCCGCCACCGAGAAACGCCACTCGAATCGCCACGCGAGATAAATCAGCGTGAGTCCAAACGCGATGAGCATCGCAACCGCAGCCTGGCGTCGCAATTCACCACCGACGCGCGGTCCAACCAACTCCGTGCGGTCGACGATGTAGCTGCCCGCGCCGAATTTCGTATCCAGGCTCGCGCGAATCTGCGCAGCCACGCGCTCCGCACCGACTTCCTGCTCGGCAACGGCTTCGGGATTCTGCACGCGCACGACGTACTCGCGGGCGCTGCCGAATTGCTGCGGCTCCGCGCCAACGACACCGCCCTGCTCCAGTGCCGAACGCAACGACTCGATCTGAATCGAGTCCTTGAACGTGATCTGCATGAACGTGCCGCCGGTAAACTCGACGCTCGACTTGAACCCCATCACCACGGCGAGCAGGAGTCCCGGAATCATGAACAATCCGGCAAACCCCGCAGCGACGCGCCACAGGCGAATGAAATCGATGTTGGTGCCGTGAAGGATTCTCAGCATCAGATGCTCAAGGATTGAGTCTCACCACGGCGTGACAGCCAGATGTGGAACAGCGTGCGCACAACGAAGATGGCGCTCATCAGTGACGCCGCGAGACCAGCGAGCAGCGCAACCGCAAATCCGCGCACCGGTCCAGTGCCGAACTGATACAGAATGGCCGCCGTGAGTGCCGTGGTTACGTGCGTGTCGATGATGGCGCTCCACGCGTGCCGGAAGCCTTCGTCGATCGCCAGTCGAATGGTCTTTCCGCCGGTGAGCTCTTCGCGAATGCGTTCGAAGATGAGGAAGTTCGCGTCGACGGCCATACCGATGGACAACACGAATCCCGCGAGTCCAGGGAGTGTGAGCGTTGCATCGAACGCCGCGAGAATTGCCAGCGTGATGATGCTGTAGAACACCAGGCCCATCACCGCGAGAAAACCGGAGAAGCGGTAGTACACCACCATGATCAGCACGACGAGCGCGAGGCCGAGTACGCCGGCCGAGAGACCTTGGCGGATGGCGTCATCACCGAGACTTGCGCCGATCGTGCGGATCTCGACGACGCGCAGCGGTACAGGGAGCGCGCCCGCACGCAACACGAGCGCGAGGTCCTGCGCTTCGGTGATGTTGCGTCCCTGACCGAGCTGAATCATGCCGTCGCTGCCGATCGCGCTGTTGATGATCGGCGCAGTCACAACGCGATCGTCGAGTACGATCGCCATGTAGTCCTGCAAGTGCCGCGCGGTTTCCGTTCTGAACTTGCGTCCGCCTTCGTTCGTGAGCTTGAAGTTGACGATTGTCCCATTCATCGGATCCTGCGCGGGACGCGCGTCGATCAAGTACGTGCCCGTCGTGATCGGATGCTCATCGAGCACATAGAGCGTGCGGTACGGCGCGCCGATGGAATCGACACCCCAGCGAAGCACTTTCCCCGGCGGCATCGCAGCCTGAATCGCCGGATGACTCACTGCGCGATCAAAGAGCGGAAAATCCTCTGCCGCGACAGCGTACAGCCCGGGGATTCCTGCGGGGCGAATCTTCGTCGAGAACGGGCCGCTTGTGCTGGTCGCAGCGGTGTCCTTTTTCGACGAATCGCGTTTGGCGGTGTCTGCTTTGGCGAACAGTGATTTGGTAGCCGCGGCTGCCTTGCCGGTATCGGTGCTGCTCGGTGCCGTAATGCCGCGTTCCTTCAGAATTGCGTCGAGTCTGCCAGCGGTCCGCTCGAGCGCATTCGTCTCGTCGGTAATCTGGAATTTCAGAAACGCGGAACGCTGCACGATTTCCTGCGCGCGTTGCGGATCATCGATGCCCGGGAGTTCGACGATGATGCGGTCCGAACCCACAGTCTGAATGTTCGGCTCGGTCACGCCGAACTGATCGATGCGGTTTCTGACGACTTCGAGGGCGCGCTGAATGGCGTCAGCCTTGTCGACGACGGCCTGCTTTGATTCGTCGATCTCGAGCGCGAGATGCATCCCACCCTGCAAGTCGAGTCCCCGCTTGAGCGGGACACGGCGCACGGTGTCGTACACGAAGTGGCCGTCGCGGTTGACGCGTTCGATGACCTGGCGAGGCACGAGCGCGTACCCTGAGGCGGCGAGGCACACTCCGATCAGGAGCAGCCGGTACTTGAGTTTCATGCGATTCGGTAGCGAGCGAAAGACAGGGGCGAAAAGCTAGTAGAGCACTCGGTGAGTGTGAAGACTTTGTGGCGTGCGCGCTTACGAGCGTTGCAGGAGCACGGACCGCGCATTCCGCTCGTCCCGCTCCAACTGGGCCATCAGGGCCTCTTTTGACTCGAATTTGCGGGTTTCCCGAAGGCGTTCCACCAATTCAACACGAACGCCGGCGTCATACAGGTCAATGTCGACGTCGAACAAGTGCGCTTCGACCTTCGGAATCGGGTCGTTGAATGTGGGTCGCGGGCCGAGGTTCATCATCCCGCCGAACGCCCCTTTCGGCGTCGCAACGCGCACCGCGTACACGCCCTCGGGAGGCAGAAGTTTTCGTGAAGAAACGGGTGCGAGGTTCAGCGTGCGAAATCCCAGAGTTCTGCCTCGGCCCGCACCCCGCTCCACGACACCGCTGATCGAATAATCCCGGCCGAGTCCTTTCGCGGCGCGCGTAAGATCGCCACCCGCAACCGCGCGACGAATGACCGATGACGAAAACGGATGGCGATCATCGAGTCCGACCGGATCGATCACATCGAGCGAAAACCCGTACGGGCGCGCGAGCTCGCGCAACACATCGACGTTACCCGCGCGATTGCGCCCGAGCCCGTGGTCATGACCGATCAACAGTTCGCGCATACGGACGCGATCGATCAGCACCGCCTTCACGAACTGCTCGGCACTGTAGGTCGCGAGCATCGCTGTAAACGGCAGCACGACGACGTAATCGAGTTCGCACGTCGCGAGCACTTCCAGCTTTTCGTCGCCAACGGTCAGCAAACGCGGCGCGACGGTTGGATTGACGACTTCGAGTGGGTGCGGATCGAACGTGACGAGAACCGACTTCATTCCCGCTGCACGTGCGCGCGCGTGCAACCGGCGAAACACTTCGCGATGACCAAGATGGACACCGTCGAATGTGCCAACGGTGACTACGGTGCCGGTGACTTCGGGCGGAAGATGTGTCATGTCAGCCGTCCGAATCCGCCGGACGCATCACAACGCGCGGACACCAGCGATCCTCGCGACGCTCGGCGAGCGCAACGAGCACGCCGTTGGCGTCGTTGATCAGCGCGACGCGTTCACCATCGATGCGTGCGGCGATTTCTCCACCGCGGACAACCGAAACGACTTCGTCGTTCGTAATGGTTTGACGTGGCAGATGCGGGAGCGCGTCGAGCGCCGGCCGAACCACGACGCTCTCCCCTTTCAATTCCTCGAGCGACAACGCGTCCTCGACCCGAAACGCGCCGATGGCGATGCGTCGAAGCGCCGACACATGCGCCGCGCTGCCCGCGTGACGGCCGACGTCGCGCGCAAGCGCGCGCACGTATGTACCACCGCTGCACGTGATCCGCACCGTGCATGATGTGACGCGTTCATCGCTGCCGGCAACGTCGATCACGTCCCATGCGTGCACGCGCACTCGCGCCGGCAAGAGCGCGACGTCGCCGCCGTCTCGCGCAACCGCGTACGCGCGGCGCCCGCCAACGCGTTTCGCTGAAAACGCCGACGGTACCTGATCGATGTCACCGGTGAGCGCTGCAATCGCTTCGTTGAGCGCACGGCGCGTCGGCTCCGCTGCCGTGCGCGTAACTGCGCCGAGGGGATCCTCGGTATCCGTTTCCGCGCCGAACGTGAACGTCGCGTCGTAGATCTTCGGCTCACCCGGAATGTGCGCGAGCAATCGGGTGGCGCGACCGACGAGCAGCACCAGCAATCCCGTGGCGAACGGGTCGAGCGTCCCGGCGTGTCCGATTCGTTTTTCGCCGAGCGCGCGCCGCGCGATCAGCACGACATCGTGCGATGAGCAGCCCGCCGGTTTGTCGACGAGCAACAACCCGTCACGCGTTGGAGTCATCGTCCGGCGCGACACCGCCGTCGCGCACGCTATTCAGGAGTTCGTCAATGCGCGCCGCGCGCTCGACGGTCTCGTCGATGCGGAACGCAATCTCAGGAGCGACACGTAGCTGGAGCGAACGCCCAACGCGGCTCCGCAGGTGCGTCGCGACGGACTCGAGGCCTTCGAGCGTCGCACGCCGCTGTGTGTCGCTTCCCATCACGCTGACGTAAACCGTCGCGCGCCGTAAATCGCGCGTCACGTCGACACTCGTCACGGTCACGAAACCCACGAGTCGCGGGTCCTTTGCGCCTTCGCGCAAAAAGGTCGCGACTTCACCGCGGATCGCTTCGGCCACGCGCTCAGCGCGGCGATTCCCGCCGGGCATGCGCCCGTCCGGTTAGTTCGAGGCGGCCGAGCCGCCGTCGAGTGTCCGCGCGATGGATTCGGTGCGGAAGCATTCGATCACGTCGCCGACTTTGATGTCGTTGAAGTTCTCGATACCAACGCCGCATTCGAATCCTTCCTTCACTTCGCGCACGTCGTCTTTGAATCGCTTGAGCGACGACAGCGTTCCGATCTTCACTTCAACGCCATCGCGCACCACGCGCACCTTCGCCGCGCGCGTGATGATTCCCGAGCGAACCATGCAACCGGCGATGGTGCCGATCTTGGACACCTTGAACGTCTGACGTACTTCGGCCTCGCCGACGATGACTTCTTTCTCTTCGGGCCGCAGCATGCCTTCGAGCGCGGCTTTGACGTCGTTCACCGCTTCGTAAATGATCTTGTACAACCGGATGTCGACGCCTTCGCGCTCGGCGGCGGCGCGTGCCTTCGCGTCGGGCCGCACGTGGAATCCGAGAATGATCGCGCCCGCCGCTTTCGCGAAGAGAATGTCGCTCTCCGTAATCGCGCCGACTGAACGCTGTACGACTTCCACCTGCACTTCAGGATTCGTGAGCTGCACGAGTGCGTCCGCCAACGCTTCGGCGGGACCACCCTGGTCACCCTTGATGAGAATCTTGAGCGTGCGCCGATCGGCGTTCGCGGTTTGCGCCATGAAGCTCTCGAGCGACACACCCGCTTTGCTGGTGCGACGGCTCTTCGCTTCGCGATCGAGGCGCTCACGACGCTGCGCGATTTCGCGCGCCGCATTCGCGTCATCGACAACGAGCACCTGGTCGCCCGCCATCGGTACGCCCTGCAGGCCAAGCACCTGCACAGGAATGGCGGGACCGGCTTCCTTGATTTGCTTGCCGCGCTCGTCGAGCAACGCGCGCACGCGGCCCGAGTGCATGCCGCAAATGAAGTCGTCACCGACGCGGAGCGTGCCGTTTTGCACGAGCACCGTCGCCACCGGGCCCTTCCCGGCATCGAGCTGCGCTTCGATGACGGTGCCGGTTGCGGCACGCGCGGGATTCGCTTTGAGGTCGAGCAATTCGGCTTGCAGCAGAATCTGTTCGAGCAACGCTTCGACGTTCTTGCCGGTCTTCGCGGACAACGGCGTCGACAACACCTGACCACCGAAATCTTCGAGCACGACTTCGTGCTGCAGCAATTGCTGCTTCACTTTGTCCGCGTTCGATGTCGGCAAATCGATCTTGTTGATCGCTACGATCATCGGCACGCCCGCGTTCTTCGCGTGCGAAATGGCTTCAATTGTCTGCGGCATCACCGAGTCGTCGGCCGCCACAACGAGCACGACGATGTCGGTGACCTGTGCGCCGCGCGCACGCATGGCCGTGAACGCTTCGTGGCCCGGCGTATCGAGGAACGTGATTTGTTTGCCGTTCGGCAATTGCACGTGATACGCGCCGATGTGCTGCGTAATGCCACCGGATTCACCGGCGACCACGTTGCTGCGACGAATGAAGTCGAGCAACGACGTCTTACCATGGTCGACGTGGCCCATGATCGTGACCACGGGCGGACGGTGCGACAGCGTTTCCGGTGCATCCGGCGCTTCCGCGTCTGCTTCGCTCGCGGCGTATTCCTCTTCCTTCACGGCCTGGAAGCCGAACTCGCCGGCGATCAACTCGATCTGGTCAAAGTCCATGCGCTGGTTGATGGTGACCATCAAGCCAAGCGTCTTGAACGCGAATGACACGATCTCCGTCGCGGGCACGCCAAGAATTCCGGCGAGTTCGCTAACGGTGATGAATTCGTTTACACGAACGGTTTTGCGCTCGCGCTCCGCAGCTTCGGCGCGCGCTTGTTCGATCTGCTCGCGCGACTCGGTGTCGTCCGGACGGCGCGGACCACGACGACCGGGCGCGCCGCGCAATTCGCGCATCGTCTTGGAGAGATTCGCCGCCACGGCTTCCTGATCCGCGCCGCGCTTCCCCTTTCGGCCGCGACGTCCACCTGTGGACGGCGGCGGACCCGCGCCCGGACCGCCGCGTGGCGCGCCAGGCCCGCCGCCGGTGCGCACGTCGCGCCCAGGCGCAGCCATCGGTCCGCCGGGCGTTGCTGACGCAATCGGTCGCGGCATACCGGTGCTGAGTGGCTTTGGACGCGGTGCGCCGGGCATCACCGGTCGCGGTCGCGGACGCTCGGGCAACGACAGTCCGCTTGCGCCGACCGCCGGCCGCGGCACTTCGGGAGCGGGTGGTGGCGGTGGTTCCGGTTCCTGCGCCGCCGCTTCCGCGGCCGCGCGCAACTGCGCCTCTGCCGCGGCAATCGCGGCAGCGCGCTCGCGCGCGGCAGCCTCCGCAGCCAACGCCGCTTCGGCAGCGAGCCGCTCGGCGGCCTCGTCGGCCGCACGTTGTTCCGCAGCGCGGACCTCGGCGGCTTCGACTTCAGCGGCGGCTGCGGCTTCGGCAGCGGCTTTCTCTTCGATGTCCGCGCGACGGCGTCGCTTTACGCCCGGCTTCGGCGCTTCGGCGGCCGGCGGCGGCGGAGGTGGCGGCGGAGGCGCTTTTGCTGCGGCGGCCTTCGACGCTGTTTTCGCCGCGACTTTCCGCTTCGGCGCAGCCGCGGGAGCGTCTTCCGCGGCGGCAGGCGCAGCAGCGCGTCGACGGCGCGTCGCTGTTGCGGTTTCTGCCGGCTTCTCGGCGCGAGCGCGTTTTTCGCGTTCCCAGCGCGCGCGAATACGCGCAACCTGATCGTCAGGCAGCGCACTCGCGGGCGTTCTCACGGTGATATCCATCGACCGCAGGAGCGCCACCACCTCGTCGACCGAGATGCCGAACTCTCCTGCTAAGTCAGGAACACGAATCTTGCTCAAACCGTCCTCCTCAGAACTTCACGGCGGCATGCGCCGCCTCGCGAATACCCTGTGCCAGCGACGCGTCGGTCACACCAACCGCCGCGGTTGATTCTCGTCCCACGACCTGACCCAGCTCGGCCGCACTCGGTCCTTCGATACAACCAATGTGTCGCGCCGTCAGCAGCGGCAACACCTTTGCCCGGCTGTGCTCCGATGCATCCGGCGCGAGTACCGCAAGCACCAATCGTCCTCGCAGCGCGGCTGCTCGCACCTGCGCGACGCCAACAACGACGGTTCTCGCTCGCACCCCGAGCCCAATCAAGCTCAACACCTTTCGGCGTCCTTCCTCCGTCACGAAACGTCACGCAGCCGGAGCCGGCGCTGCACCCGCGTCGCCGTCGTTCGACGACTCAGGTTTCTTTTCCCCTTCGTCGGAGCCGCTCACTTCCGTCGAAAGTTCGTGAATGAATGACATCAAGCGATCCGCCTCTTCCGGCGCGATACCCGGCAGTTTGAGGAAATCCTCGCGCTCCAGGTCGATGATGTCGTTCAACGTTTTGTACCCTGCGTGCTCCAGCACAGCGACGGTAGCGGCGGGCAATCCCTTGATCTCCGACAGCCGCACATCGTACTCGTCCTGCTCGTCCGGGAGCGGCGCGAACAATTGCGCTTCTCCGCCGCGCTCGAGCCACTCGCGACTCGAATACAAATCGATCTTCCACCCGGTGAGTTCGGACGCGAGCCGCACGTTTTGTCCATTGCGCCCGATCGCCAGCGACAGCTGATCCTCGTCGACAACCGCCTGAATCGTTTTTGTTACCGGATCACTGAACACGCGCGCCACACGCGCCGGCGCCAATGACAGCTTCGCGAAACGCTCCGAATCCGGCGACCATGGTACGATGTCGATGCGCTCCCCACCCAACTCGTTCACGACGGCTTGCACGCGCGCGCCTTTGAGGCCCACGCACGCGCCGACCGGGTCGATGGCGTCGTCGCGGGAATAGACGGCGATTTTCGTTCGGCTGCCGACTTCGCGCGCAGCCGCGCGAATCTCGACGATGCCCTGCTGAATCTCGGGCACTTCGAGTTTGAACAGCGCTTTCACGAACATCGGATCGCCGCGCGATAACAGCAGGCGCGGTCCCTTCGGCGTTTCCTCAACGCGCTTCAATACCGCGCGAATCGTTTCGCCCTGATGGAAGTGCTCGCGATGGTTCTGCTCGCGATACGGAATGACGGCCTCCGCTTCGCGGAACTTGTTGAGCATGACAACCAGTTTACCGCGCTCAATCTGCTGGACTTCTCCTGAGAGCAACTCGCCGACCTTGGTCGCGAATTCGTCGCGGATCTTCGTCCGCTCGCCCTCGCGCACACGCTGAATGATGCGCTGCTTGGCCGCCTGCACAGCAGAGCGGCCGAATTCGGCGAAGTCGACGGGGATTTCCATCTGGTCGCCGACTTCGAATTCGGGATCTTCGTAGCGCGCTTCTTCGAGCAGGATGTCGCGCGCCGGATCTTCGATTGCCTCGACCACGGTCTTGATGAGCGCGATGCGAATCGCGCCGCGGTCTTCGTCGATTTCGATTTCGGCCTGCACGGTCGGCCCGTGCTTCTTGGCTAAAGCGGCGTGAATACCGTCCGTCAACAACTCGTGCAGCTCGGATTTCGCGAGCTGCTTCGAGTTGGCGAGTTCACGAATCGCCGCAAGGATTTCACCCGATCCAGACATTCCGACCCTCGGTTATGGCCAATGCACCGCCAGTCGAGCTTCAGCGACCTGCGCGAGCGCCAGATGGTGATCGGCGCCCTGCGCGTCGCGCACATGAACTGTTTCTCCACCATCCGGACCGTCGACGCCCATGATTTCGACTTCGACGCGTCCGCCCAACGCCTGACTCTTCACATTTGCACGCCGTCCGACGAAGCGACGCCAATCTGCCGCGCGCGCCAGACGCCGATCCATTCCCGGCGACGACACTTCAAGCACGTATCGCTCTTCGACAATCGCCGCTCCCGTATCGAGGCGTGCCTCAATCGCGCGCGACGCTTTTGCGCAGTCGTCGACCGTGACCTTCTGCCCGTCGCGCCGATCAATGCGCACGTCAAAAAGCGGCCGGCTCCTGCTCCCACCACGCCGAAGCTCAACAAGGTCATAGCCGAGCGTCTCAAGCTCTTCCATAACAATGAGTTCCAGCGCGTCGTTCATCTTGTTTCACACTGACATCAGAGGACAAAAAAATGTGGGGGACCTCCCCCACATCTGGCGACCAACCTAACGCGCGGCGCACCGCGCGGCAAGAATCGCGAATTCGCTATGACGAAACGATCACGGCAAGCTGGCGCTCGCCATTGCCGGCGCGGTGCGAAAAGAATCGGTCGTTGTTTTCCATCGTGCACCAATGACTCGCCGACAAATGTTGCACGCCGCGCGTACGTGCTTGCTCGGCGAGAATTGCACGCAGGTCGACGCGCCGCGGGCGCTGCGTTTCCCAGCCGGTCAGCTGGGCGTACACGTCGGGACCGACTTCGTAGCTGCGGCCTGAGATGCAGGGCCCCAGGTGGACGTGCACCTCGTCCGCAGGAGCGCCGAGCGCTTCCATGGCATCGAGTCCGTGATCAAGGATTTTCGCAACAACACCGCGCCAACCGGCGTGCAACACACCAACAGCGCCGGACCCGTGTGCGAGAAAAACGGGGACACAATCAGCGACGCTGACTGCGAGCACCGTTCCCTTCGTCGTAGTGACGTGCCCGTCCGCGGATTCAATGCGGCGCCATCCGCTCCAATCTCCGCCGTGCGTGATAACGCGATTCCCGTGCACTTGCCGCGACGAGGCAAGCCGCGCGGCCGGAGCGAGTTCGCGCAACAACTCTTCCCACTTTTCCCGCGCGGCCTCGTTTACCCCGGTTTGCGGGATGCCGAAATCGCCGGCGTCGCGTGTGGTCGTAAAAGCAGTCACGCCGATCGCAGCAAACGACTCGACGGGATCGCGTGCGACGGTGGTGGTCACCGGTGCGGCGATTCGACGCGTTCGATGCGCGCGCCGAGTGCACCGAGTCGCTGCGGCAGTTTCTCGTAGCCGCGCTCGATTTGTCCCGCGTTGTTGATGGTGCTCGTTCCCTTCGCCGCGAGCGCCGCGAGGAGCATCGCCATGCCGGCGCGAATGTCAGGAGACTCGACCGTCGAGCCCCGCAGCGTCGATGGTCCGTGCACGAGCGCGCGGTGCGGATCGCACAAAATGATTCTCGCGCCCATGCCCACGAGTTTGTCGACGAAGAACATGCGCGATTCGAACATCTTCTCGTGCATGAGAATCAAGCCGTCGCACTGTGTCGCGACGACGATCGCGATGGACATGAGATCCGCGGGGAACGCCGGCCACGGCTGGTCTTCGAGTTTCGGAACGTGGCCGCCCAGATCGTTGCGAATGCGTAACGATTGTTTGTCGCTGACGATGAGATCATCACCGTCGATGTCGCAATTCACGCCCAACCGGTCAAATCCCATCAGCACCATCGGTAAGTGCGCAACACCCGCGCGCTGAATGCGCAGCGACGATCGTGTGACGGCGGCCAGACCGATGAACGAACCGACTTCGATGTGGTCGGGACCGATTTCAAATGTCGCACCGTGCAGCGAGCGACCGCCGTGCACCACCAATTGGTTGGTACCGATGCCTTCAATCTCTCCGCCGATCGCGACGAGAAAGCGCGCGAGATCCTGCACATGCGGTTCTGACGCCGCGTTGCGGAGAATCGTAGTGCCCGACGCCGCCACTGCTGCAACGAGCGCGTTCTCCGTTCCCGTGACGCTCGGTTCGTCGAGAAAGACATCGGCACCGACGAGCTTGTCTGCGCGCAACGCGATGCGGTCATCGAGAACTGACTTCGCACCAAGACGCTCCAGTGCGAGAAAATGCGTATCGAGACGACGTCGTCCAATGACGTCTCCACCCGGCGGCGTCAACGTGATCTCTCCGCACCGCGCAAGGAGCGGCGCGGCGAGAAGAATCGATGCGCGAATGCGCGCGCACAGCGCCGGATCGAGCGCGTTTGCGCGAACGTCCTTCGCATGGATGCGCAGCGTGTTCTCGTGCGTCCACGCAACGTCGACCCCAAGGGAACGAACCAGTTCGACGAGGGTCTCCAAGTCGCGGATGCGAGGGACGTTCGTGAGCACGACCGGCTCGCGCGTCAGCAGCGCGGCGCACACAATCGGCAGCGCCGCGTTCTTGTTCCCGGTTGGGCGCACCGTTCCGGAAAGACGGTGGCCACCTTCTACGACGTATTGGACGTTGGTCATCGGCGCGATTTCGGTCGATCAACGATAACAGCTTGTGCCACTCTTGAGCGCGGGGTAGTCTCCGCACATGTCATCGTTCACGCTGCTGCTTACGCAAGCGACTGCGCTGCCCGACACCGTCGTGGCGCGCATTGTTCCACCGTCCGCCTCCTGGTTTACTCAGGTCACGGACGTGGCGGGCGGCGTGCTGACCATTCTCGCCGTCCTGATGTTTGTCGGCGCTATGTGGGTGGCGCTCCGCCTGCGCGCGAGCTTCGAGCGCGCACAGGGGACGCTCGAGGAGGTAGGTCGCGACCTGCGAACGCTCGTTGACCGCGCGAACGGCGTGGCTCAGAACGCGACGGCGATAGCCGACGCCCTGCGTGCTGACCTGCAGGACGTGCGCGAAACCGTCGAATTCGCGAATCAACGAGCCCGCCATGCGGTCTCGGTCATGGCCGACCGCGTCGACGAGTTCAACTCGGCGCTCGCGACCATGCAGCGCGACACGCAGGGCATTGTGGTGACTGCCCTGACCGCATTCCGTGGACTCCGCGCTGGCATGGCGGCATTCCGTGGCCGCGGCCGGCGGCGACCGCAGCCCGCTGAGATGGTGTTCGCTGAGGACGAAGACATCGAGAACGAGATTCCCGAACGACCGCGGCTACGGCGCCGTGCCCGCGGCGACCGCTAAGCAGCGGCCTCGCAAGCGCTCGGGCGCTGGCGTCATCGCCGGCGTAATACTCGGCACAGTAGCGGTTGCGCTGATTCCGTCGACCGCGTTTGCGTGGACACCAGGCACGCATGTCTTTCTGTCCGACGCCGTACTGCGGAGCCTCCCGTTGCTGCCGGCGGGAATCGCTGCGCTCCTCACCCGTTATCGCTTCGATTTTCTCTACGGTTCGATTGCTGCGGACACCAGTATCGCGAAAAAGTACGCGCCCGAAGGACGCCATTGTCATTCGTGGCGCGTTGGTCTCGAGATTCGCGACAAAGCGCGCGACGACGCGTTGCGTGCGTTCGGCCTCGGCTACCTGACCCACCTCGCCGCGGACGCAGTTGCGCACAATTTTTTCGTGCCGCTCCAGCTCGCGCGCACCGCAGGGACGACCGCGATCGGGCATTCGTATTGGGAAAGCCGGTTCGAGACCCACCTGCCCGACGGCATGGCTGGGCGCGCGCGTGATGTCATCATGCTCGACCATTCGCGCGCGGACGAGCATCTCGACCGCATTCTCGCGCCGACACTGTTCAGTACCGGCACCAACCGGAGAATATTTCGCGGCATCGTGCGCGCAGCGGACACGGAAAGCTGGCAACGCGTCTTTCAGCTCGTGCTGCAACGAAGCCGATGGGATCTCGATGATGCCAGCGTCGAGGCGCACCTCGTGCGCAGTTTCGATTACATCATCGACTTCCTGCGACACGATGACGCCGCAGAAGCGTGCGAACTGGATCCGTCGGGCGCGGCGGCACTTCGCGACGCAAAGCGCATTCGACGCGCGGCGTTGCGCGGTGGAGGTGTCGCCGTTGCCGACCTGCATGCCGTGCGCGCATTCAAGCTGCGTCCCACGTCCCTCGCTTACGCCGCGTCACTCGACGCGCCGCTTTACGATCGAACGCGCGCGGACAACAACTGATTCACTTTTTTCGGATCCGCGCGGCCTTGTGACTTCTTCATGATCAGGCCGACGAGCACGCCCTGCAGTTTTCGTTCGCCACCGGCGAACCGTTCCGCTTCGTTGGGATTCTCCGCGAACACTTCGTCGACCCAACGACCGAGCTGCGCGTCGTCGCCGACTTGCAACAGGTTCAAGCGCTCGGCGATCGCGCGCGGTTGGTCTTTCGACGCGCGCATTTCCGCAAACACCTGTTTTGCAGCCGATCCAGAGATCGTTCCTGTCTTCACCAACGCAACGAGTGCTGCGAGGCGATCCGCGGCGAGTGGTGGATCCTCGGCAAACCGACGAAGGTCGCGCTTCTCGGCATTGGCAATCGCGAGGACCTCGGTCATCACCCAATTCGCAGCCGCTTTCCCATCGCCGGCCGCGCGCGCTACCGCTTCGTAATAACCACCGAGTGAATGCGTTGCGGTGAGTACAGCGGCGTCTTTGGCGCTGATGCCGTACGCCGTTTCGAAACGTGCGCGGCGGGCGCGCGGTAATTCCGGAAGCGACGAACGGCACGCATCCACCGCCGCAGGCGCTAACACGAGCGGTGGAAGATCCGGTTCTGGGAAGTACCGATAGTCGTGACTGCCTTCTTTTGATCGCGCCGGACGCACTTCGCCCTTCGCGCCGTCCCACAACAACGTCATCTGCTCGATCTTCTCGCCGGCTTCAAGCGCGGCGACCTGCCGCGTAAACTCGGCATCGAGTGCGCGCTCGACGGCAGAAAACGAGTTGAGGTTCTTCACCTCGGTTTTGGTACCGAGTTTGGTGTCACCAACGCGGCGCGCACTGACGTTCGCGTCGACGCGAAGCGAACCCTCTTCCATCGATACATCGCTGACGTCGGTGTATTCCATGATCTGCTTCAGCAAACGCAAATACGCGCCCGCCTCCGCCGACGAGCGCATATCGGGCTCGCTCACCGTTTCGATGAGCGGTACACCTGCGCGATTGAGATCGATCGCCGTCGCGCCCACGTAGCGATCGTGGATGGATTTGCCTGCGTCTTCTTCCATATGTACGCGCGTGATCCCAATGCGCCGCGTCGCACCATCGACGTCGATCTCGAGTTCGCCGCCTGTCGCAAGCGGTTTGTCGAACTGAGAGATCTGGTAACCCTTCGGCAGGTCTGGATAGAAATAGTTCTTGCGCGCAAAGATCGATCGTCCGTGCACGGTACATCCGAGCGCGAGCGCAGCGCGCATCGCGAGTTCGACCGCGTGTGCATTGAGTACGGGCAACGCACCCGGTAACCCGAGACACACCGGACACGTGTGCGTATTGGGTGGATCACCGAACGACGTCGAGCAGCGGCAGAATGCTTTGGTATCGGTTTTGAGCTGCACGTGCACCTCGAGACCGACGACCATTTCCCAACCCGCGCTCACGCGACACCTCCAGCGATGCCCGCGCGCTCCAGCGCGAACCCGATCCTGAACATCATGCGTTCGTGGAAGTGCGGCGCGAGAATTTGTCCACCAACAGGTAGCGCACCAACGCGACCGATTGGAACAGACATTCCCGGAATGCCGGCGAGATTCGCCGTAACCGTGAAGATGTCGGACAGATACATCTCATACGGATCGGAAATCGCGCCGAGCTCGAACGCCGGTCCAGGCGTCGTTGGCGTGAAGAGCGCGTGCACACCGTCCGCAAACACGCGCGCGAAGTCTCGCGCGATGAGGGTGCGGACGTCCTGCGCTTTTCTATAGTAGGCGTCGTAATATCCGTGCGAGAGCACGTACGTGCCGAGCAAAATGCGACGCGTGACTTCAGCACCGAATCCGCGTGAGCGCGTTGCTTCGTACATGGCGCGCAATCCGTCGCCGACGATCCGCAGTCCGTACCGCACGCCGTCGAATCGCGCGAGGTTGGATGAGCACTCGGCGGGCGCAACTATATAGTAGACGGGTATCGCGGCGTCGGTGTGCGGTAACGAAACGTCGCGCAGTGTGGCGCCCGCGGCGCGGAGCGCATCGAGCGCTGCGTTGCAGCGCGTTCGCGTTTTCGCGTCCAGCGATGCCGGGAAGTATTCCTTCGGCACACCAATCACGACGCCGTCGAGCCGATCTGTCGCGGCATTCGTATAATCGTCGACGGCAACATCGACCGTGGTTGCGTCGTGCGGATCGACACCGGCGATCGCCTGCAACCCGCGGGCTGCGTCGCCCACCGTTGCACCGAAAACGCCGACCTGGTCGAGCGATGATGCGAACGCGACGAGGCCAAACCGGCTGACACGTCCGTACGTCGGCTTCACGCCGACGACACCACAGAACGCCGCGGGTTGGCGAACCGAACCGCCCGTTTCAGAGCCGTACGCGACGCGCACGATACCGGCCGCAACCGCGGCGCCCGATCCGCCACTCGAACCGCCGGGCACACGTTTCCGATCCACCGGATTGAGCGCGGGCCCGAACGCACTGTGCTCCGTGGACGAGCCCATCGCGAATTCGTCCATGTTTGTTTTCGCGATGACGATGCCACCGGCTGCGCGAATACGTTTGGTGACGGTCGCGTCGTACGGACTGACGTAGCCTTCGAGAATGCGCGAACCGCACGACGTCGTGAGCGTCGTTGTCGCGATGTTGTCCTTGAGTACGACGGGCGTTTTCGCAAGGAGTCCCGTTGCCGGAGCGGTGTCGGCAGCGGCGAGCGCGGCCGATTTGTCCGCGGAAATAAACAGGTTCAGTCCGTCGCGCCCTGCACCGATTTTGTCCGCGCGATCGAACGCGGCCGCCACTTCAGCGCGCGCACTCATGCGCTGTGCTCCTCTTCAGCAGCAGCACCCGCGTCACCGTGCGTCGCAAGGCGCGGAACAAGAAAGAACCCATCGCGCCACGCGGGAGCGAACGACGATGGCGCCCGATCCAGGCCGACCGCCGGTCCCCGGTCAGCCGCGACGCGCATCCCGTCGGATTCGGCGTCTCCCGCGCTGTCGATGGCCGGGATCCTGGACAGGGCTTCCATGTGTCCAAGAATTCCGTTGAGTTCGCTGACAATCGTGTCGAGGCGTTCCGGTGCAACGGCCAGCCGCGCGAGCGCGGCGATGTTGCGAACGTCGTCGTGCGTGACCGCCACTATTCCCAGTCCCGTTCGAGGTGAGCCTGCGCGAGCATCAGCGTTTTGCGACCGACTGCTTCGTCGTCGAAGTCGATGCGCGCTTTTGCCGCCGCTCCGTTCCCTGCCAATTCAATGATGGTGCCTGCGCCAAACTTCGCGTGACGCACACGCGCACCAACGGCATACATCGGCGCGTCCTGTGATTCATCCTCCGCTGCAACCGGCGCGCTTTCACGCACCCACCGAACCGGCGTGCCTCGACGGCGCGGGCCGCCCGTCGGAACAATCCACGCGTCGTCACTGTGCCACACGGAATCTGAACTCGGTGTTGCACGCGCCCGAACCGTGCGCCGCTGGTCGACCAAGCCGATGGGAAGGTCGCGAATGAAGCGCGACGCCATGGACGGCAACGACTCGCCGTTGCGCCAACGTCGTTGCGCGCGGCTCAGATACAACCAATCCTCCGCCCGCGTGATTCCGACGTAAAGCAAACGCCGCTCCTCTTCGATCGCCTCTTCTGTCGCCACGCCGCCGCGCACCAGCGGTAACAGACCGTCTTCGAGGCCGGTCAGGAACACCACCGGAAATTCGAGGCCTTTCGCGTTATGCAGCGTCATCAACGTCACGGCGCCCTCGACGGAGTCAGATTCGTCCGCAGATGTCACCAGTGCGATGCGCTGTAAAAACAAATCGAGTGGAGCCAGTCCAGCCTCGCCCTCCAAGTCGTCGCGTACCTGCGACGCGCCCTCGATGAGTGCTTCGATGTTCGCGATACGATCTTCCGCTTCGGGACCTTCTGTGCGGAGCCACGTCGCATAATCCGTCGCAGTCATGACCTCGCGTACCAGCTCGTCCACTGCGAGTTCCGGTGCACGTGCGCTCAATGCGTCGACGATCCGGACGAACTCGCCGAGCGCTGCTCGCGCCGCGCCGCGCACCGGCAACGCCTCAGCGTTGCGCGCAGCGTTGAGTAGCGACGTTTGTGCACCTTGCGCGACGCCAGCGAGCATTTCGATCGTGGTATCACCGATACCGCGACGCGGCGCCGCAATCGCGCGGCGAAACGCTTCGTCGTCCGCGGGATTCGCGATGATGCGCAACCACGCGACGAGATCTTTGATTTCGCGACGCTCGTAAAACCGTATCTGCCCCACAAGGCGATATGGAATCCCGCGCCGCTGCAATTCTTCTTCGAACGGACGGCTCTGCGCATTCGTCCGATACAACACGGCAACGTCGCCCAGTGTGAGCTCGCGGTGTGCCGAGCGCAGCGTGACGAGTTCGTCGATCACATAGGTCGCCTCATCGCGGTCATCGGCAGCGGTGACGACTGCGACATCCGCGCCGGCGGCGCGTGTCGCACGCAACGTCTTACCACGCCGCGATGCATTCTCAGAAATGATTGCGTTTGCGAGCGCGAGTACCGCAGGACGCGAGCGATAGTTCTCCTCGAGCCGCACGATGCGCGCCTGCGGGAAATCGCGCTCGAACTCGAGGATGTTGCGAATGTCCGCGCCGCGCCACGCATAGATCGACTGATCGTCGTCGCCGACGACGAACACGTTGCCGTGCCTACCGAGCAACCGCACCAGCTCATACTGCGCGGGATTCGTATCCTGGTACTCATCGACCAGGATGTGCGAGAATCGGTCGGACAACGACCGCGCGATATCCGTGTGCCCGCGGAGTAACTCCACGGGAAGCGTGAGCAGGTCATCGAACGTCGCAGCGTTCGCTCGCACGAGTGCCGTATCGAGTCGGTCGTATACGGCCGAGGCCGCCTTCGTAAACGGATCGCGCGCGAGCCGTTTGAACTCGGCAGCCGACATCAGTCTGTTCTTTGCGTCCGACACCGATGCCGCGATCGCGCGCGGCGCAAACTCTTTGGTCGAAATGCGCGCGTCGTCCAGGAGCCTGCGGATCAACGATTCGGTATCATCCGAATCGTAAATGGTGAAACCCGGCGTCCGGCCGACGCGCGCTGCATACCGGCGCACCATGCGCGCACCAATTGCATGGAACGTTCCCACCCACAAGCCGCGCGGATCCGCAGCGAGTAAGCGCGCGACACGCTCGCGCATTTCCATCGCAGCTTTGTTGGTGAACGTGACCGCAAGAATGCGATCAGGTGGAACGCCGCGCTCGCGCACCAATCGCGCAATGCGCGCGGTGAGCACGCGCGTTTTCCCTGAACCCGCGCCGGCCAGCACGAGCATGGGTCCGCTATCGTGCGCGACGGCTTCGGACTGCGCGGGATTGAGCGGAAGACTGGATGTCGGTGCGGCGATCGCGGTCACGCTGGCAAAATAACGTCGAACACCGCGCCTTTCGCGGACGGAACGAGGGACAGCTTGCCGGCGTGGTTCTGCTCGACGATCCGTTGCGTCAGCGCCAGGCCGATGCCCCATCCTCGCTCTTTCGTCGAGAACCCGGCGTCGAAGATCCGCGTGCGCAGTTCCGATGGCACGCCGGGCCCGTCGTCTGCCACGCGTATCCGAATGCGCGCGCCGTCGAGTGTGGCCACCGAGACCGCAATCGTTCCGCCGATACCTGAGAGCGCGTCGACTGCATTCCTGACGAGCGCTTCGAGTACCCACTCGAGCAGGACGCGATCGCCGCGCACGCTCACCCGGCTCGATGGAAGGTCGACGGCAAACACCACGGGCGTCGCCAACGTTGGTGCGCGCTTGGCGAAGTACGCAACGATGCGCTCGACCGAGGCACCCACGTCAACTTGCTCGTCCTTCGGCGGGCGTCCGATTCGTTCAAAACGATGCGCCACACGCTCCAGCCGCTCGATGTCGACACTCATGTGGTCGAGCGCCTGATCGAGCTGCCCCCGATCATGGCGATCTCGTAACACGTCGATCCACCCGTGCAGGCTCGATAGCGGCGTGCCGATCTGGTGCGCGGTTTCGCGGGCCATTCCTGCCCACAGTCCCTCACGGTCGGCGCGGGCGCGCGCGAACAGCAACCCAACTGCAGCGATGAGCAGCAACCCGAGCGATGCCGCGTGCACAAACGGAATCACGCGCAGTCCGCGCACGAGTTGTGTCGAACCAAAGTGCACGGTCGTTCCCGAAACCGACTCAATGACCGGCGTATTCTCGGCATCGAGTTCGGCGATGTAGTTGCGCATTGCGTCCGCAGACACCGTGGCGCGTTCGGGCACGTTGGCCGTTGCAGTCGTGCGTCCGAGCGAATCAGCGACCACGAGCGGAACGCCTGCTTCGCGAATCATCGTGATCAAGTCAAACAACGCGCGCGACGCCGCCTCTACACTCGAATCCGCCTGCCCCGCCAGCACGCGCGCGAACATTCTGCTGGACCGCTGCGCTTCGCGCTGCAATTCACGCACGACGCGCTGCGTGTACACGACGTATGAGGCGAGGAGGAGCGTGACTCCAACTCCGAGTGCCACGGTAAGCGCCGTCCGTCGGCGCATGACTCAACCGATGCGGTCGGCGCCGAAGGCGGGGCGAAGTGCCTCCGGAATCACGACCGTTCCGTCGTTCTGCTGATAGTGCTCGAACATCGCCGCAATGACGCGGGGCAACGCGAGCGCAGAGCCGTTCAGTGTGTGGACGAACCGCGGCTTCTCTCCTTTGCCTGGGCGAAACCGGAGGTTCATGCGCCGCGCCTGGAAATCCCCGAAGTTCGAACACGACGACACTTCGAGCCAACGTCCGACTCCCGGTGCCCATACTTCGAGATCGTACGTCTTGCAGCTGCCGAACCCGGTATCGCCACTCGCGAGCAACACGACGCGATACGGCAGTCCGAGTTGTTGCAGCACCGTCTCCGCGTGTCCCGTGAGCAACTCGAGCTCGCCCGCCGACTGCTCGGGTGTCGTATAGCGAACGAGTTCGACTTTGTCGAACTGGTGCATGCGCAGAATTCCGCGCGTATCTGCACCCGCGCTTCCTGCCTCACGGCGGAAGCATGAGCTGTACGCAGTAAACGCGATCGGCAGGTCCGACACCTCGAGCGTTTCTTCGCGATACAGGTTCGTGACCGCAACTTCGGCTGTCGGAATCAGATACAGCCCCTCGTCCTTCAGCGCGAACATGTCTTCTTCGAACTTCGGCAGTTGCGTTGTGCCGACCATGGATGCGCGATTCACGACGACGGGAATCCACGCTTCCTCGTATTTGTGTTCGCGCGTATGCAGGTCGAGCATGAACTGAATCAGCGAACGGACGAGCCGTGAACCCGCACCGCGGTACGCAACGAACCCGGAGCGGCTGATCTTTGCGCCGCGCGCAAAGTCGATCACTCCCAAGCGATCGGCGATGACCCAATGTGGTTGCACGCCATCCGTCGCACGCGGTGATCCCCAACTGCGCACGACGCGGTTGTGCTCCGCCCCACCCTCGGGAACGTCAGGCAGCGTGATGTTGGGAATCTCGAGCAACACACCGTCGAGCGTCGCCTGCACCAGCGCCAGTCGCTCGTCGAGTTCGTCGATTTCGGTACCGAGCGCGCGCGATTCCTCAACGAGCGCATCGCATGGCTCACCGCGGCGCTTCTTTCGCCCGACTTCCTGACTGACGACGTTGCGCTTGGCTTTGCGTTCCTCAACGGCCTGCAGCAACAGCCGTCGTTCTTTTTCGAGGTTCTCTGATCGGGCCAGAATGTCGTCGAGGACATCGAGCATACCGCGGCGGCGCATTCCCTCGCGAAGCGCGGGAAGCTGCTCGCGGATCATCCGCAAATCGTGCATGTCAGAAGCGCGGTCGGCCTGGGATCAGCTGACGGAAGCCACAATTCGGATTGTTGAGCGTCGTGACCCAGATGCGCCGTGTCGCGACGTTGACGCTATCGACGATCATCTTGCTGTGGAGATTCGATCCGAACGCGAATTGGCACGCGCGCGATTGCGCGCGGACCATGAAGACTTCACCCACTCCCACTGTGAGGACTGAGTCCGCAACCCATCCGCTGCGCGGCGCCTGCACCACGGCGTCGAACGAAACACCCGCCAGCTGCAGACTTACCGCGTGATCGCCGGCGATCGGCCGGCCGACTTGTCGCTGCGTCAGCAGCACGACGTCGCCGTTGTTATCGAGGTCGAACGCGACGTCGAAATCGTAGGTCTCTTCAGCGCGCACGGTCGCAGCCGTTGCGGTGTTGATGGCCGACGGAACGCCGATCGGCGTTCCGTTGATCGCGAACACGGCCGACTTGAACGTGACGTTTTCGAATTGCGCGACGGGATCGGTCGCGCCACCGCACCCCTGGAGCGCCGCGATGGCGCACATGAGAAACGCAGAGCGGCGTACCGAGCGAAAATGGCGTGCATTCATGCGGCATCGAAGATAGGGGAGCGCCCAGCGCGCGAACAAGCGCGCATCGCTTGACTTCACCATACCGGTTCGTACACTTCGGCAACTTCTCCGCTCAGACTGACATGGCCACGATTCGCGACCTCGTCGCGGCGATCCGACAGCGCGAAGGCGTGGAAGCAGCGGTCGTCCTGGGACGGGACGGGCTCCTGATCGACGGACAGGCGTTGAGTGGACTGGATACCGAGCACGTAGCGGCCCATGTCCCTTCGATCATCGCGGCCGCAGAAGAGTTTGCTGCGACAGCGACCCGCGGCGATCTCGTCACCGCTGTCCTCGAGTACAGTGGCGGATTGGGCATCGTGAGCGTGCTCTCTGCGGACGCGGTGCTCCTGGTGCTGGTGCAACCCACCGCAAACATCGGGCAGCTGCTCTTTGAACTTCGGCGTAACCGCGAGCACATCGCGGCACTCGTCTAGCGCGCTGTGACGGCGCACCGCGTTCTGGTCGCCGACGACGAGCCCCACATCGGACGCATCGTCAAGACCAAACTCGAGCAAGGCCCGTTCTCCGTCACGCTCGTGTATGACGGCGGCGAAGCGCTCGCTGCGCTCGCGACGGAGCCACCCGTATCGGTGGTGATTCTCGATCTGATGATGCCGGTGAAATCGGGGCTCGAAGTGCTGCGAGAACTCCGCGGCGACGCTCGCTGGAAATCACTTCCCTGCCTCATTCTCACGGCCGCCGGCCAGGACGACCAGCACGCGCAGGCCATGGCGCTTGGCGCCAGCGAATTCATGACGAAACCATTCAGCCCGAAGCGATTGTTCGCGCGCGTGTCGCAACTCGCCGGAGTGGACACCGTGGAGCAAACGACGTGAGCGAACTTTGGGCCGTTGTGCTCGCGGGTGGTGCGGGAACGCGGTTCTGGCCGCTGTCTACGCCGTCGAAACCAAAGCAATTCTTGCCGCTCGCGACGAATCAGCCCTTGCTCGCCGATACCGTCGCGCGTTTTTCGCCGATGATTCCGCCGGAACGAACGCTGGTGGTGACCGGCGAGGCGCTCGTTGCGTCAGCGCGCAAAGCGGCGCCGTCGATCCCTGCGGAGAACATTCTCGGCGAACCGCGCCCCGCCGGCACAGCCGCCGCGCTCGCGTGGGCAGCACAGCACATCGAGGCGCGTTCACCCGGCGCGATCATGTGCTGTGTACACGCAGACTGGTCGATCGCGAACCCACAGCGATTTCGCGAAACGCTCGCCGCGGCGGCAGCACTCGCACCCGCGCGCGGCGCGCTGGTCACCGTCGGCATCGTCCCCACGCGGCCGGATCCTGGGTTCGGCTATATCCTGCCCGGCGAATTGCTCGAAGGGTCCGCGCGCCGCGTATCGCGGTTTTTTGAGAAGCCGAGCCGCGAGCGCGCCGCTGAACTGATTGCGTACGGCGGACTGTGGAATTCCGGCATCTTCGTCTGGGAAGCCGGCCGGTTCCTGAAAGAAGTTCGCCAACGCACGCCTGAAGTGTCCGGCGCGCTCGCGGCGTCCACGACCGACGCCGCTGCTTTCTTCGGCGCGGTGCAAACGCCGATCTCGGTCGACGTCGGCGTGCTCGAGCGTAGCACCAACGTACTCGTCATTCCCGGTGATTTCGGCTGGGACGACATCGGCACGTGGGGCTCGCTGCGGCGCGTGCGACCGCTCGATGCGAATGGCAACGCGACGCACGGCGACACGGTGCTTCACGACGCGCGACGGAACGTGGTGTACGCGATGGCTGGAACCGTCGTGTTATATGGCGTTGACGATCTCGTCGTGGTCACCAAGGACGGACTCACAGTGGTGACAACGGTCGATCGCGCGACCGACCTCAAGGTGCTTCTCGAAAGCCTGCGGCCCGACCTGCGCGATCAAAAGTGACATCGCCGTCGCTCGTCCTCTACGACGACCGTAAGGCGCGTGAATTCGCACCGTTTGCGCTGACGCGCCCACTCGGCGCGATGCGGGTCGGAGCAGCGCTCATCGCTGACCGGTGGTCCGCGGCGGCAGCAAGTCCCACTGTTGGCTATGCGTCGTCACCGCATCTGACCACGTTTGGCGTGAATGACGGTGATGCGTTGCCGGCGACGCTCGATGCAGGAACGATCATTGCGAACGCGCGGTGTGTGATTGGTGTGGGCGTAAGACTCAGCGACGCCGACGCGTGGGTTTGTGGTGACACGATCGCCGCGGTCCGTCTCGCGCAACCATTGCACAGCGAGGCGCTGCACGACGGCGGCGTTGAACTCGCTTCGATCGCCGCGCGCACGACGACGAAAGCGAAGCTCGACGCGCACTGGCTCAGTGGACCCGACGACATTGTCCGCTACCACACCGAGCAGTTGCTGCGCGACACGACCGCGTTCGCGGCCGCGCAGCGCGGCGACGCCACGGTGCGCCGCGCCGATATCGGTGAACACCCCGTGCGTGTCGAAGCCGGCGCAACCATCGAACCGCACGTGGTGTTCGATACTTCGGCGGGCCCGATCGTCATTGGCCGTCACGCGCGTGTCGCTGCGTTCACACGCATCGCCGGCCCCTGCTACATCGGCGAGTACACGGAGATTCTCGGTGGTCGCATCAGCGGCAGCGCGATCGGCGAACACTGCAAGATTCACGGCGATGTGAGCACGTCGGTATTCGTCGGCCACGCGAACAAAGCGCACGAGGGATTCGTGGGTCACTCAATCGTCGGCCGCTGGGCGAACCTTGGTGCCGGCACGACGACCAGCAATCTGAAAAACAGTTACGGTTCGGTGCGCATCTGGAGTCCGAGCGGCGATCGCGATACCGGTCTCACGTTCCTTGGCTCGCTGATCGGCGATCATGCGAAGCTCGGTATTGGCACGATGCTCGGCACGGGAACCGTTATCGGCGCAGGCGCAAACGTATTCGGCACGATGCGCCCACCGAAGCGCGTGCCACCGTTCGCGTGGGGCGATGCCCCGCCCTACGAAACATTTTCCATCGACAAGTTTCTCGACGTCGCTGCACGCGTCATGCAACGGCGCAACGTGACGCTTACGCCCGCAAAGGCAGAGCGACTTCGCGCTGCGCACGCACTCGCGTCGCGCGAATCGTGGTAAGAGTCACCGCCCTCGGCAGCGGCAGCAAAGGCAACTGCCTCGTCGTCGATCTCGGCAAAACGCGCGTTGCGGTGGAGGCGGGGTTCGGCGTGCGCATGCTCGCGCGGCATTTCAAAGCTGCGGGTATCGCGCCGGAATCGATGGCGGCCTGCGTTATTACGCACGAACACCTCGATCACATTCGCGGGGCGAGCAAAGCGCGCGACAAATGGCGGTGGACGCTCATGGCGACGCCGCAGACGTTTGCCGCGGCGGAAATCGGCGGTACGGCGCGCATTCTGCCAACGGCGTATCGTCGCCCCACGGCGTTCGGCGATGCGCGCATCACGCTGCTCCCGATTTCACATGATGCCGCCGCTCCAGCGGCGGTGCTGATCGAAGATGTCGTGACCGGAGCGCGCGTTGGTATTGCGCAGGACCTCGGCGCGATTCCGGAAGGACTGCTCGAAGCGTTTGATCGCGTCGATGTACTCGTGATCGAGGCGAATCACGATATGGGAATGCTGCGCGCCGGCCCCTATCCTCCTTCGCTGCAGGATCGCGTCGCGGGACCGCGCGGCCACCTCAGCAACCGGCAGTGTGCGGATTTCGTAGCGCGCGCGGCGCATCGCGACATGCGCGCAATCGTTCTCGCACATTTGAGCGAGCAGAACAACACGCCCGAGATTGCGCGTTCAACGGTTGCCCGTGCGTTGCGAGGTAGTCCGTTTCGCGGAAAGCTCGTCACCGCGGCGCAACACGCGGCGTGCTCTGTTGGAGATGCGGTGGACGTTCAGTACAGACTGCTGTAGCAGGACGGAGGACGGATAGAGAAGTGAGAAGTGCGAGGACATGGGATCCTCGCGGGCTATAAATGCGAAGTGCGAGGAAACGTTCTCCTCGCACTTCGCACTTCTCCTTTCCCTTCGGTCCTCTACTAGTACATGCCGCCCATGCCACCGCCATGCGGCGCGGCGGGCGCGGCCTTCTCTTCCTTCTTCTCGACGACGAGCGCTTCGGTCGTCAAGAGCAGACCCGCGATCGACGCCGCGTTCTGCAGCGACGTGCGCGTGACTTTCGTCGGGTCGATGACACCGGCCTGCACGAGATCTTCGTACGTGTCGGTCAGCGCGTTGTAGCCGAAGTTCTTGTCCTTCGACGCACGCACCTTTTCGACGACGATCGAGCCTTCACCACCCGCATTGTACACGATCATGCGGATCGGCTCTTCGATCGCGCGACGAATGATGTCCACGCCGATCTGTTCGTCTTCGTCGAGCTTGATGCTCTTGAGCGAGCCCTGCGCGCGAATGAACGCGACACCGCCACCCGGGACGATGCCTTCTTCGACCGCGGCACGCGTCGCGTGCAGCGCATCTTCAACGCGGGCTTTCTTCTCTTTCATTTCGGCTTCGGTCGCCGCGCCAACGTTGATGACGGCCACGCCGCCCGCGAGCTTCGCGAGACGTTCCTGGAGCTTCTCGCGATCGTAATCCGACGTGCTCTTCTCGATCGCCGAACGAATTTCCTTAATGCGGCCCTGGATCTTGTCCTGCTCGCCGGCGCCGTCGATGATCGTCGTGTTGTCCTTGTCGATCACGATGCGCTTGGCCTTGCCGAGGTCGTTGAGGACCACGTTCTCGAGCTTGAGACCGACTTCGTCCGAGATCACGCGTCCGGCCGTGAGCGTCTCGATGTCGCCGAGCATTGCCTTGCGGCGATCGCCGAAGCCCGGGGCCTTCACGGCGCACACGCGTAGCGTGCCACGGATCTTGTTCACGACGAGCGTCGCGAGCGCCTCACCTTCGATGTCTTCCGCGATGATCAGCAACGGCTTGCCCATCTGCGCGACCTTCTCGAGCACCGGGAGCAAATCCTTCATCGACGACACTTTCTTGTCGTGGATCAGGATGAGCGCGTCTTCGAGGACCGCTTCCATCTTGTCCGGATCGGTGACGAAGTACGGCGAGACATAGCCGCGGTCGAACTGCATGCCGTCAACCGTCTCGAGCGTCGTCTCGAGGCCTTTGGCCTCCTCAACCGTGATGACGCCGTCCTTGCCCACCTTCTCCATCGCTTCCGCGATGAGGTTGCCGATCTCGCCGTCGTTGTTCGCGGAGATCGTGCCGACCTGTGCGATTTCTTTCTTCCCCGACGTCGGGACCGAGATCTTCTTCAGGTCGTCGACGATCGCGGCAACGGCCTTCTCGATGCCGCGCTTGATCGCCATTGGGTTCGCGCCGGCCGTGACGTTCTTGAGGCCTTCGCGGAAAATCGCCTGCGCGAGCACGGTCGCCGTCGTGGTGCCGTCGCCCGCGAGATCCGACGTCTTGGTCGCGACTTCCTTCACCATCTGCGCGCCCATGTTTTCGAGCGGATCAACGAGTTCGACTTCCTTCGCCACCGTGACGCCGTCCTTCGTGACCGTCGGCGCACCGAACTTCTTCTCGATGACGACGTTTCTGCCCTTCGGGCCGAGCGTGACCTTCACCGCCTCGGCGAGCTGGTCGACGCCGCGCTTGAGCGCCGCGCGAGCCTCTTGATTGAAATGGAGTTCTTTGGCTGCCATGAGAGTTCTCTGTGAATGAATTCGGCGCTTAACCGATCACCGCGAGCACATCGCTCTCGCGGAGGATCAGGCGCGTCTCGCCATCGAGTGTGACTTCCGTGCCGCTGTACTTCCCGTACAGAACCTTGTCGCCGACCTTCACTTCCATCGGAATGCGCTTGCCGTCTTCCGTGCGGCCGGGTCCAACGGCGATGATCTCGCCTTGCTGCGGTTTTTCCTTGGCGGTGTCGGGGATGTAAAGTCCGCCGCGCATCGTCTCCGCCTCATCGAGCGGCTTCACGACCACGCGGTCCGCGAGCGGAGCGACCTTGGTGGTGGTGGCACTCTTGGTTGCCATCGCGTGCTGTTCTCCAGTGTGGATGTGGAACGAGGGCTCAGATTCGTGATCGAGCCCGTTAGCACTCCAACTTCGTGACTGCTAACGCCCGGAAGAATACCAATTCGCGGTGAGGCCGGGCAAGGGCGAGGTCGTCCGCCGGTGCATGCGGCAAAGCTTTGCCAAACAATGACTTTAGGACGTTCGCTTCAACGCAGTTCTTGAGGTGACGCAGCTCAAGTCATTGCGCTTCGTGGCTTTCCGCCGCTCAAGAGCTCGTGGGCCATAGCGAGACCGACCAGCGTCAAATCCGCGTTCACCTTATCGAACTCCTCACACAGCTTGGCGAACGTCGTCGCGAGGCCACCCGTCGCGACCACCAGCGGTTTTTTTCGACGCGGCCATTCCCGCTTGATACGGCGAACCAGTCCATCGATCGCTTCCGCGGCGCCCAACACCACGCCGGCGCGAATGCACTCTTCGGTTCGCCTCCCGATGACCCGCTTGGGTGGCACAAGCTCCGTCGCGGGGAGCTTTGACGTTTTTCGAAAAAGTGATTCCGCTGACATCTGCACGCCCGGCGCGATCACGCCACCCAGGAAGACGGCGTCCGACGTCACGCAATCGAACGTGGTCGCGGTGCCGAGGTCGACGACGATGCAATCCTGTTTGTAGATCTGGCTCGCCGCGAGCGTGTTGACGACGCGATCCGCTCCGACGGTTTTGGGTTCGTCGACGTCGAGAGTAATTGGCAGCTTGGACGTCGCCTCTACGACAATCGATTTCGCACCAGTCAGCCGCTCGCACGCTTCGGCGAGCGCTGCGGTTACCGCCGGGACGACTGAGCCGATCGATGCCCCCGTCACCGACTTCTTCGCCACGCCAGCGGCGTCGAGCAAGCCCATCAACAACAGCAAAACCTCGTCGGGCGTGCGAGAGCCGTCGGTCGTCACCCGCCACCGTTTTACGACGCGCCTCCCGTTACACAGACCAATCGTGGTCTCTGAGTTGCCGACGTCGCACGCGAGGATCATAGCGTTTCACCTTCTGCGAGAGTAACCGAACCCGAGCGAAGCGCAGCTTCGCCGGTCGGCGTATCGAGTACCAGTTCGCCAGTGGGAAGTATGCCGCGAACTGTCGCCGCAACGGGCGCGGTGATTCGCTTACCAACGAGCCGGTCGCGGGCGCTCCACGCCGCGAGCTCACTTTGCGTGAGCGGACCTTCTTTCGCTGCGGCTCCTCGCAACGCGCCGACAACCGCGTCGAGCACCATCAAGCGCGCAACGCCGGGGCGCAACGCCCGTGCGGTCCCGTGCTGACTCGGCGCGGCGCCCACGTTGATGCCGATCGCGATCGCGACCCACTCGAGCCGGGAATCACGCCAACGCGCTTCCACCAGAATGCCGGCGACCTTGCCACTGTCGATGATCAAGTCGTTGGGCCACTTCACGCCCACCGGAGCAGCAGCGAACGCATCGAGCGCCGCGGCGACGCTCAGTCCGACACGGAGCGAAAGCACGTCCAGCGCGCTCGTGTGCCGCGGCCGCTCAATGAGCGTGCACAACACCGACGCGCCCTCCACTGCGACCCACGATCCGCCGCTCCGCCCGCGACCAGCCGTCTGCACATGCGCGAGCACGAGCGTGCCGGCGGCAGCACCGCGCGCCGCGAGCGCATGTGCTTCGTCCATGGTCGATGTCGTCTGCGGCAGCACGAGCACTCGCGGCAAGCTCCATCGTCGCGCCAACGCAGTCGGGTCGAGCCCGTCGTACAACCCCGTCATGCGCGCGACGCAACCAACCCGAGAATCGCGATGCCCAGAGCGAGGCGATACCACGCAAACACGCCGAATCCGCGCGTGCGCACCATGCGCAGCAGCACAGCGATTGCAAACCAGCCGCTCAAGCCCGCTGCGATTACCCCGACGACGAGCGGCGCGAGAGACGCCGATTCGGCGATTGCTTCAGGCACCTTCACGACGGCTGCCGCCGCCGTAATCGGCAGCGCGAGCAAGAACGAGAACACCGCCGCCGTGTCGCGCGTTGCACCGAGTGCGCGTCCCGCCGTGATCGTTGCGCCGGACCGCGAAACGCCTGGAACGAGCGCGGCAACCTGCGCGAGCCCGATGAGCAGCGCATCGCGCACGCGCAACGTGCCGAGCGCGCGCTGGGCGGGCGCGGAACGATCGACGAACCACAGCAGCGCGCCCATCACAATCAACGCCGACGCCGTCAGCGCTGGCGCGCGAAATACGCGTTCGGCATAGTCGTTGAGCAGCACACCGCCGATTGCCGCGGGAATCGTCCCGAGCACGATCAGCACCACGCGCCACTCGTGCTCGTCTGTCGGTCGGCCACCACGCATGACCACGCGGACAGACGCGCGCGCAAGCGCGATCCACTCCGCGCGGAAGTACCACGCCACGGCCGCGAGCGTCCCGACGTGCAGCGCAACGTCAAACGCGAGGCCGGGCGCGGGCCAACCAAATACCCACGGCGCGAGCGACAAGTGCGCGCTCGAACTCACCGGCAAGAACTCCGTGAGACCTTGCAGGAGGCCCATGATTGCCGCCTGCCACAACGCGAGATCGTTCACGCGCGCAACGCGTCGGCGTACAACGCTTCGTATTGCGCGAGAATTCGATCGAGCGCAAACCGATCGCGCGCATCCGCCGCAGCTGCGTGCGACATCGCGTTCCAGCGCTTGGCATCACGCAGCAGTGCGATAGCGCCGTCGCCCATTCCGTCGACGTCACCGACGGGCCGCAGCACGCCCGTCTCTCCATCGCGAATGACTTCCGTGAGTCCGCCGACGGAGGACGCGACCACCGGAACGCCGGTCGCGAGCGCCTCGAGCGCACTCAGTCCGAACGATTCTGTTTCGCTTGGCAGCAGGAAGAGATCTGCGGACGCGAGCAAGGGCGCCACCAGTTCGATCCGTCCGAGGAAGCGCACGTCGCGATCGACGCCAAGGTCGCGCGCCTCTTCTTCGGCGTCGGTGCGATCGGGACCGTCGCCCACCATCACGAGCGTTGCAGGCATCGCCGCGCGCACTTTGGCGAAGATGCGAACGACCTCGCGCACACGTTTCACCGCGCGGAAGTTCGACACATGCATCAACACCTTGTGATCGGCAGGCAATGATGCGCGCAGATCCGGACGCCACCGCGCGCGGTCGTACACGGTCGGATCCACGAAATTCGGAATCACCTCGACGTCGCACCCCGCGCAGCCAAACGCACGCAGCGTTTCCGCGCGCAGGTAATCCGATACCGCGGTGATGCGGTCGGAACGCTCGATCGAAAACTTCGTAATCGCGTGATAGGCGTGCGCCTGCCCCACGAGCGTAATGTCCGTCCCGTGCAGCGTCGTGATGACGCGAACATTGCCGCCTTGCTCACGCAACATCTCGCGAGCAATCCACGCACTCGTTGCGTGCGGAATTGCGTAGTGCACGTGCAGGAGTTCGATGCCCTGCTCTTTCACGACCTGGTGCATCCGCACCGCAAGCGCCAAGTCGTAGGGCGGGTACTCGAACAGCGGATAGTGGCCAACGTCGACTTCGTGGAAGTAGACGCGCGGCAAGTACTCCGGAAGCCTGAACGGCGGCTGGTACGTGATGAAGTGCACGTCCCATCCGCGCGCAGCGAGTGCAATGCCGAGCTCGGTTGCAATGGCTCCCGAGCCGCCGTACGTGGGATAACAAGTAATGCCGATCTTCACGCGTCGTCCTTTCCGTTCCACCAGGCGCGGGCGCGCTCGATTGCATCGGGCGCTGCCGGATCGAGCCGGGTTACCGGTCCGTATTTGAGTTGTCGCCGAAACCACGTGCGTTGGCGTCGCGCGTACTGCCAGGTCTCCACTTCGACTTCGTTTCTCACGCTCGCAATCGAGTCACCGTTGGCGAGCGCCGCGCGCAACCGCTCGTATCCACACGACTTCCACGCAATGGCCGACGATGCGACGTTCGTTGCGAGCGAACGCACTTCATCCACCCAACCGCCCGCGAGCATCGCGTCGATGCGCACGCCAATCCGTGCGCGCAACGACTCGCCCGGATCGACGAGAAGATAGCGGACGGCGCGAGCGGGGGTCTCGCCCACCTGCTGCCACTCGGAGAGACGCCGGCCGGTAATCAACGTGACTTCGATTGCGCGCCGCCACTGCGCGTGACCGAGTTTCGCGACGGGTGGATCGAGTTCCGCGCACCGCGCACGCAGTTCGTCATGCGACAAAGCGTCGAGTTCTACGGCGATTCTCGCGCGCGCGGCACCATCGAGCGTCGGCATCGGGGCGAGTGGCCGCACCAGCGCAGCGACCCAAAACCCGGTTCCACCAACGACGACCGGTGTCCGTCCATCGCGCGCGGCGTCTGCGAGCCAATCGCCGGCGGCGTGACCGAAGTGCGCGGCGGACCAGCGTTCGTGTGGATCGGCAACGTCAACTCCGTCGTGACGCACCCGAACGCGTTCCTCGCGTGTGGGTTTCCCCGTACCGATATCGAAGCCGCGATAAATCTGACGCGAGTCGGCGTTCACGATCGTCGCGCGGTGCGATTCTGCGAGCGACATCGCCAGCGCCGACTTCCCTGCCGCCGTCGGACCGACGATGACGCGGAGACTATTGCCGTCCAAAGCGCCGTTCGAGTTCGTCCCACGGAAACAGCACGATCGTCGCACGACCATGGACGTCGTGCGCGGCAAGCGTGGTTCGCGCGAGGTCGATGTACAACGCGCGCATCTCCGCGGGCGACAGTGCGTCGCCGGCTTTGACGGCCGCCTTGCACGCCACCGTTGCGGCGAGTTTTTCGTGACGCGCGTGCACGCTCGGCGAGCGATCGCCCGCCAGCGCAGCCAGCGATTCGCGCAAACACCGCTCCGCGTCGAAGCGCGCGTGCGGCATTGGCACGGCGTTTACGATGAGTGTGTCACCACCAAACCCTTCGATCTCGAAGCCGAGGGCTGTGAAGACATCGCGGTGCGCGTCGAACGCGTCGGACTCGGCCGGTGAGAGATGGAGTGTGAGCGGGAGCAAGAGTCGCTGCGCCGGCGCTGCGCCACGCTCGAGCGTCGCCATGAATCGTTCGTACAGCACGCGCTCGTGCGCGGAGTGCTGATCGATGAGCAGCACACCATCCTCACGTTCCGCAAGCAACCACGTGCGCCGGATTTGCTGGAGCGGCGGAACTTCGACAACAACTTCCTCTGCGACGTCGGGCTCCGGCGCGTTCGCCACTGCGGCGTGGACGGGCGTACGCTGCGCTTCGGTAAACAGCGGTCCACCGGTTCGCGAACGCAGCGCGTCGACGTCGACGGGAATGGCGATGCGTGGCGCCGGCGTCCATGTCCGAATGCCCATCGCACTCTCGGTGGTGCCGAGCGCGCGGCGCACTGCGCGTTCGACGACGCGCTCGAGACTCCAGCGATCGCGAAATCGTACTTCAGCTTTCGCCGGGTGCACGTTGACATCAACGTCTTCGCCCGGAAGATCGATCAGCAAGAGGAGCGACGGTCGCACACCAGCGGGAATCGTTGTGCGATAGGCTGACTCCGCGGCACGAACAACTCCATTGTCGCGGACGATGCGCCCGTTGACGGCAAGCCAAAAGCGGCGCGCCGATGTACCAACATCGCCGGGTTTTTCCGCGAGACCGTGCACGCGGACGGGTCCGTCGACGTCGTCGACAGCAATGAACCCCTGCGCAGCATCGACGCCCCAAACGGCGGCCACGCGTTCCCGGAGCGACGACGCGGCGGGCCACGCGAACACCTGCTTGTCATCGTGCGACGCGGTGAATGACACGTCGGGCCTGAGCACAGCGATCGACACGAGCAGGTCCGAAATGGCGCGCCATTCGGTGCGCGCAGCGCGCAAGAACTTTTGTCGCGCGGGGACCTGCGCAAACAAACCGTCGACGGTCACTGTGGTTCCGCGGCGGCGCGCGCCGGGTGTCACGCCGGCGATCGTCCCGTGGCTTGCGCGCACCACGGTTGCGTCACCGTCGGCTTGCGCTGTTTCAAGCGTCAGCGTCGAAACGGAGGCAATCGACGGCAACGCTTCACCGCGAAAACCAAAACTCGCGATGCCAACCAGATCTTCAGCTCTGGTGATTTTCGACGTGGCGTGACGCGAGAGCGACGCAGCAGCGTCGGCGCGATCCATACCGTGGCCGTCGTCGCTCACGCGGATCGTCGCACGTCCACCCTCGCGCACGGCAATGTCGACATGCGTTGCGCCGGCGTCGAGCGCGTTCTCGACGAGTTCTTTCACCACAGAGGCGGGTCGCTCCACGACCTCCCCCGCCGCGATCTGGTCGGCGACAGCGTTCGGAAGAATGGCGATGCGCGGCACAGCGGCAATTTCGACGCGCGCTGAACCCGGGGTCAATCCGTTATTCGCGCAGCGGACGTCCACTCAAGTCGAGCAAACGCGCTCCATCAATCCACCCGTCGCGTGCACCCGCAGCGATCACGCGCACCCACACACCGCTCCGCTCGGCAACGCGCACCAGTTCACCGGTGAGCGGCGTTGGCCCCGCTTCCGCTCCCATGGCGGGCAGCAAACGCAATGGCGCAGGACGCGAGATCACGGCGAGAGCCGGATCGTCGAGCCGGCGCGCGTGCACCTGCGACAGCACGACGAGCGCCATCGCGACAACCACGCCGGCCGCGGCATATCGCCGATGGTACGCACGCCAAATCGCGACCCACGCGCCGATCCAAAGGAGCAGCGCGGCCCATGCGGGCAAGCGTCGCGGGACCGGCCACACGACATCACGCCCTGCGCCGGCGTCGGTGCCGACAAGCGTCAAACGAACGCGAGCATCCGCGTCCGTCGGATTGAGTCTCAGCGCACGCTGCCATCCAACCACCGCTCGCGCTGTATCCGCCGCAGCCCAGCTCGCGGTCCCTGCGTTGGCCCACGCTACCGCCGCCAACGGCGATGCTTCCGCACTCGCGAAGAATGAACGCGCGGCAGCCACTGGATCATTCGTCGCGTACTCCGTCACGCCGCGCGCAAACAGCCCGCGCGCATCAAGGGCCTGTTGTGCCGCCAGCGACGATGCAATCAGGAGCAGCGCGACGGTCACGGTGCGCGCGCCGCTCGCCCTTTTCGACGGAGGCGGTCTGCGCGCTTCACGGTCGATGGCCTCGCAGACGTCGAGTGCACGCCGCGCCGCATCGGCGACGGTTTCGGGCTGTTCACCGTACGCGGCGCCGTCGACGCGCGCGAACAACACGAGTGCTTCGTCGATCGTCGCGTCGGTCACGCCATGATGCCGCAACGCCCGACGCAAAGCGACGGTGTCGCCCCACGGCAACGCGTACGCTCCAAGTCGCGCCGTCAGTGCACTGCGCACAGCGGCGCGCACGCGTGCGGCATCGCCAACGGACGCCGAAACAAGTGCGCGCAGCTCCGCTGTTGGTGCGTTGCGCGCGGCGCGACGCGGACGCTCACGCCACAACCGAGCGATGCCTGGCAGCGGCACGACCATGAGCACGGCCCAGAACCACATTGTTGTATCGGGCGCGTCAGGCCAAGGCCGGCGCCACAGCGGCCGAATTGGCAACGCGCCGCGGCCCGCCGCGGTGACGGGCGTGCTGTCGACGTTGGCGAGTGCGCCTTCGCCAACGCGAACGAGCGTCGCCTCGGACGACGCAACGCGATAGCGCCGCGCGTCGGGATCGAAGTACGGATAATCGACGACAGGAATCTCGAGGCTGCCGTCGACAATCGGGGTGACGAGCCAGTCGAACTCTTTCGACCCGCGGACGCGCGTTGCGTTCGAATCAACGACGACGCGTTCGGGGCCCGCGACAACCGTTGCCCATTGCAACGCGAAGTTCGGGCGCGGGAGCAAGTGAACATTTGCGTCACCCGAGACGCGGAGCGTCACGACGAACGGGTCGCCAACGCGGGGCGTGCCCGGTCCGATCAGCGCGCGAATGCGGAGATCACCCACTGCACCGCCCCAGCTGGCGGGGCGTCCCGTGGTAGGGGGCGCGATTGCGACAAATGAGACCGGCTCAGACCGAAGCAAGCGTTGCTCTTCACGGCTGAAGAACGACGAGCCCAGCGGCATGTTGTATGAGAGGCGCGCCGGGGGCACGACGATGCGCCCCGCAGCAACGGGAAACAGCGCACGGCGAAACACGTGCACCTCATATGTGCGTCCGTCGCGCACCACTGTGTGCGAGCGCTGGCCCAAATCGTACGAGAGTACGGAGCGAAGATCCGGTGGAACGAACTGCGGGTTCTGTCGCAGACGCGAGCGCACTTCCTCGGTGATGAACACGCCGAGTTCGTATAACGCGGGCGCGCCAACGTACACGGTCTCCGGCAGCGCGAGCGCGTGAAACGACACGTCGGCGCGCGGATCGATCCGCGCGCGATCGATGATCGCCGGTGTTCCGCCGGTCACCTGTAACGCGAGCCCAATCGCCGCAAACAGGCTCACCAGTCGCGTCCTCGTGCCGCATTCGTGGGCTGCGATCGCTGTCGCTTGCCTTGCACGTCGCGCTCTTCGCGCGCCGCAGCGTCGAGCAGCTGCGACGCCTGATCGCTCGCGAGCCGCGGATTCTGACGTTCCTCGCGTTGCTGATTTGGATTATTGCTCGATGACGACGACTGCGACGACTGCAGTTTCTTCATCGCGAGCTCGTAGTTCCAGCGGGCGTCTTCGTCGTCGGGATTCTGCAGCAAGACGGAACGATACGCGCGAATTGCGCCGCGATAACTCGTGGCCGCCGCGTCGCCACGTGTGCTCAATCCACGTTTGAGATACGCGAGACCAAGATTGAACAACGCGTCGGAGCGCAACGCAGGCGCGGGCATCGTTACGGCCCGCTCGAGTACTTCGATTGCCGAATTCAGCGAATCGGCGCCAAGGTACGCGGTGCCCATGTTGTAGAGCGTCTGCGCTTGTCGATCACCAGCTTCCATTGCGCGTCGCCATGAGCGCGCTGCGGCGAGCGGCCGCTGCGCTTCATAGTGCCGCTGCGCTTCCTCGAGCAAACGCCCCGACTGCGCGGACGCAGTGGCCGGAACGATCGCCGCCAACAACAAGCCGAGCGCCGCAACGCGCGCGCGCCTTCCCGCGACGTAACCGTCCCAGAGCAACAACAGCAGCGCGGGGGCGAGGAACCAGTGATATCGCAGGGGAATCGCGCGCTGCGCCGTGACTTTTCGGCGTTCGGAGCGCAAACCGTTCAACGCTGAGCGAACGCGCGACGCCTTGTCGGTCGCGTACGCATCGATCAGTGTTCCTTCCGCTTCAGTCGCGGCCGCGCGCAGCATGTTGGGATCGTACCGTGTCACGATGATTGAACCATCCGCATCGCGTTTCGGGACGATCGCGTCGTTCGCCGCGCGAATGGGGATTCGGCTGCCGTCTTCGGTACCAAAGCCGACGAACACCACGCTCACGCCGGCCTTTTTCGCGCGACGGGCCGCTTCGAGGACGTCGGCGCGTTCGTCGAACGTTTCGCCGTCAGTGAAAACCACGAGCGCGCGGTCACCGCCCGAAGCGGGCCCAAGCAAGTCCACGCCTTGCCGCAGCGCCGCACCGAGCGACGATCCCGGCTGACCAACGATCGACGGATCGAGATTGTCGAGGAACAGCGCGAGTGCGCCGTCGTCCGCAGTGAGCGGCGTGAGGATGTAGCTCCGTCCCGCAAACGCGATGAGTCCGACACGATCACCGCGCGAGATAGCGCGGAGACGCCGTGCTTCCTGCTTCGCGCGCTCGAGGCGGTTCGGCGATTCGTCGGTTGCGGTCATCGAGAGGGACGCATCAATGGCAAACACGACGTCGATGCCTTCCGTCTCCGCTTCGCCGATTGGTTCGCCCCATCGAGGACCTGCGAACGCAATGCCCGCAAAGAGCGCTGCGGCGCCGAGCCAGACCGGCCGGCGGCCGAGACGCTGATGCACGACAGCGGCAGGCACCAACCGCTCGAGCATCGCAACCGGCCCGAGCCGGCCAAGGCGTTTGCGACGCCGCACGATCTCGAGCCACACGACCCCGGCCGCCGCCAACGCGAGCCCGACCGCGGCGATCACCGCCCATGGCATGTCGAGCGCGAATCTCATGGCAGCGGGCTCCGCCACGCGAGCAATAACAATTCGAGCCCGATTGCAATCACGGCGAGTGCAAGGGGCCAGCGATACTCGTCGACGAATGGTCGGTAACGGGCAATACGCACCGGCGCGCGCTCGAGACGATCGATCTGCTCATATACCCGCTGCAGCGCTGCGCGATCGCGCGCGCGGAAATACCGGCCGCCCGTGGAACGCGCGATGTCTTCGAGCAAGCCTTCGTCGATGCGCACGGGGCGGTTCTCGTATCGCAGCCCGAACACACCCTTGCTCACCGGCACGGGCGCGCTGCCTTCACTGCCGACGCCGATGGTGTAGATGCGAACGTCAAACGCGGCGGCAGCATCGGCGGCGGTGCGCGGATCGATCGCGCCGCGATTGTTCTCGCCGTCAGTGAGCAGAACCATGACGCGTGAGCGGCCGCCCGCCGCGCGTAACCGGTTTGCGCTGGTCGCAATCGCAGTGCCAATCGCGGTGCCGTCTTCGAGTTGTCCCGCGCCCGCTTGCACATTGTCGACCGCGGCGAACAACACCGGATAGTCGACCGTCAGCGGCACCTGCGTCAGCGCTTCACCCGCGAACGCAACAAGACCAATGCGATCTTCGCGCCGTGCGGCGATGAACGCCTTCAATCGCTCTTTGGCGACTTCGAGACGGTTGAGCGGCTGAAAATCTTCGGCGAGCATCGAACTCGAGATGTCGAGCACGAGCATGATGTCGATGCCTTCGCCGCGACCGCTCACCGCTCGCGCGCCCGATTGCGGGCGCGCGAGCGCGACGGTCGCGGCGACAAGCGCGAGCAATCGCAGCGCCGTGCGCAATCGTCGCAGCATCGCGCCCGATCGCGGTCCCTTCGCGAGGATGTCCACCCGCGCGTAGCGGACCGCGACCGGGCGCCGGCGGCGTCGCACCCACCAGAGCAACGGAATCGCGAGCAACAATGCGAGCCACGCCGGCTCGGCGAACATCAGATCGCCGATGGGATTCATTTGCGTTTCCCTCGACGCTCGTCGGCGCGCTCGATCTCGGTGACGATCGCAACCGCCTCCGCCCCCAAAGCTTCGGCCATCGTTGCGTCGACATCGTCCGGCGCAAACTTCGCAGCATCCGCGCGACCCATGAGCGAGGACACGCGCGCCGTCGGGACCGACGCGTCAGCGCGTACGACCGCCGTCAGCTCCGCGCCCGTCAGCGACACGTTCGCGCGGTGATCGCGCGCCGCGAGGAAGCGGCGGAGCACTTCGACCGAAGCGGTGACGTGTTTGCCGGGTTCACCAGCGCCAATCAAGTCGAGCGCAGACAGCCGTCCGAATGCACGCTGCGCATCCGCGAACGGCGGTACCGGAATCACGCGTTTCCGTGAGCGCCGCTGCAGCAACCAACCACCTACGACGAGGAGCAGGAAACCGGCGAGCGCATAAATCCACCACGGCCACGCACCGCCCGGCAACAACACAATGTCGCGCGCGTCGCGCGGCTTTCGCTGCGCGGTATCTACCGGCAGCACCGTCGACACGACGATTGTCGGTGGCGGAATAACGAGTTCCTGCACGCGCTGATCGCGCGCGACGCGAACGATTCCAACCGGAATCTCGACGGTGCCGAGCTCCCATGTGAGGAATCGGTAGGTGGCGGTCGCCGTGACCGCTCCGTCATTCGTTTCTTCACGCACGGACACGGGATCGAGCGGTTCAATGCTCGACGTCGAATCGATCGCCTGCGGGAAGGTGAGTCGCGTGCCAGCCGGTGCGCGCACGCGCAACGTGAGCGTCGCCGGCTTGCCGACACTCGTCGTTTCCGGTTCGACGACGTAACCCCACCGCACGCCCGTCTGCGCGATCGCGGGCGCGGCGACGAGTATACACGCGAGCAGCAACGGCACGGCGCGCACGCCGGTCATCCGCGGCGCCGGCGGCGCTCACGCGCCCGGAAAAAGCCGACCAACGGTCGCGACACATCGCGATCTGTGCGCACGACGATTTCGTCAACGGCGAGCCGCCGGAACAGTTTTCGGCGTGCTTCGCGTTCCGCGCGAATCATGTGCGCGAAGCGTTCGCGCACGCGATTGTCGCTCGTGTCGATCTCGACGGCTTCGCCAGACTCCGGATCGACGAGCCGCGCGACACCGATGTCCGGCAGCAGCCGCTCGCCCGGATCTTCGAGTGACACTGCGACCACATCGTGTCGTCGCGCGAGCAGTCGCAATTGTGTTTCGTACGCGGGCGCAACGAAATCGGAGAGCACAAACACGACGGAGCGATGCCGCATGGCGCGCCGGGCGTACGTCAGCGCGGCCGCGATGTTCGTGCGTACACCTTTGCTCTTGTGCACGAGCACATCGCGCAGCACACGCAACGCGTGACGACGGCCCTTGCGCGGCGGAATCGCCAGTTCAACATCTTCTGAAAAGAGCACGGCGCCCACGCGGTCATTACTGCGTACCGCGAGCAACGCAAATGCCGCCGCAACTTCCGCGGCGACGTCGCGCTTGAACCGCCGGCTGGTGCCAACCGCCGACGACCCCGAGCAATCCACCACCAACAACACGGTCAACTCGCGCTCTTCCACAAAGCGCTTCACGAACGGACGCCGCATGCGTGCGGTGACGTTCCAGTCGATGCTGCGCACTTCGTCGCCAGGGAGGTATTCGCGCACTTCCGCGAACTCCATGCCCTGCCCTTTGAACACGGACTGGTATTCGCCGGCAAACCGCGCGTTCACCAATCCTCGCGTGCGCAGTTCGAGCCTGCGCACGAGTCGAAGGACCTCGGGTGGTACCGCGGCCGGTCGCGCGCGCGCTTGCGCGGCGGCGGGCTTCCGCTCGGCGTTAGGCACTCACGGACTTGGCACGCGCTCGAGCACGCGCCGCACCAATTCGTCGCTGGTGACTTCTTCGGCTTCGGCTTCGAACGTCAACACCACGCGGTGCCGGAGCACGTCGGGCGCAATTGCTTTCACATCGTCGGGCGTTACGAACGCGCGGCCGCGCAGGAACGCGTGTGCGCGCGACGCCTGCGCAAGCGCGATCGTTGCACGGGGACTTCCGCCGTATTCGATGAGCGGACCGAGATCCGTGAGCCCCGCTTTTTCCGGATCGCGCGTCGCGAGCACGAGGTCGACCATGTAGTCCATCACGCGCTCGTCGACGTGCAACGCGGCGATTTCGGCGCGCGCGGTCAGAATGTCTTTGGGTTTCGCGACGGCCGACACTGGAATAGTGCCGCCACCGGCCATGCGACGCACGATTTCTTTTTCTTCGTCGCGCGATGGATACGTCACGCGCAACTTCAGCATGAATCGATCGACCTGCGCTTCGGGGAGCGGGTACGTGCCTTCCTGCTCGATCGGATTCTGTGTCGCGAGCACCATGAACGGCTCGGTGAGCGGAAACGTCTGCCCACCAATGGTGACCTGCTTTTCCTGCATCGCTTCGAGCAACGCGGACTGCACCTTGGCCGGCGCACGATTGATTTCGTCCGCGAGAACGATGTTGGCGAAAATCGGGCCTTGCTTGACCGAAAAGCTTCCCGTTGCCTGGTCGAAGATCTGTGTGCCGACGACGTCAGCGGGCAACAGGTCGGGCGTGAACTGAATGCGATGGAACGTGGTGTGGACGCTTTCCGCGAGCGTGCGCACCGCGAGTGTCTTCGCCAAACCCGGCACTCCCTCGAGCAGTACGTGACCGCCGGTCAGCAGCGCGATCATCAACCGCTCGAGCATCGCCTCCTGTCCGACGACGCGCTTTGAGACTTCGTGCGTGACTGCAGTGGTGAGCGTAGCTGCGACGTGCTGAGCCATGGATGGGAAACTTAGAGTACGTACCGCCGGCCGGACCTCAGGCCATGAGTAACCGCTTGACCTCGCCAGGTTGCAATTCGCGCCACTGACCAGGCTGAAGCGAACCCAGGCGCACGGGGCCATACGCAATACGCACGAGGCGCTCGACCTTGAGGTCGAGCGCTTCGCACAGACGGCGGACTTCGCGGTTTCGGCCTTCGGTGAGTGTGACTTCAAACTCCCACAAGGTTCTTCCCGCGCGGCGAAGCTTCGCATTCTCGACGCGCGCCAGCCCGTCGTGGAGCTGCACGCCCCCGCGCGCACGCTCCACTGCCGCTTGCCCGTCACCGCGCACTGTCGCGATGTACGTGCGCGGTACCTCGCCCGATGGATGCGCAAGCTTGTGCGCACCATCGCCATCAGTGGTGAGCAGCAGTACACCCTCGGTGAGCAGGTCGAGACGTCCGACGTATGTCAGCCCTGCCGTATCTGGCACGAGATCGAACACCGTTTTGCGACCCGAGGGATCACGCCGCGTGGTCATCACACCCGACGGCTTGTTGAGCACAATCCACTTGGGAGTCGCGGGGGCACCGACGCGGCGTCCATCGACGCGGATGTCATCGCGATCGGGGTCTACCGGCTGGCCCGTGATCGCCGGCGCGCCATTCACTGTAACGCGCCCAGCAGCGACGAGCGCTTCCGCCCCGCGCCGCGACGCCGCGCCCGCACGCGCGAGCGCGCGCTGAATGCGCATCCGCCCGCTGGCTGCCACCGTGCTCAGACGGGTCGCGGCTCCGCGCGCAGCGCAACGGCGAACTCGTCCGCGCGCGGAAGTTCGTCGAGGTGCCGCAGCGCAAATTGTTCCAGGAATTGCGGCGTCGTGCCGTAGAGCAGCGGCCGCCCCAGACCTTCGCCGCGACCCGTCGCTTCGATCAGTCCGCGTTCCAGCAACGACCGCAACACCGCTGCGACGTTCACACCGCGAATCTCCTCGATCTCGGCGCGCCCGATGGGTTGGCGGTAGGCGATGATCGCGAGCGTTTCGAGCGACGCCGCCGTCAATCTCGTCGGGCGCAGCGCGAGCTGCGCGCGCTCGATGGTCTCGGTGTACTCGGGGCGCGTCAGGATCTGCCAGCCGCCACCGATGTCGCTGAGCTCTACGCCATGACCGTCGGTGTCGTAGTGCTCACGCAGTTCATCGAGCGCAGCCTGCAGCGCCGCGGGGGACGCGTCGGGATCGAGTACCGCCAGTTCTTCGGTTGGAACCGGTCGGGCACTCGCGAAGAGCGCCGCTTCAAGCAGCTTCGCCAGGGGACTCACGAACGATCTCCACAGAGGCAAATGGACGCGATTGCGCGAGCCGCAGTTCCCCGCGCCGCGCAAGTTCGAGCAATGCAAGCAATGCCGATAACACCTCCCACGGCTCTGCGTTCCCTCGCACGATGTCGCGCCAGAGAGCGCTCGAGCGCAGCGCGAGCACGGCGCGGACGGTTTCGATGGCGCCGTCGACGTCGAGTGCGCGTGGCACGATGTCGTGCAGCACGGGCTCACGCGCAGCGCGCAGGACACGGTCCACCGCCGCGAGGAGTTCGGCGAGCGACAACGAGAGCGGCGCGACGGGCGGTGCGTTCGAAACCGGGATGTACGACCGCGCAAAGCGGCTGCGCCGGTCTTCACTCAGTTTCTCGAGCACGTCAACCGCTTCGCGAATCTGTTGGTATTCGAGAAGACGCCGCACGAGCTCGGCGCGCGGATCTTCCCAGCCCTCCTCGCCGGCGCTGCGCGGCAGGAGCATTTGCGCCTTGATGCGAATCAGGCGCGCCGCCATCTCCAGATAATCCGCGGCTTCGTTGAGACCGAGATCGTGAATGCGCGCGAGGAACTGTTCGCAGATGCGCGCGATGGGAATGTCGTAAATGTCGACCTTCTCGTCGCGAATCAGCGATAGCAGCAAATCGAGCGGCCCGGCGTACTCCGGCAGTTCGACAACAAATGACGGCGGCGGCGCGTCCGGCGAGAGGTCAATCGGCACGGTCATAGGAACCGCGTGCTCCGCAACACGTCGAGCGCGGGCGGAAGAAACGAACTCTCAGAGACGTTGAGCGAAATCTTCAGCATGAACTGCACGGGAGCGATGTAGATCTTTTGCAGCGGCCCCATTAACGCCAACAACACGATGATGCCGAGGAACCCGACGCGCTGGTACTGAATCGCCCATCCCGGCGGCAACAGGTATTTGAAGACGTGCGAGCCATCCAGCGGCGGAATCGGCAGCAAGTTGAAGAACGCGAGAACAAGATTGAACAGCACGCCAATGAACATCATGGCTTGCAGCAGCGCTGCGGACGTTTCCAGCGCCGGCACGGCGCGACCGATCCAGCCAAATGCAATGACCAGCAGCGTGCAGATCACGGCGAGACAGAGATTTACGAAAATCCCCGCCATCGATACGATGATGTCGCCGCGTTTGAAATGGTGATAATTCCGCGGATTCACGGGTACCGGCTTGGCGCCGCCAAAAAAGAATCCCGCGAAATAGTACGTCACGATGGGCATAACGACCGTAAAAAACGGATCGATGTGCTTGAGTGGATTCCAACTGAGACGGCCGAGCTGGTAGGCCGTCGCATCGCCTTGCTTCAGAGCGGCATAACCGTGGGCGTACTCGTGCGCGACCATCGAAAACAACAGCACCGGCGCAACGAGAAGGGCGACCTGGAGTTTGTCCAAAGCGGCGAGCGCTGTCGGTGACGAAGAAGATTACCGATGAGCGCACGGATATCAAAGCGCCACAACGGGTTGACCCGGTTTCTTCGACCCGATAGTCTTAGCCGCCCCGGGATCTCCAAACCAGAAGCTTTCAACGTGCCAAATCTCAAGTCGTCAAAGAAAGACATGCGCCGGTCGCGCGTCGCCGCGGCCCGCAATCGTGCGCAGCGCGCTGCACTTCGCACTGCGCTCAAGCGCGCCGCGGGTGGGTCCGCCGCCGAAAAGCGCGCCGCCGTGCAGCTGCTCGACCGCGCCGCTCGCAAAGGCCTGATTCACCGGAACAAAGCCGCGCGCCACAAGAGCACGCTGGCGAAGCAGGGCGCGAAGTAGAACGCGCCGCGCGTCAGAAAGCGGCGAGCTCTCCGCCGCACTTCTCGCAATACCACTCCGTCGGATAGTTCATCCAACCGCACTCCTGACATTTGAGGGTGCGGGCGGACTGCGAGTTGCGTGGTGAGCGCTCGTCCGACGCCTCTGCCCCAAACGTGATCAGGTCATTCGGCGCTGCCGGCGTTGCGGGAGACACCGGTGCTGATGCCTGCGCGGGAGCAGCGACGGGCGCGTCGGGAATCGGCGGCGGCTCGAAGTTCGGAATCGACCGTCGCGGCGCTGGTTGCGGCGGGAGCGGCGGAGCCGCTACCGCCTGTGCAAC
>DATELA010000097.1:0-3668 GCA_035277145.1 Gemmatimonadaceae bacterium | reverse complement strand
CACTAACTCGCGCGCGCCCCGAGCCCTCAGCCCTACGCCAAAGCGATCACACACGCACGCCCCGAGCCCTCAGCCCTACGCCCCGACGTCGCGCGTTACGCCGCGACGTTCACGAACCAGCGGCCGAATGCGACGAGCGCGACGTCCGCCACACCGAACAGCGCGATCGTGACGTAGTGCGCGAGTTCGAAATCCATTCCCGTTTGCACCATCGAACCGAGCGCGACGAGCCCGCCGACCGCAGCACCACCGCCCGCGGCAACGGTCCAGTACTCAGGACCGAGTGGCTCCTGCGTCGCGCGATCGATGATTGCGTACTCAACACCGTACGCGCCGCACGCGAGCGCGACGGTAACGAGCGCCCATGTCGCGAAGAGCGGAAGCAGAATGTCGACGGGTACGAGATCAAGCATCGCGAGCTCCGGCTATCATCAGCATAGCTCATCTGCGTCGTCTTGCAACTTCTCTACCGCGCGCCGACGGTCTTGCTCGCGATCGTGATTGGCGTCGGGTACGTGATGGGACCAAGCGGTGTGCTGACGGTCGGTGTTGCCCGCAGCGTAATGCGAGTGGGATCTGCGTTGAGACCCGCGAGCCCCGCCGCGAGGTTGAGCAGACTTTCCGTGTTGCCGCCGAAAAAGTCCACGAGGTTCACGCGCACTTTGAGTGGAATCGTGGTGGCCTGACCCGCGGGCAGCGTGACGTTGGTGTCGAGCACGCCGCTCACGGTCTCTTTGTTATCGAGCAGCAGCGTCCACGAAAGCTTCGCCATCGTCGCCGCCGTGCGATTATCAGCAGGATTATCCGCGCGCACGTTGAGTTGCACATCGAGCGGAACGTCTTTCCGCACAACGGCGAGTGCGATGCGCCCGGCATCGAGTGTAGAGACATCGCGGTACGACGAGATGCGCGCGAGTGACACACCGGCCAACCGCGCGTTCTCGAGTCCCGCGAGCGAAAACGAGACTTGTCGCAGCGCGACGAGTTGCTGCAGCGTCGCGCAGCTTGCGAGCGCGACGAGCGAGGCGAGAGCGATCGCGCGTTTCATTAGTTGATTAGTTGCTCACCACGACCGTGAAAGTTCCCACGCCCGTGCCGTGAATGTGGCAATGCACGTTGTCCTCCGTGCCGACGCCGGTTGGCGTGACAACATACGATTGACCTTGCGTGATGCCGGGATCGGGCTGGTGCACGAATCCTGGGATGTCACCATCGAAATGGATCTGGTGCGTGGTGCCGTCGTCGTTTCGGAAACGAAATGCTGTACCAACTTTCAATTGCACTATCGTTCCGACCACTGCGCCCCAGTGCACACCGCCGCCCGTGCCATTCGGCATGACGACGATGAATTCGTTCGTCACCGTGACGGATCGCGACGCGCTGTGCGTTCCTGACGCGCCGGTGGCGGTCACGGTGATTTGTTGACCGCCGGGCGCCGGTGCAGCGTTCGACGGAATCGTCAGCGTGACGGTTTTCGTCGCCGTGAGATTCGAAATGAGATTCGCGGTGTTGCCACCGGCGATGTCAGCGCTCCATGACGCGGGTACACCGGTCACATTCAACGTGACGGGGCCGCCGAATCCCGTCGACGTCAGCGTGACGGTGAGCGCGACTTGCATGCCGAGTGTCGTCGACGGCACCGCGCCGATGGAGATTCTGAAGTCCGGTTCCGGTGATGTTCCGCCACCACCACATGCACCGACAGCTGTGGCGACCGCGAACGCCTTCATTGTTTTTCTGACGCGCATTACTGGGCCCTCATCGCCGCTTGCAGTCCGCGCACGCCGCCAACCACTGGCAGCGTAAACGACGAACCGTCGAGATCGATTGTCAGCTCACTTCCCGGCGCGGGGCGCAACGTAAATCCGGCGTCGCTCGAGAAAATCATGATCGCGAGTTGTTGTCCTGGCGGAATGATCTGGTCATCGGCTTGCAGTGGGAACGTCATGGTATAGAACTGGCCCGGCTTGAGTGGTTCGCCTTTCGCCATCGTGACGAAATCAGCGTCGCTCGTCAGCGATTTGTGGTTCTGCGGATCCGCCCAACCGCGCGTGACGACACCAACTTGTCCGGCGCTTCCAATGCGCGTCGAGTCATACGGCAGCGTGACGAGATACACGGACAGGTTCACCGCTGGTTTGCTCGCCGCGATCTTGAGCGTGACGACCGTGCGGCCCGAGAGATGTACTGAATCCGTGAACGCGGGCAGTGCATAGAGCAAACGATTCTGCGACGTCGCCGCGAGCGCCATCATCGCGGGAGTCACGTTGAAATCATCGGTGAGTCTTTCGCTGCCCTGTTTCGCCGGCGCACTCAGTGAGAGCGTGCCGACGCTGTTGCCGCCTTTCGCCGGATACACTTTCACCGGCGCTGAACCTGGTACCGGATAATCCGCGAAAAACTTTGGCATCGGTGTCGCGCCACGTCCGCCGCCACGTCCGCCCCCCGCACCGGGCGCTGTCGGAGGAGGCGCAGGTGCGACGGCACTTGACTGCACGATCATCGCGCGCGGCAACGTGTCGACGCCGTTATTGACGCCATACAAATAGTGCGCCCACCATTTCTCCACGATCTCCGCCGGCGGACCACCCCCGTGTCCGCCCTGATGCATGTAGAGCTTCGCGCTTGGATTCTGTTTCTTGAGCGCATCCCACATCCGGATCGTGTGCTCGGGCATCACGTTCCAATCATTGAATCCGTGCGCGAACAACACCGCGGCGCGAATGTTTTTTACGAGCGGCGTTTGATCGCGATCGGCCCAGAACTGATTGAAGTCGCCGCTCTGGCGATCCATGTTCTGCGCGAAAATCCCGTCGCGCCAAATGCGGTCGCACTCGGCGCGCACACGTCCCGAGTGAATGAAGTCGTACAGCTCGTCGATGTCTTCGCCGAGATAACCGCCGGGAGAACGCACGAGACCATTCGAGCGGTAGTAGCGGTACTGCGACGTGTTCGGCGAAATGGGAATGATCGCCTCGAGTCCCGGTACTCCCGTCACCGACGCTGCGAGCGGCATGGTCCCTTCATATGAAGTGCCCGTCATGCCGACTTTGCCGTTGGACCATGACGCGGCGCTCACCTGTTCGTTGCCATCGAGCGACGTGAATCCTTTTGCGCGGCCGTTGAGCCAATCGATCGCAAACTTCGGCGTGATGTTTTCGATGCCATCGCCGACAGTTGGGCATCCGCTCGACAGTCCCGTTCCGGAATTCTCGACGGTGACGGCGGCGAATCCGCGCGCGACCCAGTTCGTTGGGCCTTGCTTGAGCGGCATCGATTCGGAGAACGCGCGGAATTCGGGAATGGTGCGCTTGGGTGACGGTGCGCCGAGTTCCTGGTGCACGTCCCAGTCGGCCGCGTTGCCGTTGGTGGGTCCGATGTACGGCGACGACAACATCAGCGACGGAATCTTGAGTCCGGCTTTTTCCGCGGCGCCGGGGCGCGTCACTTGCACGTGCACGCGATCGAGTTTGCCGTCCTTGTCCGTGTCGAAGTTGGTTTCGACCCAGAGCGATTGGCGAATGATTTGCGCACTGTCCGCGAATTCGATGACGGGTTGCATGACGCCGTCTTTCACGACGGGCGCGAGTTTGCCGTTAGCGCCGATGCCGGAGACGGGCGCGGGGCCGGTTGGTCCGCCGCGGCCCTGCGCATTGAGCGCCGGAGCG
>DATELA010000096.1:0-41315 GCA_035277145.1 Gemmatimonadaceae bacterium | reverse complement strand
CGCTTTCGACATCAGGCTCATCGTTTCTGAAATCGCGTTCGCGGAGACGTTACCGGCGCGTAACGTGTCCTGCACGCCTTCCGCGAACTTCTGCACAACGTTCGGCTGAACGTTGTGACGCGCCGCGTATTTGGATTCCAGAAACTCGACGTAGTCGAGCACCTGATACACGCGATCTTCGGGCAGCGCTTCGAGGCGGCGCATGATGCGCTCGCGCATGAATTCGTTCACGGCGACCTCGTGATGTCGGTCAGATCGAGAATTGGCACACCCACGGGTTCACTGCGGCCGTCGCGCACGCGCGCTGTCACGGTAATGTCCGTGAGCGTCGGCAGCGCGCGCGCGCGTTCGAGCAACGACGGCGGAACAGCGATGTAGAGCACCGCGCCGTCTTCGCCCGGTGCACGCGCGAGCAAATACGGCTCATCCATCGCGAGTCCTTTGCGCAACCCGTCCGCGCGTTGCAGCGCGATGACTTGCACGGTCCAGCGCACAATTTTGCCGCGATGCGTGGCGGGATTCGCGCGCAGATCCGCTGCAGTCAACTGTTCGTCAGCCGTGGAATCCGTTGTCGAGAGATCGCGCTCAGGTACCCAACCTTCGATGCGGACCAACGCCCAGCCGCGATCGCGCGCAACGGTTTGCACGGGCGCGCCCGCGCGCACGTCGGCGCGCTCGTCGCCGCCGGGTCCGTTGCGCAGTGATGTGGCACGCGCAGTGCGCAGCACACCCGGCGGCAGTTGCGCACTGGCAGTCGCAGCAGGCGCGCGAGTAACCGGCGGTGGCGCGTCGGTGCGCACCGACGACTGCGCTGGGCGCTGTGTTGATGTCGACGTCGACGACGTTGTTTGTGCGCGCAGCGAATTCGTGCGCACCCACGCCGCACGACGCACCATCGTCCATCCGTTGCGCTCTGAGTATCGCTTGAGCAGCGTGCCCGGATCGAGTTCAGCAACAACTGCCTGACTCGTTCCGTCGGCAGCGCGGAGCAATCCCGTCGTGCGGCCGGTGAGCGTGCGGTCGAGTGTGTCGCGGCGCGAGTCCAACCGGCTCGATGCTATCCAGCCTTCGAGCGTGACCGGTGTCCAGCCGCCGGACGCGCGACCGGTGCGTACGACTGCGCCGCGTTTGACAGTGCCAATCGCCGGTCCGTTCGGCGCCGCGTGCACGGGCGCATCCGCGGGCAATCTGGTTTGTGCCGACGCCTCGAGTCCCGGCAGCATGAACGGGAGGGCGAGCACGCAAGACATGAACGCGCTGCGCATCACTGCATGTCGCTCACGAACGCTAGAGAGGAAACGTGACGCGGGCTTACATTGCACGTCCGGCAGCTCCGGGCATTCCGCGCGTCGCTGCGAAACTACCACCTGGCTCTTGTCCGGCATAGATGTCACAGCGCACTGGTCCAGTTGTGCTTGCCATTCTAGACGGTTGGGGCCACCGCGTAGAAACAGACGCGAACGCCACACTGCTCGCGAAAGCGCCCACGTTTCGCGCGCTCTGGGACTCATCACCGCGCACGTTGCTCAACGCGTCGGGACGATCCGTCGGGCTCCCCGAAGGACAAATCGGTAACTCCGAAGTCGGCCATCTCAACCTCGGTGCCGGCCGAGTGGTGATGCAGGACCTCGTGCGGATCGGCGAGTCGATTGCCAACGGCAGTTTCTTCAAGATTCCATCGCTCGTCGCGGCGTGTGATCGTGCGCGGAACGGAACGCTGCATCTGATGGGTCTTGTGGGTGACGGCGGCGTACACGCACACGACGATCATCTCGTCGCGCTCACCGAGTTGGCCGCGCAACGCGGCGTCGAGCGCGTCGCGGTGCACATGCTGCTCGATGGGCGCGACACCGCACCACGGTCCGCGCTTGCCTTCGTCCAGCGTGTGCTCCCGCGGCTCGCCGGCAAGGCGCGTGTCGCGAGTATTGGTGGCCGCTACTTCGGCATGGACCGCGACAAGCGTTGGGAACGCACGGAGAAGTGGTACGACGTTTCTGTGCGGCGCCGCGGACCAACAGCGAGCGATCCTCTGCAGGTCATTCGCGACGCGTACGCACGCAACGTCACCGACGAGTTCATCGATCCCGTCGTGATCACGGGTGACGGGGTTCCCAACGCACCCATGCGCGATGGCGACAGCGTCATCACGTGGAATTTCCGCTCAGACCGCATGCGGCAGATCGTTCGATCGTTGTGGGATCCGGCGTTTTCGGGATTCGCGATCGCACCGCGGCCGCTCGTGCATGTCACCACGATGACGCGCTACGACGAAACCATCACCGCGCCGCTCGCCTTCGAACCACAGAACATGGCCAACACGCTCGGCGTGTGGCTCGCGTCGCACGGCAAGCGACAATACCGGACGGCGGAAACCGAGAAGTACGGTCACGTGACTTACTATTTCAACGGCGGTATCGAGCCGCCGAACGCAGGCGAAGATCGTGTGCTCGTTCCCAGCCCCAAAGTCGCGACGTACGATCTGCAACCCGAAATGAGCGCGGTGGGCGTGACCGATAAACTCTGCCCGGCAATCGAAAGCGGAACGTATGACTTTGTGCTGGTGAACTACGCCAACGGCGACATGGTTGGCCACACGGGTTCATTGCCGGCAGCAATCAAGGCCGTTGAAGCAGTCGATGCGTGCGTCGCGCGCGTTGCCACTTCGGTGCGCGCGGCAAACGGAACGCTCATCGTCACCGCGGATCACGGAAACTGCGAAACGATGGTGGACCCTGTGACGCGCGAACCACACACGGCGCACACGACGAACCCCGTGCCTTTCATGGTCGTGAACAATCCTGCGGTGCGATCGCTCCGCGATGGCGGCGCACTATGCGACGTCGCACCAACCGTGCTCGGTCTCCTCGGCGTGCCGAAAGCACCCGAGATGACCGGACGCGATCTCTGTGTAACTCAATCATGATGCGAATCAGAATTGCGGCGTTGCTCGCGGCACTCTCCACGCCGGCCGCTGCGCAAGTCGGACATACGCCGGAGACGAGTCCGTATCGCGACATCGACACTCGATTGCGGCTCGGCGTTTTCGCCGGTCCGTATTTCGCGGCGAAAGATCCCGCGCGTGTGTTTCCGAAGAATGCCGTGCTCACGGGCTTGCAGCTCGATTTGCACGTCGGCGGACCGGGCGATCTCACGTTTCGTCTCGGCGTACTGCCCACAACGCGAAACGAACTCGATCCAACGCTAGATCAAGGCCAGCGGATCGTCGCGACGCCCGACGTGAATCTCGGATTCGCGGAAGTCGGCCTGTCGTTTCACCTGACGGGAAAAAAGTCCTGGCATAGTCTCGCACCGCTGCTCTACTCGACCGTCGGCATCGTGAGCGATTTCCGCGGCGCAGACGGTGGTGGCTACCAGCACGGCTCGACGTTCGCGTTCGGCTATGGATTCGGCGTGCGCTACATCCCCACCGGCAAGCGCGTGAGTTTCCGCGTGGACCTCGGCAGCTATCTCTACTCGGTGGAGTATCCCGATTCGTATTATGTCGCGGCTGGCGACGGAACGCGTGTGCTGACGACGCGCACGCCGAAGAGCAGTTGGCGAAACAACGGTGTGATTCTGTTCGGGGCGTCGTACCGCTTGTTCCGCTGATCGATGTCCCGCGTTTCTCTCACGCGGCGTGTGATGTTCGCGGCGGCGCACCGATATCGCCGTCCCGACTGGTCGAACGCGAAGAACGAAGAAGTGTTCGGCAAGTGCGCGCGTGAGTCGTTCCACGGTCACACATACACGTGCGACGTCACGGTGAGCGGACCGCTGGACGAAACGACGGGCTTCGTCGCGCACCTCGACAAACTCGACGCCGTGCTGCAATCGCGCGTCGTCGATGCGCTCGATCACCGCAACATCAATCTCGACGTGCCGGAATTCGCGGAAGGTCGCGCGATACCGACCGGTGAAAACCTCGCGCGATGGATCGCCGAGCGTGTGGGTGCGGAGTTGCCGGCGCCTACTGTCGTCACGCGCGTGGTCGTGCGCGAAGCACCGTCGCTTTGGGCGACGTGGGAGCGCGACTGACGGAACGCCGCGCGCCCGCCGGTGCAATTCTCGCCGGAGGACAAGCCGCGCGCCTTGGCGGCGTTGCGAAAGGATTGCTCGAAGTCGGTGGCGCGCGAATGATCGATCGCGTTGCGAACGCGTTGCGCCCGATCGTGCACGAGATCGTCATCGTGAGCGGCGCGCCCGACGCAGCGTCGTGGCTCCGCGGTGCGCGCGTGATTCGCGACCTGCTCACCGGTGGTGGTAGCGCCGCCGGCATTCACGCAGCGATCACAGCTACGGCGCGCGATGTGCTGGTCGTTGCGTGGGACATGCCGTTCGTGACGGAACGTGCGCTTCGCGAGATCACGAGAAGACGAGAAGACGAGAAGACGAGTGACGGCCAACCAATCGCCGCCGTCGTACCGTCGCATGCGAACGGAATGCTCGAGCCGCTGTGCGCGTGGTATGATCGGCCCTGTGCCGATGCCATTGCCGCTTCGTGGGACGAAGGCGACCGCAGCGCGCATGGCATTGTGCATCGTGTGCACGCAACGATCGTCCCTGCGAGCGTGTATGACGCGATCGGTGGCACTGCGCGCGTGTTTTTCAACGTCAACACATCGTCCGATCTCGATGAAGCGCGTCGCATCGCGGATGACGCACCGGGACCGGCGGCTTAGCTTGCACCCACTGTGCGAACGATAAGCGTTCGAAGCATGCTCATCGGGTTTGCGTGTGTCGCCGCGTGCGCGGCGGACGCGTACGCGCAGCGACCGCCAAGTGCAACCGCGCAGCGCAACGCAGCACGCGCCGCGCTGCGCGCGAGCATCGATTCGGCGGTGAAGCGGTCGGAGTTTCGCAGCGCGCACTGGGGAGTTTTGATCGTCGATGCGGAGCGCGGCGACACGCTGTATTCACGTAACGCTGAGAAGCTCGTGGTGCCGGCGTCGAATCAGAAAATCATCACCGCGGCGACAGCCATCGCGGAGCTCGGCGCGCAATTTCGTTTCACGACGCGCGTAGCAGCAGTAGGATCGGTGAGCGACAGTACGCTCGCCGGCGACTTGATTGTCATCGGTTCGGGCGATCCGTCCTTCAGCGACAAAGTGCGCGGTGACGCGGCGGCGGGCCTGCGAGACATGGCCGATTCGGTGCGCGCGTATGGCATCGCGCGCGTCGAAGGACGCCTCAAGCGCGCAGCGGGCTTGTTTCCTGATTCGCCATTCGGTTTTGGCTGGGCCGTCGACGATCTCGGCGAAGCGTATGCCGCGGCAGTTGGTGAACTGATGTACAACGATTCGTTCAGCGCGGCGCGCGTGACGCTCGAGGGAACGCCGGCGCCGCCGCTGTCACAGCCAACAGGGTTTCGCAACTTTCTCGAGGCGTTCAACGCGGTGCTCTACGATCGCGGCGTGTTCGTGCGCGGGTCGTACGACTGGATGAATCCGGTCGTGGATACCGGACTGGGCACGTTGTTCACGTACGAGTCGCCGCCGCTGCGTGAATTGTTGCCGCACTTCATGAAGCCGTCGCAGAATCAGATCGGCGAATTGCTGCTCAAGACGATGGGGCGTCAACGCACGGGCGTCGGCAGCGCGGATTCCGGCGCCGCCGTTGTCACGCGGCGCTTGCGCCAGTGGGGCGTGGATTCGAGTGGGTTCGTCGTGCGGGACGGCAGCGGATTATCACGCCACGATTTCGTTTCACCAGAGGCGATTGTGCGCGTGCTGAGCGTCATGCGTCGTGACTCGTCGTTCGTCGATTTCTACAACTCGTTCCCGATTGCCGGTGTCGACGGGACGCTCGACAAACGATTCCTCAATACGCCGGCGCAGAACAACGCACACGCAAAAACGGGTTCCATGGACCGGGTGCGCACGCTGTCCGGGTACATCACCACCGCTGACGGTCGCACGCTGATCTTTTCGATCATGGTCAACGCGTACGCCACGCCCGGTTTGACGGTGGAAGCAGCCATCGATTCGATTGTTGTGCGTCTCGCGAATTTTCGCAGCACGACCAACTGATGCTCGAACCAGCTGATGCAGCGCGCCGCATCGTCGCGGCGATTGCGCCGATACCAGCGGTCAACGTGGCGTTGTCGAATGCGGACGGATTGGTGCTCGCGGACGACGTTGTGTCTCCCGTGTCGCTGCCGTTGTGGGCGAACAGCGCAATGGATGGCTACGCGTGCCGCGCGGATGATGTGAAACTCGCGAGTGCGGCCGCACCGGTGTCGCTCGCAGTAGTCGACAACGTTCGCGCCGGCGCCTTTCCATCGCGTGCAATCAGCGCTGGACAAGCGACGCGCATTGCGACGGGCGCGCCCGTTCCCGATGGCGCGGACAGCGTCGTTCGTGTTGAAGACACGGACGCGGGTGCGAAAACCGTCGTTATTCGCGATGCACGCGACGCGGGACGCAACATCCGCCCTGCCGGTGAAGATGTGCGCGCAGGTGACGTCGTCGTACGCGCAGGAACAGAACTGCGCGCAGCACACATTGCGATCCTCGCCTCGGTTGGCGCGGCGAACGTGCGCGTGCATCGCAGGCCGCGCGTTGCGATCGTCACGAGCGGCGACGAACTCGTCGCGCTCGATCGATTCGACGAGGTGCGCGCCGGCAAGCGCATCGTGTCGTCGAACTCGTACGGCCTTGCTGCGGCCATTCGCGACGCGGGCGGTGAACCGGTGGACCTCGGCATCATCGCCGATGATCGCGCTGCGTTGCGCGCGGCACTCGAGCGCGCGGCAGATTGCGATCTCGTCATCAGTTCTGCCGGCGTGTCCGTCGGCGAAGCCGATCACATGCGGGCCGTGGTTGCGGAACTCGGCGGTGCGCTCGATTTCTGGCGCGTGCGCATGCGACCGGGATCACCGCTCGCGTTTGGCACGATTCGCGACACGCCGTGGCTGGGTCTCCCGGGAAATCCTGTGTCCGCGCTCGTGACGTTCGAGTTGTTCGCGCGCCCGGCGATTCGCCGTTTGCTGGGTCATCGGCGTGTCTATGCAGCCCGCACGCGCGTCATTACCGCGGAAGCCATGACTACTGCAACAGGCCTCACGCACTATTTGCGCGTTCGGCTCGACCGAAACGGCAGCGGTCCCGCGCGCGCGACGCTCACCGGTCCACAGCCATCGAACATTTTGTCGTCGATGTCGCGCGCCGACGCATTGCTGATTGTGCCGGCGGAACACGCGCCTGTTCGGATTGGCGATGCGCTCGACGCGATTCTGCTGGGTGACGCGGTGTCCTACCACGACGAACCGTAAGCAATCGTGCTGATCGCGCAACAAATACCGGAAGCGCAATTCTCGTGGATCTATCTCGCCGAAGCGATCCTCTTTCTGGGAATCGCGATCGGGATCATCAAGTGGATCCGCAAAACGCTGTTCGAGCTCAGCCCCGATTCGCGGCCGACGACCGCGCGAGAACGCGTGGTTCTCGAATCCATCGACAACGAAGCCGCGAAACATCTCATCGAGCGCGGATTGATTTCCACCGAGCAGCTCTCCGAGATGTCGGACCGCGAGCGCATGATGTTGCTGATGGCGACGGCAAAACAAATCGGCGCGCCGCCACCAACATCCGTGGCCAGCCCGCCGATTCGCCCTGCGCAAACCGTGTCCCTGCACTGTCCACTCTGTGGTGCCGCGCTTACTCCCGCGCCTCAACCGATTCCGTACATGAGCAAGTGCGAATCGTGTCAGAAGCGCGTACACATCCGTGCAGATGGCGTGGGCCGTGTGTCAGTGGTCGTATCCGATCCGCCCGCCTCCGAGAACGACAAGTAGCGCGTTATTCGCCGCCCCCGCGCCCTTGCCGCGGCGGCGGATTTCCAACTTTCCATGCAGCAAGCGCGCGCGCTTCTGCCGCAGCGGTAATAGGCCACGCGTTTTCCGCAGCCGTCTTCCGATCTCCCGGCACCGTCTTCCACCACTCGTACGTATCGCGAACCGTTGTGCCGATCGAGCGGAACTTGAGACCGGCGGCGACAGCTTTCTTGTTGTTGATGTCCATGTGGTGCTTGTTATCGCCTTCCGGAATCATCCATGGCACCGCGTACGTAATCCGCTGCCACTTGAGGAAGTCGTAGCTGTCGCACCACGTGAGCGTCGCACTCGGATTGAGCGCAGCGACGGCCTGCTCCATGAACGTGCCGAATCCGATCTTTTCCGCTGGGCCCCCGACGTTGTAAATGCCCGAGTTCTTGTCTTCGACGAGCTTGACCATGAACTCCGTCAGGTCGCGTACGTCGATGAGCTGCGACGGATCGGTCTTGCGTCCGGGCGCGAGAATCTCGCCTCCCTTGGCAATACGCTGCGGCCAATACGGAAACCGATTCGTCGTGTCGCCGGGACCGACGATGTATCCGGGTCGCACAACGTAGCCGCGATTGCCGAACGACTTCATCACGATTTCTTCGCACTGCGCTTTCGACGTTCCGTATTCCGGTTGCCCACTGCGCGGCTGCGTCAGCACCGGATCGGTCTCCGCGTTGTTCGGCGTCAGATACGGGAGGAATACGCCCGTCGACGACACGAACATGTACGCGCCCGCGTCCTTGAGCAGATCGGCGGTGATGGTGACCCACTGCGGCGCCGTGTTCTGATTCGACGCTGAGTCGTCGAACACCACGTCCCATTTGCGGCCCGTGATGGCGCGCAAGTTGCCCTTGGGCAACGTATCGCTGACGGCGCGGTCGCCGATCAGCTGCTCGACGGATCTCGGGAGCATGCTGCCATCGCGCCGTCCACGCGTAAACGTCGCGACCTTGTGGCCACGAGCCAGCGCAGCGTTCACGATGTGCGGTCCGATGAACCCGGTTCCGCCGAGGATGAGGATGTTGAGTGGCGCGCGGCTCTGGAGCGATGCGGCAGCGCGTTCGGCGGCATTCGCGATCGCCGGTGCTCCGCCCGCAATGAGCGCACCGCTCGCGGCAGCACTCGTCATCAGGAAATCACGTCTCGTCGTCATGACAAACGTCCGTTGATGTGTCGGTGCCGAATGTACGTGTCGCGGCAACGATACGCTCAGCGCGCGCGTTCACTTGTGGCGTTCGTGCCCCGAAGCGAAACTGGGGCGGGACTGCCGGAAAACGCGCGCATCACCTTTTTGTGGAGCAGCACCTGTGACGACGAATCGGCGTGAATTCCTCAGAACGTCTGCGGTGCTCGGTGGAGCGCTCGGCGTTGGGCTCACATCACCGCTCTCGCTGGCGCATGCGATGGAAGCGGATGGTTTTCGCGATGTGCAACGCGCGCCGGCACCGCTCCGCATTCTGATCCTCGGCGGAACGGGCCTTCAGGGGCCGGATCAGGTGCGGTATGCGGTCGCGCGCGGGCACAAAGTCACCACATTCAACCGCGGCCGCACCAACGCCGGCATCCTCAACGATCTCAAAGATGTCACGCAGCTCGTGGGCGACCGCGGCACCACGCCAGGAACCGCGAACTACGACTCGATCAAGACCGGCGAATGGGATGTCGTGATCGATAATCCGACCACGCGACCACGCTGGGTGACCGAGGCTGCTGCGGTGCTAAAAGGACGCGTACCACATTTCGTGTTTATCTCGACGATCTCGGTATACGCAGCGAACGACACTCCCGGTGCCGATGAATCAGCGGCGTTGATGGCGATGCGTGGTACGGACCTCGAGAACACGCAAGAGTACGGCGCCCTGAAAGCGTTGGCGGAGAAGGAAGCCGAGAAGGCGTTCCCCGGCCGCACGACAGTCGTTCGTCCAGGTCTGATTGTTGGCGCGCGCGACACGAGCGATCGGTTCACATACTGGCCTGCTCGCGTTGCGCGCGGCGGCGAAGTGCTCGCGCCACCGGCCGACGACCCCGTCCAGATCATCGATGCACGCGATCTTGCTGAATGGACCATTCGGTGCTGTGAGAACAAGGTCTACGGGATTTTCAACGCGACGGGACCGGCGAAAAAGTTTACGGTTCGCGAAATGGTCGAAGGTGCGCGCGACACGATCAAGTCCGACGCGAAGTTCACGTACGTAACGGCCGAATTCCTCTCCCGGCAGACACCACCTGTTCGGGGCTGGTCGAACCTTCCGGTTTGGCTGGCACCGGTCGGCGGTAACGCTGGTTTCACGCAACGCAGTATTGCGAAGGCGGTAGCGGCTGGTCTGACGTTCCGTCCGTACTCCGAGACCGTGAAGACGACGATCGATTTCTACAACTCGCAGACGGAAGAGCGCAAAGCGACGATGCGCGCGGGTCTCACGCCGGAGCGGGAGAAAGAAGTGCTCGCGGCCTGGCACGCACGCGGTTAACAAACCGCACACGCACTGCAATTCACCACAGCAACGATCGACGTGGACATCGCACAACTCGGCCTCTACGCATTCGCAGCGGCGCTGACCGCAATCGTCCTGATCGGATCCCTCGCGGCGCTCGGTAACTCGGGCGCCGCGTCGCTCGTGCGGCGCATTGTGAACGTCGAGGACACAGAAATCGCGTCGATGCTCATCGCGGCGCTGTACTTCTATTGCACGATGATGAGCTATTCGCTGCTCCGCCCTGTCCGCGACGAATTCGCGGTCGCGACCGGCACACGCGATTTGCCGAAGCTCTTTCTCGCAACACTCGGCACCATGCTCGTTATCACGCCGATTTATGGCGCTCTCGTGGCGCGCATGCCCGTGCGCAAGTTCATGACGGTCACGTACGCAGGCGTTGTGTTGATGTTCCTCGCTTTCTACGCCGCGCTCAAGACGGGATTCGAACCGGTTATCTCACAGTGGGCGTTCTTTGCGTGGCTGACGGTGTGGGTCGTGTTCGGCGCGTCGTTGTTCTGGAGCGTCATGGCCGACACGTTCTCGAGTGAACAAGCGAAGCGATTGTTCGGCTTCATCGGCGTCGGCGGAACCGTTGGATTCATCAGCGGCTCGTACGTCACGTCGTTCTTCACCGATGTGATCGGACGGCCGGGTCTGATGTTCATCTCGGCGCTGCTCGTCGTGTGTGCTGCAATGTTCGCGCGATTGATGCCGCGCGTTGCACCCGAGGGAAAAACACTCGCCGCCGAGCACAAACAGACCGCGACAATTGGCGGCAGCCCGTTCGCGGCCGCTGTGCACGTGTTTACGTCGCCGTATGCGGGAATGATCGCGCTGTTCCTGTTCCTCTATACGTTCGGCTCCACGGTCATCTATTTCGCGCAAACCGACATCATTGGCGCGGCGTACACCGACCGTACCGCGCGCACGGAAATCCTCGCGCGACTCGATCTCATTACGCAGCTCATCACCGCGTTCGGTCAGATGTTCTTCACCGCGCGCGCGATGCGCACGTTTGGTTTGTCGTTCACCATCGCGGCTGTTCCCGTTGTGAGCATTCTGGGATTCGCGGCGCTCGGACTCACGGCGTCCGGCATCGTGCCGCTCGTCGCGACGATCATGGTATTCAGCGTTGGCCGTCGCGCCGCGGAATACATGATGACGCAACCGTCGCGCAAAGTCTTGTTCACGGTGATGTCGCGCGAAGACAAGTACAAAACCACGAACTTCCTCGAGACGTTCGTGTACCGCGCCGGCGATCAGCTCAGCGGCTGGGGCTACTCCGGCCTCGCCGCGGCAGGTTTGTCACTCGCCGCCATCTCGTGGATCGCGGTGCCGGTGAGCGCAGCGTTCCTCGCCGTCGGACTCTGGCTCGCGAAACAACAGCGCGCGCTCGCCAAGCAAACCGAGCAGACCTAGCGCGCTTGCAATGACGTAATCCGGTCGCGCTCGTCGAGCACGAACCGAAAGTGGATCGTTGCATTCGCAAACCGTGCGCGGTAATGCGCTACGGTTCCCGCGAGAGTATCCGCGGCAACGAGTTCGAACGATGACATCGCGCCGAGCTGCTGGAACGCCGCGCTTTGCTGCACCGCTGCCGCGCTGAGCGCGGCGTACGCCTCCGGCGTGTAGTCGGTCGAATCGAGTTTCCCGCGAATGAACGCGTCAATCGCGCGACGCATGCGCGCCGTGCGCGCGGTGTCCTGATTCGCGGCAACGGGCGCGTCGACAATGGACATCGACGGCACATAGCGCGTCGCCACTCCGCGCGCGATAAAGCACGGATCGCTGCCGGCCGCCTGCTCGAGGTTCGTCAGCACCATCACGCTCAACTTCTCGTCGGGCAGCCGAAACACGCACGTGCCTGTTGATCCGCCGTGATGCACGATCGGATGTCCTGCGAATCTCTCGAGGAACCAGCCGAATCCGTACGCCATACCTGCGATTCCCGCGACGCGTCCGTTCGAGAGCTTCGCCGGCGTCCACATTTGCGCGAGGACCGACTGTGGCACGAGGGCGCCCGCCACGAGCGCCGAATCGTACCTCGCGAGATCGAGCACGGTGGATTGCACGCCGTAGTGCGAGACGATGTTGAACTGATAGCGGCGACGGCTGCCGATGAGTTGTCCGCCCACCAGCGAATAACCATCTGCGCGCTCCGGCACGATCGCGTACCAGTCGTGCATGCTCGTCGACTTCATTCCGAGCGGAGTGAAGATGCGGTCGCGCATGAACTGTCCGTACGACGTTCCACTTGCGCGCTCGACGACGATGCCGAGCAGGAAGTAGCCTTGGTCACTGTATTGCCACGATGCGCCGGGCGCGAAATCGACGGGTGTGCGTCGCGCCGCGTCGAGCATCTGCGACGTCGAGTAGTCCAGGAACATGCGATCGTCAGCCGTCAACTCGAAGCGATCTGCGAGTCCGCTCGTGTGCTCGAGCAGGTGGCGCACCGTAATGCCGCGCCACGCGTCCGGCGCGTTCGACACGTACTTCGCAATCGAGTCTGTGAGCCGCACCTTCCCTTCACCGACGAGCATCATGATCGCAGTCGCGGTGAATTGCTTCGTCATCGACGCGAGCAAATACACGGTGGTTGGTGTCGCGGGCGAGTGCCACTCGAGATTCGCTTCGCCGTAGCCTTTCGCGTACACCACATGACCGTCGCGAATGACCGCAAGCGAAAGTCCGGGAATCCGGCGCGCGCGCATTTGACGCGCAACGACCGTGTCGATGCGTGACTCGACCGTCTGTGCGCGCGCAACGCTCGGCGTCGCGGCGACAAGCGCGAGGGCGAACAATCCAATGTGCCTCGTCATGATTCCTCCATCGCGCGCTTGAGTTGCGGCAACTGATCCTTGTATGCCTGCCCTCGACGCAAGAACATCAGCGGTACCGCGAGCCATCCGTATACCGAAGCCGGCTTCGCGTCGCACCGCATCGTCACGCGCGTGCCGTCGCCCTCGGCGACAAAAGCATACTCGATGGCGCCGGTGAGATCCGTTTCGTTCGTGTGATGTCGCCACAACGACGGACGTTCGCACGTGAGCACCTGGAGATCGAACGTGTACTCATTGCCACCGAGATCCATGACGACGTGCACTGTCGATCCCGCGCGTGGCGGCCCGCCGCCGACGACCTCCATCGTGCGGACGTACGACCGCCACCGCGACGCGTTGCTGAAATCGGTGAAGTAATCAAAAACGGCTTCGCGCGGATGCGCGATCCAGATCGTGTGTTCGAACAGTTTCATGCGTTACTTCCCACTCGCGTCAAAGATTTCCTCGATTGTCAGCTTGAACACGCGCGCGAGTTTGAATGCGAGCGGCAAGCTCGGGTCGAACTTTCCGGTTTCAATGGCGATGATGGCCTGGCGCGACACGCCGACGCGCTCACCGAGTTCCTGCTGCGACCAGTTGCGATCGGCGCGCAAATCGCGAAGCCGATTCTTCACGACTGGCGTTGGTAGTAGTGGTTGGCGCTCATGATGCCGATGAACCACAGGAGCAAACCGACAGGCCACACGAACGCGAGGTCGGGCGTTGCGATGAAACGCGCGCGCGCGAGCCAGTCGAGCGCTGCGAGCACCGTCATCAATCCGAAGAACGCGATGGCCAGTCCAACGAGATGCACGCGCAGCGCGAATTCGTCGCCCCGGCGGATCATGCCGATCACGACCACGATCCACGGAATCCACGAGATCATCGCAATCGTGACCGCCGCGATGCGTCCCCACTGCGTACCGCCCTCGATCAGTCGAATCGCGATGATCGGGCCAACACCAAGCAGCGCTACAGAGCCGAGGAACGCGTAGAAGGTGCGGACGTTCTTGCGGAGCAAATCATTTGGCGCAGGCACGGCAGTCCCCAGTGAAGTCGGGGACTAGTGTAATGTAAACCTTACGTAAAGTCAACCTGACAGCAGGGTCTGGGGTGTAACCAGTAGGGTCTAGTCACTCCAAGAGCGACAATGGCGATCGAAAAAACGGACGGAGGGCTCGGGGCGCGCGCGTGTTAGTGGGTTGCCCCGCGGCGCGCGCTCCGAGCCCTCCGTTCGTTTTTGACGAGCCCTCCGTTCGTTTTCCCAACGCACCAATCAGACTACTGTGCCGCTGGCCTCGCCTGGCTCATGACGAGGTTCTCGATGAAGAACTCCATCATCCGATTCTGCCCGAGCGCCGTGTGTCCCTGATCCGGCCCGACCTGCACCTCGAAACTCTTGTTCGCGCGATTCAGCGCCTGAATGAACTGCATCATGTTGTTCGGATGCACGTTGTTGTCGGCGGTGCCGTAGTACAGCATCAGCCGGCCTTTCAGGTTCGCCGCGTAGTTCATCGCTGAGCCGAGCCGGTATCCTTCGATGTTCTCCTGCGGAATCCACATGTACCGCTCGGTATAGATCGTGTCGTAGTGATCCCACGCGGTCACGGGTGACATCGAGCTCGCGACCTGCACGACATCGGGGTGGCGTACAATCATCATCGCGGATGTGTATCCGCCGTACGACGTACCGAACATGCCCACGCGATTCTTGTCGAAGTACGGACGATCCCACAGCGCTTTGATGCCGAGCGCGAAGTCGTCCATTTCCGTCTGACCGAGCTTGAGATAGAGCGCGTCGAGCGTGCGCTTGCCCATGCCGGGAACTGCCCGCGAATTGAGGCTCACAATGATGAACCCATACTCCGCGAGCGGCTGTGGTCCGCGGAAGTTCTCACTGTTGCTCGCCGACGCCGGGCCGCCGTAGATCGAAATGAGCGTCGGATATTTTCGCGACGGATCGAAATTCGACGGAAACGTGATCATACCGTGCAACTGTGTTTTTCCGTCGGCGGCGAGGTACGTATACATCTCCGCCTTGCGCAGCTTCAGCGCTTCGAATTGCGTAAGGTCGCTCTTCGTGAGTTCAGCCACGACTTTCCCGTTGGTTGCATCGACGACACGCGTGGCCGGTGGTTCGTTGTGTTTCTGATACACGTCGACGAAATACTTCTGGTCAGGCGAGAGTGTCGCCGTGTGCGTGAACGCGGGATCGGTGAGACGCACATCGCCGGTGCCGTCGAGCTTCACGCGATGCAGCTGCGTCTTCATGAAGTTGTCGCCGTCGCGCGCTGTGTAGAACATCGTATTCGCCTGCTCGTTCAGCGCAGAAATGCCGATGACTTCGAACGCGCCCTTCGTGATCGGATTGATCAAGCGACCGCTGACATCGTACATGTAATAGTTCGCAAATCCGCTTCGCTCCGAATTCAGAATGAAGCGCTTGTTATCCGCGAGCCATCGCTTGGGCGGTGAATTCTCCACCCAACCCGTCGGCCATTCTTCGCGGAACACGACGCGGCACTTCCCCGTCGCCGGATCGCACGCAACGAACTCGAGAATCTGTTGCCGCCGATTCGTGCGATGCACGAGCATTTCTTTGCTGTCCGCGGTCCAACTCACGTCGTACGCGTAGTAACCGACCACGGAGTTCTCGAACGGTTTGCCGTCGCGAATGTCGAGCTTGGTGCTCGTCTTGGTGTTGAGATCGTAGATGTACATCTCGACAATCGGATTGCCCGCGCCTGCTTTCGGATACGCTTCGACGTCGAGCGAATCGTGCACCTGCGTCTGATTCATCTGCAGGTAGTAATCGCGCACCGGACTCTCATCGAAGCGGTAGTAGCCGAGCTTCGTGCCATCGGGTGACCACCACATTGCAGTGACCTGGCCGAGTTCTTCGCCATACACCCATGAACCAGTGCCGTACTTGATACGCTTCGCGCCGTTTCCTTCGGTCGTGATCGCGACGAGGTTGTTTCCCTGCGCGTCGCCGAGCCAGAGGTTGTTGTCTTTGTAGACGGCGCGCTTGGTGCCGTCGGGCGAGAGCGCGTTAGGACACTGGCGTCCGCGCTCGACGGGAACGTTGCAACCGCCTCGTCCGCCACCGCCGCCAAATCCGCCGCGGCCCGGGCCGCCGGCAGTCGTCGCAGGCCCGATGTCCGTCGCTTTCGCAGTCGCGACATCGAACCGGAATCGCCGTCCGGTGAAGTTGTATTCGAACGTCTTGCTGTCGGCCGCCCACGTGGGCTGAATCGCGCCGGACACGATCGACGCGCCGAGCTTCGGCGCCATCTCGGTGTAGCGCGCGTAGCCTGGCATCGCTTGCAGGCGATCCGACGCTTGACCACCGCGTTGCGCGAACGCGGAAACGCTCAACGATGCGAGCAGCGCGACAAGCAGCGACGCGCGACCGCGGTGTGCGATGACGTCCATGAATGCAGTCCTCGAAGGTGTAAGCCGGCGCGACAGCGTGTATCCTTGGAATCCGCTGAAACGCATAGGCAAGATATGGTGCACATCACAAACGGCGGAAGCGCGGCAGGTACCATACGCGCGGCGGAGTTGCCGGGCGATGTGATCACGTGGGACGACGTACTGCACGACGGCCCCGTCCCCGCCGACATCTCGTTCAAACAGCTCCGTGCCGTGCGCGCGCGGTTCATCGCGGACTGCGGCTGGGCAACACTCGAAGAATCCATGCGTCGCTTCGCCGAACGCGATACGGCGCTCGAACGCGCGCTCGATCACAACGAAATCACGCTTTGGTTCGAGCACGATCTGTACGATCAGCTGCAATTGCTGCAGTTGCTCGACTGGTTCGCAACATGCGAACTCGGCGCCACGCGGTTGTCACTCGTGTGCGGACCGGAGTATCTCGGCAGTTCGACGCCGGCGCGTTTGCGTGAGCGATTCCCGTTGCGAACAACGGTAACAGACGCGCAACTCGAGTTGGCGAGAGACGCGTGGGCTGCGTTTCGCGCAGCCGATCCAACGGATATCGAACACGCGCTCGCCAACGATACAGCGGCGCTTCCATTTCTCGCCGCAGCGCTGCGCCGGCATCTCGAACAGTTTCCATCGACGCGCAACGGGCTCGCGCGCGCGGAGTCACAAGCGCTCGACGCAATCGCACGCGGTGTAAAAACACTCGGCGATGCGTTCGTCGCGTCGCGCGAAGATCCGGTCTACCTCGGAGATTTGAGTTTTGCGATGTACGTCGCGTCACTCAGCAACACGCGCGAGCCGCTCCTGCTCACGAGCGACGGCGGCAAACTCACCGCACCCGGCCGTGGTCCACAATTCTGGAAAAGCGAAGTCGTGCTCACCGACGCGGGACGCGCGGTACTCACCGGCGAACGTGATCACGTGCAGCTGAACGGTATCGACCGCTGGCTCGGCGGCGTGCAACTGAGTGGCGACGAATCGATGTGGCGCTGGGATCCGGCGGAACGGCGGCTGCGTCGCGCGACGGCGAGCTAGCGAGTTGGCGGACGCGGAGTAATCGCGCGGAGCGGCGAGCTGGGCGTGTGTGGTCGTTCTGCTTCGGCGCGCGCATTCGCGATCGCAACGTTCAGCGACGCGATGACTTCATCGGGAGTCGCGTCGAGACCACTCACCGTAATGTGAAACGGCGTGATGCCGAGCGGTTTGCACGCGCGGTTGACGACGTGCTTCCGCCATGGCGAAAACACGAGCGCGGCAGCTCCGGCGGGCGACAGGTGAATGTTGATGTACACAATGCCGAACACTGTGACGGGCGCAAATGATTCGACGTTCTTCCACGACACCGTTGAAACGCCGAGCCTGCGATCGAGCAGGCCTTGTCTGTCGATGACGAGAATCGTGCCCTTTGGGCGCCGGACCACGATGAGCACTGCGGCGATTCCAAGCAGTGGACCGCCGACAAACCAGAATCCACCGGCAAGCAGTGGAAGCGTCACCGTGGCGAGTGCACCCAACCCGATGATGGGAAAGGCCGTGCTGGATCGCGCGGCAAAGCGCGTGCGTTCAATCATGCGGGCTTAACTCTGGCAGCGTGACGGCACGCGAACAAGCGGCACGTTCAGCGCGCGCGTGCTATCGTACGGCATCATGCGCGGACAGAACCGATCGGTTGCGGCGAAAACACTTGCGTTCGTGATGTTGTGCGTGACGAGCGCATGCGCCTCCGCGAGCGGCGGTGCACCTGCTGCGGACGCGCCACGCAATGATGACGTCGTCCGCGCGACGCAATTCAGTCCGTCGCTCGATGTACAGCTCGGCGAAATGACGCGGCAGTTCTCGGGGTTGTACATCCAGGACTTTGAAGAAGGGACAGGCGCACCGGCGACGACGGGCGATCTGCTGCGTGTGCGATATACCGTGCATCTCCCCGATGGTACGCGCGCCGGCGGTCTTTCGTCGGATCAGCCGCCGCTCGAATTCCGTTTGGGCCGCGCTCAGGTCGTGAAAGGCTGGGACGAAGGCCTTACCGGCATGCGCGTGAATGGGAGGCGGCGATTGATCATTCCGCCGTCACTCGGTTACGGGTCCCGCGCGCAAGCGGGGATTCCGCCCAATTCGGTGATGGTCGTCGATGTTCGGCTCGTGGAGATCCAGCGGTAACTGTGGAAATTCGCGATAGCGCGCAGTTTCTCGACTACCTGGGCAGCGTGCACGGACGCACGCGCCGAGTGGTGTTGTGCATTCCGCACGATCAGATCGAGTGGGCTCCTGCACCGGGCCGATTCACGCTCGGTGAAATCGTGCGGCATCTCGCCGGCATCGAACGATGGATGTACGGTGAGACCGTGAGCGGACGTCCGACCGCGTATCCCGGACACGGCCGCGAACTCGCCGATGGATTCGACGCTACGCTGGCGTATTACGACCGCCTGCATGAAGAATCGCGTGCGCTGTTTGCATCGCTGACTCCTGATGCGTTGAACGCGAAGTGCATTACGCCGGCCGGCACGCCGATCACGACGTGGAAATGGCTGCGCGCCATGATCGAACATGAAGCGCATCATCGCGGTCAGCTGTACATGATGCTCGGACTGCTCGGTGTGAAGACACCGCCGATATACGGGCTCACAGCCGAGGAAGTACAAGCGAAGAGTGTGACGGCACGAGCGTAACAACGGCGCGCAGCAGCGCTGTGTCGAACAAGCCATGAATACTCGAACGACTGCACGGTTGTGCGCGGCACTCGCCCTCACCGCAAACGGGGCACTCGCGCAGACGCCACTTCGTCGACTCGCGCTCACTGAAGACCTCAAGATCGATGGCGCCACGGAGGACATCTCCGGGATTGGCGGCGGCCTGTGGATCGGCGGCGACGGGCGCGTCGCAATCATGAACGGTCCCGCGGGTCACTTTGTGTTCTTCGACCGTGCGGGCAAACGGATGGGTACGTTTGGCGCAAAAGGTGAGGGTCCGGGGGAATTCACGCCGACTGTTGGAAACATTTACGGCATGCGCGTCGGTTCGATCGCGGACTCGATGTGGGTCGAGAACAACCGGCGATACACAATCATCGGTCCCGATGGAAAACTCGCGCGTACGATGCTTCAACCCTCGCGCGACGCATCGATGATCAGCTTCATCCCCACCGCACTGTTGCCGGGGAATCGCATTCTCGGAACGGCAAAGTTCGGAACCGGCGATCGCGTGGAGCTGCAGTACCGTCCCGACACGATCGTTGTCATTGCATCCAACGGTGCGATTGAGCGCCGGATCGGCGGCATCGCGCCGGACAGCGCGAGCGTGATGATACGGTTGCCGTCACGCGCGACGCGCTCGATACGCGTTCCGTTCGTACAGCGGCCCCAATCGTTCGTGTCGCCGAACGGGATGTTTGTCGGCACGTTGTCTGCGACGCCACAGTCGGCAAACGGCGGCACGTTCCGCCTCACCGTGTACCGCACATCGGGTGAACAGGTCTTTTCGCGCAGTTATCCCTACGCGTCTGAACCTGTCACGAAACGGCTCGCGGATAGCGCTATGGCGCGCCTCGCGACGATCTATCGGAGCCCGGAAGACGCGGCGGTACTCAGGGTCGTTCGCGATCGAATTCCCGCGTCGATGTCGCCGTTCGAATCGATGGCGCTCGGGGACGACGGAACCGTGTGGCTGAGCCGCGAATCCAACGGGAAACCCGGCGAAATGCTGCTGATCAGCGCGGCAGGCGATGTGGTCGGGTCAGCCGTATTCCCGCGTGCGCACATCGACCTGCGCGAGGCAACGCGCAACACGATCTGGGCTGTGGAAACAGATGCTGACGGATTCCTCAGCATCGTACGCTTTCGCGTCGGGCAGTAAGCGCGCCGACGCGAGAGAAAAACAACTACTCCGGGCGGCGTTTCTTGCGATTGCGCCGCTTCGCCGCGGCGGCTTTACGCTGACGCGCTTCGCTGGGCTTCACGTACTCGCGGCGGCGGCGGAGCTCCTGGAGGAGGCCCGAACGCTGCACGAGGCGCTTGAAGCGCTTGAGCGCGACGTCGATGCGGTCGTCTTCGGTAAGCTGGACTTCGGACATAGGCGCTGGGGTCTAGCCGGTAGGCTGTAGAAGGGTACAGGGTCGCGGACAGGGGCAGATCCTAAACCCCACCCGCTAAACCCTGTTTCAAAAAAACTCGATGGCCGATTCGCTATTCACGAATCGGCCATCGCGACGGACGAAGGGGAGCTTAGCGCCCCACCTTCACGACGTTTTCGGCAGCCGGACCCTTCTGTCCCTGCACGATATCGAACTCGACCTTGTCGCCTTCGGCGAGGCTCTTGAAGCCGTCACCGGAGATCGCCGAGTAGTGCACGAAACAATCCTTTGCGCCGCCCTCAGGCGTGATGAAACCAAAGCCCTTCGCGTCGTTGAACCACTTGACCGTACCCGTCGAACGCATTGCTGAACTCCTGTCCTGATTTTCCGTAATCGGAGAACGGCAATGCCGGTCGAACCGACTACTGTCTCGTGGACGTCCCCACGATGGATGCAACCGCGGCGCCTCGCGTTTGCGTGGGAGTCATAAAAAAAGGATCCAGCAGAATCGCCAGATCCATTCCCCGACTCCTCGGTCGTTTCGGCCCGTCGTTTAGAAAAAAACTGGCCGTGGCGCTGGACAATAGTAGGGCACCCTGGGTTATCCGGCAATAGCCCCCCACCCACCTGGTGACAATGGGCACTACAAAGGGCGAAGGGGAGGGGGAAGTCAGAAGTGCAAGGACAACGGGGCCCCTTGGGCTTCTGACTTTCCCTTCCCCTTTGCCCCTCGATCGGTGGCCGTCAGGCCAGTTCACCCGCCACCACCTCAGCGATATCCAGCACCGCGACCGCCTCGTTCCGCCCCTTCACACTGTCCGCCATCATCGTCATGCAGAACGGGCACGCCACCGCGATGGCATCCGCGCCCGTCGCCAGGGCCTCCTCGGCGCGCTCGGCGTTGATGCGCTTGCCGGTCCGCTCTTCCATGAACATCCGGCCGCCGCCGGCACCGCAGCACAGGCCCGTATCGCGGGACCGCGGCATCTCGACCATCCGAACCACCGGCAGCGCCTTCCTGATGGTCTCCCGGGGGGCGTCGTAGACGTCGTTGTAGCGGCCCAGATAACACGAATCGTGGTAGGTGAACGTGCGCACTGCGTCGCGCGTGCTCGCGTCCTTGAGCGGAATGCGGTTCGCCGCGAGCAACGACTCGATGAACGTCGAATGGTGAATGACTTCGTAATTCCCACCAAACTGCGGGTATTCATTCCCGAGCTGGTGGAAGCAATGCGGGCACGCGGTGACGATGCGTGTAACGCCGTACTTCGCGAGCGTCTCGACGTTGTCCTTGGCCAGCATCTGGTACAGGTACTCGTTACCAAGCCGCCGTGCGGGATCCCCGTTGCATTTCTCCTCCTGACCGAGGATTGCGAACCGAACGCCGGCGGCCTGCATTACGCGCGCGAACGCGACGGTGGTCTTTTTCGAACGATCGTCGAACGAACCCATGCAGCCGACCCAATAGAGAACATCCGGGGGCCGGGTACCGGGTGCCGGGTACCGGGACTGCCACTCCGCCAGCGTCGGGATGTCCATTCCCTCGGCCCACTTCGCGCGATCGCCCGGATCGAATTGCCACGGTGATCCAACTGACTCCATGGCTTCGAACGCAGGCTGAATTTCTTCAGGAAAGCGCGATTCGGTGAGCACGAGATGGCGGCGCATTTCATTGATCACATCGAGCTGATCGATCGACACCGGACATTCCTGAACGCACGCGCGGCACGACGTGCACGCCCACAACTCTTCGTCGGTGATGTAGTCGTCGAGCAAACGCTTTGCGACCGCGCCTTCTGCGTTTGCCGGCGGCGCGTCCGCGAGTGCGACGGGCGCCATTTCCTCGAGACGCTCGCGCACGTTGATGACGATTTTGCGCGGGCTGAGCTTTTTCCCGGTGATGTTCGCGGGGCAAACGGACGTGCATCGTCCGCATTCGGTGCACGCGAATCCGTCGAGCAAACTCTTCCACGACAACTGCGCGACGTCGGCCGCGCCGAATTGTTCGACGTTCTCGGCTTCGAGATCCATCGGGCGCATGACGCCGCGCGCACCAGGCCCGCTCGTGTTCGAGAGCCACACGTTGGGTAACGACGCGACGACGTGCAGATGCTTCGAGTACGGCAGGTAATTCAGGAAGCCGAGCACGAGCAACCCGTGCGCCCACCAGTTGATCCGGTACATCGCGGTGGCGACGCCGTCACTCACACCGCTCATCGATTGCGCGATGCCGTTCGAGATCGGACCAACGACGTGGTGCGACGCAGGATCGAGCACGATTTCAAATGCGTGCGCGCCGAACATCGTCAGCATCAGCGCGCCGATCCACGAAAGAATCAGCAGCGGATCACCGGCGTGCGCTTCGGCGCCTTGTAATCGCGGCACACGCTTGGTGAGCCGGCGCCACAGCGCAAACGCGACGGCGGCAATCACGAGTGCGGCCCACGCGTCCTGATTCATTTCGTAAAACGCGAACAACCACGACGGCATGTAATTCGCGAACGAGAATCCTGGAGCGATACCCGCTATCGTGAACTCAGCGGTGCCTGCTGTGAGAATGCAGAAGCCCCAGAAAATCGCGGCGTGCATCGGACCGGCCACCGCGTCGCGGAAGATCTTTTTCTGGAAGATTCCGATTTCGATCAGGTTGCGCAGGCGCGTCGCGGGTGCATCAGTGCGATCGTCCTTCACGCCGATGCGCAGATACGCGATGAGGCGTTGCACGTTGTACGCGAAGAACGCTCCCGCTATGACAACGATGAACAGCCACACCACGCTCGACGCGGTCATGATCGCTACGCGCCTTTCCGGGCTTCGCGAACCGCCGACGTCAGCGCCGGCACCACTTCAAGCGAATCGCCGACGATTCCGTAATCAGCAACTTTGAAAATCGGCGCTTCCTTGTCACGATTGATTGCGACAATTGTGCGTGACGTGCGCATGCCGGCGAGGTGTTGAATCGCGCCGGAGATGCCGACTGCGATGTACAAGTCGGGACTCACGAGACGGCCCGTTTGTCCGATTTGATCTGAATGCGGACGCCAGCCGTCGTCGGTCACGGCGCGCGTTGCACCAACCGCCGCGTTCCCAAACGCAGCAGCGAGCGTCTCGAGCAACTCGAAATTCTTCGCTTCCTTCAATCCGCGTCCACCCGCGACGATCACGCGCGCTTCGCCAAGGTCGAGTTTCGCGTTGTCGCCGGCAATGGTTTGCGTGACTTTCACGCGCGCGTTCGCAGGATCGAGCGGAAGCGCCAGCGTTTCAGCGCGACCTGCCGCGGGAGACTCGGCGGCAACAAACGCGCCCGGGCGAACCGAAATGAGCGCAGGCGTCGCGGTGAGCGCGAGCGTCGCAATCACTTTGCCTGTGTACCCTGGTTTGTCAGCGACGAGCGTCTCGCCTTCCCATTGCGCCCGAATCACATCGGTCGCAATGGGAACGCGCAGTTTCGCCGCGACGCGCGGGGCAAGGTCCTTGCCCTGCGCGGACGCGGCGAACACTGCTGCGCGAATGCTGCTAGCACTCACGAGTTGCGCGACAGCGGCGGCAATCGACTCAGGTGCGTAGTTCGCGAATGCTGCATGCTCGGCGACATGCACAACCGACGCACCGTACTTCGCGAGTTCGGCCGCTTTCGCTGCGATACCCGGAGGGCCGCACAACACCGCGTGCACTTCCCCGCCCGACGCGAGCGCGCGTGCGGCGGTGATTGCTTCGAACGCAACACGGCGAATGTCACCGCCGCGCGATTCTGCGAATGCAAGAATGTTTGGCATCACAGCACCTTCGCTTCGGTGCGCAGCAACTCGACGAGCGTCGGCACTGCGGCCGCGCCTTCGCCAACGATGCGACCCGCGGCGCGATCGGGCGGGAGCGCCGCGGCACGGCGCGTCATGCGCACCGCACCAAGTTGCGCGGGCTTCGGCTCGAGCGGCTTCTTCTTCGCCGCCATGATGCCCTTGAGCGATGGGTACCGCGGACGCGCGATGCCTTCGTCGATCGAAACGACCGCGGGCAGCGAACATTCAACGGTTTCTGCGGCGCCTTCGAGTTCGCGCCGCGCCTTCACCGTGCCGCCCGATGTATCGAGTTGCGATGCAGCAACCACGCACGGCACGTCGAGCAATTCCGCGACCATGTTGGGCACGCTGTGATTCGCCGCGTCGAGCGACATGCGTCCAAAGAGAATCAAATCGAACGAGCCGGCCCTGAGCTCAACGGCCAGCGCTTCGGCGATCGACCACGGATCGGCGGGAACCGCGTCGGCCTTGAGTTGCACCGCGCGATCCGCACCCATCGACAGCGCCTTGCGGAGCGTTTCCTGAACCGTATCAGGTCCGAGCGCGATGACCACAACTTCACCCACGCCGAGTTTTTCCTTGATTTGAATGGCGACTTCGGCGGCGTACCCGTCGAAATCACTCATGTCGAATTTCAGTCCCGCTTCGTCGACGGCGTTGCCGGACGCGGCGATCTTGAATCGCACGTCCATTTCCGGGACGCGCTTGATGCACACGGCGATCTTCACCGCGAAGTAACTCCTACGCTGAGCGTCGTTAAAAGTGTGCGGGTAAACTAACGCCGTGTTAAGCTCGACCGCGTGACATTACCCGCCAAAACACTCGCCGTTGTCACAGGCGCCACCGTCGGCATTGGGCAGGTATTCGCCGAACGCCTGGCTCGGCGCGGCCACAACCTGCTGCTCATTGCGCGCGACGTAGAACGCCTCAACACCGTCGCCGCGGAGATTTCTCGCACACACGGTGTGTCGGCGCGCGTCATGCCCGCCGATCTCGCGGTTGACGACGACCTGGAACGCGTCGCACTGGCCCTCGCAGGCGAACCCGACTTGGGCGTGATGGTGAACAACGCCGGGTTCGGAACTAAGGGGCGCATACACGATTCCGATCTCGAGCCACAGATGCGGATGGTGCGGCTGCACGTGCTCGCGCTCATGCGACTCAGTCAGGCGGTATTGCCCGGAATGGTCGCGCGCAAACGCGGCTGGCTCATCAACGTGTCGTCAATTGCCGGATACCTCTACAGCCCAGGGAACGCGAACTACAACGCGACCAAGGGATACCAGCGGCAATTCACGCAGGCGCTCAACACCGAGCTGACGGGAACGGGCGTGTACGTACAAGCGCTGTGTCCAGGCTTTACGCACACCGATTTCCATCGCCGCGTCGGCATCGACAAGAGCACGATTCCGGGATTCCTGTGGTCGAGCGCGGAGTCTGTTGTCGACGCGTCAATTCGCGCGGCGGAGCGCGAGCGACCTCTGGTACTCGTTCCCGGCTTCACGAACAAAGTGATTATGTGGCTCGCGCGGATGGCGCCACACTCTGTGTTGCGGAGAGGGCGGCCGGGGGCGAAAAACGAGGATCGAGTTTGAGGAGCGAGTGAACTAAGGCGAGGAGAAGGGAGCTGCGAGGAAAAGGCACGGAGGAGGGATGACCCTCATCCTCTCACTGCCATTCTCCTTTTCTCTGTCCCTCTTCTCTTGATCCTCAAACTCGATCCTCGCTCCTATCTGTACGCGTCAAGCCCCGTGATGGCTTGCCCGAGGACAAGTGTGTGAATGTCGTGCGTGCCTTCGTACGTGTACACGCTCTCCAGATTTGCCATGTGACGCATGCTCGCGTATTCCGCGAGAATGCCGTTGGCGCCGAGCAACCGGCGCGCTTCGCGCGCGATATCGGTCGCGATGCTCACGTTGTTGCGCTTGGCCATCGACACTTGCTGCGGCGTGAATGTCCCAAGGTCTTTCATGCGGCCGAGGTGTAGCGCCAGGAGCTGGCCTTTCACGATTTCGGTCGCCATGTCGGCGAGGCGCGCTTGCTGGATCTGAAATCCGCCGATGGGCTTGTCGAACATGACGCGGGTTTTCGAGTACGACGTCGCTTCTTCGAAACACGCCATCGCGGCTCCGACTGCGCCCCACGCGATGCCGTAGCGCGCTTGCGTCAAACACATCAGCGGGCTCTTGAGTCCGCCTGATTGCGGCAGCAGCGCGTCTTTGCCGACGTGTACATCGGAGAGAACCAGTTCGCTCGTGTCACTCGCGCGCAGCGAGAGTTTGCCCTTTTGATCTTTGGCTTTGAACCCTTTCGTGTTCGTCGGAACGATGAAGCCGCGAATCGATGCGACGTCGTCGCTTGCACCCGTTTTCGCCCAGATGATTGCGATGTGCGCGGTCGATCCGTTGGTGATCCACATCTTCCCGCCGTTGATCACCCATGAGCCGTCGGGCTGTTCTTTCGCGCGAGTGATCATGCCCGACGGATTCGAACCGTAATCGGGTTCGGTGAGTCCGAAACATCCGATCATTTCGCCGGCCGCGAGTTTCGGCAGGTACTTCTTTTTCTGTTCCTCGCTGCCGAACGCGTAAATCGGATACATCACGAGCGATCCCTGCACCGACGCGAACGAGCGCACGCCGGAATCGCCGCGCTCGAGTTCCTGACAAATGATTCCGTACGCGACGTTGCTCATACCGGCGCATCCGTACTCTTCGGGCAAGTTCGCGCCAAACACACCGAGCGACGCCATCTCGGGAATCAGTTCTTTCGGGAAGCGTCCTTCGACGTAGCAATCACCGATCACCGGAATCACGCGCTCGTCCACGAACCGGCGGACGCTGTCACGTACCGCGCGTTCGTCCTCGGTGAGCGCGGCGTCGATGTTGTAGAGGTCGCCGTCGCGCGGCTTGAGGTGCCCGGACGGAAGCGTCGTGTCGGAAGTGGCGGCGGATGTCATTGGGTACGCTGAATCGGCGAGGGCAAATCTAGAGCCAGGACGTGCGTTACGCCCTGAAACGCTGCATCGAAGATTCGGCGAATTCCGTTCCGTTCCAGGTCATGACGCGCCCCACGATGGCCCCGTTGCCGAGCTCGAACGTGTTGACGCTCGTCGGCCGTTTGCCGCGGGACATCGTGGTGATGGTACCAGCGACCGAAACCACCACCGCACCAGTGTCGTGCGGCACTGAGACGATCTGCTCCTGATGGTCGTGCCCGCACAACACGAGTTGCACACCGGCCCGTGAAAACTCGCTGAGTATTCGCGCGGCCAGATCGCGCTTGAATCCGTAGCGTCGCGAAATCTCACCGGGAATCGGATTGTGGTGCATGACGACCACGCGCGCATCTTCACGCGGCGTCACTGCGCACTCGCGAACCACCCGCGCGATCTGTGCCTCGCGCATATCACCAATCACGGAGAGATCGCGCGAACGCTTGGTCAGCGTGTGCAGCGAAATACCCAGCGCGGTCGCAACGCCGACAAACATCGCGCCTGGAATGCGCAGCACCGGCTCCGGCTCGCGGCCCATGTATCTGCGCCACTTCGTGTACATCCATTTGCGCGGTCCAATGTGAAACGGCGCGCGCCACCACGTGCAGTCGTGATTCCCCGGGACGGCGATCACCTGACTCGTCTTCTCGATGCGCTCGAGAAACGCGCGCGCACGCCCGAACTCCCAATGACGCGCACGCTGCGACAAGTCACCCGACACAGCGACGACATCGTACCGCTCGCGCGCGATCATCGCCTCGATGACTTCGATTTGTTGCGGAAGATTCTTGCGCCCGAAATGCGTGTCGGAGATGTGTAGCAGCCGCACGGCGCTCACAACCGCGCGATCACCGCGTCGGTGAACCCGTCGGTCGTCGCGGTGCCACCGACATCAGGCGTCACGGTCTTTCCTTCGCGCAACGTCGCTTCGACCGCGTCGCGTACACGATTGCCGCGCTCGCCGTCGCCCATGTGGTCGAGCATCAAACACGCCGCAAGCATCAGTGCGCCGGGATTCGCCACGTTCTTTCCGACGAGCGACGGCGCCGTACCGTGCACCGCTTCGAAAATCGCGCCGTTCTGCCCGATGTTCGCGCCGGGCGCGAGCCCGAGCCCGCCCACCAGCCCCGAAATCAGATCGGAGAGAATGTCGCCGAACAAGTTCGTCGTGACGATGACGTCGAACGATTCCGGACGCAGCACGAGCTCCATCGCCATCGCGTCGATGATGCGCTCGTTGAATTCGATGTCCGGATACTCGCGCGCGACGTTCCGCCCGACTTCGAGAAACAATCCCTGCGAACACTTGAGAATGTTCGCCTTGTGCGCGAGCGTGACCTTCTTGCGGCCATGACTCCGTGCATACTCGAACGCATAGCGACACACGCGGTCTGCGCCGAAACGCGTAATCACCGCGGTTGACTCCGCGACCGCGCGCGGGTCGTCGCCGATGCGCACGAAGTGTTCGATTCCGATGTACAACCCTTCGGTGTTTTCGCGTACGAGCACGATGTCGACTTTGTCGAACCGGCCGTTGCGAAGAATCACGTGCGCCGGACGCACGTTCGCGTACAGATCGAACGTCTTGCGCAACGCAACGTTGATCGAGCGATAGCCCTCACCCACCGGCGTCTCGAGCGGACCCTTCAGCGCGATGCCCGTCCGCTTGATCGACTCCAGCGTCGCGTCAGGAATCGGATCGCCGTGCGCTTTGACAGCGGCCATCCCGGCGGCCTGGCGGTCCCACGTGATCTTCGCCCCCGAGGCTTCCAGCACGCGCACCGTCGCCTCGGTAATCGACGGACCGATGCCGTCACCCGGAATCAGAGTAACCGAACGCAGAATTCTGAAGTGAGAAGTGAGAAGGGCGGACTGGCTTCTACTGCTTAGCGACGAACAGCCTCGCCGTCACCGACGCGAGCGAATCCGCGAAATCGAGCGGTCCACCGGCGAACGACGTCGTCAGCGTGCCGCTCCACGCCACTCGGCTCGCCTTCGGATCCACGATCACGATCAGGATCTGTCCGCTGCGGGGCGTCTTGGTCGAATCCAGCGTCACGCTCACCGGCACGATCACCGCGCGCGCGTTGCCAATCGCGCTGAGCATCCGCGTGCGCGACGCAAACGGCTCGGGCAGCGCAAACGCCGTGCGCACTTTCTCGTTCTTGAGCGGCAACGCGCCAATCGCGCGCGGATCTGCCGCGTATGTCGGGTTCTGCCGCGAGTATCGCACCGCATCGCGCGCATACCCCCACGACCGGCCAATACCACCCTCATCCAGCAGCACGGTCAGCACGCTGTCATACCGCGCCAGCCACGTCCGCCCGTCGGCGGCGCCGAGCAATTCCTGCGCCGGAAGGACAAGCGCGCGCGAGGCCGTCATACTGGCCAGCGGGGGTGGCGCGGGTTGCGCCGCTTGCGCGGCTTGCGACGACTGCGCCGCCTGCGAGCCCGCCACTACCGGGAGCGCGACGCTGAAACCGCCGAGGACGATCGCACAAATGGTCCGGCGCACGTCGGAATACTAACGGACCACCAAGCGTTCGAGGGATGCCCCGCGTTGACGCTCGGTGTCCCCGATCCGCATTTTGGCGGCGGCAAACTTCCTCCAATCCCCTCTCGCATGCCGAAGTCTCTCAAGGCCGCCATCTGGGTCCTCGTCGCGATCACGGGCGCCGGCGCGTTCGCCGGCCTCGCCCTCATTCGCGGCGAATCGATCAACGCCGCCTGGCTGCTGACCGCCGCGATCTGCACGTACGCGGTCGCCTATCGCTTTTACAGCAAGATCATTGCGGCGAAAATCTTCGCGCTCGATTCACAACGCGCGACGCCGTCGGTGCGGCTCAACGACGGCCGCGACTTCGTGCCGACCAACAAGTGGATCGTCTTCGGCCACCATTTCGCGGCGATTTCCGGTCCGGGACCGCTCGTCGGCCCGACGCTCGCGGCGCAATTCGGATACCTGCCCGGCGCGCTGTGGATCATCATCGGCGTCGCGATCGGTGGCGCGGTGCAGGATTGCGTGATTCTCTGCGCGTCGATTCGCCGCGACGGAAAATCGCTCGGACAAATGGCGCGTGACGAAATCGGCGCCATCGGCGGTGGTGTGGCGCTCGTCGCGGTGCTCGGTATCATGCTCGTGCTGATCGCGGTGTTGGCGCTCGTGGTGGTCAATGCGCTCGCGCAGAGTCCATGGGGCGTCGTCACCATCGGCCTCACGATTCCCATCGCGCTGTTCATGGGCGCGTATTTGCGCTGGTTGCGCCCGGGCCGCGTGCTCGAAGCCACCGCGATCGGACTCGTGCTGCTCATTCTCGCGCTGTACGCCGGCCAGTGGGTCGCGCAGAATCCCTCACTCGCGCCCACGTTCACGCTGGGCCGAACGACACTGGCGTGGTACATCATGGCGTACGGGTTCGCGGCGTCGGTCTTGCCGGTGTGGCTGCTGCTCGCGCCGCGTGACTATCTCAGCGCATTCGTGAAGATCGGCGTCGTCGCTGCACTCGCGATCGGCATCCTCATCGTGTTGCCGCCGCTGCAAATGCCGGCGATGACGCAGTTCGTCGATGGGAGCGGTCCTGTGTTCGCCGGCAAGTTGTTCCCGTTCCTGTTCGTCACGATCGCGTGCGGCGCGATCTCGGGATTCCACGCGCTGGTGTCGTCGGGCACGACGCCCAAGATCATCGAGCGGGAAAGCGACGCGCGCATGGTCGGCTATGGCAGCATGCTGATGGAATCGCTCGTCGCGACGCTGGCGCTGATCGCCGCTTGCGTGCTCACACCGGGCATGTATTTCGCGATCAATGCGCCCGCTGCGTTCATCGGGACCACCGCAGAAAGTGCCGCGGTGGCGATTCAGAATTGGGGATTCGTCATCAACCCGAGCGACATCAACGCGCTCGCGTCGCAAGTCGGCGAAGCGTCGCTGCTCTCGCGCACCGGCGGGGCGCCGTCGCTCGCCGTCGGCATGGCAAACATTTTCGCGCAGGTCCTCGGCGGGTCGGGCGCCATGGCGCTCTGGTACCACTTCGCGATCATGTTCGAGGCACTGTTCATCCTGACAACGCTCGACGCCGGCACGCGCGTCGGCCGTTTCATCCTGCAGGACCTCGGCAAACACCTGTGGGCGCCGTTCGGCCGTGTGTCTTGGTATCCGGCGATCGTGTTGTCGAGCGCGATCTTCGTGGCGATGTGGGGCGTGTTCCTCTATCAGGGTGTGACCGATCCGCTCGGCGGCATCAATTCGCTGTGGCCGCTGTTCGGCATTTCGAATCAGTTGCTCGCGGCAGTGGCGTTGTGCGTCGCGACGACGGTGATCATCAAGATGAACAAGGCCAAGTACGCGTTCATCACGCTGATCCCGCTCACGTGGCTGATGATCATCAACCTGACGGCGGGTTGGCAGAAAGTCTTTTCGCCGGATTTGCGCGTCGGCTTCCTGTCGCACGCGCGAGACTTGACCGACAAGCTCGCAAGCAACACGCTCCCCGCGAACATGACGGCCGATACCGCGCAACGATTGATCTTCAATGACCGGCTCGACGCGGTCGTCGCTGCGTTCTTCATGATTTCCGCCATCATCATCCTCGCGGCATCAATGCGCGAGTGGTACCTCGTGTTGAGCAAGAAGAAGGCGGCGGTATCGTCGGAAGTTCCTTTCACGCCGATTCCCGTTGCGGCCGCAGGAGATTGAGGAGAACCGCGATGTCGTTCCAAAGAAATGTCGTATCGGTGTTATCCGTCTTATCCGTGTCGTCCGTGGTCTGCAGTTCAGATGCCAGCGCTCAGACCAAGTTTGACCTGAGCGTATCGAACATCATGCGCGGTCCCGAGCTCTTCGGTCGCGCACCATCGAACGTGCAGTGGACGCCCGACGGACGCTGGATCTATTTCCAGTGGTTGCCGCCGGGCTCACCGTGGGACGCGCCAACAAAACCGTATCGCATTTCCGCTGAAGGCGATGGTCCGCCGGAATCAGTTTCCCGCGCGCACGTAGATTCGGTGGCCCCAATCCTGGCTGACGGCCCGTATTCGCGCGACGGATTGCGCCGCGTGGTCACGGCGCTGGGTGATGTATTCGTCGTGCAACTTCCCGCGGGAACTGCGACGCGGCTTACACAAACCGCTTCCGCAGAAGCGGCGCCGCGTTGGGCAAACGGCGATCGCTCGATCTATTTCCAGCGCGACGGTAACGCGTGGGAGATTGTGCTTGCAACAGGACTCACGCGACAACTCACGGATATCCGACCGGGACCGGCGCCCGTGCAACCTCGCGCAGCAGGTCAGCGCGGCGCGCTGCAGACCGATCAGATCGAACTGTTGCAGGTGATACGCGATCAGGCGCGCAATGATTCGGTTGCGCGCGTCGAACGCGAAGCCGGCGTGACGCTCAAACCGGTGTACATCGGCGCGAATGAGCGCGCTGTGGGAGTAGATGTTTCACCGTCGGGCACGCATGCCATGTTGGTCGTGGAGCGGCCGGCGGCCGCAGCACGCAATGTTGGTGTGCCGAGTTATGTCACGGCGGATGGATTCACGACGCTGATCAACGCGCGCACGAAAGTCGGCGACGAACAACCGGCGCGGCGCGTTGGCATGCTCGAGCTTGCAACGGGACGCGTCACATGGCTCCGCACCACGCCCGCGGATTCGGTGCGCGCAGCATCGCAACTGACGTGGCTTGGGTGGAACGACGCGGGCACGCGCGCGGCGCTGTTCTCGGTCACGTACGACTACAAGACGCGCTACATCCACACCATCGGCACGGACGCGAAGCTCACGCTCGTCGACGAATTGCGCGACTCCGCGTGGACGAACGGTCCGTGTTTTGGATGCGGCGGCTGGATCGACGACCAGACGGTGTGGTTTGTGTCCGAAGCGAGTGGCTACGCGCACTTGTACAAGGTTGGCGCCGACGGCGGCGCAAAGGCCGCACTCACAAGCGGAAAGTGGGAACTCAACGATGCCGCGCTGTCACCCGATCGCAAATCGTTCCTGATTCATTCGCACGAAGAATCACCGTTCGTGCGCAATTTCTATCGCATGCCGGTCGGCGGTGGCAATAAAGAACGCATCACGGCTGCGCACGGCGCGCACGAAGTCACGCTGTCACCGGACGGCACGAGGTACGCCGACGTGTTCAGCACCGCGAACCGGCCACCGGAGTTGTTCGTCGGCCGCATCGGTTCCGTCGAAATGGTGCAGCGCACGACGTCACCGACCGCTGAATGGCTCGCGGGTCCGTGGATCAAGCCCGAGATCATTCACATCACTGCGTCCGATGGCGTGCGGGTGCCGGCGCGCATCTACGATCCAAAGTTGTTCAACGCGCGCCCGAATGGTGCGGCGGTGATGTTCGTGCACGGCGCGGGTTATTTGCACAACGTGCACGACTATTGGTCGAGTTATTCGCGCGAGTACATGTTCAATCACCTGCTCGCGTCGAAAGGCTATGTCGTGCTCGACATCGACTATCGCGGCTCGGCAGGATACGGCCGCGACTGGCGCACGGCGATTTATCGATGGATGGGCGGGCGCGATCTGCAGGATCACGTCGACGCGTCGAAGTGGCTGACGACCACGCGCAAGATTTCACCGAACAAGATTGGCGTGTACGGCGGCAGTTATGGCGGATTCATCACGCTGATGGCGTTGTTCACCGCTCCGGACTATTTCGGCGCCGGCGCGGCATTGCGTCCCGTAACGGATTGGGCGCATTACAACCATCCGTACACGGGACGCATTCTCAATTTCCCGCAGGACGACACGACATCATATCATCGATCGTCACCCATCTTTTTCGCGGAAGGCTTGAAGGATCCGTTGCTGATCGCGCATGGCATGGTCGATGTGAACGTGCATTATCAGGATGTTGTGCGACTGACCCAGCGATTGATCGAACTCGGGAAGACCAATTGGGAGCTCGCGTCGTATCCCGTCGAAGACCATGGGTTCACGCGTCCGTCGTCGTGGACGGATGAATACCGTCGGATATTCGAGCTGTTTGAACGCTCGTTGCGGAGGTAACTATGGCACATGCGGACTTGAGGGCGAAGCTGTCGAGCTTGGTAGCCGTAATCCGTCGCATCGTGGGCGTTCCCGACTACGACGCGTATCTCCGTCACATGCGGGCGCACCATCCGGACCAGGAACCCGTTACGCCTGACGCGTTCTTGCGTACTTGTTGGGAAGAGAAGTACTCGCGGCCCGGCCACCGGTGCTGCTAACCGTCTGGAGTGCATGGAATGATGGGGACGCCCCTGCGAAGCGTGAGAATGGCGATGATGCTGTCGGGCGTCCTGGCCTGCGGTTCGTCCTGCGACCGGCCCTTCGACGCCTCGGGTAGAATCGCGCGCGTCCTCGTCACGCCGCCGTCCGCAACGCTGACGGTCGACGGAACGGCCACACTCTCCGCGCAACTGTTCGACGGTAATGACAATCCGGTGATCGGCGTTCCGATCACGTGGACCGTCAACCCAGCCAATGTCGTCACCGTCACGCAAACCGGATTCGTTCGCGCCGTCGGGCTCGGCTCCGCCGTTGTAACGGCCGAAAGCGAAGGCGCCACCGGCGTTGCTGCGGTGTCCGTGATCAGCGGCGGTCCGCTGAACACGACCCTCGCCGTTCCAAGCGCAACCGGGACGGTCAACACCGCGCTTACACCGTTCACGCCGGTCACGGCGAGCGGCGGTTCTCCGCCCTACAGCTTTGCGCTGAGCGGCGGCACGCTTCCGACGGGTGTGTCGTTCAACACGGGCACGGGCCAAATCAGCGGCACGCCGACGGCGACGCTCACTGCAACGTCGTTCACCGTGACTGTCACCGACAACGCGAGCGCGACGTCGTCGAAGTCATTCACGTTCGCGGTCACCAGCGCCGGCGGCGCGGGCATCGTGCTCAACGTGTCTGCGGCTGCGACGGCGACGGTGAGTGGCACGCAAAACATTTCGATTCCACTGCTGCTCGATCTTTCCAACGCGGGAACCACCGACATCGCGTCAATCACCGTTACGGTGACGTGGGACCCAGCACGATTCACGCTGCAGAGTCAGGCGCCCGGCAACTGGCCCGGCGGCACGGTGATTCCGAACGCAACGACGGGACAAATCGTGATGTCCGGTTTCTCGGCAACCGGCGCGACGACGAGCTTCACGATGTACAACCTCACGCTCACCGCGGCCGCGACCGCATCGACCGTGAACTCGAACATCACTGCTTCGATCGGGTCTGCCGCGAATCAGCTTGGATCGCCGATCTCCGTCACGCCGCGCAACCTCACGGTCACGATCAACCCGTAGAGGTCAGCCGAGTTTGACGGACGGTGTCTGACGTGCGGTCGCGTCGTCGATTTCGAAATACTCGCGCTTCTGGAATTTGAACCAGTTCGCGATGAGGCTCGACGGAATCACTTCGATGCGCGTGTTGAGATCGCGCACGTTCGCATTGTAGAACCGGCGCGCGCGCTGAATGCGGTCTTCTGTGTTCGCCAACTCCTGCTGCAGCGACAGAAAGTTCTGATTCGCTTTCAGGTCGGGATACGCTTCGGCGACGACCATCAATTGTCGCAACCCGCCGATGAGTGCGTTCTCGTCGCGCGCCTGCGCGGATGGCGATGTATGCGCGCCTTGCGCCGCACTGCGCGCCTGCGCCACGCGCTCGAACACTCCACGCTCGTGCGCCGCATATCCCTTCACCGTCTCGACGAGATTCGGCACGAGGTCGTGACGGCGTTTGAGTTCCGTGTCGATGTCGGCCCACGACTCGACGCAATGGTTGCGCAGGCGAACGAGTGCGTTGTACGCCAGCACGACCCACAGAACAACGAAGAGTACCGCGCCAATGCCGATCGTCAGCACCGCACTGGGTTCCATTACGCGCTCCCTTTGAGTTCGCGAACGACGGATTGCGGAATGCGCTCGATCAAACCACCCACGACTTTCAGCGCGGCGTCGAATGCGTCAGGCGCCCATGTCGCGTCGGTAAGGGCAATGGCCGAGCCGTTCTGGAATTCGAGCGTGTAGCGCGGGGATTGCATGAGGAACTCCATCGCTTCCTGATGCAAGACGTCGAACGCCCAGCGCCGGTCAGGTGATTTCACAAAGAACTCGCGACTGAATTCGGCGAGCTCGAAATCGATATCGTCGGCGCCGAAAAACTCGCCGACTTTGTCGAAGAAGCCTTCGGTGCGAATCAGCAGCGGCTTGATGGGGAACGACGGCGTGACAATGACGGCGGAGAACGTGTGCGTATGCGTTTGACGGCGGCCTTTGGAGTCGTGGCTGTGCGTTTCGTAGTGGTAATCGAACGCGTAGACATCGAACTCGCGCCAACGTCCCTGCATGACGTTGTACGCGTACCGGTTGTCGCCCCGGTGCAAACATGAAAACGGAAATGCGTCGTCGACGGCCCGCTGTTTCTCGGGCGTGTAGGTCAACCCGCGTGCGCGAGCCCATGCGGCCATTGCTTCGCGCCGGCGGCGCGCGAGGACCTGCGCATAGATGATCGCTGCGACAACAGCGCCGACAATGAGGACAATGAGCAGAAACCCACCGATGTCCTCCAACAGCGTTGCTTTATCGATCGAGGCGCTCCTGAGCGACGCGCTCGCGTTGCCTGACGTCGACCGGCTCCATGCCGCCCGCACCGATTGCAGGCACGCCGTTTTGCGCGAACAAGTTGGTCACGAACCGCTGTCCTTCGCCGACGCGTTCCACTTCGACCGCGACGGATTCGACGGTTTGCTCGATGCGCGTGAGACGCTCCTCGAGTTCGCGGGGCATGAACGGCACGAGTTGCGTGCCGCGGCGCCAGATGCGGCGCGACCAGGCAAAGACGAGCGGTGCAGCCAGTAGCGCGCTGAGGAACAGCCCTGCGATCGCGAGATCGTCGTTCCGATCGCCGGGGAGGCGCGGCGCCGGTCCGGGCACCGCACCAGGCACAGCGGCCATGCAGGCGAGTTTTCCGTTGTTCTCGGCGATGGCGGCGTCGACCACCGCAAGCTGGGCGTCGATCGCTTTGACCCGCTCAAGAATCCCTGCCTCGTCCGCGCTACCGCGTTCGGGGCCATTCTGCAGACGCCGAGCCCAAGCGTCCCGCCGCTCAACTAACGTCGAACGCTGCGATGCCAGCTCGCTCTTTTGTGCGTTCAAGCCCCGATACGTGGCGAGCGGGCTCGTAACGCCGGCGATACCGCACATCGTTTGCGGTGCGGCCTGCGGCGCGATCGGTGTCACACTCGCGGGTACGGGCGCATCGGTTCGGCCTTGCGTCGTCATTGCGGATGCTTCGGTTGCAGTTGCGTTGATCATCACGCTTTCATTGCCTCATAAACCGTGCACGCCGTACGGCAATCCGGGATGACCCGTTTCAGTTGGCAACCAAGACTGCCTGGTAACGAACGCCCGCGCAACGGGTAGAGTTACGTCATGGGAACGACACTCCGCGGAGCTGCCCTCGCACTCGCCATCGGCACTACGGCCCTGACTGCGGTTGCGCACGCGCAGGTGTCGGGCAGCAGGCCCGTCGCGCCGCCCTCGCAAATCTCCGATTCGCTCTTGATCGGCCCGGTCATGCAGGCTGCGCTCGGCGAAATCCGGATGGAATTTCCGTTCGGGCGCGTCGTGCTCGATCGCGTCGTCGCGGACACGGGTAAGCGACTGCTGCCGCCTCTGATGTCCCGACGCGAGCACCCGCGCCCCGAAGACTGGGCCAAGCGTGAACGCATTGAAACTGCGGCGACGGAATTGACGTCACCCGAGTGCAACGTGATGCGAACGCAGTGCCGGCTGCAGGGCGACATCGTGGGCGTGATTGCGTTCAGCGATCCTGCGATCTGGACCGACAGCGCGCGGGTGATCGCGCGCTACAACAGCAACTTCGGCGATCCACCGACCCGCGTCCGCACGACGGTGGTTGAATTGACGCTCCGCTTGATCGACGGCCGCTGGAAGGTGCAGAAGCAGCGCATTCGCGCGACCGGGTGACGGCACGGCTCGACGTCGCACACCTCCACGGCTCGCTCGCCCCCGCGCGCGCCGCGCTCGCGGCGCGCGCGGCGGACGTGCTCGCCGAGCAAATCACCGTCAGTGAAATCCCCGCGCCAACCGGTGAAGAGCAGCAGCGCGGCACATGGGTCGCGCAACGATTTCGCGCGCTCCAACTCACCGACATCGGCACCGACGACGCCGGCAATGTTGCGGGTACATTCGCGGGAACATCGAGCGACGCGCCCGTCGTTGTGTGCGCGCACCTCGACACGGTGTTTCCGCGCAGCGCGATTTCGCATGCGCAGCACGACGGCACACGCGTTCATCTGCCCGGCATCGGTGACAACGGACGCGGACTCGCGGCCATGCTCGCGATTGCGCGCGCGATGCGCGACGCGCGCATCGCGCCGCGCAGACCCCTGAGGTTCGTCGCCACGACCGGCGAGGAAGGCCACGGGGATCTGCGCGGCGCAAAACACTTCTTCGCGAACAACCAAGCGAGCGCGGCAATCGCGCTCGACGGTACGGGTGACACGCGCATCGTGCATCGCGCGGTCGGTTCGCGGCGGTTTCGTGTGACGTTCGACGGACCAGGCGGACATTCGTGGACCGATTTCGGCGCAGTGAACCCCGTCCACGCGAGTGCGATTGCGATCGCAAAACTCTCTGCGCTGCCGCTCCCGTCAGATCCTCACACCACACTCACGGTGGCGCAAACCGGCGGCGGGCTGTCGGTGAATTCGATTCCCGCGAGCGCGTGGTTCGAGGCGGACATTCGTTCGTTGAGTGAAACACCGATTGCGCAACTCGAAGACGCGCTGCGCGGGATCGTTGCACAAACGACGCTCGAAGCGAACGCCCTTCGGCGCGCCGATACGTCGCCGCTCACCGCTCACTTCGCGCTGATCGGATCTCGACCCGCCGGCGACATTCCGGCCAGCGAATCCTTGGTCGACATCGCGCAGCGCGCCACGCGACTCATCGCGCGTGAACCCGAACTCGCGCACGCATCCACCGATGCGAACGTGCCGCTCTCAATGGGAATTCCCGCAATCGCCATCGGCGGCGGCGGACTTGGCGGCGCGGTACACACGACGACGGAATGGTACGACGACACCGACGGATTGCGCGGCATCGAACGGGCGCTGACCATCGTTGCCGCAGCGGCGCATTGAACGACAAGGATCGAGGAGCGAATAGAAGGATCGAGGATCGAGTTAGAGGATCAAGCAGGGAGGTAAAGAAATGAGGGCACTGACAGAGTGAGAACGCACTTCTCATCCTCTCCGTGCCCTCGTTCCTTCAACTCGCTTCTTGCTCCTCTTACTCGCTCCTCGCTCCTGCAGTTACTGCTGCGCTCTTCGCGGCGGCGTCGCTTTTTGTTTCGCGACCATTGCTTCTACATCGGCGAGCAACTTCTTCGCGTCGTACACGATGCCGTCTTTGATCGTGTACTTCACACCGCCGACGCGCTCAGTCTGCCCCGTCGAATCGTTCAGTTTTATCGCGCCCGTTCCGTACAACACTTTCAGATTCTCGAGCGGATTGCGATCGACGACCACGAGATCCGCGAGCAACCCGGGCCGAATGATTCCGTATTCGATCGGTTTGCCTTTCGGCAGCGCGAGAGTTTCCGCGCCGTAGAGAGTCGCTGAGCGAATCACTTCGAGCGGATGGAATCCTGCTTCCTGCAACATCTCGAGTTCCTGAATCAGGCCGAAACCGTACAACTCGTAGATGAAGCCCGCGTCTGATCCCGTCGTGACGCGACCACCGGCGTTCTTGTAATCGTTGAGGAATTGCATCCACACGTGGTAGAAGTTGCGCCACGCGATTTCGTCGAACGTCGTCCAGTTGTACCAGTACGATCCGTGACTGTCGCGGCTCGGTTCGAAGAACTCCCACATCGACGGCAGCGTGTACTTCGCGTGCCAATCCGCGTTACGCGTCCGCATGACGTCGCGACCCGCGGAATAGATCGTCATCGTTGGATCGAGCGTCGTGCCGAGCGTCTTGAATTCCTTGATCAACTCTTTCCACTCGGGACTGCCCGGCGGATAAATCTTGTCCCACAAGCGCGCGACCTGACCGAACCGGTGCGCTTCGTCGTTGTAGTTGTAGTCGACGGGCCACGGCTGCACGGTGTAGTCCTTGAGCAGCGCTTCGAACAACCCGTAGAAATGGGTGACCGTGCCGAGTCCAAGTCGCGCCGCATCACGCGCATCCATGCGGCCCACGCCCATCTGCGACAAGTGTGCGACGGTGCCGAGGTTGTTCCGCTTCGCTTCATCGATCAACGCGGCCATGATCTCCGGATCGTGCGCGTCGAGTTTGAGACCGTCGATGCCTTGCTGCGCGGCCCACTTCACCCACGCTCGCGCTTGCTCCGGTGAGTTTGTTGCTCCGGGCGGCGCACCCTGTCCGGTACCGGGGCGCTGATAATTCACGATGCGCGGCGCAACGATTTCGTTTCGCGCGCTGCGCGCTTGCTCTGCTTTCGTAAACTCGAAGCTGCCGAGTGGCACGCCGCGCACAGTGGTAATGCCGTGGCCGAGCCAGAGCTTGTACGCGTATTCGGCGTCTGCATTCTTCGGCGCACCGCCCGCGTGCACGTGCATGTCGATCAAGCCGGGCATCACATACATCCCGCGACCGTCAATGACCTCGGCCTGCGCGTCGGCACCGCCACGTCCGCCGCGGCCTCCTCCACCGCCGCCAATCGAGGCAATGCGATTGTTCTCGATCACGATGTTCATCGGACCGCGCGCCGGACCGCCGGTGCCGTCGATGATCATGACGTTCTGCAGCACGAGGCGCGGGAATGGGCCGCGGCCTTCGCCGGTGCGCCGCGCCGGGGCAGGAGTGAGCGCGCCCTGCGCGAGCGCGGCGTCGACGACG
>DATELA010000095.1:0-2158 GCA_035277145.1 Gemmatimonadaceae bacterium | reverse complement strand
TGCATGGGCTATTGACCGATGCGTGCGTCACGTACGCGGTGTCGCCGGCGACGCGGACGCGTTGCAGCGTGCGTTGATCGACGAAGTTGGTCGCATTCGCGACGAAGATCTCGCAATGGGCGACGCGATCGGCGCGCACGGACTCGCGTTACTTGGCGACGCACCGTGCGTGCTGACGCATTGCAACACCGGTGCGCTCGCGACCGCCGGCGCGGGGACGGCGCTGGCCGTTGTTTATGCTGCGCGCGCGGACGGACGCGACGTGCGCGTGTTTGCGACTGAGACGCGGCCGTTGTTGCAGGGCGCGCGCCTGACGGCGTGGGAACTCCACCGCGCGGGAATTCCGGTGACGGTGATTGCGGATAGTGCCGCGCCGGCGCTGATGCGCGAGAAAAAAGTGCACGCGGTGCTCGTGGGCGCGGACCGCATCGCCTCGAATGGCGACACCGCGAACAAAGTCGGTACGTACGCGCTCGCGGTCGCCGCCGCGCACCATCGCATTCCTTTCTATGTGCTCGCGCCGTGGTCTACCGTCGATCCGGCGACGCGCGATGGCGCGGCGATTCCGATTGAAATGCGATCACGCGATGAGTTCGCGTTTGGCGGCGCGCGCGTCCTTCCGGACGATGTCCCCGTGTGGGCGCCGGCGTTCGATGTCACGCCGGCATCATTGATTACGGCCATCATTACCGATCGCGGCGTGCACAAGCCGCCGTACGCATTCGCATCATGAAGCACGTACTTGCGCTCGACGAAGGAACCACCGGTACAACGGCGCTGGTCGTGTCCGCCGATGGTCGCATCGTTGGTCGTGGCTACCGCGAAATCACGCAGCATTTCCCCAAGCCCGGGTGGGTCGAACACGATCCGAACGAGCTGTTCACTGCGACGCGCGACGCCGCCCGCGAAGCGATCGCCGAGTCGCGTGTTGCGCCGGACTGCATCGGGTTGACGAATCAGCGAGAAACTGTTGTGATGTGGGATCGCACGACGAGCGAACCGGTTGGCACGGCCATCGTTTGGCAGGATCGCCGCACGGCGGCGCGTTGCGCCGAACTCGCACCGCGCGCAGCCGACATTCGCGAACGCACGGGACTCGTTGTTGATCCGTATTTCTCGGCGACGAAGATCGAGTGGTTGCTCGCGAATCGCGCGCCGCGCCGCGACGCGAACATCATCGTCGGTACGGTGGACTCGTGGCTCGTGTGGCGACTGACCAACGGCGAGGTACACGCGACGGATCCGACCAACGCATCGCGCACCATGTTGTACGACATCAACACGCGAGCGTGGTCCCCGGAATTGTGCGATCTGTTCGGTGTTCCACGAGCAATGCTCCCCGACGTGCGCGCGTCGTCGGGTTCATTCGGTGTTGCCGCTGCTGAACACTTCGGACGCGCGATTCCGATTCTTGGCGTGGCCGGCGATCAGCAGGCTGCATTGTTCGGACACGCATGCGTGCGCGCGGGTGAAGCGAAGAACACGTACGGCACCGGTGCGTTTCTCTTGATGCACACGGGCGATACGCGTCCGCATCCCGGTGAAGGCATGCTCGCGACGATCGCGTGTGGTCTGACGGGCGAGACGGCGTACGCGATCGAGGCCAGCATTTTCATAGCCGGCGCTGCGGTGCAATGGTTGCGCGACGGACTCGGCATCATCGAAAGCGCCGGGCAGACCGAAGCGATCGCCAAGTCGCTTGCGAGCAACGACGGCGTGTATTTCGTTCCCGCACTCACGGGACTTGGTGCGCCGCATTGGGAACCGAACGCGCGAGGCACAATTGTGGGATTGACGCGCGGAACGGGGCGCGCGCATTTCGTTCGTGCGGCGCTCGAAGCCATGGCGTATGGGACCGCGGATGTGCTCGCCGCGATGCGTGCTGAGAGCGGAGCTGCAAATGCATTCGATGCGCTGCGCGTCGACGGCGGGGCCACGTCCAATGACTGGTTGATGCAGTTCCAGGCCGACGTGCTTGGCGCGCCGGTCGAGCGACCCGACGCCGTAGAGACGACGGCGCTGGGTGCCGGCGCGCTCGCGGGTGTTGCCGCGGGTATCTGGCGTGACGCGCGCGATTTTGTTGCGCCGCGTCAATTCACTCGATTCATGCCTATGAACGCGACCGCCGCGCGCACCGCGCACGCCGGTTGGCAGCGCG
>DATELA010000094.1:0-35708 GCA_035277145.1 Gemmatimonadaceae bacterium | reverse complement strand
CTTGGTCAGCACCGTGACGAGCACGCGGTCGCCCGCGGCCACGCGCTCGTTGATCTCGGCCAGCACGTCGTCGACCTGCGTGCGCGCGGGCCGCACGTCGATTTCGGGATCGACGAGACCCGTCGGTCGAATGATCTGCTCGACGACGACTCCCTCCGAAAGCTGAAGCTCCAATTCAGCCGGAGTGGCCGACACGAAAACGGCGCGCGGCGTGAGCGCGAGGAACTCGTCGAAAATCAGCGGGCGGTTGTCGAGCGCGCTCGGAAGCCGGAAGCCGTAGTCCACGAGCACGAGCTTGCGCGCGCGGTCGCCGTTGTACATGCCGCGCACCTGCGGCAGCGTCACGTGCGACTCGTCGACGACGACGAGGAATTCGTCAGGGAAATAGTCGAAGAGGACCGCCGGGCGTTCACCTTCTGCGCGGCCAGAGAGATGGCGCGAATAGTTCTCGATGCCCGCGCACGTCCCGATCTCCATCATCATTTCAACGTCGAAGTTCGTGCGCGATTCCAGCCGCTGCGCTTCGAGCAGCTTCCCCGCCCCGCGCAGCGCTTCCAGGCGCGGGCCAAGCTCGCCCTGAATCAGTTTGATCGCGCGCTCGAGCGTCGGTCGCGTCGTCACGAAGTGCTTCGCGGGATAGATCGCAGCGCGGTTGAGTTTTGCGATTGCTTCGCCGGTAAGCGGATTGATCTTCGACACGCGCTCGATAGTGTCGCCCCACATCTCGACGCGCACCGCTTGCTCTTCGTACGCGGGAAAAATCTCGACCGTATCTCCGCGCACGCGAAACATGCCGCGCTCGAATCCCACGTCGTTGCGATGGTACTGGATGCGCACGAGCGAACGCAGGATCTCGTCGCGTGCGATCTTCTGTCCGACATCGAGCCGGACCATGGATTTCTCGTACGTCTCGGGATCGCCCAAGCCATAAATCGCGGACACCGTGGCCACGATGACGACATCGTCGCGCTCCATCAGTGACGACGTCGCTCGTAAGCGCAACCGGTCGATGTCTTCGTTGATCGATGCGTCTTTCTCGATGTAGGTGTCCGACGACGGGACGTACGCTTCGGGCTGGTAGTAGTCGTAGTACGAGATGAAATACTCGACGGCGTTGTTCGGAAAGAATCCCTTCAATTCGCCATACAGCTGCGCGGCCAGCGTCTTGTTGTGCGACATCACGAGCGTCGGCCGTCCGTGCGCGGCGATGACATTCGCGATCGTCATCGTCTTTCCGGAACCGGTGACTCCGAGAAGCGTCTGGAAACGGTCGCCGCGCTCGAGTCCTGCCGACAATTCGGCGATCGCCCGAGGCTGATCGCCGGCGGGCGCAAACGGGGCTTTGAGTTCGAACTCGGCGCGAGCCATGGTCTAATGTATGTGTGTCGGTGTTTGTTCGGGAGCGCCGGCTGACGCGTCGCTGACGTCCCGGCGCATCATTCCGCGTGCAAGCTCGCTGGCAACGTGATACTATATATGTTATCTTCGATGCACTTATGGATATCACCCAATTCTCGCAGGCGCTGATCGACGCGCGCGAACGCGCGGGCTTAACCCAGCGGGCCGTCGCCAGCAAAGCGAACATGCCGCAGCCGGCGCTCGCCCGGCTCGAACGCGGCCGCGGCAATCCAACGCTCGAGACGCTCGAACGGATCGCTGCGGCGCTTGGTGCGGACGTCAGCATCGAACTCGTATCGCGCACGGCACCCGACGAAACGGTCGAGAGGTACAAACGGGACGTCGACCGCACCCTGCTTCGTGAAAACCTGCGCAGGAGCGTCGACCAGCGCTTGCGGTCGCTCGGCGAACTGCAGTTGTTTGGCTCCGAGCTGCGTCGCTCCATGCGAGCGCGTCAGGCGAAACGGTGACCGGACTCGAGCGACTCCTCGCCGCGCTGCACAAGGCGAAAGTCGAGTTCATCATCGTCGGCGGCGTTGCGGCGCGCGCACACGGATCGGCGCGCGTCACACAGGACATCGATGTTTCCTACGGGCGTGACGGGGCGAATCTCGAGCGGATTGTCACCGCCCTGCGCCCACTCAAGCCGTATCTGCGCGGCGCGCCCATCGGCCTGCCATTCGATTGGTCGGCAGCAACACTTCGCGCCGGCCTCAACTTCACACTCACCACCACCGCCGGCGACATCGATTTACTCGGTGAGATCGCGGGCGGAGGAACGTACGAACAGCTGGCGCGGCACACCGTCGAGCTCACGATCTTCGGCAATGCGACCAAGGTGCTCGATCTGCCTTGGCTCATTCGCGTCAAACGCGCCGCAGGCAGACCAAAGGACCTGGAAACCATCGCTGAACTCGAGGCGCTGCGCGAAGAAATCGACCGCGCCGAGTAGCCGCTACATCCCCATTCTGAACATCGGGCGCATCCACGGGATGCCGTAGCCGATCAGGAGCAACGCGACACCAAAGAACACGGCCGCGCGCGCGTGTTTCGATTTGTCATCCGCCGCCTTCGCGACGCGCGCGGCACCGATGTGCGTGAGCGCCACTGCGAGGATCATCACGACGCCGTGTTCTACGGCGAACAATCGCGACCCGCGTTCGCTCATTGTTGTGCCCATGTTCGCCAGCAACGAACGGATGTACGGGCTGACCGCGTAGAGGACCACACCGATCATCACTTGCGCGGTCAACGCATGCGCGGCGCCTTTCATCCATGTGAAATCGGATTTCGTCCATGGTGCGGATGACATCGCGCCTCGCACCGCGCGCAAAAACACCAGCACGACCGCTGCGAGCGCGACCCATCGCAGCCACGAGTGAACAACGAGAAGTGTTGAGTACATGCGCGAAAACTAGCGACTCACCCGGCTTCTTCTTCGGCGAGTCGCTCGCGGCGCTGGATTTCGGTAATTCCTTTTACGCGCCGCGCGGCCGCGATGATTTTCTTCAGGTGATTAAGGTTTTCCACCTCGACGAGGGCGCTGCCGGTCACGCGGCCATCCACCGTCCGCAGTTCGAGAGATCGAATATCGTTGCCAGTGGTACTCATCGCCGCGGCGAGGTCTGCGTACAAGTTGCGCCGGTCGTAGCCGGCCATCGCGAGACGAACCAGGAACCGCTCACCCGCGCCCTCCTGCCAATCGATTTCCAGGCGCCGTTCGGGCTCGTGCGCGAGTAGCAGCAGGTTCGGACAATCGGCGCGATGAATACTCACGCCACGGCCGCGCGTAACGTACCCGACCACAGAATCGCCCGGCACGGGCTGGCAGCATTGTGCATAGCGCACCATCAAACCGTCGGCGCCATGAATCCGAATTGCCTTCCCCGCACGGCCGCGGAATCGTTCGACGAGCCGCTCGATGGGACTCGCGCGCAGCGCCGGCTCAGTCTTTTCATCGAGTTCTGGATGGAGCGCGCGCAATAACTGCGTCACGCTCACATCGCCTTGTGCAATCGACGCCAGCAAATGCGCGGTGTCGTTGAGCTTGAGCGCTTTCGCCGCCTCGCCGATCTCATCCGCGGACAGCTTGGCGTATTTCCGGCGACGCAGTTCGCGATCGAGAATCTCCTGGCCGAGCGTGGTCGCGGTACGCTGTTCTTCGTTGCGCAACCACTGGCGAATCTTGTGGCGCGCGCGGCCGGTCATCACGTGCGACAACCAGTCGCGGCTGGGCCGCGCGTGCGGCGACGTGATGACTTCGCACATCTCGGAGTTCTTGAGCTCGCGCGACAGCGGCACAATACGCCCGTCGATTTTCGCGCCGGCCGTGTGCAAGCCGACTTCCGTGTGCACGGCGAACGCAAAGTCGATCGGTGTGGCTCCGCGCGGCAGCTGAATCACGTCGCCGGTCGGCGTGAACACGAAGATCTCGTCCTGATACAGGTCGAGCTTCAACGAATCGAGCAACTCGGCGGATGTCTTCGCGTCGAGCTGCATCTCGACGACCTGACGGAACCACTCGAGCGCACGATCCAGCTCGTCGCCCGACATCTGGCCGTCCTTATAACGCCAGTGCGCCGCGATGCCGAACTCCGCGGTGCGGTGCATGTCGCGCGTGCGAATCTGGATTTCGAACAACGACCGTCGCGGACCAAACACCGTCGTGTGCAACGACTGGTACCCGTTCGACTTCGGTGACGCGATGTAATCCTTGAATCGTTCCTGCACCGGCGTCCAGCCGTCGTGAATGACGCCGAGCGCGTGATAGCACTCCTGCACCGAATCGACAATCACGCGGATCGCGAGGAGATCGTAAATCTCGTCGTATGGCTTGCCGCGCTTCACCATCTTCCGGTGAATCGACCACAAGTGTTTGGCGCGGCCGACGATCTCGAACACCGGGACCTTCGCGACCTGCAGCTTATCGCGCAGCGGCTCGGACAGCTCGTTGATCAGCGATTCGCGCTCCGCGCGCTTTTGCGCAACCAGCGCCGCGAGCTCTTTGTACTCCTTCGGTTCCAGGAACTTGAATGCGAGGTCCTCGAGTTCCCATCGCACTTTTGCCATGCCGAAGCGGTGCGCGAGCGGCGCATACAGGTCGCGCGTCTCCTGGGCAATGCGCTGCTGCTTCGCTTCGGCGAGAAACTCGAGCGTGCGCATGTTGTGCAGCCGGTCCGCCAGCTTGATCAGGATGACGCGCAAGTCCTTCGCGATCGACAGCAACAGCTTGCGATAGTTCTCGACCTGCCGGTCTTCCGTCGATGTCAGCGGCAGATGGCCGATTTTCGTCACGCCGTCGACGATCGAAGCGATTTCCGTTCCGAATTCGCGTTCGACATCGGCGAGCGTGCATTGCGTGTCTTCGACGACGTCGTGCATCAGGCCGCATGCGACCGTTGTCGAGTCAACGCCCAGGTCGGCGAGAATGCGCGCGACGTGCACACAGTGCGTGACAAACGGCTCGCCGTTCTTACGCACCTGGTTCCCGTGCGCGCGTTCACTGAACCGATAGGCGCGCGCAAGCAATTCCCCGTCGAGACGCTCGGCAGCCTCGGGGGAAATGGACCAACCAGGTATCAGCTCAGTACGGAGCGCGGTAGCCACGTTCAGAGCAATGTGACGGCGCTTCGGGGCGCGTCAAGGGTACGTCCCGCGCGTGCAGAGGATTCCGCGCAGCGCTAGAGAATCCCGGCCTCGGCAAAACTCAAGTAGCGCCCGCGTCCCACCACGATATGGTCGTGTACGGGAATGCCCAGCAGCACGCCGGATTCGACGAGCTGCCGCGTGATTTCGCGATCGTCGGGCGACGGCGTGGGATCGCCGCTCGGGTGGTTGTGCACGAGGATGATCGCGGCAGCGCGTTCGGCAATCGCTTCACGAAATACTTCGCGCGGGTGGACCAGTGACGAATTGAGGATTCCACGCGTGATGAGCACGTCGCGATCGAGTCGCATGTGTCCATCGAGAATCGCAACGTGGAACTCCTCGACCGGACAATCTTCCAGGCGCGGCGCGTACGCCGCGTAGACATCGCGCGGCGCGCGCATCGGCATGCCTTCGACGCGCACTTCGGTGAGCGCGCGACGGCCAAGTTCCAGCGCCGCGTGAATCGTCACGGCTCGCGCGGCGCCGAGTCCGTTGATGGACGTGAGTGCGCCAATGGGTTGGATAATCACGCGACGCAATGATCCACTATTGCGCGCGAGCACTTGATGCGCCAATTCGAGCGCGGAATGTCGTGCCGTACCTGAGCCGATCAAGATGGCAAGGAGTTCCGCGGTACTCAGTGCCTGCGCGCCGTGCGCTTTCAGGCGCTCGCGCGGCCGTTCGTCGTGCGGGAGTTCGCGGATACGAAATGCTGTGGGTGCGGACATGCACCACGATACGTCGCGCGCAGAAAACCTCGTCACCATTTTGCTGCACGCGTCACCACAAAAACGCACGCGTGCCGTGCGTCCTACGTGTGCTCCGCTACGCCCCGTGACACTTCTTGAATTTTTTACCGCTCCCGCACGGACACGGATCGTTGCGACCAACATTGCTGAAATCCGGCGCGGACTCGAGCGCACTGCCGACGGGCGCGAGTCCGCGTGCACGTCCAGCCCCGATCACGGTGGGTTCGGGACGCGACGGCGCCGCGGGTGCATCGGAGTCGCCGTTCCCCGATTGTGCACCGGCCGCACCCTCCGCGATCCCCATCGCGTTGAACGTCTTCTTGACCGGCGTATTCTGTGCGACGGATCGCGTTGGCGGCGGTGGAGGCTGATCGAACACCAGCTGCACCTTCAGGAAGCGTTCCGTGAACGTGTGCTGAATGTCGTGCATCAGCCCTTCAAACATTCCGTACGCTTCCTGCTTGTATTCGACGAGCGGATCCTTCTGACCCCACGACCGATAGTGAATCGCGTTACGCAGTTGATCGAGGTCGTACAAGTGATCTTTCCACTTCTCGTCAATCACGTTCAGCGTGACGAGCGCGAGCAGGCGCCCCGAGAACTCCGCGAGTGACGTGAGCTTTCGCTCGAACGCTTTGCGCCCTTCGGCCACGGCCGATTCTTTCGCCGCGTCGGCGCTCGTTGGATGCTCACCTTCCTGCTCGAAGGAACGCACGTTGAGCAAGTAATGCATCACGAGGTCCTGTCGCAGGAGATCGAGATCCCAATCCAGCGGCTCGACCTCCGCGAGCGCCTGATCCACGCGGCGACCGATCGCCGCTTCGAGCATCTTGATCGCTTCGCCCTTCAGCTCCTCGCCGCCCTCGAGCGCGAACGCGCGCAGGTTGTAAATCACCTCGCGCTGCTGATTCATCACGTCGTCGTAGTCGAGCAGACGTTTGCGCGCCTGGAAGTTCTGCAACTCGACGCGCTTCTGTGCTTGCTCGATCGACCGCGTAATCAGCGGATGGGTGAGCACTTCACCTTCCTGCGCGCCAAGCGTGTCCATGAGCTTGGCAATGCGATCGGTCCCGAAGAGCCGCATGAGGTCGTCTTCGAGCGACAGGAAGAACTGCGACGCGCCCGGATCTCCCTGGCGTCCCGCACGTCCGCGCAGCTGCCGGTCGATGCGCCGCGCTTCGTGGCGCTCCGAACCGATGATGTGCAGGCCACCGACTTCCGTGATCTCGATTTCCTTGCCGGAATTCGGGTCGAGCACGCGCGATTGCTTCGATTCCGTGACACCGGGTCCGAGTTTGATGTCGGTACCGCGGCCGGCCATGTTCGTCGCAATGGTGACGGCGCCAGGCTGACCCGCGCCGGCGACAATTTCCGCTTCGCGCTGGTGGTACTTCGCGTTCAGCACGTTGTGGTTGATGCCTGCGCGCTTGAACAACCGCGACAACGTTTCGGACACTTCGACGCTCGCGCTGCCCACCAACACCGGGAATCCCAGTTCGTGCAATCGCTTTGTTTCTTCGACGATCGCGTTGTATTTCTCGCGCCGCGTCTTGTAGATGTAGTCGTGGCGGTCATCGCGAACCATGGGCTTGTTCGTCGGAATGACGCCGACCGGCAATTTGTAAATCGTGAAGAACTCGGTCTCTTCCGTTTCCGCAGTGCCCGTCATGCCGGCGAGCTTCTCGTACATGCGGAAGTAATTCTGAATCGTGATCGTTGCGAGCGTTTGCGTCTCGCCTTTCACCTGCACCGCCTCTTTCGCTTCCACTGCCTGGTGCAGGCCTTCTGACCAGCGGCGGCCGTGCATCGTGCGGCCGGTGAACTCGTCGACGATCAACACCTGTCCTTCCTGCACGACATAGTTCACATCGCGCTCATACAACGCGTGCGCGCGAAGCAACTGATGCACGATGTGCAGCTTCTCCGCTTTGCGCGCGTACTCTCCTTCGAGTTCCTGCCGGCGCTGCAGTTTTTGCTCGGCATTGAGCGAATGATCCCGATCCAGCGCGTGCACCGCGGTCGACAAATCCGGCAGCACGAACTGGTCGTGATCGCTCGGCGCGAGGAAATCGACGCCGCGATCGGTCAGGTGCACCGAATGTCCGCGCTCATCCAGCACGAAGAGCAGGTCGTCCTCGAGATCGCGGTACGTCTGTTTCGATGCCGGAAGTTTTCTGTCGGCGATGTGCTCGAGTTCCATCTTCTGCACGAGCTGCTTGTTACCCGTCTCTTGCAGCACCTTCAGCAGTCGCTTGTTCTTCGGCGATCCCAGGCGCGCCTTGTACAGCAGCAGTGCCGCGCGCTGCGTGTCGCTGGACTCCAGCGCGCGCTCGGCGTCCGCCACCAGTGCGTTCGCGAGATCCGTTTGCGTGCGCGCCAGGCGCGCGACAGCGCCGTTGTGCTGCGCATACATGCCGTCGCTCTCACCGCTGACGGGACCCGAAATGATCAGCGGCGTACGCGCTTCGTCGATCAGGACCGAGTCGACTTCGTCGACAATTGCGAACACGTGCGGACGCTGCACGCGTTGTTCCAACGCGACCACCATGTTGTCGCGCAGGTAATCGAAGCCGAATTCGTTATTCGTCCCGTACGTGATGTCCGCGAGGTACCCGTTACGACGATCAGCGGTACCCGGCTCCGTATCGTCGATACAGCTGACCGTCAGACCGAGGTAGCCGTACAAGTGACCCATCCACTGCGAGTCACGGCGCGCGAGATACGAGTTGACGGTCACGAGATGCGCGCCGCGCGCGGGCAATGCGTTCAGGTACAGCGGCAGCGTCGCAACGAGCGTCTTCCCTTCGCCCGTGGCCATTTCGGCGATGCGGCCCAGGTGCAACTGAATACCACCGATCAGCTGCACCTCGTAGTGGACCATGTCCCACGTGAGCTCATGACCGGTTACGGTCACCTTCGAACCGACGAGTCTCCGCGCCGCTTCCCGCACGGTCGCAAAGGCTTCAGGAAGCAGTTCGTCGAGCGTGCGGGCGATGATCGCGCGCAAATCCGATTCGATACCGCCCTGACCGTCGGGGCCACTCAATTCCGTGTCGAGGCGTTCGCGCTCCATCGGATCGGCGGCGGAGCGCTTCGCTTCCTTCAACGAGGCAATGCGCGATTCGAGCTCGTGCGTTCGTTCGCGCAACAGTGTACGGAATTTCTCCGTTTGCGATTTGAGCGTGCTTTCGGAGACGCCCTTGAGCCGTTCGCCGTGCGCGCGGATCTCCGCCAGGATTGGCTGAATGCGTTTGAGCTCGCGGCTGTGCCGCGTCCCAAACACACCTTGGAGAAGTTTCTTGATCATTCGTTATGGTTCCGCGCGCAGCGGCGCGCTGTAGTCTCGTTCGTGAGAATCGCGATACAGGCCTCGTGCCTGAATGAATTCCGCCACAGAGTCCGGCACGAATCCCTTCAGCGACAATCCACGCGCGGCCCGCATTCGTACATCTGTTGACGAGATATCGACGCGTGGGGTTGCGATACGATGCTCGCCACCAAACGTCGCCGGCGTCCCGGTGCGCGTTACGACAACAATTTCAGCCAGATTTCGCACCGTTTCGCTCTCCCGCCACGACGGCAGCGTCGCCGCCACGTCGTCTCCCATGAGCAGGAAGAGTGCCGCGCCGGGATACCGTTCGTGAAAGGCGCGGAGCGTGTCGACGGTAAAAGATAACCCGCCGCGGTCGATCTCAATCGCGTCGACGACGAATCGCGGATCGTCCTGGCAGAGCCGGCGCACCATCTCCAGCCGTTCTGGCGCGCCCGCGCCAGGTCCATCTGCCTTCAATGGTTGCCGCGCGTTGGGCACAAACAGGACACGATCGAGCTGAAGCGCCACGCAGGCTTCAGACGCGACCATCAAATGCCCGTTGTGTGGGGGATCGAATGTGCCGCCCAGCACGCCCAGGCGCACGCGTTATCCCGTGCTATCGACCGCCGCTGAGCCGCAGATCTGCCGCACTGCGCCGTCGGTGGCGTAAAGCAACTTGAGCTGCGTGCACGTTTCAGCGAGATCCTCTGTGTATTTCAGCGTGCGATAGATCTCCGCCATCTTCAGACCCGCGTCGCGCGCGGATTTGGTGCCGGGATAGTCGGCCAGCACTGCTTTGAAATAGATGAGCGCTGAGATATCAGCCTTCCGGCGAAGCAGGCCCATGCCGATGTCGAAGTCCTTGCGGCCAAACATTTCGGCGAGCCGCCGTCCGCCTTGCTGCGCGCGCTCGATCAAGGGCGACGCAGGATAGAGCCGCGGTAGCAGTGCGTACGCTTCCGAGGCTTTGCGTCCATGCTCGGGATCGAGATCGGGCCGACGCCACAACTTGGCTTCGGAATCTGCCATGCCGAGCAGCGCGTCGTCCGCCAGGGTGTCGTCGGCGAAACCGCGATACAGATCTTCGTAACTCTTCGACGCGAGCAGAAAGTGATCGCGATGTGCGTGCGCTTGCGCGAGGTACAGATGCGCGCGCGGCAGCAGCGTGTCGCGCGGTCCAAGCAATACGACGACCTGGTCCAGCGCGGTTACCGCATTCTTCCATTTCTCCTGGCGGAACTGCTCCATTCCCGCGATGTACAGCTCCTGCGGCGACGGGTAATCGCGGACCTGGAATCCGCGCCGGCACGCGCCGGACGCAAACGCCGCGGCGAACACCGCACAGACGAGGAGCGCGCGCGTGCGCAATCGGCGAGCCGTCACCGCGCTGTTGCTCCCGAGCTCACGCGCGAACGGAAGTAATCGATCGTGTGCTGAAGCCCTTCTTTCACGTGCACCTGCGGCTCCCAGCCGAGCAGCGATTTCGCGCGCGAAATGTCGGGCTTGCGCACGCGCGGATCGTCCGTTGGCAGCGGGTGCAGCTCGATCGCCGAGCGACTGCCGGTGAGTTCACGAACCATTTCTGCCAGTTGACGCACGGTGAATTCCGTCGGATTGCCGATGTTGACCGGATCGTGGTCTCCACCGGTGAACAACCGGTAGATCCCCTCCACCTCATCAGACACGTAGCAGAACGAACGAGTTTGCGACCCGTCGCCATAAATCGTGAGCGGTTCGCCTTTGAGCGCCTGGACGACGAAGTTCGACACGACGCGGCCGTCGTTGGGACGCATGCGCGGTCCGTAAGTGTTGAAAATGCGGACGATGCGCGTATCCACGCCGTGGTACCTGTGGTACGCCATCGTGATCGCTTCGGCGAAACGCTTCGCTTCGTCGTACACCCCGCGCGGACCAATGGGGTTCACGTTGCCCCAATACGTCTCCCGCTGCGGATGCTCGAGCGGATCGCCATATACCTCGGACGTCGAAGCCAGCAGAAACCGCGCGCCCTTCGCCTTGGCAATTCCGAGCGCATTGTGCGTACCCAGCGCGCCGACTTTGAGCGTTTGAATCGGCAGCTTGAGGTAGTCGATGGGGCTCGCCGGCGACGCAAAGTGAAGCACGCCGTCGAGGTCACCCGCGACGTATGTGAACTCGGAAATGTTATGCCGGAGAAACGTGAATCGTTCGTTCCCGGTCAGGTGCGCGATGTTGGCCGCGTTTCCTGTCAGGAAGTTGTCGAGCCCGACGACCGAGTGTCCCTCGCTCAGGAACTTGTCCGCGAGATGCGAACCCAGGAATCCGGCGGAGCCGGTGATGAGCACTCTCACGATTTGGCCCCCGCGCGCGGCGCAGCAGCTGATGCGCCCGTTCTGCCGATGCAGTCGTAGATGAAGCCCATCGATTCCAGTTTGGTGTGGTCGTACAGGTTGCGCCCGTCAATGATCACGGCGCGTTTCATTGCGGATTTGATGCGCGCAAAGTCCGGGTTGCGGTACGCGTTCCATTCGGTCACCACAACCAGTGCATCAGCGCCGGGCAGAACGTCATACATGTTCTCACCATACGTGATGCGATCCTTCAGACGGCGTTTCGCTTCGTGCATCGCCGCGGGGTCGTGCGCCGCCACGCTCGCCCCGCCGTCAATGAGTTCGTCGATCAGCATGAGCGCCGGTGCTTCGCGCATGTCGTCGGTGTTCGGCTTGAACGCGAGGCCCCAGAGCGCAACGCGCGTTCCCTTCACCGCACCGCCGAGTGCTGCGCGCACCTTTGCAAAAAGCCGTTTCTTCTGATGTTCGTTGGCGTCTTCGACCGCAGCGACGACGCGCATCGGACTTCCGATCTCTTCGGCCGTGCGCAGCAGGGCCTGCACGTCCTTCGGGAAACACGATCCGCCGTATCCGGGGCCGGGAAAAAGAAACGACGACCCGATACGCGAGTCGCTGCCGATCCCGCGGCGCACCAGGTCCACGTCGGCGCCAACCTTCTCGCACAAGTTCGCAATTTCGTTCATGAACGAAATGCGCGTCGCGAGCATGGCATTTGCCGCGTACTTCGTCATTTCCGCCGACGGAATGTCCATGAAGATGATCGGCTTGCCGGTGCGCACGAACGGCGAATACAACTCCGCCATCACGCTCCGACTGAAGTCGCTCTCCGCACCGATGACCACACGGTCCGGCTTGAGAAAATCATCAACTGCCGCACCTTCCTTCAGAAACTCCGGGTTCGAGCACACGTGCATGCTGACCTTGGCATGCTTCGCAAGCGCCGCGGCCACCTTTGCCGCAGTGCCAACCGGCACAGTGGATTTCGTGACCACGACCAGTTCACGCGTGGCCGCTTTCCCGATCTGTTCCGCCGCCGCGATGACGTGGCGCAAATCCGCGGACCCGTCTTCGTCGGGCGGTGTGCCCACCGCGATGAACGCGACGTGCGCGCCGGCGACCGCCGAGTTCAGATCGGTCGTGAACGCGAGGCGGCCTTCGCGCTGATTGCGCTCGACGAGATCTTCGAGCCCGGGCTCATAGATCGGGAGAACGTTCTTCTTCAGACCGTCGATCTTGCCCGCATCGACGTCTGCACATACCACGTCATTCCCGGTTTCCGCGAGGCACGCGCCAACGACGAGCCCGACGTAACCGGTCCCAATGACGGCGACTTTCATTTCGCAGCTCTCGCCGGCGCTGCGAGCGGGAGAATGCGCGCCTTGCCCGGCTTGAGCGACGCAGTGGCGTTGCGCGTGTCGACGAGCAACGAAACCCGATTTACGACGCGCTGATAATCCACTTTGCGGTGATCGGTCACGAGCACGACGATGTCGGCGCGACTGAGTTCTTTATCGGACAGATCGACGCCGACGTGTTCGCGTCCATCTTCATGGAAGCGCGGCACGTACGGATCGTGGAACGCGACGTCCGCGCCGCGTTCTTCGAGCAAGCGCATGACGTCGAGCGCCGGGCTCTCGCGCATGTCATCGATGTCGCGCTTGTATGCGACGCCAAGTACGAGCACGCGACTTCCACGAACGGATTTCTTCGCGTCGTTCAGCGCGCGCGAAACCTTCTCGACGACCACTTCGGGCATCGCGCTGTTGACTTCGCTCGCGAGATCGACGAACCGTGTTTTGTAGTTGAGCTGCCGCATCTTCCACGCGAGGTAGTGCGGATCGAGCGGGATGCAGTGCCCGCCAATGCCAGGACCGGGCGTGAACTTCATGAACCCGAACGGTTTCGTTGCGGCAGCGTCGATCACTTCCCACACGTCGACGCCGAGCCGGTCGCACACCAGCGCCATCTCGTTGACCAAGCCGATGTTCACGGAGCGGAACGTGTTCTCCAACAGCTTGACGAGTTCGGCAGCCTCAGGACTCGAGACCGGAACAACGGTATCAATGCACGTCTTATAAAGCGCGACCGCAACCCGCACACACTCAGGCGTGATGCCACCGACGACCTTCGGCGTATTCTTGGTGTGCCACGTCGGGTTGCCCGGATCAACACGCTCTGGACTGAACGCGAGAAACACGTCTTCGCCGACGACGTACCCGCGCGCCTCGAGACGCGATTGCAACAACTCGCGCGTTGTGCCGGGATACGTCGTTGATTCCAACACGATCAGCGATCCCTTCTTCGCCTGACGCGCAATCGCCTCGGCCGCCGAGATCACGTACGTCATGTCCGGGTCTCGCGTCTTGGCGAGCGGTGTCGGCACCGCGATCGAAATCGCGTCGGCTTCGCTGAGCGCCTTCTCGTCGGTCGTCGGCGTGAAACGTCCGGCCTTCACGTGCTTCGCAACCTGCTTCGCGGGCACGTCCTGAATGTGCGACTCGCCTTTTCGGAGCAGCTTCACCACACGCTCGCTCACGTCGTACCCGACGACAGAGAATCCTGCTTCTGCGAACTCCATCGCGAGCGGGAGACCGACATATCCCAAGCCGATCACGCCGATCGTTGCTTTGCGATCGGCGAATCGCGCGAGAAGACGATCGGCCATGGACTGCGTCCCGCGTGTGCGCTTGCTCATTGGTGGGTCAGCCTCCGAAGAATCCGCGCACTGCGCGCACCACTTCGTCGCGCTGCGCTACGGTCAGTTCTGGATAAATGGGGAGAGACAACACTTCCTTCGATGCGCGTTCCGATTCGGGGAACGCGCCTTCCTTGTAGCCGCGATATGCAAAGCACGGCTGAAGATGCAGCGGCAGCGGATAATAGACGGCGTGTCCGACGCCGTTTGCCTTGAGATGCGCGAGCAACGCGTCGCGCTTGGGTACGCGAATCGTGTACTGATTGAAGATGTGCTCGCTCGCCGGATCGATGTACGGAGTGACGACGTCGCTCGCGCCGGCAAATGCCTTCGTGTAATACGCGGCGTTCTCTCGTCGGGCCGCGCTCCACGCGTCGAGTCGTTTCAACTTCACACTCAATACCGCGGCCTGCAGCGCATCGAGTCGCGAGTTGTACCCGACTTCGTCGTGGTAGTACGTCTTCGCACCACCATGCGTGCGAAGTCGCATCAACCGGTCGCGCAGCGCGTCGTCCTGCGTGACGATCATTCCCGCGTCGCCAAACGCACCGAGGTTTTTCGACGGGAAGAACGACAGCGTTCCCATGGTGACGGATTCACCGGCGACGCGCCACGCACCGCCCTGCTTGCGCCGGGCGCCAATCGATTGCGCTGCGTCCTCGATGATCGGCAATCCGGGTAGCTTCGCAGCGATCTCTTCCACAGGCGCGATCTGACCGAATAGATCGACCGGAACGACCGCTTTCGTCTTCGATGTGCGTGCAGCCGCCGCGGCCGCGGGGTCTATGTTGAACGTCCGCGGCTCGATGTCGCAAAAAACCGGCGTCGCGCCAACGTTGTGAATCGCACCGGCCGTCGCGAAGAAGGTGAACGGCGGCGCGATCACTTCGTCGCCACGACCGATGTCGAGGGCGCGGTAAGCGAGCAACAGTGCATCCGTTCCACTCGCGCACGCCACCGCATGTTTCGTGCGCGACACCGCGGCGACCTCGCGTTCCAGCGTCGCGACCCGATCGCCGAGGATGAATACCTGTTCCTCGACAACGGCCGTCATCGCCGCCGTGACGTCATCGCGAATCGTCGCGAACTGCGCCTTCAGGTCGAGCAGCGGAACGGGCATGAACGACGAGAATCGAGAAGCGAGAAGTAAGAAGCGAGAGACCAGAAACGAGCCAGAAGCATCGAGAATCTAGTGGTCAGCACACGCCACCCAGACCCATGGCGCACCCGCACCCGCGTGATTTCCGCTACAGCTTGGCGCGAAGTGGCAGCGGGACCTCGCGTCCCGTCTTGGCACTCTCGTAGATGCCGAGAATCAGCTCCAGCGACTTGCGGCCACTGCGCCCGTCCGTGTCCGGCTTCGCCTCACCCCGCAGCACAGCCAGGACGTTCCGGTAGTAACCGGCATGACCGAAGCCGTACACCGTCGGAGGATTCGTCGCCGCAGACGCGATGTGCTTGTCGTCGTCGTCATGATCTGCGAACTGCCATGCGTCCACACGATTGACGGCCGTCCCCCCCACCTTCACGGTACCTTTCTCGCCGAGGATCGTGATGGAACCTTCGAGGTTCTTGGGATACGTCAGCATCGTCACCTCAATCACGCCCAGCGCCCCGTTGCGGAACTTCAAGAGCGCGACGCCTGTGTCTTCCGTTTCTATACGCCGCGCAAGGGTCGCGGTCTTTGCCATGACGCTCTCGACCGGTCCGACGAGCCACTGAATGAGGTCGACATAGTGCGATGCCTGGTTCATGATCGCGCCCCCGTCGAATTCCCACGTCCCGCGCCACTCGGCCGTTTCGTAATACTCCTGCGGGCGCGACCAGCGCACCGTCGCATTGGCGAGATAAATACGGCCGAAGCGCCCCTTGTCGACCGCGCGCCGCAACATCTGAATCGCCGGATTGAGACGGTTCTGTTTGACGACAAAGAGATGCACGCCCTTCGCATCACACGCCGATACGAGTTCGTCGGCCCCCGACAACGAAATCGCCATCGGCTTTTCCGAAATCACGTGCTTGCCGGCATTCGCAGCGAGGACGCCATGCGCAGGATGCAGTCCCGACGGAGTGCAGATGGCCACTGCATCGCACGCAGCGCTCGCCAGCATTTTTTCGTACGACGTAAAGTGCGGGACGCCGTTCGCTTCGCCCGCCAAACGCGCGCGCTCCGCATCGGAGTCACACACCGCAGCCAGTTCAAGGCCGTCGACGCTGCTGATCGCGTCGAAATGGTTCTGCGCGATGCGCCCACACCCCACGAGCGCGATGCGAACGTTTCCTGTGCTCACGCCGCGCCTCCGAATGGAGCGACCTTGTCCCCTTCGCGACCGTACACGGCGCCCGTCACAGTGCACACCAACCGCTCGCGCCCGTCGGGCAGTTTCCCATCGGCACGCAACTTGTGACCTGCCGCCGACATCCACCCCGCGCGCTTCCCCGGCACGCCCGTCACCAGTGCGTATGCGGGTACATCCTTCGTCACCACGGCACCCGCACCGACAAACGCGTACTCACCAATGGTCACACCGCACACGATGGTGCAATTCGCACCTAACGTCGCGCCGCGCCGCACGAGCGTTTGCTGGTATTCCGATTTGCGCACCACGTGACTGCGCGGATTGATCACGTTCGTAAACACCATCGATGGACCACAGAACACGTCGTCTTCGATAACGACGCCTTCGTAAATCGACACGTTGTTCTGAACCTTCACGTTCGCACCAATGCGCACTCTGCTCATGACGACAACGTTCTGTCCGAGCGAGCAGCGTTCGCCGATGACCGCCCCAGGCATGATGTGGCAGAAATGCCAGATCTTCGTGCCGGCGCCAACCACCGCGCCGTCATCGACGTAGCTCGACTCGTGGACGAAGACGTTCTCGGCCATCAGCGCGAGAGAATCCCGGTTTCGTGCCACTCCTGGAGCGAGCGCACGTCGAAGGTGTGCGAGTGGAGCGCTTCAATCGCGTCGACCGCCGCGCGCGCCGCCGAGAGCGTCGTGGTATACGGCAATCGCGCCGCGATCGCCGCCTGTCGCAGCGTGTAGTCGTCCTTTTGCGCGCGCTTGCCCAGCGGTGTGTTGATCAAGAGCTGAACCGTTCCGTTCTTGATCAGGTCCATACCGTCGGGGCGGCCCGCGCCGACTTTGTGAACGAGCTGCACCTTGAGTCCGTGCTCTTCGAGGAACGCCGCAGTGCCGTCGGTCGCATGAATGGCGAACCCGAGTCGCGCCAGGCGTTGCACCAGCGGCAGCGTGCGCGCCTTGTCGCGCGCATTGACGGTCACGAAGACAGCACCCGTCCGCGGCAGTGCATTGCCGGCAGCGATTTGTGCTTTCGCGAATGCGACGCCGAAGTCAGGTGCAATCCCCATGACTTCTCCAGTCGAGCGCATCTCCGGACCGAGAATGGGATCGAACTCGCGGAACTTGTTAAATGGGAATACCGCTTCCTTCACGGACACGTGCGTCGGCACAATCTCTTCGGTGAATCCGAGTTCCAGCAGCGTCTCGCCCAACATGACGCGTGCCGCGAGACTCGCGAGCGGCACCCCAATCGCTTTCGAGACAAACGGAATGGTGCGACTCGCGCGCGGGTTCACTTCGAGCACGTAGACCACGCCATCCTTGATCGCGTACTGCACGTTCATCAATCCGACGACACCGAGCGCCTTGGCAAACGCCACTGAATGCGCGCGCATGACGTCCTGGTGTTCTTTGGAAATGAGATGTGGTGGGAGCACGCACGCGGAGTCGCCGGAATGCACACCCGCATCCTCGATGTGCTGCATGATTCCGCCAATTACGACTTGCGAGCCGTCCGCGATACAGTCGACGTCCGCTTCGAATGCGTCCTCGAGGAACGCATCGATCAACACGGGCCGCTCTTCCGACACGCGCACCGCGCGCACGAAATAATCGCGGAGCGCTGCTTCGTCGTAGACGATCTGCATCGCGCGCCCGCCAAGCACGTACGATGGACGCACCAGCACGGGATACCCGATCCGGTTCGCGACCGCCACCGCTTCCTCTGGATTCGTCGCCGTCCCGTTGCTCGGCTGCGCGACGCCCAACTTGCGCGCGATCTCGTCGAACCGCCGCCGATCTTCAGCAATGTCGATCGCGTCGGGCGACGTACCCAGAATGTGCACGCCTTCCGCTTCGAGGCCCTTCGTGAGTTTGAGCGGCGTTTGTCCGCCGAGTTGTACGACCACACCCACGGGCTGCTCGCGGTGCACGACTTCGAGCACATCCTCGAGGGTCAGCGGCTCGAAGAAGAGTTTGTCGGACGTGTCAAAATCGGTCGAGACGGTTTCGGGATTCGAGTTGATCATGATCGTCTCGTATCCCTGGTCGCGCAGCGCAAGCACCGCGCGAACGCAGCAATAGTCGAACTCGACGCCTTGGCCAATCCGGTTCGGACCGCTACCGAGAATGACAACGGATTTGCGTCCGCTGCGCTCTGCTTCCGTTTCTTCGTCGTACGAGCTGTAGAGATACGGCGTCGTCGACGGGAACTCGCCGGCACACGTATCGACCATTTTGTAAACGGGCCGCACGCCCAGCGACCAGCGGCGCGCGCGCGCATCACGCTCTTTCTCGTGGCGCAACTGTCCGAGTTGCGCATCGGAGAATCCGAACGACTTCATGCGGCGCAACAGCGGCGCGTCGACAACCTTCGCAGCGACGTACTCGTCTTCCGCGACAAGCAGTTCACGGAACTGTCCGAGGAACCACGGATCGATTGCGGACAACTCGTAGATCTCTTCGTCCGTCATTCCCGCGCGCATCGCGCGCTTTACCTGAAACACACGCTCCGGCGTCGGCTGTCGCAGCGCGGCCTGCAGCGTTTCGAGCGAGTCATCGGCCAGCCGGTCATCGTCGAGGCGCTGCCCGATCGCCCAGCCAATGCGCCCGTTCTCGAGTGCGCGCAATCCCTTCTGGAATGCTTCCTTGAACGTGCGCCCAATCGCCATCGATTCGCCGACGGACTTCATCTGCGTCGTGAGTCGCGGATCGGCGCCCGGGAATTTCTCGAACGCAAACCGCGGGCATTTCACCACGACATAGTCGAGCACCGGCTCGAACGAGGCCGGCGTGTTCTTCGTGATGTCGTTCGGGATTTCGTCGAGACGCAACCCAACGGCGAGTTTCGTTCCGATGCGGGCGATTGGATAACCCGTTGCCTTCGACGCGAGCGCCGACGAGCGCGACACGCGCGGATTCATTTCAATAACGATGAGTTCGCCCGTCTTTGGATTCGTCGCGAACTGAATGTTGCAGCCGCCGGCGTCGACGCCGATCTCACGAATCACGGCGATCGCCGCGTCGCGCATCGTCTGATACTCGCGATCGGTCAGCGTCATCGCGGGCGCGACCGTGATCGAGTCGCCCGTGTGCACGCCCATCGGATCGATATTCTCGATCGAGCAGATGATGACGACGTTGTCGTCTTTGTCGCGCATGACTTCGAGCTCGAACTCTTTCCAGCCCAGCAACGATCGTTCAATCAATACTTGCGAGATCGGCGACTCGGCCAGCCCGCGCTTCACCGCGGCTTCGTACTCCTCGATGTTGTACGCGATACCGCCGCCCGAGCCCCCCAGCGTGAACGCCGGGCGAATGATCGCGGGGAATCCCGTGAAGTCCGCAATTTCGAGTGCGTCATCCCACGTCGTCGCAATGCGGCCCTGCGGACACTTGAGTCCAATGCGCTCCATCGCTTCGCCGAACAGCTTGCGGTCTTCCGCCACTTTGATTGCGCGCGCGTTCGCACCGATCAATTCGACATTGTGCCGCGCGAGGACACCGCTCTCGTACAGCGCGAGCGACACGTTGAGCGCCGTTTGTCCGCCCATCGTGGGCAGCAGCGCATCGGGCTTTTCACGCTCAATGATGCGTTCGACGAATTCGACCGTGACCGGCTCGACGTATGTGCGATCCGCGACTTCGGGATCCGTCATGATCGTCGCTGGATTCGAATTCACCAGGACGACTTCGTAGCCCTCTTCCTTCAGCGCTTTCGCCGCCTGCGTACCCGAATAGTCGAACTCCGCCGCCTGACCGATGACGATCGGGCCGGATCCGATGACGAGAATGCGGTGGAGATCAGTACGCTTCGCCATACACCACTTCGTCAATGACCATTTCGATTGGCCACATCGGCGTCCACGTCGTGGCTGCCGTGAGCTTCGCTGCACTGCCAACGAGCGCGGGAACGTCCACGGCTCGCATCAATGCGGGATCCGATTCAACACGTGCATCAAGTTCCATGCGCTCCAGAACCAGTTGGGCCAACTCCGACACGCTCTTTCCCTCGCCAGAGCAAATGTTGTATGCCTCGCCAGGCTCGCCGCGTTGTGCCAGGTAGATGTACGCACGAGCCACGTCTTCCACGTGCAGGAAATCTCGCACGGTGTTCGCGTTGCCAATACGGATCGACCTGGATTTGAGCTTTTTCGCCTCGTGGGCCCGCTCGACGAGAGCCGGTACGAGGAACGACGTCGCCTGACCCGGGCCCGTATGGTTGAACGGGCGCGCCGCGATGACTTTGGTCCCTGTCGCGCGCCAGTGCGCGAGCGCGGCGACCTCCTGAGCCACTTTGGTGGCGGCGTACACCGTCATTGGCCGCTGCTCGGCGTCTTCCGTGAGCGGGAGGTCGGCCGCCGCGTGCGCGCCGTATTGCTCGCCACTTCCGGCGATCACCACCACCGGATCGATGGTCCCCGCCTTTCGTCGGACTGTGATGCCGTCCAGCAGGTGCACCGACGCCAGCACGTTCGTGCCCCACGTCCCACCGGGATCGGCACCGGCGTCGGGCACAAAGGCGATTCCGGCGAGGTGGAATACCGCGTCGGGCTTTGCCGCGTCGATGAGCGGCCCCACGTCGTCGCGCTGTCGCAAATCGACGTCGTACCAGGTGACGGCATCGCGCTGCCAGTCCTGGAGCGTGGTGAGAGCAGGTGCACCCGTGAGCGTCGCTCCGTGCACGTCCCATCCGTCTGACAACAGTTCCTTGCAAAGCCACTGGCCGGCGAACCCGCCAGCTCCCGTGACGAGCGCTCTCGGCATCGTCGGCCCGATCTAACCGCGCCGCGCGCGATGGCGCTCGAGGTCCGCCTCAACCATCGAGCGGACCATGTCGTCGAACGACACCGTCGGTTGCCAGCCCAGTTCGCGGCGCGCCTTCGATGCGTCCGCGACGAGCACATCGACCTCCGCCGGCCGGAGCAACGCAGAGTCGGTGCGAACGTGGTCGCGCCACGACAAGCCGACGGACTTGAACGCGATGTCGCACAGATCGGAGACGGAGCGTGTCTGACCGGTGCCAATCACGAAGTCGGCGGGTGAATCGCACTGCAGCATGTTCCACATCGCGCGCACATAATCGCCTGCGAAGCCCCAGTCACGCCGCGCGTCGAGGTTTCCGAGCTTCAGCTCTTTCGCGAGACCGAGTTTGATTCGCGCGACACCATCGGTGACTTTGCGGGTCACGAACTCGAGCCCGCGCCGCGGGCTCTCGTGATTGAACAGGATGCCCGAGGCCGCGTACAGACCGAAGCTCTCGCGGTAATTCACGGTGATCCAATGGCCGTACACCTTGGCCACGCCGTACGGCGATCGCGGATAAAACGGCGTCGTCTCCGTCTGCGGCGTTTCCAAAACTTTGCCGAACATCTCGCTCGACGACGCCTGATAAAAGCGCGCCTTCGGACATGCGCGCTTCATCGCTTCGAGCATGCGCGTCACGCCAATCGCCGTGAACTCACCCGTAAGCACGGGCTGCGTCCACGACGTCGCGACGAACGATTGCGCCGCGAGATTATAGATCTCGTCGGGCGCGACGGCGGAGAATGCGTCGACGAGCGACGTCTGATCGAGCAGATCGGCCGACACGAGTTCGATCCGGTCCACGAGATGCGCGATGCGCTCGTACGGTGTGGTCGAGCTGCGTCGAACGACACCAACGACGCGGTAATTCTTCGCGAGCAAAAGCTCAGCGAGGTACGAGCCGTCCTGGCCGGTGATCCCGGTAATGAGCGCGGTTTTCATGAGCGGCGGATCATGGACCGGTCGGTCAGACGAGGGGAAATGGGCAAAGGGCTAAGCCCGCAACGAAAGTTGTTGGCTTAGCCCTTTGCTCTCAGCCCTTGACCGTGCTCTCAGGTCCGCACTCCACGCGGTGCGCGCTGAATCTTTCCGGCGGCGAGACATCGCGTGCAAACGGACACGCGCACGGTGCGTCCCTCGTGCACCACGCGCGCCACCTGCAGGTTCGGCTTCCACGTGCGGCGCGTCTTGTTGTTCGCATGCGAAACGTTGTTGCCGTACGTCACGCCTTTGCCGCACGTGAAGCAGCGGTGCCGCGCAATCGGCATCGACTTGCGCCGTCGCACGCGCGAGGTCTTCTCAGAAGTCGCGCTCATTTCGATTCTCCAACCAGTTCGATGCGCGCGAGTTCCGCACCATCACCCTTCCGGTGACCGGTCTTCAGAATGCGCGTGTAACCACCCTTGCGCTGCGCGAAACGCGGTCCGAGTTCGCGGAACAGCTTATCAGCCGCAGCGCGCTTTTGGATGTGGCGCGCAGCGAGCCGCCGCGAATGCAGTGTACCCGTCTTCGCTTTCGTGATCAGTCGCTCGACGAACGGGCGAAGCTCCTTCGCCTTCGCTTCCGTCGTCTCGATCGCACCAGACTCGATGAGCGACGTCGCGAGGTTTCGGAGCAGCGCGAGCCGCTGTTCGCTCGTGCGACGAAGTTGGCGCCCTGCTTTAGCGTGGTGCATCGAACGGTTCCTCCGCGGACTCCACCGGCTCGGCTGATTCGAGCGGCTCGTCCGGTGCCTTTGCGACCGCCTGCTTGGCGGGCGTTCCCCAATTCACGACGCGGACTCCACCATCCGGCGTCTCTTCGAACGTCATGCCGAAGTTCAGGCCTTCCGTCGCGAGCCGTTCCGCGATTTCGCTCAGCGACTTCTTGCCGAAGTTCTTGACCTTGAGAATCTGCGCTTCGCTCAAACGCACCAGATCGCCAAGCGAACGCACCTGCGAGTTCTTCAGCGAATTCACCGAGCGGACGGACAATTCCATCTCGTCGATGGGCGTGCGGAGCAGGTTCGCCAATCGTAACGCGTCAGCGCCACCAGGTTCCCCCGTCACTGCGGGACTCGCCGTCGAGGACCCGAACGACGCGAAATACTGGAAGTGCGTCTGCGCCAGCGCCGCTGCGTAGCTGACTGCTTCCTGCGGCGACACTGTGCCGTCGGTTTCGACGGTCAACGCAAGGCGATCGTAGTCCGTGCGCTGGCCGACGCGCGTTTCTGCCACGGTGAAGTTCGCGCGGCGAACCGGGCTGTAGATCGAATCGATGCGCACGAGATCGACCGGCAAACCACGCGACCGATCGACGGCGTGCTGATCCGCCTCGACGTATCCGCGTCCCTTATTGATGTACAGCTCGATGTTGAGATCGCGGTCGTCGGTCAGCGTGAGGATGTGGTGCGCGGCGTCGATGACGCGAACGCCCGCCTGCGGTTCGATGTCACCCGCAGTCACGGCGCCGGCGCCTGACTTCCCGATGCGCAGCACGGTTTCCTCTTTGTCGTCGTCCATCGCCAGCGTCAGCGTCTTGAGGTTGCTGATGATCTGGTGAACGTCTTCGACGACACCCGGAATCGTCTGGTGTTCGTGCACGACACCGTCAATACGGAACGCCCACACCGCCGATCCGCGCAGCGACGACAGCAGCATGCGTCGCATCGAATTGCCGAGCGTGTGACCGTAGCCGCGTTCGAGCGGCTGAATACGGAATTCTGCGATGTTCGGGCTGTCGTCGCGCTTCGCCATTTCCACGAGCGTCGGACGCACCAGCCCACGAAGATCGATGTTTGCGCTACTCACGTTTCCTCACTTGTCACGTTCGGCCGATCCGCCGGCCGCCGGCGCCCTACCCCGCCCCGAACGCGCGGTAGGCTCGCAAGGGAGTTCGGGTCCCTGGACTGCAGAAGACGAGCTTGGAGAAGACGAGAGGACGAGATGCATATCGCGTCCTCTCGTCGCGTGCTCTACTTCGAATACAACTCCACAACCAATTGCTCCTGCGCGGCAATCGGGATCTGTTCCCGCTGCGGACGCTCGAGCATGCGGCCCGTGCACGTGTCGCGATCGGCGGCAAGCCAGGTCGGCGACTGCCCGCGGCTCGCTTGCTCCAGCGCACCAAGCACACTCGCCAACTGACGCGATGCCTGGCGGACACGAATTTCCTGTCCGGGGCGCACGTGGAACGACGGGATGTCCACCGTCTTGCCGTTCACTTCGATGTGCCGGTGACGGATGAACTGACGCGCGGCGCGACGGCTCGGCGCAAAGCCGAGTCGGTACACCATGTTGTCCAAGCGGCTCTCCAGCGCAGCGAGCAAGTTGTGGCCCGTGATGCCCGGCAGCGTGGTGACTTTCGTGAACGTGTTGCGGAACTGCTGTTCGCTGAGCCCGTAGATGCGTTTGATCTTCTGCTTCTCACGCAGCTGCTTGGAGTACTCGGATGACTTGCGGCGGCGCGATGTATTCTGACCGTGCTGGCCGGGCGGATACTGACGGCGCTCGACCGGGCACTTTTCCGTGAAGCACTTGGTGCCTTTGAGGAAGAGCTTGGTTCCTTCGCGACGGCACTGACGGCACGCGGGTCCTGTGTAACGCATCGCTTAGACCCTCCGGCGCTTCGGCGGACGGCAGCCGTTGTGCGGAATCGGCGTGACGTCCTTGATGCTCTTCACCTGCAGACCAGCGGTCGCGAGTGCCTGAATCGCCGACTCGCGTCCTGAGCCGGGGCCCTGCACGCGCACGTGCACGCGGCGCACACCAGCGGAGAGCGCTTCGCGCGCTGCTTGTTCTGCCGCAACAGTCGCAGCGAATGGCGTCGACTTTTTCGATCCCTTGAATCCGGCTTTGCCAGCCGATCCCCACGACACGGTGTTCCCGTGCGTGTCGGTGATCGTGATGAGCGTGTTGTTGAACGTTGCGTTGACGTGCGCCACGCCTTCGGCCTCGACCACGCGCTTCGCTTTCTTCGCAATAGCCATGTTACTTGGTCACCTTCTTCTTGCCGGCGATCGCGCGGCGCGGGCCCTTCTTGGTGCGGGCGTTCGTGTGCGTGCGCTGACCGCGCACGGGAAGTCCTTTCTTGTGGCGCACTCCGCGATATGAACCGATGTCCATCAAGCGCTTGATGTTCATCGCGATTTCGGTGCGCAGCGCACCTTCGACGCGAACACCGCGCTCGATCTCCTGACGGAGCTTCGTGACGTCGGCGTCATTGAGATCGCGAACGCGCGTATCGGGATTCACACCGGTCGCGGCGAGAATGCGGCGCGCGATAGTCCGACCGATTCCGTAGACGTAAGTCAGGCCGACTTCGACGCGCTTCTCGCGCGGAAGATCGACACCAGCGATGCGTGCCATCGTTAACCTTGGCGCTGCTTGTGCTTGGGATTCCGCTTGCAGATCACGTACGCGACGCCGCGGCGCTTGACCACTCTGCAGTGCTCGCAGATGGGTTTGACGCTACTTCGGACCTTCAAAAGCCACCTCGGGGATTCGCGTTCGGAAAAGCAGTTCTTGGGGAGTCGGGAATGCTAAGTCCTTATGTGACTTGCGGCAAGGGCGCTTTCTAGCGCTGCGCGCGGGTCCGCTGCTGCGGTCACGGCTCTCCCAAGCACTATGTACGAGGCCCCAGCGGCAGCCGCGCCTGCGGGGGTAACCACCCGCGCCTGATCGTGGGTGGGTCCGCTCTCGAGGCGAACACCCGGGACGAGCGTCCTGACGCGGCCCTCGAAGTGATCCACCACGATGCGCGATTCCAGCCCGCTGCACACGACACCGTGCGCACCCGCCCGGTCTGCAGCGCCAGCGAGCCGGAGCACTTCCGCTCCGACGTCGACACCGTCGCGTCCAACTGCGCGTCCGTACGAGCCCGCGTCGAACGATGTGAGCACCGTGACCGCGAGGATCCCACAGCCTGACCCATCCTGCGCGCCGGCGCCCTCGACCGCCGCCGCGATCATCGCATCGCCACCGGACGCGTGGACCGTCAGCAGCGACGCGCCGAGAGAAGCCACGCTGCGCGCGACGCCGCGCACCGTGTTCGGAATGTCGTACGCCTTGAGGTCAACAAACACGCGCTTGCGCTGTGACCGAAGCCAACGCACCACCGCCGGCCCGTCCGCTGCGTACAACTCAAGCCCCACTTTGTAGAAGTCGCACCGGTCGCCGAGTACTTCAACGAGCTTTCTTGCGCTGTCGCTCGACGCGACATCGAGCGCAACAATCGCGTTGGTGTGCGTCGTCATCCCGGCCACTCGAGAGTCCCAATCAGGTCGCGCACGCTGCGCACGCCGTGTTGCGCGCACCACGCACCAAGGTCGCGCACGATTCGCTCAGGCGTGCGCGGATCGACAAGCGCAGCAGTACCAACACCGACGAGCGTCGCACCCGCCAGCATGTACTGGATCGCATCGGTCGCGGTGCGCACACCGCCAACGCCAAGCACGGGGACCTTCACCGCGCGCGATACGCGCCATGTCGCCAGCACACCCACCGGCATGATCGCCGATCCGCTCACACCACCGCTCCCAAATCCAATCGCGGGACGACGCGCCTCAACGTCGACGACGAGTCCGGGGATCGTGTTGATCACCGTGATGCCGTCGGCACCGGCGTCGACCGCGGCGCGCGCGGTATCGGCGATGTTCGTGAGCGTTGGTGACAGCTTCACGAACACCGGCCGTTTCGTCGTGCGGCGCACCCGGCCCACGAGGTCCGAGAGCACGGCGCGATCGGCGCCAAACTCCAAACCACCCGCCTTCACGTTCGGACAGCTGACGTTCAGTTCGAACGCTTCGAATCCCGGCGCAGCATCGAGCGTCGCAACGACTTTCTCGAAATCGTCGACAACGTGGCCGACGACGTTCACGAGCACGCGCGCGTCACCGCGATGCGCCGCCAACCACGGCAACTCCGTGCGCGCGACTTCTTCGACCCCAGGATTTGCGAGACCGACCGCGTTGATCATCCCGTGCTCGAATTCGGCGACGCGCGGCGACGGCGCACCGGCGCGCGGCTCCGGCGAGACTGCTTTGGTCGTGAGTCCGCCGAGCGACGGCAGATCGATCACGCCATCGAGCTCGCGTCCGTACGCGGCGGTGCCCGCCGCGAGCACGAGCGGGTTCTGAAAGGTCATGCCGGCGGCGGCAACGGAGAGCGGCGTCGCGGAACTCACTGTCGTCGGTTGCCCTGTGCCGCGGCCACGCTATCTGCTGCGCGTCGCGCCTTGATTGTGTCGTCCCACTGTCGCGCGACAAAGTCCCACGCGCGCGAAAGCTGGCGATCTTCGCCGCGCATTGCGGCGAGCGACGAATCGGCACGGTTGAGCGCGAACGCACCTCCGCTCCGTGGCCACTTCTCGATCACGCGCGCTTCGTACACCGCGGTCGATTCGGGAAACATTGTGCGTGATGCAAGCAGCGCGCGCGCGGCGAGCGAGAAATCCCCGAAATCGCGCTCGATCGACAAGAACATTCCGTGCGCCAGCTTGAACGCGTGGAGTGAGTCCCGCGCAATTTCCGCGGCGTGATACACGCCGACGCCGCCGACGTTGAGCCCGGAGAGGAACAGCTTCATTCGTATCACGTGGTCGCGCAGTTGCGGCGCGAGTTTGGTCCCGCGCGTGCGCGACGTGTCGCGCACAATCGCCGCTTCGACATCCGCGAGTTGATCCAACTCGCGGATGCGCAGCGCGAGCAATCTCGCGCGCGCTTCTGCGTCGACGGCAGCGGCAACGCCAATCCGTTGCGCGGAAATGACCTGTCGTCTCGCCTGCGCCGTGTCGCCGATTCCAGCTGCGAGATCGCTTGCGAGAAAGTGCAGCGCGACGCGGTCGCCGACCGGCGCGCGCGAGCGACCGTACAAGTCGATGATCGTGATCGCGGGCATCGTCCGGCCCGCCGTCCACAGCGTCGTCACGTATCGCGGCACGTCCGACCGCCAATCGCCGGCCCGCGCGCGCGAGACCAGCAGACTCTCCGCTGTCGCGAGATCGTTGCGTCCGAACGCAGCCGTCATGAACTCCCACAACGCCACAGATCCGGGGACCGTCGCAAGCAATTCCTGAGCGCGGTCGACATTGCCCATACCGAGCGCTGCTCTCCCTCCCCACAGCGCCGCGTCGTGGCGGACGTTCTCGTCCTTGCTTTCGAGCAGCGGGCGCAACAACTCCTGCGCCGGCAACAACTGATTGGCCGCGTACAAGCATGACGCGCGCGCTACCTCGGCGCGTTCCCGCCGCTCCGTCGGTTGGTCCGGCAACGCCAGGTATTCGCCGAGTCGTCGCAGGCCCGGCCCGCAATCGCCGGCAAGTGCAAAGCCGCGCCCGGCCAGGTACAACGCTTCAGCGCGCCAACGGGACTTCGGGTGCCGGTAAAGAATCGTCTCCGCGGTGACAGCAGATTGGCGAAACGCGTTAGTGGCGGAATACGACTCGCCCGCACGCATTTGTTTGTCGCCCGAGCGTGCTGCCGTTTTCGCGTCGTATACCGCATTGAAGTACGCGCACCCGCACAGCACCACCAGAAGGAAAGGGGCTGCCGTGCGCCTCATTGCGTGCGGCTGGAGTTCAGCCGCGCTTCGTATCCACGCAGGTATTGCATCGTCGCGTCTGCGATACTCTCCGCGAGCGCACGTTGACCAGCAGCGCTCGCCAACCAAAATGCCTCATTGGCGTTCGATCCGAAACCCGTTTCGATCAGAACTGCCGGCATGAACGACGTGCGAAGCACCGCGAAGTTGGCCTGTTTGACGCCGCGGTTCTTGCCCGGATGCGTTCCCAGGAGTCCGAACTGAATCGCGCTGGCGAGTTCTGACGATTCCCGCAGGTGCGCGTTCTGCGCCATGTCGTTGAGAATGAACGACAGGTTGTCGGTGGCTTCAGCGGACGGGCCGTCGAACTTCACCGATTCGTTTTCCATGGCTTCGACGCGCTGCTCGTCCTCGGTTTGCGCTTCGGCCAGGAAGTACGTCTCGAACCCGCGCACCCCATCCGGGCGCCGTTCCGCGGGCCCCGCCTGGTTGACGTGGATCGAGAGGAACAGGTCCGCGTCGGCGCGGTTGGCGAGCTTGCCGCGGTCGGCGAGAGCAATCAGCGTGTCGCGCTGTCGCGTCATCACTACTTCTACTCCGCGTTTCTTCAGCGCGTCAGCGTGCTTGGTCGCAATTCCGAGCGCGATCGACTTTTCCCAGACCCCCGACCCGTCCGGCAGACGCGCGCGCATTCCACCGTCCTTCCCACCATGGCCGGCGTCAACAACGACCCTTCGCAGCCGTGGGCGCGGAGCCGGTTGCACAGCCGGCTTAACGGCGACTGGAACAGCTGAGCGCAGTTCGCGCGATTTCGCGTCAAACGTGATAGCCGACGCAAGCTTGGGTAGATGCTCGGTGACGAATTGCCACGGAACGTAAAACCGCGATTCATCCCGAACGGGAGCGACCGCGAGTGGCCACGGCGTGGTGTCGGCGCGGAAGAACGGGAGGCCGGCATAGAGTTCGCCGGTGGCAGTCCCGATCCGGAAACGAACAGGGTCGAGCTCGCTCGACACGAGCGTGCCGCCGAGGAGCCTGAGCAGCGGTGCTGCGTCGACCATGGCGGCACCGTCGATTGAGACCACGGAAATCGAGCTGTCTCCGCCGCTACCGCGCACGCGGAGCGGTGCAAAGTCACGCGCGAGGGGCGACGCGGCGCCACTGAGCAGCGCCGCGGCCAGCGTCCAGCGCAGCGGCTGGGTTGCGCAGTGCATCATCGGCGCCTCGAAAACGCGCGCGCCACTTCGCGCTCAGCGTCTCGTTTGCGGAGGTCAGCGCGTTTATCGTGCGCCTGTTTTCCGCGACCGAGCGCCACGCGAACCTTTGCGCGCCCGCCGCGGAAATACAACTCGAGCGGAACGAGCGTCAGGCCTTTCCGCTCCACTGAACCGATGAGACGGCGAATCTCTGCCCGATGGAGCAGGAGCTTTCGCGTGCGTGTCGGTTCGTGGTTGGTGATGCCCGCGTGCGAGTACTGCGCGATGTGCAAGTTCACCAAGAAGACTTCTCCATCCCGCACCACTCCAAAGGCGTCGTTGATACTGGCCTGCCCCGCGCGGAGCGCCTTGACCTCGGTACCGGTGAGGACCAAGCCAGCTTCCCACGTGTCCAGTAGTTCATAGTCGTGACGCGCGCGTTTGTTGCGCGCGACCGACTCGACGGGGTCCCTGTCTTCCGGCTTGGGGGGCATACGTGTGGCACGTGAACCGTTGGCCGACCGCCAAGCGGCTGGCAGAACGCAACTTAGAACGAGCCTGCCCCCGCCTACAACAGACGATTCTGCGTTGACTTGGCAAACGGGCGGCCCTACGTTGCCGCACTCGCAGTTTAGCCCTGCCGAAGTGGTGGAATTGGTAGACGCGCTGCGTTCAGGGCGCAGTGGGCGATAGCCCGTGAGGGTTCGAGTCCCTCCTTCGGCATTTGACGAGAAGACGAGAAGACGAGATGACTCTCGGCTTTTCGTCTTTTCGTTTTCGCGCTATTGCAGTTCGCGCGGCAGCGAAACCTCTCCGTATGTGCTTCGCAGCGCCTCGTTGCACTCACTGACGAGCGCGCTCATCGTCTCGCACGCAAGTCGAATGTCGTCGGTGCGTGGTTCGCTGGCACCGGAAAAACGGAGAAGCACCGCGGCCAATCGCTCGGCGGAACTGTTCTGTGCGCCGCGTTCGTGCATCGCAGCGCGATACGCGGAGAGACGGTCGTTGAATTGGCGATCAGACACGGCGCGGCGATCGCTGGCAATGTTGGGATCGGACTCGCGCGCCTGGGCGAGCGCGGCGGCGACGTCGGAACTCGTGAGGTCATTCAGCGCATCGCGCTCCGCGACGAGCAACCCCACCGCGCGACGTGCATAGCGGATTTCCCAACGTGCGTGATCGTCGTCGCGATCGCCGGCCGCAGCGACGCGCGCAACCAACTCGGCATGAGGTTCGCTCATGAGCACGCGCACATAGTCGCGCGCCCGGGTATCGCGTCCGCGTTGTTCCTGATGTGCGCGCAGAGACGGGCGCGCCATGCGCGTTACGCCTGCAGGACCGGAAGGCCGACGCGCTCACGCACCGCCGGCTCGGGCACGAGCAGGTCGCTCAGTGTGACCGAGTCGAGCACGTCGTTGATCTTGTTGCGCAACAGGACCCACACGGGACGAATGCTGCAATGCTGCGCATCGCTGCACCGCACGTCGTCGATGGGATGGGTCACGCAATGCAGGTCGAACGTTTCGAGTTCTGCGGCCGCGATGACCTCGCGCACCGTGATTTCCGTCGCCGGCCGGGCGAGTGCATACCCACCGTGCGCGCCGCGTGTGGACGCAACGATGTTCGCTCGTCGCAATCGCAGCAGAATCTGCTCGACGTAGTCCGCAGGCAGCTTTTCACGCGCTGCAAGCTCGCGGCCGGCCACCGGGCCCTCGTCAGCCCGCTTCGCCAAGTGGAGCGCGCAAATGACGCCGTACTCTGCCCAGGTGGTAATGCGCATGGGAGGAAGCTAACGGGTACCGTCAGCCCCCGCCGCTGACCGGGCCATGCTTCCCCGACGGCACGCCGATCTCCGTCATTTTTCGCAGATCGAGCACGGCATCCGCTTCGTCAGGCGGCAGAATCCCGTCGCGTTTGACCAAGTCGCGAATCAACACCCCTTCCTTCACGGACTGCTTGCTGATCTCGGCGGCGCGCGCGTAGCCGATATGCGGCGCCAATGCCGTCGCGAGCGCCGCGGATCGTTCGACCCAGTACGCACACATTTCGCGATTCGCCGTGATTCCGCGGACGCATTTTTCGTCGAGCACACGCGCAGCGTTCGTCAGGATCTTCATCGCCAGCAGCACGTTGTGCGCGATCACCGGCATCATCACGTTGAGCTCGAGCTGCCCATGTTCGGCGGCGATCGCGACCGTCGCATCGCATCCCATCACCTGATAGCACACCTGATTGACCATCTCCGGGATCGACGGATTGATTTTCCCCGGCATGATGGACGAACCCGGCTGCACGGCAGGCAGCGCGATTTCATCCACACCGGTGCGCGGTCCCATCACCATGAGGCGCAGATCGCTCACCATCTTGCTCAGGTCGACGGCGAGTGTGCGTAACGCTCCGCTGAATCCCGCGACGTCGCCCATCGACTGCATCAGCTGAATGCGATCCGTGCCTTCGCGCAATTCGAGTTTGCTGATGGCCTTCAGATACTTGATCATCAGCGCCGGATACTGCGGTTCAACGGTCACGCCCGTGCCGACCGCGCTGCCACCGATGCCGAGGTCGCGCAGGTAGTCCGCCGACTGCGAGATGCGTTTCACATTGCGATCGATCGACCCGGCGTACGCGCGGAATTCCTGACCGAGACGAATCGGCATCGCGTCCTGCAAATGCGTGCGGCCGGCTTTCACGACGTCGTCGAACTCGACGCCTTTTTTCGCGAGCGAGTCGCGCAACCCTTCGAACACGCTCACCAACGCGCCCAACTGCGACAAACACGCGAGCCGGATGTTGGTTGGAATCGTGTCGTTGGTGGACTGCGCCATGTTCACATGATCGTTCGGATGCACGGGCGTGTACGTACCGCGTGCGCCGCCGAGCATTTCATTCGCGCGATTCGCCAACACTTCGTTGACGTTCATGTTGTGCGACGTCCCAGCGCCGGCCTGGTACGGATCGACGATGAAGTGTTCGCGGTGCTTGCCCGCGAGTACTTCGTCCGCCGCAGCCACGATTGCATCCGCGAGCTTCGCGTCGAGCCGTTTCGTTTCCTTGTGCGTCAGCGCGGCCGCTTTCTTGAGCCACACCTGCGCAATGACGAACGGTTCTTGCGGCAACAATCCGCTGATTGGGAAATTCTGTTTCGCGCGCAGCGTCTGCACGCCGTACAACGCGTCAGCAGGAACGTCGAGCGGTCCCAGCGGATCCTTCTCAGTGCGAAACGCACCAGCCATTGTCAGCGAGCTCCGTGAAGTCGCTGGCGCATTGCCAGCAATTGCATGACGAGGATGACGACAGCGCCAATCATCGCCGCGCCGAGAAACGCGACGCTCATGGCGTGCAACTGGCCAAACAGAATTCGTTGTGGATCATCAACCGGCAGCGAATCGACGGCGACGCCAATGTCCGTGCGCAACTTTGCGATCCGCGGGCCGAGCCCGAATTGCGCGAAAGCGCACGCGACGGCAACGGCGGCAGGCGCGATATAGCGCGTCCACGATGCGCGACCGGACAACAGCGCGGCCACGGCCGCAACCGCGATGCCAGACACAAACACGACCGGCAGTATACGACCGACGAGCGCGCCGGCGAGCGTCCGGCTCGGCAATACATCGAACGCGGCGGGCGCAACCGACGCCGCCAACAGAAGCGCGGCTCCGAGCCACATCGCGGTCAGCGCGATGCTCGCGAGTTCCGGCCACGAGTTCTTCATCGCGCGATGAGCCGCGCGTGTCCCGCAAGAAATGGATTCGACTGCCGCTCTTCGCCAATCGTGGTCGCCGGTCCATGCCCCGGATACACAACTATGTCGTCGGCGAGCGACTCGAGCCGGTCGAGCGAACGTTGCATTGCGTTCGGATCGCTGAGCGGTAGGTCAACGCGACCTATTGAACCTGCAAACAACAAATCGCCGCCGAGCATGACGCGGTCTGCCAGAAAGATCACGTGACCGGGAGCGTGCCCGGGCACGTGCCACACTTTGAATTCGGTCGCGCCGACGCGCATCACGTCGCCTTCGGCGAGTGCGCGCTCGGGGGGATCAGGTTGCTCGAACGGAATTCCGTAGCCGGCCGCGCTCCGCGCGCCAAACGCGTACACCGGTGCGTCGGCCGGATGCATGTACACGGGCACGTCGTACGCGCGCTTGATGCCCGCAATGCCACCGATGTGATCGAGATGCGCGTGCGTCAGCCAGATCGCCGTCAGCTTCGCCTTCGTGACTTCGATCAGTTGCAGTAACCGGACGGGTTCGTCGCCTGGATCGATGAACACCGCGTCGCGCGATGGTTCGTCAACGACGAGATACGCGTTCTCAGCAAACGGCCCGACGGTCGCGGTGTGAATCTTCACGCGATGGCACCATCGCCGGCGGCAACCGTCGCGTCTTTCAGTGCAGCGAGGTACTTCTCCGCCGCGATGGCAGCGGTCGTCGCATCGCCAACCGCTGTCGTCACCTGCCGCGTGAGTTGCGCGCGCACGTCACCCGCGGCGAAGAGGCCGGGAATCGACGTTTCCATGTTCGACTTCGTGATCAGGTATCCGGCGGCGTCGTGATCAACGTGTCCGTCGATGATGCCGGTGTTCGGCGTGAACCCGACAAAAATGAAAATACCCGTGGCGATCAGGTCACTCGCCGCGTTCGTGCGGATGTTGCGAACGCGCGCGTGCGTCATCAAGCCCGTCGCGTCGCCATGCACCTGCTCGACGACCGTATCCCACACGACTTCGATCTTCGGGTTCGCGAACACGCGCTGCTGAATGATCTTGGACGCGCGAAACTCGTCGCGGCGATGCACGAGGTACACCTTCGATGCATAGCGCGTGAGATAGTCGGCTTCTTCGCACGCGGCGTCGCCGCCACCGACGACCATGATCGTGTGGCCGCGGAAAAACGCGCCGTCGCACACCGCGCAGTACGACACGCCCTTGCCCGCGTACTCGAATTCGCCCGGAATTCCGAGCTTCACTGGTGTGCCACCGGCAGTCATGATCACTGCCGGCGCTTCATACACGTCGCCGCCTTCCACGCGCACTTCGAACAAACCATCGGCGCGTTTCGACACTTTCTCGACGCGCACAAAATTCTTGAGCTCAACGCCGAACTTGACCGCGTGCGCCGCAAACTTTTCGGCGAGATCGCGGCCGAGGATGTGCTCGAACCCGATGTAATCCTCGATGGTCTCGGTATTCAGCAATTCGCCGCCCGGCTCGCCGCGCTCGAGAATCGCGGACTTCAGCATGCCGCGCCCCGTATACAATCCGGCGCACAATCCGGCCGGGCCGCCTCCAACAATCAGCACATCGTACGAATAAGTCGTCACTGGTTCCTCGGTGGGCGCGGCGGGTGTTCGGTGCCGCTACCTGCGCGAAATCTCGCCAGTGGTCGCGCGGGATTCCACGTCCTCCCCATTATTTCGCGCCCCGACCGAAAGGAGCGCGACCGCGCCGTGACAATGCGACGCGGTCGCGACAACCGCACGCACAGGCCCGTGTTCGGCGGCCGCGCGAATCGCGACGTCTGCGGCGCGGATGGGCTCTTTGTCCACCATCCCAACGCCGTACGCGCGATGCGTACAATGAAACGTGAACGGGCCGAGCAACGCGTCTTGTGCATTTCGTTGTGAGCGCGTCCAAGCTGCGATGCTGTCGGGCATCGTCCAGTCACGATCACCCTTCGTATGCGGACAAATGTGTGGTTCGATGCAGTTGATCGGACACGTCCACGTCGCGTGCGACACATACGTCGTGCCG
>DATELA010000093.1:0-2135 GCA_035277145.1 Gemmatimonadaceae bacterium | reverse complement strand
TCTGAATCCTTTCACAAAGCGATTTGCCGAGCTGAACGTCTGATTCTTCTGCGTCGCGCTGAATTTCCAGATGCCCGCGCGTGTGTCGAGCTCCGGACACGGATCGGGCGGCGGTCCCGGCGGCTGGCCGCGGCCTCCCGTCTGACAGATGTTGCCGGCCGACCCGATGTTCACGAACAGTTCGTCGCCGCGAATGGCGAAGTTGCGCTGAAAGTGGCTGCCACCGGGCGTCAAACCGCTGACGATCGTATCGACCGCGCCGCTGAGATCCGTCGAACCCTCCCGAAACGGATAGCGCACAATCATTCCGCCGGTGCCACCCGCCTCAGCGTAGAGCGCGCCGTGCGCAATCGAGATGCCGGTACCAATGCCGTCCGCAACGCGCTCTGCCGAATCGGCCTTGCCATCGTTGTTCGCATCGCGCAACCGATAGACGCCGCGCGCCGGGCCGGTCCCGCCCCCGCGCCCGCCGCGATTGGAGATCACGAACACGTCGCCGTTACTTGCGACTGCGATGTGCCGGGCGGCGGGAACGCCACGCGCAAATACACCCGCGCAAAAACCGGCCGGTAGCGTCAGCCCCGCGTTGTCCGCATCACAACCGACGCCACGCCCGGACTGAGCCGCCGCAGGCAGCGCGAGGACAGTTGCGCTTGCCGCAACCAACGCAAATCGCATCGACATACTGGTCTGGAAAGTGTGTGTTACGTGCCTCGACAGAGCGCGAAACGTAGTCAATGGACGGCACCCGGGCGACGCGGCGTGCCCCACAGCGGAAAAGGTTTGCGCATCCGCATGACGGCACCGTACCTTTTTTGCGCCTCACTTTCCGGAGCTGGAATGTCACGCCGCCTGCTTTCCCTGTTGCCCCTGGGCCTGGTTGCCATCCTCGCCTCATCGGCGGGAGCCCAATCGACGGTATCACTGCGTGACCACATCTCCGATCTGTTCACGTTCGGTGATTGCGGACAACCTCTCTGCCTCGACGTACCGGGTCAGCACGGGAATCACTTTCTGCCGTCTCTCGCCAAGGGAAACTCCACCGTCATTTCGTTCCTCGGCGATGCCATCGGTAAGGCGAGCGGCAACGTTCCGGTCGGCGCGACGTCGAGCGGCGCCACGTTCACCTTCGTCGGCGGTCTCCCGGTCAAGACATCGACGTCCGCAGGTCCGATCTTCGGCGAGCGATCGCAAACGCTTGGACGCGGCCGCTTCTTCCTCGGCGCGAACGTCACCGCGATCAAGTACACAACGCTCAACGGAATTCCGCTGAGCGCGCTGTCACTCAATTTCAATCACGAAGACGTCGACCCGGTTGGCGAATACGGCAACCCGCAGTTCGAGAACGACCTCATCGCACTCACGATCGATCTCGACGTCAACGTGTTCGTAGGGACCGTCGCGTTCACCTACGGCCTGACAGACTTCATTGACGTCGGCGTCAGCGTGCCGATGGTGCGCACATCGATCAAAGGGCAAAGCGCGGCGCAAATCCTTCCGTTCGGACCGACGGCGTTGCACCACTTCGCGGGCACCGATCAAGACCCGGTGCTGCGTGCAGCTGCTTCGCTCGACGCGACGTCGTCAGGCATCGGCGACGTCGTCGCGCGTGCAAAGATCAACCTCGGACAGTCGAATCGCATTGGTGCGGCGCTCCTCGCCGAGGGTCGCTTTGCGACAGGCGACGACGAGAACCTGCTCGGCTCGGGCGCGTCGCAGATTCGCATCCTCGGAATTGCGGCAGCACAGTTTGGAACGTTCTCACCGCACCTCAACGCCGGCTATGTCGTGCGCAGCGGTGAATTCCAGAATGACGCAATTGTCGCGACGCTCGGCTTCGACAACTTGATGACGGATTGGAGCACGCTCGCGGCAGGCCTGGTGTCGGAGTTCCAGATCGGCGAAGGCCAGTTCACGATGCCGGGACCGATCGTGTACGACACGCCGTTCTCACGCCAGGTGCCGGCAACGGTGATCCCGAATCGCAAAGAGAATCTTCTTTCGGCGACGGTTGGCACGAAGTTCACGCTGCGCGGCGGCAGCGTACTCACCACGAACGCACTTTTCCCGCTGCGCAAAGCGGGATTGCAGCCGGACTTTCTGTGGACGATGGGACTCGAGTTCTCGTTCTGATT
>DATELA010000092.1:0-69566 GCA_035277145.1 Gemmatimonadaceae bacterium | reverse complement strand
CGCCGCGACGACGCGCGCGCGAATCTCGGTAGACGATTCGCCGCGCGTCGTCGCGGCGAGAGATTCCGGAGGAACAGAACGCACGTCGATGTGCAGATCGATGCGGTCTGCCAGTGGACCGGAGAGCCTGGCCCGATAACGCGCGATGTCCGCCGCCGCGCACGTACACGGGGCACCGCTGGTCGCGCCAAAACGTCCACACGCGCACGGGTTTGCGGCGGCCACCAACGTGAATCGCGCCGGAAACATCACCGCACCACCCGCGCGCGCCACCACGACTCGTCCGTCTTCGAGCGGTTGCCGCATTGCATCGAGCACATAGCGCGGAAGCTCGAGCAGTTCGTCGAGGAAGAGCACGCCGTGGTGTGCGAGACTCACTTCACCGGGTCGCGGTCCGGAGCCACCGCCGATCAGCCCGGCCTGCGAAATGGTGTGGTGCGGCGCACGGAACGGTCGCCGGGTTGGTGGTGCATGATCGGGGACGACGAGGCCCGCGACCGAATGCAGCGCCACGACTTCGAGCGCCTCATGCTCGTCGAGCGGAGGCAGGATCGACGGCAGCCGTCGAGCGAGCATCGTCTTGCCCGCGCCTTGGTGGGCCAAGCATGAGCCTTCAGTTTCTTGGAGACCCGCAGTTGACTATACTCCAAGCCTGAGGTTTGCCGCACATGCTCAGCAGAAAGAACTACGTTGCGGTCGCGAAAATCCTACGCGACCACCACAGCGACGCCTTGAACGGAGAGGTAGACAGAATCGTGGACGACTTAGCCGAGTACTTCGCACAGGATAACCCGCGCTTCGATAGCGACCGATTCCGCGCAGCGTGTCGCGACTCGTGAGCAGTACGCATCGAATGCCGAAAGCGTACAGCTACCTGCGCTTCTCGACGCCAGACCAGGCTACGGGCGACTCTCAGCGCCGGCAACTACAGGCCGCGAAGAACTACGCGCAGACGCACGGCCTAGAGCTGGACGACTCGCTGAGCATTCGTGACGAAGGCGTTTCCTCATTCAGAGGAAAGAACCTCACGCCTGAAAGCGCACTAGGTGCGTTCCTTGAAAGCGTGAAGGCGGGAGACGTACCAGCGGGAAGTTTCCTGTTGGTCGAAAACCTCGACCGCATCAGTAGACAGACGGCACGCAAGGCAGCGCGAGCGCTTGAAAGTCTGTGCGACGCGGGTGTGACGGTTGTAACGCTCACCGATGGCAAGCAGTACACCGCGAAGTCACTAGACAGCGATCCGCTCGCATTCATCTACATCGTTCTTGGCTTCACTCGTGCACACGAAGAAAGTGCGCTGAAGTCTCGGCGCATTAAAGAAGCTTGGAAGGGGCGACGCATTCGCGCGAAGAAGGACAAGCGACCTATCGGCGGGGTTTGCCCAGCGTGGTTGACACTCGACACGAAAACGCAGACGTATAAGGCGATCCCGGAACGTGCGCGCGTCGTCAAGCGCTTGTTTCGCGACACCCTCAGGGGAGTAGGCCAGCACGCGCTAGCGCACAGCCTCAACAGTGAAGGCGTGCCCGTCTTCGGTCGCGCCAAGTATTGGCACCGTAGTTACGTCTCAAAGATTCTGAGTAGCCGCGCTGTGCTCGGTGAACTCGCAGCGCACACGATGGAAGACAAGGACGGCAAGGTTCAACGTGTCCCATCGGAGACGGAGACAGTCAAACGCTACTACCCTGCCGTTGTCTCTGCCGAAGACTTCCGCCGCGTTCAGGAACTCATCAAGAAGTCAGGCGCACCACTGCGCGGGCGACACGTCAGCGCGGGCGTCTTCAATCTCTTTGGCAGCGTAGCGCGCTGTGGTCGCTGCAATGGCGCAGCAGTACTCGTCAACAAGGGCAAACCGCCGAAGGGCGGGCGCTATCTCGTGTGCGCAGCGGCAAAGACTGGCGCTGGTTGCCAGTACGAAACCGCGAGATATGACCGCCTTGAGAACGCTTTCCTTACTCACGCAGACGAGACGCTAGCCGTCATTCCCGCTGGCGGTCTCACAGGTGCGAAGCTCGACACATCAATACGAAGCGCGGAAGCAAGTCTGGACGAACACGAGCGACTTATCCGCAACCTGCTACGCGCGATTGAGAAAGGCGCGACAACGGTGGCCGCTGCTACACGACTGCGCGAAGCAGAAGCCGAGCGCGACACGCTGAAGGCAGGACTTGAAGCGCTACGCTCGCGGAGAGAGACGGTCAACGGGAAGAATCTGACGCAACGGGCGCACGAACTTCGCAGCGTGCTACTAGAAAAGAAGCCGCTCGACCGCGCACATGCGAACGCCTTAGTCCGTCAGCTCTTTGAAGCCGTGTCCATCGACTTCGACCGCCTAGAACTCGATCTGATTTGGAAGCACGACGCGGTTACGACGCTTGCGTACGGAATGAAGACAGCGAAGCGGAAGCACAAGTAGGCGTAAACCGAGCAGTTCCCTTTCCCATCATCCCTGACGAAGGAGACCAACCATGTCCCGCGTAACGATCCGCACCACGAACGACCGCGCACACGTCGAAGCCGCTCACGCACTCGACCGCAAGCGACTGCTTGCCGCTGTGAATGCCGTAGAATCCGCCGGCTTCCCCTCCTCTGTTACCCGCAGTGTGCGCAACGCAGCACAACGCACGCTGAAGAATTGGGAGAAGGAGTTAAAGGCAGCACGCGCGTAAGGAATCACGCAGCGAGACAAACGCGGAGAGGCGTTAGGCTATCACAGCTAGCGCCTCTTTTCGCTTACTTTGTCGAATGAACTATTTGCTGCGCGAGTTTCCGGCGCTGGTCATTCCGGTACTGTTCGCAGGTGCGTTCCTAAGCATCCCTGCGGCTATCGGCATCCTGAACTGGTACCTGCGACGACGCGCGTATCGCAAAGACCCGTACAAGGCCGCGCATGACGACGTGCGCGAGTGGATAGCCATGGACACGCGAGCGGGCGGACACGAAACGCGGAGATTTGCGGAGTCGGTCAGGTATGCGAATCAGAAAGACGAGAAGCCCGACAGATAGCCTTAGGGCTTAGTTAGTTGGCCTCAGTAGAGAGAGTAGGCGTATTTGAAGGTATGCGCTGCGGAACGTCCTTCGCGGCGCTTTTCTTTTTCCCCCAACACAAAAGGACTTGCATGTCAAACTAGACACGCTCGCTGTGCTCGTTGATCGCATCCCAGCCCTTCGTCTCGATTCTCTCAGGCAATTCGGTAGAAAGTTCCTCCGTGAGCGACAACGGTTTCTCGTCTCGCTCCTTGCCCTGAGTTTCGCCGGCCAGCGCGCACACGCGGCAGAGCCTTGGTCGACAGCGCTCGACCGTAGCTACCTGCTCGACGGTCTGCGAGTCTCGCGAAGCGGCTACAAGGCGCTGATCGGCACGCTCTACAAGTTTTGCGGCGGCAATAGCGGATACGACAGGGACCGCAGGCTTTCCAAAGCGTACCAGCTACGCCCGGAAATCCGACGCGCGTATGAGGAGTTACTAAGCTCGCAAACGTTTCCCGTCATTTGGGAGGACGACAACGGAGACCAATGCCCCCCACCTACGAGTGGTGTTCCTCCGGGTGTCCCCCTTCAGCTCCCGGCTGTAGTTCCACTCTCGACGGACGCAGTAGACCGCGCACTGTTGACAGTTGAACGGTGGATTGCTGGAGCGAAGGAGCAAGACGAAGACGGCGCACACTGGCCGCTGACACACGGAAGGCCGTTCACGCTCGACGCAGCACGTTGTCTGCTGCTGGAGTGTCGCGCCTGGTGTCGATCGCTTGGCGGACTGCCTTCGCTCTATGTGGAGCAAAGCAACGGGAGACTAGGCCCGGCATGTACGCCGCACGTCATCCAGCTCCCGCAGCGATTGCGGAGTCTGCTTTTCTGTGACTCAGGATGGTACGACTACGATCTGGATAGCTCGCACTGGCGCAGCTTCGCGTCTCTCGCGTCAGCCTACAGCATCAGGACTGATCGTGTGCGCGAGTACGTCGACAACAAGGCCGCACTACACGAGCGTTGGGCAGAGCAAGCGGGCATTCGACACACAGGTCTGCTCAAGCCTGTCGTTCTCTCGTTCCTGACAGGCGGATCGCTCGCGGCAACGTCTTACACGGAGTCTGGACGAAGCATTGGCGTTGATGCTATGCGCCGTTTAGCGGCTGTCCCTGAACTAATCGCACTGCGAGAAGAGGCCAACGCGGGAATGCGCCGCGTCGTGGATCTGCTGAAGACGCCTGACGGGCAAGTTACCAGTGCGATCGGAAAGACGATCGACGCCGGCAGCTTCGCAGTGGCAGCAGCGCACGTCTTAACAGGCGCTGAGCAATTCGCAGTAAGAACGATGGCGACAGAGGCAAAGCCGGTTGCCCTGATCTACGACGGAATGGTCGCCCGGCAGGTCGATACGGCACGACTAGAAAGGCTGGTTGCCGAACGGAGTACGGAGGCCCTTGGGTTTCCACTCCACGTACGACTTCGGGAGAGATGCTTTACCGCTCCCGAGTGCTACCGCTGAACGCTTCTCGACGGCGGGGCAGTACCCCTACTCCCTCTATAAGAGAGAGAGAGACAGAGAAGAGACATACATAGTGTACCGATTCGATTTCACCCCCAAACTCAGAGGCAGAATGACGGTCGCAAAAGGCAAGCAGCAGAAGAACCTCACGCTCACTAACGACGCGATTACAAAACTCCAAGAACTCGCGGAGTTGTACGGAGTCTCAGAGGCAGCAGTCATTGAGCTGTTGATCCGTACGGAAGCGCGCGTCCGAAGACTGTTCTAGTTCCCTACCTGCGCTGCGATCTGCCCGTATAAGCGATTGTGGCGCAGGCGAAGGGCACTCTAGAGCCATCACAACGACCCCAACGGATGACCATAACTCCAATCATTTCCGCGACAGACGCCAAAGCGCTGATCGTGAAGCTTGAAGCACGAACTCGAATCAGCAGCAAGGGCTTGGACGGACGCTCAGTTAGCAGCATGACCGTGCCTGTGCTTGGCGATTTGCTTCCCGGCGCGAAGTTCGCAAAGAAGCTGTTTAGCGCGGCACAAGACACCTACTCGCTGGCGCTCCTCTTGTCCCGCTCGCGGCGCATGACGGTCTCTGCCTTCCTGAATCAGCTCATCGTGGACGAAGCACGACGAGAGGTGAGTACGTGAACGAGGGCGCGCGCGAAGGCCGAACGTACAAGACGACAAGCCGCGACACATCTCCAAGTTTCAAAATCTGCCAAACCCTCGCGGCGATCTACCCAGGGCGAACGCAGGTGCAATGCACGTTCCATCTCGTGGTCGAGGTTCGTAACGCACTCCACGCGCTCGCATGGCAGCGCGGTGTAACGATGTCCGCCTTGGTAAATGACCTAATCCTCCGCGAAGTTGAGCGCGAGATGACCACGGACGGTACTGTCAGTGGTTGAGCGGACGAACGACTACGTCACGTCCGACCCCTTCGGGTACGCAGACCAGCTCTCCGCAACACTACGAGGAGACAGCGAGGACGAGAGTACCGACCCTGAAAAGCCAAAGCCCCAGAAGTCAGAGCCTCCAGTTCGTGGATTCTGGCGGAGACTCTTTGAAGGGGAAGACAAGCACGGCCTTGCGCGTGTTGCTGACATTGCGCGGTCCGTAGCCAGAGGAGCGGTTAGCGCCGGCATCTCCGCAGTACAAACGATTTCCGAAGGCGCGGCATACGTCGACCGGAAAACAGGACTCGGTGAGTTACTGTCTCCCGGCTTCAATGCCACCTACGACGCTCAGGGAGGAGCGAAGGGCGTTGCGAAGGGCTTTGTAGAGCCAGCGAAGAAGGCGCAGGATGTTGTTCTCGGTAACCGCAGTGACGACGCGCTCGCAGGGCTGACAGAAGGCGTGTCGCAATTTGTTGCCGGCTTCGTAGCCACTGGTCCGCTGAAGATCGCTAAGGCAGGAACGGCACTCAAAGCATTGAAGGGAGGCCAACGTGTCGCGGCTACTCTTGCGCGCGGCGCTGCTGTCGACGCTGCCGTATTCGATCCGTACGAAGCACAGTTAGCCGAACTCGCAGCAAAGGCTCCGGTTCCTCTCGTGCGTGAGCTGGGCGAGAAGCTCTCAGTTACCGAAGACGACACGCCACTCGTCGCACGTACCAAGCGCGCCGCTGCTGGGATGATTCCCGCTGTTGCAATCGACGCACTGGTAGCCGGCGTTCGCGCGGTCAAGGCTGGGAAGGTTCTGCGCAGTCCCACAGTAACAAAGGCAGAACAGGCCGTAGCGGAAAAGGCGTTAGACGAATCAGTGTCGACGCTCGATGCCATCGACGCGCAGACGCATGTCCCGGAAGGTGCGCACTTCATTGCGCGAAACAATCCGGACGGGACGAGTACGATTATCCCGGTCTCAGCGGAAGCAAAGGCAGCGACCAAAGGAGAAGCTGCGCCGACGTTCCAAAGCCTGGCGGAAGCTCAGCAGCAGACTGCGGCAATGGACTTAGGCATTGATGCGCGCCTGACTGCTGGGAAGGCTGACGAGACTGTCGTCACTCAAGCGGTTGACGCACTCCGAGACTTCGCAGGAACAAAGAAACTCGACCAGCTCGACATCTTCGCTGACAATGCGCTCGGCGGTGCGTCGTACCACACGACAGCCGACGAAGCCGCTACACTCGTTGAGAAGATCGCTCCGCGAATCAAGGGAGCACTCGACGCAGCGATTGCGGAGCATGGAGAAGTCGCGGTAGAGGAGTCATTCAGGATTGCACGCGAAGCGTTGGGAATGATTCCGGAAGGTTTGGGCTATCGTGTCCTCAATTCGCTCGGCGCGAAGACGGAGATTCAGTCCGTCGCTGAAGTCATGAGTCGTGCGCACTTGGTCTCGATGGGGCGACGTGTCGCGAATCTCGACCAGGCGCTAGCGTCGCGTCCTCATGATGGCGTACTCGCGCAGGAAGCCGCAGACGCAGTTAACAACCTGTTGGACTTTGAAGCGCACACGCAGCGCACGACTGCCGAAGCTGGGCGACGACTGCGGATGACACAGGAACGCGGCAACGCTCTCGCGAAGGAGCTAACGGACGCTCCTCGACCACAGGCTGCAGAAGGATTGCCCGAAGCTGCAAGCGCTCCCGCGACAACGCGGCGAGCAACGGCTGAGAACGTCCGAGACTTTACGCGACTCTACCGACTCACAGGCGGAGAACCTCACAACCTCAACGCAGCAATCGAAGCAAGCCGCGTCTATGAGCGCACAGGTCTCGTCCACAAAGCAGCGGAAGTGTTCGTTAACTCGCTGCTGTCGAATCCCGCCACGGCAAAGACGGTCGTTGTCAGTGGTCAGGCGCTCTCCGTGTTTGAAGCATCCACGCGCGTGCTCGCTGGTATTGGCAATGCAAACCTTGCCCTGACCCGCGAAGGTCTCGACACACTTTGGGGTCTGTATCGTCACGTCGCGGAGAATTTGAAGGTCGCTCGCATGGCGCTAAACGAGGGACGGTCACTCATTAATCCCTTGCCGATTACGCAAGCGATCGGCGGGATTAGCGGGAGAGTCGTGCGGTTACCCGGCGCAGTGCTTACGGCGGGCGACGAGTTTACGCGCGCAACCAATTACCGCGCTTTCGTTCGCGCTCGATCGCTTCGACAAGGACGCGCGCTAGGACTCGATGGCGCTGCACTCATACAGCACGCCGAAGCGGACCTAAAGGCGGCATTCGATCCAACGACCGGCGCAGCGACCGTACCGGAAGCATTGAGTTACGCTGAACGCTCGACGCTCGCAGGTCCGTTGGGTCTCGATACGTTCGGCGGGAAGTTCGCGGAACTCGTTCGTGAGACGCCCGCACTTCAGTTCGTCGCTCCGTTCGTGCGCGCGGCAACGAACATTTTCCGCCATGTGTGGATGAACACTCCGGCGCTCAACCTGACCAACAGGCACGCACGAGAGATTCTCCGTCAAGGTGGCGAGGAAGCCGCCGTGCTCCGCGCGAAGACTGCTATTGCCGGTATGGTCTACTTGTGGGCGTACGGCAAGGCCATGAGTGGCGAGCTAACGGGACGCGCTCCGAAAGACCCAGCGCTGCGCGACGCTTGGCTCCAGAACCATCAGGAGTATTCGATTCGTCGCGGAGACGAGTGGGTGAGTTACCGCCGACTTGACCCGTTCGCGTCGATGCTCGGCTTAATGGCTGACGCGGCTACGCTCTCCAAAGAGGCAGACATGCGCAGCGCGAATGATCTCGTGAGCGCCGGCGTCGTCGCACTCGCTCAGAACATTGCGACACCCGGATACTTCGAGAACGTCGGAGACTTTCTGAACGCCTTCGATGGTGGCGACGATGTGTCATTCACGAAGTACATGCAGCGTCAGACCGCGAACTTCATTCCGAAACTCGCGAATGCGTTTAACGATGACCCGTATGTGCGCGAAGTTCAGTCGTTGACCGATGCGTTGGCGAATCGCTTGCCCGGATTCAGCGAAACGCTCGACCCGCGCTATAACGTGTTCGGAGAGCCAGTCTTGAACGGCGGGATTGGGAATCGTTCGGCGCTGCTCGCTACGAAATCCGCGAAGGAGTCAGTCGAGGACCAACTAGCGACGCTCGGCAAAGGCTTCACGCCCTTTAGTAAGACAATCGAAGGGCAAATTGACCTGAGCGACCGACTGGCGTTCGACAACGGAACGGGCGTGTCACCCTGGGCGCGAATGATGCAGCTTGTCCGCGCACCTGAGGACGGCCGGCCAAGTCTCCGCGCGGCGGTAGAGGCGCTGGTGAAGTCTGAGAAGTACCAAGCAGCAAGTCGCGGTGACGCAGATTTTCCGGGCGGCAGGAAGTGGGACTTGGTATCCGTGCTCAGACAGCGCTACCAGACCGCGGCACTCAAGCAAGTCATGAGTGAGTACCCAAAGCTTGCTGAAGAACGAAAGCGAGTGCTTGCGCTAGAGCGCTCCGCGTATCGAAGCGAGGATGGGAAGGAAGCTGTAGAAGCGATTTTTGGTAAGCGACTCCAGCGGAAACGCTAAAGAGAATCCCCTTGTCACAGACCAACGTGGCAGGGGGATGTTCTCTACGCGCGTCAGAGAATCTGTGCGTCCGAAAGCGCTCTGTCCTTTTTCCGACTTGGGGACCGCGCGGGGGTACCTATCGTTTTTCTTCCTGCTCTTCTAGCGAGCGGCTTGTCGGATTTTGCAGTACGGACACTTCACGTCAGAACCGACCGGCGTCTCGTGGTAGAGTCGGAACACCTTTCCGCAATCGACACACTTCTGCCTTCTCGTTTCGTACGAAAGCCCACCAAGCTGGTCATCAGCTGGCTTCTCCCTTTTCAGCGCGTCGACGTAGTCCTGAGTCCAAAACGACTGTGAAGGCCTCAACACGTCGGCGTACCGGTAAGCCTCCGGGATGGTTAGCGCCGCTCGTCGCTCCTCGACGTTGGCGAGCATCGCTCGAATCTCGCTCAGCTGCCTTTCGAGTTGCTCCCTTTTGCCCGGCGTCGGAGCGGATTTCAACGCGGCTTCAAGTCGCTGTGAATAGTCCGCGTGAAGGACATCCAGCTGTCCTTTCGCAGTCTTCATCATTTCATCAGCTCCAAACTCAGCTGCCGCAATCACGCCTTTGGCTTCGTGCCTGATAGCATCTAGGACTTCCTGTCGCTGCTGCTTGAAATCGCGACCCTGCACGTAGAGCAGCACTGCGGCGACGACAGCGCCAATTGCGAACAGCGCCGAGAGCCCTCCGACAATCACGCCGTACATATCGACCGACAGATTCGCCTGGTCGTTCATCCGCTCCAGCGCGGCGATCTGCAAGCTGTCTGCGCGTGCTTGGACTTTGAGGCGCACCAGTTCCGACGCCTGAACTGCGGCCTGTTGCGCGATTCGTGCGGAATCCTGAACGGAAATCGACGTATCGCGTACCTGTGCTCGCACGCTTGCGGACACAACAAGCGCCGCAACGCCGACGCTAAGTATCCTCAGAGTCGTCATGTACTCTTAGCCTTCTCGCTTCGGCCCCTCGTGACGCGCGCCGGCAAGACAAAAAGGAAGTCAGCTAGTGCGAGCGCAAACGATAGACACCGCTTGGCATCCTCCAGCGTCGGAAGTGTCGCAGCTTCATCTGCGTGACGCTGGTCATTCGCATCCAGCCGAACCTCATGCGCCCAAGTCGCCATGTCAGCCGTAATCAAGTGCTCCGTGGCGGCCGCTTCAATTCGGCTATAGAGCGTGCCTTTGGTCTTGCCGATTTCTTTTAGCATTGCATCAACCGCGCTCGCAGTTAGCATGACCGCGCCAGCCGGTGCAGCGAGCGAGTCCAGCGCTTGACGCAAGTACGCAGATGCTCGTTCCGGGATGTCCTTAGATACGCCCCGCGCCTTCGGATACGTCTCGCGTATGTACGTCGTGTCGTGGTCAGCGCCGCAAGTAACAACCCCTCCGCATGTGGCGCACACGTAGAAACGCCAATCGCGAACGTACCTCCCCGTATGGTCAGATGTCGTGATGCCCACTTCAGACGGCATATATGGCTTCGCGACGCTGCAATGCGGGCATCTCTCGATCATCAACTGCTTATCCAATTCAAGAACCATCGTCGTCTCGTCCTCGATTCGATCCGACTGTGAAACATCTGCGCTGACGGCGCGCTGACGCCTACTCGTATTGTTGTCTGATGCGACTACGTGAATGCAGAAAGTGCGGCGCTACTGTCCTCGACCCGCGAAGCGACCGCTGCGAAGCGTGTCGGCTGGAGACCATCCGTCAAATACTCGAGCTGCGCGAGCGACTGAAGCGCGAGCTTGAGGGCGAGCGATACGCCGAAGACAGCCCCGGCAGGTGAAACTTTGGTCCGCCTAGTCGACCTTGGCAACGTCACGCCCTGCCCCGACGCTACGCGCCTGTCATCAGCATGGGAGCGCGCCTAGCGCATTGGAGGCGAGCACCACCCCATGTACAACGCGACCCAGAGCAGCCCCGCGCCGACAACCGCGCCACACCCGAAGGCCGTCCCTGCGCCGGCCTCTTTGCTCTCCTCAATCGCCTCTAGCAGCTCCTCGTGCCGCTCTTGCGCTTCATCAGGCGCTGGGTCGTCGTGCAGCCCTTCGAACGGGTCGTCCTCGCCTTTCTTTCTGACATGTCCAGAGTTTACGACTCACGAACGGACCGCACAAACTGCCTCAATACCGTCGCCGTCATAACTGGATAGGAACTTCTCGCCAGTTAGAAACACTTTATTCGCGCTTGCAAGACCTAACACTTCAGCCAATTAGGAGCACGTTCAACGCGAGAACGTCTTCGTTTGCAACGTTTAGGCTCTTTTTTTCAGAAGTGATGACTTGTGTCGACTTTTTTTCTGGTTCTGCTGGAATGGTTTTCAAACTTTGTCGATTCGTAGCGGAGCGATTCGTCGGTTCAATCCCGAATGAACTCTTTACGCGCAGAATGCAAAAACGACCTACGGCCTTCATGGCCGTTGATCGTTTATGAGCGCATTCAGACCGACTGGCGCGACTGCGCGCATACCTGTGCGTGGCGCCGGGACAGGGCCCCTTGTCGCAATTCACGTTCGCATATACCATCCAAAGCAGAAACCGCAGCCAAGTGACCTTTGCGGGGTCGGCTACGGTTTCTGTCCTTCACCCACGGCAGAAGCCGTAGGACGGTGGTACATGAAAAAATGAGTAGCTACTGAGAGCGCTTCGTCAGGTTCTCCAGAGGGGCCTCCGAAACGGGGGCCCTTCGTGTTTGTTGTGTGTCACACACCTTAACGGTTACACCTTGGGGGGCTGGTGTCAATTCTTACGTAACGTTACGTAACCCCTTCCTACGGCTTCCACCACCCTTAGCCGCGTCGCCAGAATTTCACCGCGACTTTTCCCGCGTCCCTACCTCTCTCGTCGCGCGCCTGATTCCCCCCATGCCCCCGCCGCTCGCCCATAATCGCGCACTGGGCTGGGCGTTCCGTTTCGTGCGCGTCCGTTGATTCCGCAGCGTGAGGACGACGGCGCGCTAAGAGTCGAAGGGGTGAAGCGAGGGGTCTTGACAACCACAACATGAGCACGTTGTGTCCGCCGGCCGCCGCGATTTCGAGCGCGCGCGCAGCGCGCGGTTGTCCAATCACGTCGGCGAAATCATCCGCGTCCGTTTCGACTGACCCGTGTGCCGTGATCCGTTCTGCGCACGGAAGCGCTCCCGCGCGGAGTGCATCAACAACTGCGCGGACCGTCGGCGCACTCACAACGCGCAACGACGACACGAGCGCCGCTTCCGCCACGTTGCCGGGCGGAACCAACAGCGTGACGCCCGGCGTGCGCGCAACATGTCGCGCGACCGGCAGCACACCACGAACCGGGCGCAGTGTGCCGTCGAGGCCGAGTTCGCCAAGCACTACGACGTTATTAAGTGTGGACGCGTCGAGCGCGCCGTGCGCGGACAAGAGCGCGAGTGCAATCGCGAGATCGAACGCCGTTCCGTTCTTCGGCCGATCCGCGGGCGACAGGTTGACGGTTGTTTTGCGCGGCGGCAGCGCGAGGCCCGCGTTTGCGAGCGCCGCGATGACGCGCTCACGACTTTCTTTTACCGCGCCCGACGCGAGCCCAACGAGTGTAAACGAGGGCAAGCCATTGGCGACGTCGACTTCGACAGTGACGTCGTAGGCATCGATTCCAACAACGGCGGCGGCACGAACGGCGGCGAGCATGCCGCCACTATGTGGTACTGCACGAAAACGTGTGTCACCGTTTCAACGCGACCATAATCATTCGGACGCGTGACCGCCGCGATTACGCGGGCGCGATGCTCAACCCGGGGTGATGCGGCGCGAGCGCGTGGAAGAGAATCTCTCTCGCGCGAGCGCACACCTCATCCATCGACGGCGTGTGCGCGAACATCGTATGCGCGCGTGCACGCAGTTCTTCCATACTCGGCAGATGCGGCAATCGCGCCTTGAGATGTTCAAGATCGAAGCTGCCCGCGAGCTGGTGCGCGACTCGCTCGATCACCGCGCGGCCGAGCGGGCGCTCATTCTTCACAACTTCAGGCGGCGGAGCACCCAGTTCCCACACGATCCCCACATAGCTCATCGCCTTGAGCGCGTAGTACGTGAAATCGACTTCGTACCATCGGAAACCCTGGCGACACGAGCGCTGATATGCGTGGTGATTGTTGTGCCACCCTTCCCCACCGGTGATCACCGCGAGCCACCAGTTGTTGCGTGAGTCGTCACCCGTGACGTAGCGCTGATTGCCGTGCACGTGCGCCAGCGAATTAATGAAGAACGTACAGTGATACAAGACGACGGTGCTCATGAAGAAGCCAACTACCACACCGGGTCCACCACCAATCAGAAAACACATGATCGCAAGCGCGATCGACGGGAGCTGCTCCCAACGCTGCAGAAAACGCAGCTCAGGATATTTCGCGAGATCCGGAACCTCGTCGATGCGAACGCCATCCCACTGCCGGTCGAAGACCCAGCCGACGTGTGAATACCAGAAGCCGCGGTGACGCGGCGAGTGCACGTCGAGTTCGGAATCGGAATGCTTGTGATGATGGCGGTGGATCGCCGCCCACCACAGCACGCTCTTCTGCGTGGATGATTGCGCGACAAGCGCAAGCAAGAACTGGAAAAACCGGCTCGTCTTGTACGAACGGTGCGAGAAGTAGCGATGGTAGCCGGCCGTAATGGCGAACATACGAACCACATACAACCCAACACCCAACAAGACCGACGTCCAGGTTATTCCGGTCCAGATAGCGAGGATGCAAACCAGGTGCGCGACCACAAACACGCCGACGTCAGGATAGATGATGTCATCATGAAAGTCGGCGTTCGCCGAAGTCGCTGCGGCCACGATCTGTCCTCGTCCGAAAAAAGGGGGAAACGGCCTGCGTAACGTAGAAGCGGCGAACAGACATTGGAAGCCGAGCTCCGGGGCCTGCTCGTGTTATCGTCATCAGTCGCGCTAACTTTCAATTCATGTCGGATTTTCCGAAGGCTGGGCAAATCTTGTACGAAGTTCGCGGCACGACGCACGACATTCCGCTCGCCGATACCATCGAGACGTATTTGCGCGTCGCGCATGTGCCCGACGTGCTTGCAACTGGGTGCTTCGCCGGCGCCTTCGTCACACGACTCGACCCCGTAACATTCCGGACGACCTACGTCGCACACGACCAAGCATCGCTCGAACGCTATTTCGCCGAACACACCGCGCGCATGCGTTCTGAATTCGTGAGCCGGTTTCCAACGGGTGTCACGCTCACGCGCGAGGAGTGGATCGTCACGGAACGTCTGGGCATCGACGACTAACCGACGAATCCCCTACGCGGGCGTCACGCGCTGTGCTGTGCGGTTGCGCCACGCACGCGGCGCAAGTCGAGCGTTACGAGAATCGCGCACACCGTGATCGTCACGGTCGAAACCAGACACCATGTGCAGAATCCGCGGAGAATGAACCACTCCGCGTACTTGAGCCGGATGGTGAACAGCACGGCCGGCCAGATCAGCGCCATGAGCGCAATCGTCGGCCATCGCGAATTCGCGAAACGGTCCAGTCCGCCGATAGTCGCGACCGTGAAGATCGCCGCGTAACCCCACGTGCCAATCAGCGCGACATCGTAGCCGAGGAACCAACCATACGGTGAGAGCTGCACGTATTCGCATCCGCGTGCTTCAACGCCGCACGACAGCGCGCCAACCATCCCGATCTTCCACAGATGCAGATAGAGCGCCACGAGTCCGGAGACGAGCGCGAGCAGAGAGATTGCGCGACGAAAGTTCATTTGCGCTTTCTCCGCTTTCGCTTGCGCGGTTCCATGATTGTTCCGCGGCATTTCCGGGTGCCGCAATGACACGGATAAAGCGCTTCTTCCTTCGGGCCGTCACCGCGATCGCGCGGGAACAGATAGTCGTACGTCAACTCGGCGCCGGGCTGAACGTTCTTCATCGCCTGAATGAAGATCCGGTCTTCCTCTTCGAAGGTCTCGCAGTTGGGATCACACGAGTGGTTGAGAAAGCGCGATTCATTTCCGCCGTACGTCGCGTCGATCACCATCCCGTTGTCGAGCTGAAACAAGAACGTGTGATGCCGCTTCACCTTCGCGTCATCGGGATACCGGCGGTCCGATTCCTTTTCGGTAATCAGCTCGCCGATGTATTCGATGACGACCTGGCCTTTGCGAATGCGGCGCGTTGCGAAAGCTCCTCTGCCTGCGATCTTCGACTTGCGAATGGCGAACGGAAGCGGACGACGGCGAACGGTCAACGCAGCACACTCCACCCGAGATCAAAGCCGAAATGCAGGTTGCGCCCCGGCGCGCTTTCGCGCACGCGACCAAACGCGCCGTTGAGCGTAATCGAACCGACGTACTGCTGATCGAATGCATTGTTGACGGCGAAGAACGGCGTGAAGTGCGTGTCGCCCAGCGCGCCGGACCATGCAAGGCGCACGTCCAGGCGGCCCTGTCCCCAATCGCCGACGCGCACCGTGTTTGCATCGTCGCCCCACACGAAATCGCTCCACGTCCAGTCCGCATCGAGCGTCGCGGCGGCGTATCGCGAACGCAATCCCGCGCGAACAAATCGCTCCGGCACGCCCGCGAGGCGATTGCCGTCGAGTGTATCGGTGACTGCACCGCGCGGAATTCGGTACTCGTCAAACAGGTATTCGGCGTACGTGTGCGACACCTGCACTCCGAGCCACGACGCAACGGCGACTTCGACGCCAAGCTCAGCACCGAGTGATTTCGTGCTACCCGCGTTTCTGAAATACGCGCGACCGTTCACTTCCTGGTACTGAATGATTGCGTCGGTTGTGTGGCTGTTGAACAACGTCGCGTCGTAGCGAACGCGGCCGGCGACACCGCGCGCACCGGCCTCGAACGTCGCAATGCGCTGCGGTCCAAGGTCCGGACTGAAACCGCCGGTGCCGTCATCGCGCGCGTTGAGTTCGGTGGTCGTCGGCGTTTCGAATGCGGTAGAGAAGTTCACGTACGGAATCAACCACGGCCGCGCTGTGTAACTCGCGCCAAAATGACCCGACGTTGCACTCATGGTGCGTTCACCGGAATCATCATCGCCGTCGCCGGTGAACCGATCGCGCACGCGGAACGTTTGGTGGTCGTAGCGAATACCGACACTGCTTTGCAGCGCGCGCGTTGGCGACCACGACAATTGCGCGAACGGTCCGACGCTCGAGACCGTCTCGATCTGATTGATGAGCAGCGTGTCGGTCGGTTGATCGATCTCGCCGCCGGTCGATCGCCAGTTACGACGATGATCGCGCGACCGCTGTGCATCGACGCCGAGCGTCAAGCGCGGTGCATCTGCTGATGCGCCAAACGTGCGCGCGCCATCGAGCCGCACACCGAAAACGCCGCGATCGATGACGGAATACGTGCCGTTCGTCGGACCGGCCGGCGCGGGCGGCGGTGTCGCGAGTGGATTGTCGACGTCACGCGCGAAGTAGTAGCCCACCGCGCGAATCGATGTGGCCGCACCAAGCGAGCGGCGCAATCCAACCGAGAATTGATTCTGTTCGATCGCGCGCCTGGCGCCCCGGGCAATGTTCGCGGCTGCTGCAGAGTCCGGATTGGCTGTCCACTCGGCGAGCGTGAGCGCACCTGGATTCAAGGCGTGAGGAACGCGCGCGGAATGCGCGCGCAACTCCAGCGTGGACGCGGCGCCAAGTGCAACGTTGACGGCGGCGTTGATCTGGCGAACGTCGGCCGAGCTGTATTGGCGAAATCCGTCGAGCGTTGTGCGCGAGACCGACAGCATGCCGACCGCGTTGCCCGTTCGTCCGACCGTTCGCGACTGCCACTTCACCAAATCGTTGTCGCCCGACAACACGCGCACTTCCTGCATGAGCCTGTCCGGCGCGCGAAGATCCGTCTCGAAGCTGATCACGCCACCCGATCCGTTGCCATAGAGCGACGACGCCGCGCCGCGCAGCACTTCGATGCGCCCAATGGTGCCAAGCTCGACGTTTGTCAGCTGGCTTTGTCCATCGGGCAAGCTTTGCGGCACGCCGTCGAGCAAAACCTTCACGCCGCGTGTTCCGAAATTCGCGCGACTACCGGCGCCGCGAATCGACAGGCGTTGATCCAATGCGAAGATGTAACGATTGCTGGCCATCACGCCGGGTACGTTGTTGAGCGCCTCGTCGACGCCGACCGTCGCTTGTCCGCGACGAATGTCATCGGCGAGTTGCACGCCCACGGCCCACGGCAGGCGCGCTGTCCGTTCGTCGGCGCGTGTGACCGACACCGTGACCGTCTGCAGGCGACGCGCGGAATCGGCGCGTGCGGAATCGGCTCCCGTTCCCTGTCCGGGGAGCGCAGTCGCGCCTGCCAGCAAACCGAGTGACACCCAGCGAAGAGTGCGCATCGTGATGGAGTGGTTGCGTGTATCTGTGTAGAAGGGAGAGTAATCTTAAACCGCCGTGTGCGGCGCGTAACTACGCGCGCGACACGTGGCGCACGACGTGTTTCCATTCACGTTGCGCGGCAACGGCGTCGGCGAATCGGCGCGAAGGGTCCGTCGCGAGTCCTTTTGACAGCCATTCGGAAAGATCTGCGGCGAAAGACCCGAGATCGAGCTTGCCTTGCAGTTGCTGCGCGAGAACGGTCGGCGCATCGGACCCGCTGTACGGCGGTTTCCCGGCAAGCGCGAAGTGCACAATGGCCGCCGCGCCGTATACGTCGACCGTCGGTCCTTGCGGCTCACCCAGCAATTGTTCGGGCGCCGCATATGACGGCGTACCGCTCGCGCCCGCGTGCTCTTCACCGAATGCGTTGGCAATTCCGAAATCGGCGATGCGCCAATTGCGGTAGCGATCGATGAGAATGTTTTCGGGCTTGAGGTCGCGGTGAATGATTCCGCTCGCGTGCGCGACTGCGAGCGCGTCGAGAATGTTGTCCACCTGATCGGCGATTTCGCCGAGCAAACGCGGACCAGTGCGCGTCACGAGATCCGCGAGCGATCCGCCTTCTTCGAGTTCCATCGTGTACCACACGACGTCGCCGCGCCGATCGAGTGAAAACACCGGCACGATCGCGGGATGTTGCAGTCGCGCCGCCAATCGCGCTTCGCGCGTGAAGCGCGCAATGGTTTCTTCGTTATCCGACACGCGCTGGTGCAACATCTTGAGCGCGACCTCACGTTCGAGCGACAGATCGCGAACGCGCCACACCGAACCGAACGTACCGCTACCGAGCCGCGCGACGACCTCATAGTCCACGCCCGTCGCCCATCGCAAGCGTTGCTCGTCCGATTCGGCGTCGGTCTCGCCAAGGTCATCCGTGACACTGACCGCGAGTGCGGATGGCGCGATGCGCTCGAGGTTGCGAAGCATTTCACCGACGCTCTCGAAGCGCTCCGCGGGATCTTCGTGCAACATCTTCTCGATGAGTTGCGCAATCGAGTGCGGAAACTCGGGACGCACGAGGTAAATCGGCGGAACGTCCGTACGCGGCGGCAACTCGCCCGCGAGCATCGCGAAACACAGCGCGCCGAGTTGCCACTGATCGCTCGCGCGCGTGGGACACCAGTCACTGCCCCACTCCGGTGGACCCGGCACCCACACTGGATCGGGCCGCGCGCCTGCAGCCACCACCGCCGGCCCAACCGCGAACTGCCAACCCAGCAACCAGTAACGTCCGGCGGGAGTGATGTAGAGTTTGTCCGGCGCGACTGCACCGTGTTGCGTGCCGGTGTCGTGCAAATACGCGAGGCCCGAGCCCACGGTGCGCATCACGCGAATGACTTCGGGTGCCTGCGCCGCACCGGTTCGTCGCAAACGATCGCCGACCGTTTCGCCCGCAACCCATCGCCGGAGATAACCGGGGCCGCGCTTACTCTCGCGAAATCGCGTCCAATGGTGGTACGTCGTCGGAAACAACGGATGGTTCAGGTGTGCGAGGTGCTTCGCTTCTTCGAACAACCAGTGCGCCGCCGCTGGATCGGGCGATGTAATGAGCGCGAGTGAACGTCCAAACGCATCGATGACTTCCTGCGCGTGGCGAAATTCCGACAACACGCCGTGCTCGCCCCACCGCCAGCCGGGGGGCAGTTCCCAGTCCTGCAGATGTGGCGCAATGCCGACGAGAAACCGATGCGGGCCGCGCTCGGCGTTGATCCTGCGCGGGCCGGTGCCGGTGAAAGAACTCATGCGTGGCGAAAACTACAATGACTCGCGGGCGCGCAGTTACGCAGGCGGCTCCGCCGGCTCGAGTCGCAGCTCGACCGTTGTCCCGATCGCGTGTTCGCTGGTGAGGTCGATGCTCCCACCCCAGCCTTCGACGAGCCGGCGGCTGATGGCGAGACCGAGCCCGCTGCCCGACGTGCGCGTCGAAAAATGCGGATCGAACACGCGCGCCCGAATGTTTGGCGCGATACCCTCGCCGTTGTCGATGACAGCAAGCGTGACATGTTCGTTGCTTCGCTCGATGTGCAGTTCGACGTTGGTCGCACCGGCAAGGCGCGCGTTCTCGCAGAGGTTGAGCAGGACCTCGCGGAGCTCGTCCGCGCGCGCGCGCGCCCAGCACGGTCCGTCCGCGCCAATCGCCGTCCAGCGATGACCATTGCCGCCGAGCGCTTCCAGCGCGGCGACGTCGCGCGCGACCGCCGCGACATCGACCGAATCAACGCGCGACGGTTCGCTGGGAGTCGTCCCGTAGCGGCTGAATGACCGCGCCGTTGCGTCGAGGTGATCGATCTCGCGAAGCACGCGCGCCGAATTCTCCTGCAGAATCGTTCCGAAGTCTGGACGCGCATCGTGCCACGCGCGCAGCAAGTGCTGCACGCCAAGACGAATCGGCGTCAGCGGATTCTTGATTTCGTGCGCGACTTGACGCGCCATTTCGCCCCACGCGAACACACGCTCCGCGCGCGACAGTTGCGATTCACTCGTCGCGAGATCGGTGGCCATCTTGTCGAACGCGCGAAACACCGGAACGAATTCCGCCGGCGCTTCCGATGCATCGAGCGGCGCGCGACTCCCGCCGGCGACCGCCATCGCGGCGCCGCGCAACGCACCGATTGGTCGCGCGAGTTGTCGTGCCGCAACGCCGCTCAAGCCGAGCGCCGCGAGCGCGCCGAGGACCGTCGCGAGCACAACAAGAACGCCGAGGTCGCTGCGGCGCTTGTCGAGTGTCGCATCGCCGCGCCGTGCGGGCACAGCGGCGACAACCTGCGGCGCGCGTGTGGTCAGCGAGCGGAAGCCGAACAACGTCTCGCGGCCAGCGACGGCGATTGGTGCGGCCGCCACGAGTTCTTCGCCTTCCTTTAACAGATCGACAACCGGCTGGATCAGCCACAAACCCATCGGCGCAACGGAAACGAGCAGCGAATCGGAAGCGGTCACGAGTTCGCCGCCGCGATACACAAAGAACGGCACATCGCCGGGCAGATACTCGACGCGCGTCACGAGGCTCGTGTCCGTCAGCGCTGACGCGGGGCGCAGCGACTCGCGCACCAACAGTTCGCGCGCCGCGCGATCGTCATCCTGCAGCCGGCGATACGACCACGCGGCAAACGCGAGTGCCGGCACGACGAAGAACGCGAACAAGGCCAGCGTCAAGTTGAGGCGGAAGCTGCGTTGCCACTGCGCTCGCCGGCCGCGCATCCAGCGCCACAACGCGCCGTCCGCGAGCAAGTCGATGGCGAACAGCATGAGGACCACAGCCAGGTCCAGCAGAATGACCAGCGCGCCGCGCGGATACAGTGTCTCGAGCGGATCGAGCGGAACGCTGGCGTTCACCCGCACGCGCGCGCCGTCGCCCGCCGGCAACGTCCAGTCCGCATGAAAGTGTGAACCGCGAATCACCCAGCGTGTGTGCGTCGTGTCCACGCCGACCACGGGCCCCATGTCGGCGAGCTGATACGGCGGTTGTGCCGACGGAGGTGACAGACCGAACAGTTCCGTGAACGGTTTCGCCTGGATGAGTCGCGTCCGTGCACGAATGACCGCCGTTGTCACCTCGCCGCCGCTGTGCGGGACGGCGAGCACCCACGTCGTCACCGGTGACGGCGGCAACTCGCGCACGCGGATTTCGCCGGTAACGCGCGCTTCAGCGACGACCCGGGCGACGTCGTCCTGCGCGACATCGCCGCCAAGCAGCGACAGGAACACCGGTGTGCCCGCGATCGGCCAATGACCGAGCGACACTGGATGATTCACCGCCGACAGATCGGCTGACGCATACCGCGCGAGCAGATCGGCGCGTGACGTAGGCGGTGGCGCGCTCGCGAGATCCCTCGCAAAGCGTTGCACGAGCGCTGAAGTGCCCGCGTCGATGGTTCCGAGATTCGCTACGTCCTCCGCCGCCAGCTCGATCCGCTCCCGCAGCGTGACGCCCCACAGCAGGATCGTCGCGCCGCACGCAGCGACAATCGCGCCGGGGAACAGCACGGCACGCGAACGGCGCGCAAACGCGAGCGCAGCAATCGCGAGCACCCACAGCGGCAGGTACCACGCCGGCCAACGCGCGGAACCCGTCCACAACAGCAGCAACGGACCAATCGCCGTGGCACCCGCCGCAATCAGCGGCGCAATCCACAGCGGCAGCCCGCGACGTGCGCCGAGCGCCCACTGGCCGGCCCACACGCCCGCGATCAGGAGCGATGTTGCCGCGAGAAACAACGCCAGTTCCCACGCGAGCCACAGACCCGTCGTGGCACCGTCGGGCGGCATGGCAACACCGCGCGCGAGATCGCGCAGCAGGAACGGGCCGCCCACCGCGATCACAAGCACCGCGACCCCCGCTACCCAGCGGCGTCGCGGGTGCATGCGATCGCGGAGTCCGGCCATGACCGCGAAGAGCACGAGCGCGCTCGTCAGTGCAAGCGCGCCAACCGACGCCGTGAACGGACCGCCGACCGGCACATAGTACGTCGACGGATCGAGCAGCCGCGTGACATTCGACAGCCTGTTCAGCGGAACGATCGCGATTGCGGCGAGCGGCAGCGAAATCGCGAGGAGTCGCTCCGGCAGTCTCTCCGCGCGACGCCACAGAATGGCAAGCGCGATCGTCGTTGCGATCAGCAACAGCACTGTGCCCTTGGTTCGCGCGCGTTCGTTCGCCTCGATCAGCAGCGTTTGCGCGTCCGGCACGTGCGCGCGGATGCGAAGCCGCGAGCCTCCCAGGTCCACAATCGCGCCGCCACCGCCGCCATAGCCGGGTCCGACGTCGATCTGATACGTGACACCGTGCGGCGCACCGACCGCGCGCGTCAGCGAATGCGCGAGGCGGTCAGCGGGCGGAACCGTGGCCAGAACACTCGTAGCGACGGACCGAAGCGCACCCTTCACCGACGCCGCGTACTGCACGTAATACAGCGGGGTCACGATCACGCCACTCTGCTCCCACACCCGGTTTGTCGGAACCGGAGCACGCCCGTCCCAAAACAGCGGCCGGCCGTCCATGCTGTAGGTAACGAAGCCGACGTCGGACGTTTCAGTCTGCGGCAGCCGTTTTGGCGGCATGCCCGACGCCGCAGAATCCGCGATCCGCGTCAGCATGCGGTCGGTGGTATTGATGGCGTCGACCAGCGCGCGCTCGTATGGCGCGTTGCGTTCTTCTGGCGACCGCGCGGCATCTCGCTCGATAATGCCCCGGTCGCGCGCGTTGCCCGCGACGAGCATAGCGTTCGCAACGCCGACTGCCGCGAGAGCGATCGTCGCCAGCCACCGCCCTCCGCGCCAGGTGATCGCCGCGGCTCCGGTTGCGGCGAGCGCGGCGAGCGCGCCGGCACTGACGCTCAGCGTGCGTACCCAAATGGCCAGCGAGACGACAATGATCGCGTGCAGCACCAGCAGCACGCGGCGGTCGTCGCGAGTGCGGCTGCGCGAACTCGGGAGGCCGGTATTGGGCATTCGACTCGGAGTATACCCCGCGGCTGACGTCCCGGGACCACGCCGGTCCCCAGCCGCGTATAACTTGCGGCATGCTGCGACTCCCCCTGCTCGCGGTGGCGCTGATGTCGGCGCCGGGTGTGTTCGCCCAACAGACCACCGTGGACGAGGGCAGCTTCACGCTCTACGTCAACAACCAGCGGGTCGGACGGGAGCAGTTTTCGATCAAGCAAACGCAGGTCGGTGGCGCGACCCAGCTGGTGGCATCAGCCAACATCGTGCGGAATGACAAGCGGTTCGAGCCGATGCTCAAAACGGACGGCGACGGCCGGCCGCTGGCGTACGAACTCGCGAGCGTGGCCGGCGCGCGCCGGACAACCGTTGTTCAGGCAATGGCGCGTGGGGCGCGGTTCAGCGGGCGCGTTGCAGTGGATGGCGGGCGGACGACTGAACGTGACTTGCCGCTCGACGCCAGCAGCGTCGTGCTGGACGACGACGTGGTCCACCATTTCTACTTTGTGGCGCGCGCGGCGTCATCCGGCGGGACAGTTCCGGTCGTTGTACCGCGTCGCCTCACGCGTGAATCGGTCGTTGTGACTCGGCGCGGCGAGGCGAACGTCGAGATAGGCAACGGAACCCTGCCCTCACGACACCTAATAGTCGCCGTCGCCGGGGGCGCCGCGACCGACCTTTGGGTAGATGCCGCAGGTCGAGTGCTTCGCCTGCACGTGGCATCGCGAGGCTTTACCGCAGTTCGCGACGAAGCTCCGCGGTAAAGCTCGGCGGCACTTTCCGCCGATACTAGCCCTGAAACCGAGGTGAGCGGCCGAGCGTACGGTCGCCCGCCACTACCTGAGACGCACCGGACAATGCGACGTTTGCTCATCGGATCGACTGCTCTGCTCATTTCGGCGCCGCTCGTCGCCCAAAACACCGCGCCGCGCCCGACAACGTTGACGCTAAACGAAGCTCTCGCACTGGCGAAGCAGAACAACGTTCAGTACCTGCAGATCGTGAACCAGCGCAACACGACGCGCATCGGCGTTCGGCAGGCCTACGCGGCCCTCGGGCCAAACCTCAGCTCTGGTTTGAACTTTGGCTGGCGCGAAGGGCGTCAGGAGTATTTCGCCGGTCAGCCGATCGGTTCCGGTGCCGCCACGCTTTCATCCGGGTACGGAATCAACCTCCAACTCGGTTATTCCTACCAGAGCATTCTGGCCCCGAAGACCGCCAACCGACGCGTCGATGCAGCCGACGCGAACGTGTCCGCGGGAGAAAACCAACTGCGGCTGCAGATCACGAATCAATATCTGACCGCGGTCGAGCTCGAACGAACCGCCGACCTTCAGGATTCGCTCGTCGCAGGCCAGCAACTCCAACTGCAGCTCGCGAAAGCAAAGGAAGCCGCCGGAGCCGGAACGCTGCTCGACACGAAATCGGCCGAGCTCGGCGTGAGTCGCGCACAAATCAACGCGCTCACAGCGAGAAACCGTGCCGTTGCCGCGAAAATGACGCTGTTCGTAACGATCGGCGTTCCGTACCCCGGGCCAGCGGCGTTCACAACGGAGCCGCCAGCACCAACAGAGCCAGCATTCAGGGCTGACGAACTCATCACACAAGCGAAGGCGTCGAATCCGAATATCGCGGAGGCGCGCGCGAACGAAATGGTTGCGTCGCTCGAACGCCGCGCGGCCGGCGCCGCGTACATGTTCCCGACGTTGAGCTTCAGCACCGGCGTCGGCGGGTCGACAAACATGCTCGCAGACGCGACCGGAGCGGACCGCACGTGGCCGTTCGACTTCAATCGCAATCCGATCAATTTCAGCGTCGGGTTGAGCTACCCGATCTGGAATCAGTACAACCGCGAAGCCAACGTGCAGTCCCGAACGATTGCGACCGCCAACGCGCGCAACGCGACGCGTCAGCAAGAGCTTCAGATCACGACCGATGTGACCACCGCAGTCCTGGACCTTCAGCTCGCGTGGCAATCGATCGGGTTGCAGAGCCAAGCCGTGGACAACGCGCGCCAGGCGATGCTCCTCGCACGCGAACGCTATCGGGGTGGATCGGCAAGCTTCATTGAGTTGTCTAACGCGTCGGACAATTACCAGAACGCAGAAAACCAGCGGCTGAGCGCCATCTATGGCTATCACCGCGCCTTCGCAGCGTTGGAAGCGGCCGTCGGCCGCCCGCTGCGCTAATCCGAGGACGGAATGAAGAAGCGAACAAAGTGGATCATTGTCGCGGTCGCAGTCGTTGGCGTTGTTGCGATCGGCGGCGCGACGATGGCCGGTGGCGGCGACGGCGCGGTTGAAGTGCGCATCGAAGCCGTCGAATCGCGCGACCTCACCGCGTCCGTGACCGCAAGCGGTCAGGTTCAGCCGCGGACCAAGACTGATCTCAGCGCCGACATCACGGGCAAGATCACCAAGCTCGAGGTGAAAGAGGGCGACTGGGTCAAGACCGGTCAGTTCCTTCTTCAGATCGACCCGCAGCAATACGAAGCGGCAGTGCAGCGAGCCGAGGCATCGGTTGCGTCCGCGCGCGCCGAGCAGGCGCAGTCGCGCGCGAACCTCGTACAGGCGCAACGCTCACTCGATCGACTCGAGGGCATGCGCAAAACCAACGCGGCGCTGGTCTCGGAAGAATCGATGGAGCAGGCGCGCACGGCGCTCGAAGTGCAAACAGCCATGAGCGAAGCGTCCGAGTTCCGCGCGCGCCAGGCGGAAGCAGGTCTCAAGGACGCCAAGTGGCAGCTCGATCGAACGACGATTCGCGCGCCAATGACCGGCCGCGTAACACGACTGAACGTCGAAGTCGGCGAAACGGCGATCATGGGTACGCTCAATCGAGACGCGGCCACGCTGCTCACGATCTCCGATATGTCGGTGCTGGAGACCAAGATTCGCGTGGACGAGACCGACGTGGTTCGCATCAACGTCGGCGATTCATCGATTGTGCAAATCGACGCGTTCCCGGATACGACGTTTGCGGGACGGGTCGTGGAGATCTCGAACAGCTCCGTGCGCGGCGCGACAAACGCGGCGGCCGGCGACCAGGCGGTCGACTACGAAGTCACGATCCAGCTCGTGAATCCGCCGAAGGACACGCGACCTGATCTTTCCGCCACGGCGAAAGTCGTGACGGACTCCCGCAAGAAAGTGCTGTCGATTCCGATCATCGCACTCACCGTTCGCGAAGACTCAGCGATTGCGCAGCCAGACGCGGCGCCGGCGCCGGTTGGCGGAACGCAGTCGCGCGTGCAGGTTGGCAAGCGCGACGTCGAAGGCGTGTTCATCGTGGGCACGGACAACAAAGTGCAGTTCCGGCCCGTAAAAGTGGGGATCGCCGGTGAGCGCTATTTTGAGGTGCTTTCCGGCTTGCAGGCTGGCGAGCGAATCGTGGGTGGGACATACCAGGCGATTCGCGACCTGCGTGACGGCGCTCTTGTGAAAGAAGCAGCGCCGCCCGCGGCGGGCCCAGGTGCCCCAGCCAAGTCCCCCAACTCGTAAACGATTGTGACACCACAGATGACTGACGACGCGCCACTTTCAACGACAGCGGAACGACAAGCTGTAGTCGCCAACCCGGGAGTCCCGGGCCGCGACTGGGTGATCGTCACACGCGGACTGAAACGCGAATACGACATGGGCGGCGAAATCGTGCGCGCCCTTCGCGGCGTCGACATCGCCGTGCGCCGCAACGAATACGTCGCCATCATGGGACCGTCGGGCTCGGGTAAGTCGACGCTCATGAATCTGATCGGCTGCCTCGACACACCGAACGCCGGCGAGTACTGGCTCAATGGATCGCTCGTTTCGAAAATGGGCGACAACCAGTTGGCCGCCGTGCGCAACAAGGAAATCGGATTCGTTTTCCAGACGTTCAACCTGTTGCCGCGCGCGAGCGCGTTACAGAACGTCGAACTTCCGCTGGTTTATGCCGGCGTGAAGTCGCGCGAACGCCGCGAGCGCGCGACGCTCGCGCTCAAGAAGGTGAATCTCGAGAACCGCATGCATCACCGGCCGAACGAGTTGTCCGGCGGTCAGCGTCAACGCGTTGCGATTGCGCGCGCGCTGGTGAATGACCCGTCGATTCTGCTCGCGGACGAACCAACCGGTAACCTCGACTCGTTCACGTCCGCGGAAATCATGCGCGTGTTCGAAACGCTCGCCGCGTCCGGCCAGACCGTGATCATGGTGACGCACGAGCCCGACATCGCCGCACACGCGCGCCGCGTGGTCGTGTTGCGCGACGGCGTGATCGCGAGTGATGAACGGAAGGACAAGTTCATTGCACGCACCGGCGGAATCATCGGACACTAGACTGACAGGAGCGACATGCCGATTCTCGAGGCGGTTCGCCTCGCCCTCAACACGCTCCGCGTTCAGAAGCTGAAGAGCTTCTTCACGCTGATTGGCGTCGTCATCGGCGTGATGTTTCTGATCGCGGTCATTTCGATCGTCTCGGGAATGCAGCGCTACGTCGAGGAAGATTTCGCGGGCACGTTCTTCGGCGTGAACACGTTCACGCTGCGCCGATTCCCGCAAATGGACGTCGGCGAAACGACGGAAGATTCGTGGCGCGAGATGATGCGCCGGCCGCGCCTGTTCGAAGCGGACATTACGATCGCGCGCGAAGCGCTGCCGCCCGGCACGCTCACGTCGATCGAAACGATCATTTTCAGTAACGCGAATTCGGCGTACGCGAGACCGCGGCAAGTGTTCGCGATCGGCGCCGACGCCGATTATTTCCGCATCAAGAAGTACGACCTCGATCGCGGACGCATTTTCACGCAACAAGAAGTCGACCGCGGTCTTCCCGTCGTCGTCATCGGCACCGAAGTCGCCGCGCATTTCTTCCCCGACCTCGATCCGATCGGCCGCGAGCTCAAGATGAACGGGATTCCTTACACGGTCATCGGGCTGCTGAAGAAGCAGGGCTCCGTGTTCGGGTTCTCGCTCGACCGCATGTTCATTGCGCCATGGACGTCGCCGATTCGCCGCGTCACGAACCCGCGGTTCGACATCGACGCAATGATCGTCCAGGCGTCCGACGCCAGCACGCTCACAGAAGCGATGGAATCGGTGCGCGGCGTGCTACGCGCCCATCGACACGTTCCGCCCGGCAAGCGCGACAATTTCGCGCTCGAGACCGCGGACGCCGCACTGGAGTTCTTCAACGGACTGACCAGCCGGCTGATGCAGTTTGGCGCCATCCTGCCCGCGATCGGACTCGTCGTGAGCGCGATGGTCATCATGAACATCATGCTCGTCGCGGTGGCTGAGCGTACGGCGGAGATCGGCATCCGCAAAGCACTCGGCGCGCGGCGCAGTGACATCATGTCGCAGTTTCTCGTCGAGGCCGCAACCCTGAGCGTCGTCGGCGCCGCGATCGGCATCGCGTTTGGCATCGGCCTCGCGCAACTCGTCGCGAAGTTCTCTCCGCTGCCCGCGTCGGTTGCGCCGTGGTCGATTCTCTTCGGACTCACCGTCGGCGCTGCGGTTGGAATCGCGGCCGGTATTTATCCGGCGAGCCGCGCAGCGCGCCTTGATCCAATCGCCGCATTGCGGCACGAGACCTGATGCGCATCATCGATCGCGTTCGTCTCGTGTTCGAGGGCGTTGGCATCGCATTTGACGCGATGCGCGCGAACAAAGTGCGCGCGAGCCTCACCATCATGGGTGTCGCCGTCGGCGTGTTCGTTGTGACGGCCATCGGCGCCACGGTGCATGGCATTCGCGAAAGTTTCCGCGCCGACGTCGATGCATTCGGCGCAACGTCATTTCAGGTTCGCCGTCGCCCGATCAGTCTCAGCGGCTGCGACGGAACGGACGAAGAGTGCCCCGAGCGCCGCAACCCCGCGATCACGATTCCAGAGGCCAAGGCTATTCGCGCCTTGCCGTCCATCAAAGCGGTGGTCGAATTGTGGGGCGGCGGTGGCTCGTTCCGATATCACGATCGGTATCTGGCCAACGTCGGGTACGACGCGATGGGTAAAGATTGGCTCGAGATCGACGTCGGTGACATTTCACCCGGTCGCAACTTCACCGGGCAGGAATACGAAGCCGCCGCTCGGGTCGTCATCCTGAATGATTCGGCGAAAGCGCGACTCTTCGGCGACTCCGATCCAATCGGTAAGGAAGTGTACGTGTCCGGTCAGCCGTTTCAGGTCATCGGCATTTATCACTCGAAGGCGGGCTTCCTCAAGACAATGGACGGCCGCGGTCCCGACAAACCGCGCGCCATCATTCCGCACGCCACTGCGAAACGACACCTGAACATGTGGTCACGCGGCGTGCTGCTGATGGTGAAGCCGCGCGACAACACCGTGCAGGCTGAAGTGATGGATGAGGTGACCGCGACACTGCGTGGCATGCGTGGACTGCGGCCGAGCCAACCAAACAACTTCGCGCTCGTCACGCAGGACCGAATGCTCGACGTGTTTGATCAATTGTTCGGTGCGATTTTCCTCGTCGGCATTGCGCTGTCTGGCGTCGGCTTGCTCGTGGGCGGGGTCGGCGTTGTGGCCATCATGATGATTTCTGTCACGGAGCGCACGCGAGAAATCGGTGTTCGCAAAGCACTCGGTGCCACACGCGGAATCATTCTGTGGCAGTTCCTGGTTGAAGCGGCGACGCTCACCAGCTTCGGCGCACTGATCGGATTGTTGTTCGGGACGTTCATCGCGTGGGTCGTCCGCACGAACACGCCAATTCCGACGGCGGTGCCGGCGAGCGCAATCGTTACCGCGCTGCTTGCTGCAGCGGCAACAGGAATTGCGTTCGGCATGCTGCCCGCGACGCGCGCGGCACGACTGGATCCGGTTGAAGCACTGCGATACGAGTAGCCCCAAGCCCTGAGCTTACTGCGCACAGCTCAGGGCTTGGGGCTCACAGCTCACAGCTCAGTTCACCGTCGCTCGGAGTACCGGGGTGAATCTCAGCCCATCTCTCATCGCTTGATCTCGCATCGAGAAACTGTCCTCGAGATCGAAGTCGATGACGAGTACCGAATGACCGCGATGCTTCACGCGGAATCCCTCGTCGGTGAGTTGGACCTGAATCGCGAGTAGCTCTCCCGGTCCGAACTCCGCGAATGGTGATGATGCGCCGGTGAGGCGCGTTCCGTTCCTCAGAACAATCTCCGACTGACTCGGATCGATCACGATACGGAGCGCCTTGAAGTCGCCCGTGTCGACGACCGCCGCGCCAAGCAGCGCGGTTACGCCGTTCTGAAGGTCGAGGAGGTTGAAGGTTGCGTTTGGCGATGCAATGGTGACCCATCGATTCTCGCGATCCTCATCGGGATCGTCGGGCCCCTCGCGATCATCGCCGCCGCCCGGTCCTGAGTTGCCCAGCGCGACACTGTCGCGATCGTCGTCGTCATCCAGAGCGCATTCGGCGCTGTCGGCTTCGGCGAGTCGGGCATCTACGCGAACCACGAACACATTTACTTCGGCGATCGAATCCATCCATGCCGGATGATCGGTCAGCCGTACTTCGATTACGCCCTGCCCCGGCCCAGCGCCGGTGACATCTCCACTACAGGCCCAGCCGAGCAACGTCGCGCCTGCGAGGCCAGACAAGAGGTGTCGAGCGCGCATACGCTCCTCCTGATCTGGGAATGGACCTGCTACCGCCTCGCTCGCAGGAGAGTTCCGCGACTCAACCTCGCTCTTCGCTGCGTCGCTTCATCACATCCGCCGTCATCCGGTCGACCATCCGTGGCGCTACGGATTTCAGAATGAGGCCGATGCGCCCGCGCGCGGTCATGATCACCTCGCGCTTCCGGCGCTCCATCGCGTCCACGATCTGGCGTCCGCATTCGTCGAGCGCCATGACATCGCGTTCATCCAGCGGGCTTTCGCCGAGGACTTTTCCGTCTCCGCCCAGCGCGTGCGCACGGATGTCGGTGGCCACGAAACCCGGACTCACCAGCGTGACGTCGATGCCGGAGCCGCCGAGCTCCAACCGCAGTGAGTCGAAGAATCCTTGCATGGCGTGCTTGCTCGCGGAATACGCGGTGCGGAATGGCACGCCAGTCTTTCCGGCGAGCGACGACACCGCAACGATGAGCCCTTTTGATTGACGCAACGGCGCGAGCGCTGCATGTGTGCAATACACGCTGCCGAGAAAGTTCACGCGCATCACGCGATCGTACACGGCAAGATCCGTCGCTTCATTGAACGCGAAATGCGCACCGACGCCGGCGTTATTCACGAGTACGTCGACTTTTCCGTACGACTGCATCGCGTGCGCAATCAGGTCGCGGCATTGCGCAGGATCGGTCACATCTGTTTTTACGATGATCGCGCGGCCGCCGCGGGAAATGCATTCCTGCGCGACGAGGTCGAGTTCGTGCGCGCGGCGTGCGCCGAGCGCGAGCCATGCGCCCTGGCCGGCAAGCTGACGCGCAACCTCCGCGCCGATGCCGTCCGAAGCTCCGGTAATGACGACGGAGCGATCAGCGAAAGGCCGCGTCACCCCATGCGTCCGCTCAGGGCGAGCCCGCGACGGCAGCAACGCATTGGATCTCGATACCGAACCCGTAGTGAAGATCCTTGACCGGGATGACAGCGCGCGCCGGTTTGTGCGCGCCCAGCACCTTCGAATAGATGCCGTTCACGCGCGACCAATCGGAGATGTCGCTGATGTAGATGGTCATCGACAACACGCGTGACAGGTCACTGCCTGCAGCGATGAGAATGTTCGCGACGTTGCGCAGAGTTTGCTCGGTTTGCAACTCGATATCGTCGGGCGTATGACCCGGCCGCTTGGGGTCGATCCCGAGCTGGCCGGCGACGTAAATGAGTCCGTTGTGCTCGACCGCCTGTGAGTAGTGGCCGGCCGGAATGGGCGCGTTCGGTGTGGAGATGGTTCGCATAGCGGGACAAAATACCGATCCGTCCCTCGACCGATAGGTGTCAGCAGGCTTCGGCTTCGCGTAGCGGTGGTCGTCGCGCTATTCTGATCGCACGCAGCGCCACCCACAGTTAGCAACAGTATTGCGACGGAGGCCGCACGGTGATTACGCCCGAGGAGTTGCTGGAGCAATCTGAGATCGAGGCACAACGACAAGCCGATGAACTCCAACTCGAAGGCGTGGATCGCCGCGAGTTCGTGTTCATGTCACTCACCGCTGCGGCCGCGACGACGTTTGGCTTTGCGGCACGCGCCGCCGCCCAGAGCGCTGGGGCCGCGCCGAACGCTGCGCCCCAAGCCGCACAATTGCCCGCACAACTTGGCAATGGCGAGCCGGTATCGTGGACGTTTCAGCCGTATCCTGCAGGCACTGGCGCGCTCATGGAAAAACTGGTGCGCGAACGCGGCGCGAAGGCGTTCGATCGCACGCAGTTCAAAGTTGAAAAATGGTCGGGCACCGTTCCGACATCCGACGAAGACATCGCGTTTCTGCCCGCGCATCGATTGTCCGCGATGCTCAAGGAACGAAAAATCACGTCAACACGATTGACGCAGATCTATCTCGAGCGATTGAAGCGTTACAACCCGACGTTGCTGTTCGCGGTCACGATCATGGAGTCGCAAGCGCTCGCCGAAGCCGCGCGCGCCGATGAAGAAATCAAAGCGGGCAAGTATCGCGGGCCGTTGCACGGATTGCCGTACGGTGTGAAGGATTTGTTTACGACAAAAGGCGTTCCCACGACATGGGGCGCTGCGGATTTCGAGAATCGCATCATCGACGAAGACGCCGAAGTTGTCGTTCGATTACGCGACGCAGGCGCGGTGTTGCTCGCGAAGTTGTCGACGGGATTGTTCGCACAAAACGATCAGTGGTTCCGCGGACGCACGAACAATCCGTGGAATCTTTCGCAGGGATCGAGTGGTTCATCTGCGGGACCAGGCTCAGCGACTGCAGTCGGTTGCGTTGCGTTCAGCATCGGAACGGAAACGCAGGGCTCGATCGTGTCACCGTCAATTCGCTGCGGCATTTCCGCGCTGCGCCCGACGTTCGGACGCGTGAGCCGGCACGGTGGCATGGTGCTCGCGTGGTCGCACGATCGCGTTGGCCCGATGTGTCGCAGCGCCGAAGATTGCGCGATGGTGTTCAGTGTGATTCATGGTCTCGATGAAAAAGATCCGTCGACGCTGACGATGCCGTTTGCGTTTGATCGCAACATCAAGCTGTCGTCGTTGCGCATCGGATTTGATCCGGGCAAGCCAGCGCAGGACGGTGCACCGGCACGCCAGGGCGCTCCGCCGGAACTCGTCGCCAAGCTGCGCGAACTTGGCGCGAACCTGAAGGAAATCGGCGCACGTCCGCCGCAATCCGCGATGAACGGAACGGGATTCCTCGCAGGCGGCGGATTGAACGGTGAATACGCGGCCGCGTTCGACGAATACGTGCAACGCAAAGCAAAGGAGACTGGACTCGATCTCACTGCGCTGCCCGACGCACCACGTCCCGGAGGCGGTGGTGCCGCGCCGGCCGGCGGTCCCCCACCGAGTCCGATGGCGCCGGCAGATTGGAATCCGCGATTTGTGAACGGACGCACTGTGCGCGCGCTGGATTTCATTCAGCTGCAGCGGCGCCGTTACGCGTACATCGTGCGGTGGGCGGAGTTCATGAAGGATCTCGATTTGTTTGTCGGCGCGCCGCAAGCCGATACGGGCGCGAATGCGCAGACCGGACATCCATGCGCCGTGCTGCCGTACAAGTTCGAGCCGCCGGCTGGTGGAGGCGGAGGCGGCCGCGGTGGAAACGCGGCAGGGCCGGCATTGAATCCGCAGCCGATCTGTGGTGTGATCACCGGTGATTTGTACAAAGACGACGTGATCCTCTCGGTTGCGCACCTGATCCAGCGGCATTCGGATTTCCACTCGAGGCGTCCGACTATCACTACCTAGGAGCGAGGATCAAGGCGAAGGAACGAGGCGCAAGTTGAAGGCTGAGGGACCTTAAAGGATGAGGGCGTGGCCTCCTTTCCGGTCCCTTCGCCTTCACCTAGCATCTCGATCCTCACACTCGATCCTCGATCCTTGCGTTTTCTGTTTTTGACTGCGGTATTCTCTCCGTCCACTGACCGGCCGAGGCCGCATGACGATGCACGACGAGATCGAGCTGCTCGAGCAAACGCAGGAAGAACTCGAGCAGATCGCGGAAGAGGTTGAGCACCACACCGGCGTCGACCGGCGCCAGTTCGTGTTTCTCTCACTCGTCGCTGCGGCGGCGAGCACCTTCGGCGTCAGCGGCGCGCGTGCGCAAGGCGGTGGACGCGCAGGTGCGGGCGGAGCGCAAACGCCGCCCGCGCCGCCGGTGCCAATCCCACTCGGCGAGCCAATCTCGTGGACGTTCCAGGCGTATCCCGGTGGCACCGGTGCGCTACTCGAAAAACTTCGCAAAGAGCGCGGAGCGAAGGCGTTCGATCGCGCCGTGTTTGCCGTCGACAAGTGGAGCGGCGCGGTTCCGACGAACGACGATGATATCGCGTTCTTACCGGCGCATCGACTTTCTGCGTTGCTGAAGGAACGCAAGATCACGTCGGCGAAACTGACGGACATTTATCTCGCGCGCCTGAAGCGTCTCGATCCGACGCTGTTGTGCGCAGTCACCATCATGGAAGAACACGCGCGCGCTGAAGCGGCACGCGCTGATGAAGAAATCAAAGCCGGCAAGTATCGCGGACCGCTGCACGGAATTCCGTACGGCGTCAAGGATTTGTTTTCGACACGCGGTGTGCGCACGACATGGGGTTCGCCGGAATTCGAGAATCGCGTCATCGAGGAAGACGCCGAGGTTGTTGTGCGTCTCCGCGACGCCGGTGCCGTGTTACTCGCGAAACTCTCGACGGGCATGTACGCGTCGGGCGATCAATGGTATCGTGGACGCACCAACAATCCGTGGGACATTCGTCGAGGCGCGAGCGGATCGTCCGCGGGCCCCGGCTCGGCGACTGCTGCGGCGTGCGTCGCATTCGGTATTGGCACGGAAACATCCGGTTCGATTGTGTCGCCCGCGCGCGAGAACGGATTGAGCGCACTGCGCCCCACGTTCGGGCGGGTGAGCCGTCACGGTGGTATGGTGCTCGCGTGGTCGCGCGATCGTGTTGGCCCGCTGTGTCGCACCATCGAAGATTGCGCGATGGTGTTCAACACGATTCATGGCGTGGACGAGAAAGATCCGTCGACGATCATGGCGCCGTTCCATTTCGACAAGAACATCAAGCTCGCGTCGCTGCGCATTGGCGTTGATGCGCAGGCGCCGGAGGAATTCGTCAACAAGCTCAAAGAACTTGGCGCGGTCATGAAGCCGATCGGCGCGCGTCCGCAGCAACAGGGCGGCGGCGGAGGTGGCGGCGGTGGCGGCGAGTCGACCGCGTTCTTCGATTACTTCGTGCAGCAGAAAGCGCGCGAACTCGGCATCGACGCAGCGACAATGGAAGCGGGACTCGCAGCGTCAGGTGGTCGCGGCGGTGGCGGTCGCGGTGGACGTGGTGGCGGAGCGGATAGCACAGCGACGGGACGTGGTGGCGCCGACAGCACTGCAGGTCGCGGCAACGCACCGCCGCCGGATCCGCGGCTCGCGGGCGTCGCACGCATGCCGGGCACCGGCGGTAATGGACGCACGGGAACAGCGCTCAACTTCATTCAATCGCAGCGCCGCCGGCACATGTATCTCGTGCAGTGGTCGGAGTTCCTGAAGGAGTACGACATGTACATCCCGACTGCGGCGGGTGACATCGCGCTGCATTCGCAGACCGGACATCCGAGCGCTGTCGTGCAATACAAGTTCGAGACGCGACAATCGGGCGGACGCGGCGGCGCGGGTCGTGGCGGCGCAGCTCCGGATTCGACTGCCGCGGGCGGCGGTGGGCGCGGCGGTGGTGGCGGCGCGGATTCGACGGGACGCGGCGGTGGTCGCGGTGGCGAACAGTTTGTGTCGAATCCAATGCCGACGTGCGCGCAGATCATCGGCAATTTGTTCAACGACGACCTGATTCTTTCGGTCGCGCACAAATTCCAAACCGCGACTGACATTCATCTCAAACGGCCAACGATCTAAACAGATAGGAGCGAGGATCAAGGAAGAGGATCAAGCGAGACAGGCGAAGGAATAGGGCACGGAGAGAATGAGGCGGGATAGCACTCATACTCTCCGTGCCCTTCTCCTTCACCTTTTCGCTCGATCCTTCACCTCGCTCCTCGCTCCTACGTAGTATTCGCGCCATGCCAGTCGATCTCCTCGCCATCGCACCGCACCGCGACGACGCCGAACTCACCTGCGGCGGCACGTTGCTCGTCGCGAAGCAGCAGGGCTATCGCACCGGAATTCTCGATCTCTCCCTCGGCGAAAAAGGCACGCGCGGTACGCCGGCGTTGCGCGGAGCAGAAGCCGAACGCGCGGCAGGAGTTCTTGGACTCGACGCGCGCGAGAATCTGGAGTTGCCCGACGCGGGCATTGCGAACACGGCCGATACGCGACTCAAGCTCGTGCGCATGATCAAGAAGTTGCAGCCGCAAGTTGTGATCGCGCCTGCACCGCGCGGACGGCACCCCGATCATCACGCGGCGGCGCGCCTCGTGCGCGACGCGTGCTTCGTCGCGGGCCTCGCGAAGATCGATCCAGTCACGCCACCGTTTCGTCCGCGCAAACTGATTCACGCGATCACGTTCCGAGAAGATCATGTGAAGCCGACGTTTGTCGTCGACATCTCCGCGGTGTTTGAGAAAAAGCTCGAAGCGATCAAGTGCTACGGATCGCAATTCGACGGCGCGACGCAAGCGGGCGAAGTGTATCCCAACGGCGAGCCTCTGTACGACATCATTCGCCACCACTCCGCGCACTACGGATCGTTGATTCGCGTCCAGTACGGCGAACCGTTCTGGACGCAGGAAACGATGAGCGTGGGAGATGTGGTTGGACTCGGAGTCGCCACGTTCTAGGTGCCCGAACTTCCCGATATCACGGTATACATCGACGCGCTGACGCCGCGCGTGGTCGGGCGCACACTCGAGTCACATCACGTTCGTTCGCCGTTTGTGTTGCGGTCGGTGACGCCGCCACTCGCCGCGCTCGATGCGTCGCGCGTGGTCGCGCTGCAGCGCCTGGGTAAACGAATTGTTCTCGAGTTTGAGCGCGGGTTGTTTCTCGTCATTCATTTGATGGTCGGCGGAAGGCTCAAGTGGCTCGAGCCAGGCAAGAAATCGCCGGGAAAGATTGCGCTCGCGGAATTCGATTTCGGCGAAGCGCGGTTGCTGCTCACCGAAGCATCCAAGAAAAAGCGCGCATCATTGCACGTGGTCGACGGACGCGATGCGTTACGCGACTTCGATCGCGGCGGCCTCGATGTACTCGACGCGACGCCAGCGCAGTTCGCGAAACGGCTGCGCTCGGAATCGCACACGCTGAAGCGCGCGCTGACGGATCCGACCTTGTTCGACGGCATCGGCAATTCCTATTCGGACGAGATTCTGCATCGCGCGAAGTTGTCGCCGCTGCTCCTCACATCGCGCATCGACGAAGCCGCCGTCTCGCGCCTGTACGACGCGTGCCGCACAGTGCTCCGCGAGTGGATAGCGCGTCTGCGCGAGCAAACCGGCGACGCATGGCCGGAGAAAGTCACCGCATTTCGCCCCGAAATGGCCGTGCACGGGCGGTATCGCCTGCCCTGTCCCGTCTGCGGGTCTCCGGTGCAGCGAATTCGCTACGCGGAGAACGAGACGAACTACTGTGCAACGTGCCAGACGGGCGGAAAGCTGCTCGCAGACAGGGGGTTATCCCGGCTCCTGAAAGACGACTGGCCGCGGTCGATCGACGAATACGACGGGATGATCGAACGAGGGAGAAGTACGACGCGAGGGTGAGGGTTAGATTGTGGGCCCATGTCGTCTCCCTACTATTTCGATCACGCGGCCACGACGCCCGTTCGCGACGAAGTCTTCGCCGCAATGCAGCCGTTTTTTGGTCCGCGATTCGGTAATCCGTCGTCCACGCATCGCTGGGGACGCGAAGCGCGTGCGGCGCTCGATGAAGCGCGCGAACGCGTCGCGAAGTGTCTCGGCGCCAACGTCGACGAAGTGGTGTTCACGTCGGGCGGCACTGAAGCGGACAACCTCGCGGTGCTCGGCGGTTGGCGAATTCTGAAAGAGCGCGGGCGTACCGTCGTCGCAACGACACCGATCGAACACAAAGCGGTGCTTGGCGCGGTGCACCAGGCTGCGTGTGAAGGCGCGACTGAGCGCATGCTCAGCGTTACGAGCGACGGTATCGTCGATATGAACGCCGCGCGTCGCGAGATCGACGACCACACTGCGCTCGTCACCGTGATGTGGGTGAACAATGAGACCGGCGCCGTGCAACCCGTGCCGGCGTTGTGTACGCACACGAAGGAGCGCGGCGCCGTGTTTCACACGGACGCTGTGCAAGCCTTCGGCAAGGTGACAATCGATGCGCGCGCGCTTCCGTTCGATCTGCTCTCTGTTTCCGGTCACAAGCTCGGCGCGCCCAAGGGAATCGGTGCGATGTTCGTGCGAAGAGGCACGCCACTCGCACCGCTGTTTTTTGGTGGTACGCAAGACCGCGGTCGACGGCCGGGTACCGAGAACGTTGCGATGGCTGTTGGTCTCGCAACCGCAATGGAGCTCACGATCGCAGAGCATGACGCCGAGTCCGCTCGCGTGCGCTCGCTTCGCGACCGCCTCGAGAAGGCGCTGCGCGAGCGCATTCCCGACATCGTTGTGCACGCACGCGGCGCGGAGCGCGCGCCGCACATCCTCAGCGCATCGATTCCAGGAACTGATAGCGAATCGATGTTGATGGCGCTCGATCTCAAGGGAATTGCGTGTTCGGGCGGATCCGCGTGTCAAAGCGGAAGTGTGGGCGCATCGCACGTGTTGAGCGCGATGGGCGTAGCACCCGATCTCGTCGCAGGACAACTCCGGCTTTCGCTTGGTTCACTCACGGATGAACAAGCGATCGAGCGTGTGATTGAAGTGTTGCCGGCCCTTGCAGCGAAAGCGCGGGGACAAGTCACAGCGTAGAGATGACGAGAAGACGAGAGCGCGAGGCACGACCACGGCGACCGCGAGTGCTGGTGGCGATGTCCGGCGGCGTGGATTCGTCCGTCGCGGCGGCGGTGCTTGCGCGCGAAGGCTACGACGTCGTCGGCGTGACGATGAAGTTGCACAGCGACGGCACCGAGTTGCCCGATCGTCCGTGCTGCTCACTCGATTCAGCGAACGATGCGCGCCGAGTCGCGGAACGGATCGGCGTACCGCACTACGTCATCAATCTCGAATCGCCATTCAAGCGCGACGTCATCGACGACTTCGTGAGTGAATACGTCGCGGGCCGCACGCCAATTCCGTGCGTTCGGTGCAACACATTCACCAAGTTTCGCGATCTGGTAATCACGGCCGATCGCATCGACGCCGACTTCGTCGCGACCGGTCATTACGCGCGCGTCATCCATGGTGCGCTCTATCGCGGCACCGACGACGCGAAAGATCAAACGTATTTCCTCTGGGGAATCGATCGCGCGGTGTTGCCGCGCTTGATGTTGCCGGTTGGCGCGCTCACCAAGGCGCAAACGCGCGCACTTGCGGCCGAACTTGGTTTGTTGCACGTCGCGGAAAAACCGGAGAGTCAGGAGATCTGCTTCGTTCCCGACGGCAACTACGCGAACGTGCTCGAGCAGAAGCTCGGTGCCGATCACCCTGCGCTAAGCGCCGGTCCGCTTATGACGCTCGAAGGCACAATCATCGGCGAGCACGATGGCTACGCGCGATTCACCGTTGGACAGCGCCGCGGTTTACCCGGCGGATCGGCGGAAGCGATGTACGTGGTCGCGATTCGGCCCGCAGAGCGCGCGGTCGTGATCGGCCCGCGCGATGCCCTGCTCGGCCGCGGTGTGATTGCGCGCGACGTGAGTTGGCTTTCAGATCGGGGACCGGGGATCGGAGACCGGGTGTTCGCGCGCGTGCGGCATCGCGCGCCGCTCGTGGCCGGCGAAGTCGTGCGCTCGGAATCAAACGAAATTGAGATCGCGCTGGAGAGCCCCATCAGCGCGATTACCGCAGGTCAGTCACTGGTGTTGTATGACGAGAACGATCGCGTACTCGGCGGCGGCTTCATCAAAACATCGAGCGCCAGCGCGCGTCGCGCACTGCCGCTCGCAATGGCGTAGCGCGGCGTCGGCCGCGCGTCAGCCTCCGCTTGGCCGTCCCAAACCCGCAACGGGTTTGCCGAGAAACATTTCGATTGGTTGTTTGCCGCTGTTATCCATGCGGTGTTCGTCCATCAAGTTGATCGCACGTGTGTGCGTCAACGCGGCGGCATCGCCCGCACCATTGCTGATGAGGTACGCGCCCCAGATGTGACTCGCGCGCCACGCAATCGTGCAATGCAACAAGACTTTTCCGTTCGCGCCCTTGAGCGCGTCCGCAAACTTTTTCAGTGTGACGGGCGTGTACGCGGAGTCGCCTTCTCCGCCACGCATCGGGATGTGCACGTACTTCATGCCGAGATCGGCGATGAGCTTTGCCTCGTCGAAACCGAGACGCGTCAGTTCGGCCGGCATGCGCAGATTGATAACGGTGGTGACGCCCTGCGCTTTCATTTCACGTAGCGCGCGTTCCGTCGGCTGGCCGCCGATGAACAAATCGTCACCGATCTTCGCGTAGCGCGCCTGAAACATGCCGCTGGTATCGAGCAAAACCGGCGCAGGCAGCGAGGCAGGCAGCGTGGTTTGTCCGACGAATTTTTGTGCGTGCGCGACGGCCGGCGCAACAACGAGTGCAAGCGCGGCGAGAAAGGCTTTACGCATGACAACCTCGGGATCGAGACAGACGTGCCGGGTCCTGGCGATGCTGAACCCTATGCGGAGTAGCGACCGTCGCGCCAGCGGCACGGGCCAGGGCGCGCCCCGATTGCGCTGAACCGCGCGGCGGACCCTTCCACTGCCTCGCCCCCGCGTGTCCCGCGCGGCAAATTCACGACAACTCATTCCCAGACTTGCCATGGTTTCCCGTCGCCAATTCATCGCGTCATCGTCCGTCGCCGCCAGTGCCGCGCTCGTCGCGGGTTGCGCCGAGGCGGCTGATGCCGACGCCGCCGAAGACCTTCCGCCGGCGATCAAGGCACTGACATCGATGCGCTCGCAAGCGACGCCCATCTCCGCGGACGAACGCCGGGGCCGCATCGAGAAGGCGCGCGGGCTCATGCGCGACAATCGCATCGACGCGCTGATGCTGACCGGCGGAACATCCATGGTCTACTTCACCGGAATGAGCTGGGGACTCAGCGAGCGCCTGCTGGCCGCAATCATTCCCGCAAAGGGCGACGCGTTTCTGATCACGCCGAAGTTCGAAGAGGAGCGCGCACTCGAACAAGCACAGCTCGGTCCGCTCGGAAAGAACGCCCGCGTGTACGCGTGGGAAGAAGACGAAAGCCCCTATGCAAAACTCGCGATGGGTTTGCGCGACCATGGTCTTTCAACGGCGACGATCGGTGCGGAAGAGACGGTGCGTTTCGTATTCGCGGATGGCGCTGCACATACACCCGGCGTGAAAGTTGTCAGCGGAACGCCGGTCACCGCGGGTTGTCGCATCATCAAGGACGCGCACGAAATCGCGCTGATGCGCCTCGCGAGTCAGGTCACGCTCAAAGCGTACGAAGCAGCGTGGAAATCGTTGCGCGCCGGAATGACGCAAGACGATTTCGCGCGCTTGGTTTCGCAGGCGCACACAAAACTCGGATTCAACGGATCAGCCGGTGTGCAAGTCGGTAAGTATTCCGCGCTGCCACACGGTTCGGCGACGCCGCAAGTCGTGGAAGAAGGCAGCATCCTGCTGATTGACGGTGGCTGCAAAGTCGAGGGCTATAGCTCAGATATTTCGCGCACGTTCGTGCTCGGTACGCCGACCCAGCGCATGAAGGACGTGTTCGACATCGAGTTCCGCGCGCAGTCTGCCGCGCTCGCCGCGGCCAAACCGGGCGTCCCGTGCGAAGCGGTCGATGCAGCGGCGCGCAAGGTGATCACGGATGGGGGCTTTGGGCCGGACTACAAATTCTTCACGCATCGCGTCGGCCATGGCATGGGAATGGACGGTCACGAATGGCCGTACCTCGTGCGTGGCAACAAGCTCCCACTCGCACCAGGCATGATGTTCTCAGACGAACCCGGCATCTACATCCCAGGTGAGTTTGGCGTCCGACTCGAGGATGACATGCTCATCACCGAAACCGGCGCCGAGCTATTCACGCCGCAATCCACCAGCCTGGAGACGCCGTTCAACTAATTCGACAACGTTTGGCCCCGCAGCGGCGTAGGCCCTCGCGCCGCGTGTTATAATCGACCAACAAGGCCCTTTTCCGCGACTACGGGACCCGTGTTCGAGGCCCTTTTTACCTTCTTGTTCAAGTATCCGCCGCGGGTGTTCGAGCGCGGCGACTTCACCTTCGCCCCGATCCTCCCGGCGATGGTGCTCGCGGGCGTCGCGATCGGCGCAATCATTGGTATTGGTTTCCTGCACAGCCGGCTCCGCACGCTGACCGCGCGCGATCGGCTGATTCTCGGTGCACTGCGTGGCGCGGCGGTCGCGACACTCGCATTCGCGCTCTTCCGCCCGACGCTCATGCTGTCGAGCGCGGTGCCGCAGCGAAACGTGCTGGGAATTTTGCTCGACGACTCGCGCTCCATGCGTCTGACCGACCTCGGTGATTCGTCGCGCGTGTCGGAAGTTCAGCGCGTATTCCGCGATTCGGCCGAACTCAGCAAACGGCTCTCCGAACAGTATGTGCTGCGTTACTTCCGTTTTGCTGCTGACGCCCGCCCAATAACGAATCCAGCTGCGCTCACGGCGAACGGAACACGCACCGATCTCGCCACCGCACTGGACGCTGCGCGTGAAGAACTTTCAGGCACGCCGGTTGCGGGTTTGGTCGTCGTTAGCGATGGCGCTGATAACGGCGGCAGTGAAATAGGTGCGGCGTTGCTCGCGCTGCGTGCACGAAAGATTCCCGTGTACACGGTTGGCGTGGGACTCGAACGGTTCGCGCGCGACATCGCGATCGAACGCGTTGCCACGCCACCGAGTGTGCTCGAAGGCGCGAACGTACTGGTCGACGCCGCGATTCGCGTGCGCGGGTTGAACGGTCAGCGCACACCGGTGTCGGTTGAAGCGAACGGGCGCATCGTCGCAACCGAAGACGTCACGTTGCCGGCGAGCGGTGATATCGCAAATGCGCGCATCCGTTTACCCACGCTCGATCCAGGCACTTATCGGTTGACGGTACGCGCAAAGCCGCTCGAGCGAGAAACCATCGCCGAGAACAACGAATACCACACCGTACTCCACGTTCGCCGCGGTCCAGAACGCGTGCTGTACATCGAAGGCGAACCGCGGCCGGAGTTCGCGTTCATGCGACGCGCCGTTGCTCCTGATACAGCGCTGCAGCTCGTCGGCATGCTGCGCACCGCGGAAGGAAAGTTCTATCGCACCGGCGTGCGCGATTCGCTCGAACTGTTGGGCGGATTCCCCACCACGCGCGAAGAACTGTTCAAATACCCCGCGATCATTCTCGGGAGCATCGAATCGCATTTCTTCACCGGCGATCAACTGCGCATGCTCACCGATTTCGTGAGTCAGCGCGGCGGCGGATTGTTGGCGCTCGGCGGACGCGGGTCGCTCGCGGAGGGTGGATACAGCGGAACCGCACTCGCCGATGTACTTCCGGTCGCGCTCGATCGCGCGGTCATGGACACGTCAGGCCCAGCCACTGAAGCGACGATTCGTCCGACAAATGCCGGACGCGCGCACGCGGCATTGCAAATCGGTCCAACGGACTCCGCCTCGGCGGCAAAGTGGCGCACACTGCCGCCGCTCACGATCGTGAACAATCTCGGATCGCTGCGGCCCGGTGCGACCGCGTTGTTGACCGGACGGCTCGAAGGCAGCAATGCGGAAGTTCCGATCTTCGCCTATCAGCGGTACGGTCGCGGCATCGGCGCAGTGCTCGGTGTGCAGGACTCGTGGCTCTGGCAAATGCACGCCGACATCGCCGTCGAAGACGAGACACACGAAACGTTGTGGCGGCAAATGATGCGCTGGTTGCTCGAAGATGTTCCGGATCAGGTGGAAATCGCGGCGCTACCGGCGCGCGTCGGACCCGGCGAACCGCTCACGCTGCGCGCGCGAGTCGCCGACAAGAATTACATCGACGTCAACGACGCGATCGTAACAGCGACCGTCACAACACCGGCAGGACGCATGGTCGACGTGCCGCTCGAATGGTCGCTGCGCGAAGACGGCACATACACCGGACGCTTTCTCGCTGAGGAAGCAGGTGTGTACTCGCTGAGCGCAACCGCTGTGCGCGGTCGCGACACCACGCGATCCGCACCGGGCGCGCTGCTCGCGGACGATCACGGTGCGGACGTTGAGCAAGCGGAATTGCGTACGCCGCTGCTCCGACGCATGGCAGAGGAAACACGCGGACGCTATTACCCACTCGCCGACGCCGAAAAACTGATTGACGATGTGAAGTACACCGACAGCGGCGTTACCGTGCGCGAAGCGCGGGACCTCTGGGATATGCCCGCGGTACTCTTGGTATTGATCGCTCTGCTCGGTGCGGAGTGGTCGTACCGCCGGTGGCGAGGAATGGCATGAGACGACTGCGCGCGGCGCTCGGCGCGGTGATGTGCGTGTGGCTTGCGCCGTACGGCTCAATCGCGGCGCAACAAACGCACGTACTCATTGCCACGGGACTGGGCGGTGAACCGCAGTATTCCGCCGCGTTCATGAAAGCAGCGCTGGCGCTGCAGGAAACCGCAAAAACGAAATGGAGCGTCGCGCCGGCGAGTCTCATCTATCTCGCGGAAGATCCAACGAAGAATCCGCAGATCAACGGCAAGTCGACGCGCGAAGAGTTCACAAAGGCGTTTCTCGCGCTCGCGCAACGCGCCGCTCCGGGCGACCTGGTGCTCGTGTTTCTGCTCGGGCACGGGAGCGGTGAAGGCTCCGAGTCGCGCGTGAACTTTCCGGGCCCCGACCCCACTGCTGCGGATTTCAAAGCGTGGGTCGCTGGATTTGCGAAGCAGACTGTCGTGTTCGTAAACGCGTCCAGTGCGAGCGGAGATTTCGTGAAAGAGCTCGCGGGAACGAATCGCATCATTGTCACCGCAACGCGCACCGCGCTCGAGCGAAACGAGTCGGTGTTCGCGAATCACTTTGTGCAAGGGTTCGTGAGCGGCGAAGGTGACGCGGACAAGGACGGCCGCACGACGGTGCGCGAAGCATTCGACTACGCGAAGCGCGAAGTCGCCAAAGCGTACGAAAGCGCTAACAAGCTGCTCACCGAACACGCGGCGATCAGCGATACGACGCTCGCGGCGATGGTGGGCTTCGGTGGTGAAGCGCCGAGCACGGACCCCAGAGTCATTTCGTTGATCGCAGAGCGGCGCGACTTGGAAGACCAGCTCAACGCGCTCAAGGCGCGCAAGGATGCGATGGACGCGACGGAGTACGAACGCGAGCTCGAACGCATCGCCACCGCGATCGCCGAGAAAACCGCGCTGATTCGCGCGGCACGAGGCGGCAAGTGAACACCGCGAGCCGCCGTTTCCTCGCGCCGCTCATCGTGCTCGGCGTGCTGGGAGTCGTCGGCACAATTGGCGCGGTTGCATTGCCCGATGTGCGGGTCAGTCAGGTAAGACGAACTCCGCGTCGGCAAGTGCAGGCATTGCTCGACGCGGGCCGGTACGACGACGCGGAACGGATGGCCCGCGAAGGCGGCGCCGCCTTGCTCGCGACGCTCGGCGACGTGCATCGCGCGCGCGGACGTCTCGCCGCTGCGGATTCGGCGTATCGCGCTGCTGCGGTACCGGCCAATCCGGGACGGCGCGTCGCGGAAATCGGGATTGCGGAACTCTTGTGGCGTCGCGGCGCGCGCGACTCTGCATGGAAACGCGCCGATGACATGGCTGCCGCATATGAGCGCGATCCGTCGCGCTGGACGTCGGACGACCGCACGTCGGCGGCGCGTGCGTATTTGTTGCTCGGTGCCGACGCCAAGTGGGTGCGCAGCGCGCTCGCGACATTCGATGATGCTGTCGCGGCGGATTCTTCGAACATCGATGCGATGGTACGCATCGGCGATCTCTTCCTCGACAAGTACAACGCGCCCGATGCGCGCGAATCGTACAACGCCGTGCTGCGTCGCGCGCCGAACAACGCGCGTGCGCTGCTGGGAATCGCGCGCGTGCTCGACTTCCAGGACAGCGCGAACGTCGGTGAAGCTGCGCAACGCGCCCTCAATGCGAACCCGGCATATGCCGACGCATTTCTGTTCTTCGCGCGCGGACATCTCGAAGCCGAGTCGTACGATTCGGCGACGACGTACGCGCGCAAAGCGCTGAACGTCGATTCGACATCAGTTTCCGCGTGGGCAATTCTCGGAGCAGGCGCGTGGATTCGCGGCGACTCCAATGCGTTTCGCGCGGCAAAGGCCTCGGCGGAACGGCTCAACGCCCAACCATCCGAGTTCTACGCGGAGCTCGCTGACGCGGCGGTTCGCAACCGCAGATACGCCGACGCGGTGCAACTCGCGCGGCAAGCGGTGTCGCTCGATACGTCGTCGGTCCGCGCGCTCGCCGTGCTTGGTACGAATCTCATGCGCACCGGCGATATCAACGGGGGCCGCAGCGCACTTGAACGGGCTTTTGCGCTCGATCCGTACAACATCTGGCAAAAGAACACGCTCGACCTGCTCGACGAGATGGCGAAGTTCCGCACGATCGATCGCGGACGATTCCGTTTCGTCGCGCCGGCAGCGGAAGCCGAACTGATCGTCACGTATCTGAGTCCGCTGCTCGAGGAAGCATTCGATACACTGTCGAAGCGATACGCGTACACGCCGCCAACGCCTGTCCGCATCGAGTTGTTCCGGCGTCACGCGGATTTCTCGGTGCGCACGGTTGGACTCGCGGGTCTTGGCGCGCTCGGCGTGAGTTTCGGAACGACGCTCGCAATGGACGCGCCCTCAGCGCGCGAACCGGGCACGTTCAATTACGGGTCGACTTCGTGGCACGAACTCGCGCACACGTTCACGCTCGGCAAATCGGAACATCGCGTGCCGCGCTGGTTCTCCGAGGGATTGTCAGTGTTCGAAGAACGGCGCGCGCGTGCCGGTTGGGGCGCGAACGTTTCTGTGGATTTTCTTGCCGCGTACAAAGGCGGTCAGGTTCGCAAAGTCAGCGAACTCAACGATGGCTTCGTGCGTCCGCGGTACCCCCAGGAATTGGGCTTCAGTTACATCACTGCGTCGCTCGTTTGTGAAATGATTTACGCAGACCGCGGCGCAAGTGCATTCGCGGCCATGCTCATCGGCTATCGCGACGGCTTTGACACGCCGAATGTTGTTCGCCGCGTCTACGGCGAGTCGATGGATGCGTTCGACAAGCGATTCGACGACTGGTTCAGGAAGCGCTACGCATCACCGCTCGCGGTCATCGAACCGGGCGACGGTCGCGGTGAGCCATCGGGCAAGTTCATCCTTGAAGTGCTGAGCGCGCGAGCGTTGTTGCAGACGGGACGCCTCGATTCGGCGCGCGCCGCGCTGTTGCGCGCACAGGAAATGTTTCCGGATTACGGTGGCGCCGACGGTCCCGCGTGGTACATCGCGCAGATCGAGGCGGACCGCGGGAATCTTCGCGGCGCGATCGATCAGGCGATGCGCATAACCACGCGTAACGAGACGGCGCTCGAAGCAAACGACTTTGAAGCGCAACTTCGCGAGCGGCTCGGCGATTTTGCCGGAGCCGCGGCGGCGCTCGAGCGCATGCTGTGGATTGCGCCAAATGATCCGGCAACGCACGCGCGCCTCGCTGACGCCGCCACGCGCGCCGGGGATCACACGCGTGCCGTGCGCGAGCGCCGCGCGATCATTGCAATGGGACCGGCAGATCTCCTCGAAGCGCGTTATCAGCTGGCACGCGCGCTCGCAGCGAGTGGCGACGTCGCCGCCGCACGCCGGGAAGTACTCGCGATCATCGAACGCGCGCCGAGTTTCGAAAAGGCGCAAACGCTGCTGCTCGAGCTGCGTGGCCGCGCGCCGCGCAGTGCGCCGCGGTGAGAGCCGCGCACGCCGTCATGGTTCTCGCGATCATGAGTTCAGCGCCGGCGACGACAGCCGGCGCGCAGCAGCGGCGTGCCGTGTGCCCGGGATTCACACCATACACTCGGCCGGCGTACGACGGGCGCATAACGTTCGTGCGCATTCGGTACGGAGCGCAGCTCGGCGGTCGCACTTCGTTCGGTCGCGGGCGCGGCATGAGCGACGGCTGGTTCCACGACTATCCGACCGCAGAGTGCCATTTCACGCGCCTCCTCACCGAGCTGACATCGATGCGCGTGCGAACGGACGAGAGCCACATCCTCACGCTCGATGATCCCGAGTTGTTCAAGCATCCGATAGCGTATTTGTCGGAGCCGGGCTTCTGGTATCCGAACGAGGAAGAGGTTGTCGGGCTGCGCAAGTATCTGCAGAAAGGCGGCTTCATCATCTTCGACGACTTCGAAGGCGCGCACATTTACAACCTCGCCGAGCAAATGAACCGCGTCTTTCCGAACGTGCGATTCATCAAGCTCGAGCAAACGCATCCGGTGTTTGATGCGTTCTACAGAGTGAAGTCGATCGAGATGACGCATCCCCAGGAAGGCACGCCGTCCACGTTCTACGGGGTATTCGAAGACAACGACCCGAACAAACGGCTCCTGGCCATTGCCAATCACAACAACGACATTGGCGATTACTGGGAATGGTCGGACACGGGACTGTACGGCATCGATCAGTCGAACGAGGCGTACAAGCTGGGCATCAATTACCTGATTTACCGCATGAGCCGCTGATCGATGCACACCGCATTCCGCCGCATGTCACGCCACGCAACGTTCGCGAGCTTGCTCGCGGGCGCGTGTGCGCTTTCGGCGCACGCGCAGCGCGACTGCGGGCCGGCTGGTGCACGCGATCCGCAATCGGTGTATCCGACCGCGAAGTACGACGGGCGCTACACGTTCGCGCGCATCTACTACAACTCGGGACTCGGCGGCGGCTTTCGCGGCCGTGGTGAAGCGCCGTGGCACCACGATTATCCAAACGCCGAGCAGCATTTCTCGAAGCTCGTGAGTTCGTTGTCGTCGGTGCGCGTGCGGCTCGACGGCAGTGTGATCGTCGCGCTCACCGACCCGCAGCTCTTCAAGTATCCGATTGCGTACATGTCGGAACCGGGGCGCTGGTATCCGTCAGACGAAGAGGTGACCGCGCTTCGGAAGTATTTGCAGAAGGGCGGCTTTCTGATCTTCGACGACTTCGCGAACAACGACATCTACAACCTGCAGGAGCAGATGTCGCGCGTGATTCCCAAAATGCAGTTGATCGAATTGAAACCGGATCATCCGGTGTTCGATTCGTTCTATCGCGTGAAGTCGCTCGAGTACGTGCACCCGTACTACTGCGTGAAATCATCGTTCTTCGGGATCTTCGAGAACAACGATCCCGCAAAGCGGATGCTCGCCGTGGTGAACTACAACAACGATCTCGGCGAACTCTGGGAGTTTTCAGACTGGGGCTACTACGCAGTGAACACGTCGAATGAAGCGTATAAGCTGGGATTGAATTACCTGATCTACGCGATGTCACGATGAACGAGCCGGGGTTCCCTCACCCCTAGATGACCGCCACCGCTTCACCGTCCACCGAACTCGATCGCCTCGACGACGCGCAATTGGCCGACCGCTTGCATGAGGCGGCCGGCCGAATCAAAGGCGAAATCCGCAAGATCATCGTCGGTCAGGAGAACGTGATCGAGCAATCGCTCATCGGGCTTTTCGCGGGTGGCAATTGTTTGCTCATCGGCGTCCCGGGCCTCGCGAAGACGCTGCTCATCCACACAATGTCGCGCGCGTTGAGCCTCAAGTTCTCGCGCATTCAGTTCACGCCTGACTTGATGCCGTCCGACGTGACAGGCACCGACGTCATTCAGGACGATCCCGACACGGGCAAGCGCAAGCTCACGTTCCTTGCGGGACCGATCTTCGCGAACGTGCTGCTCGCTGACGAAATCAATCGTACGCCGCCGAAAACGCAGGCCGCATTGCTCGAAGCCATGCAGGAGCGTCGCGTGACGGTGCAAGGACGCACGTATACGCTCGAGCCGCCGTTCTTCGTGTTCGCGACGCAAAACCCGATCGAACTCGAAGGCACGTACCCGTTGCCGGAAGCACAGCTCGACCGCTTCATGCTCGAGATTGTGCTCGACTATTCACCGGAAGACGATGAAGTGAACATCGTCAAGCAGACCACAGCGATTCAGCTCGATACCGTGCAACCAGTCGTTTCGCGCGAAGAGATCCTCGCGTTCCAGCGCGTCGTGCGCAAAGTGCCGGTGGCAGACGCGGTCACGCGTTATGCGGTGAAGTTCATTCGCCACACACGGCCGCCCGTTCCCGAGTCGCCGGATTTCGTACGGCAGTGGGTGTCGTACGGCGCCAGCGTACGCGCCGCGCAGTCGTTGATTCTCGGCGCGAAAGCGCGCGCGCTGTTGCAGGGCCGCACGCACGTGAGCTTCGACGACATTCGTGCGCTCGCGAGACCCGTGCTGCGCCACCGCATCCTGATGAATTTCCAGGCACAATCAGAGAAGGTGACCACCGACGTTCTCATCGAGAAGTTGCTCGCCGCTGTGCCGGTCCCAACGTCCGCGATGTAGTCGACGCTCGCGTGACATCCACGGCTCCAGTCAACTTTCTCGACCCGGCGGTGCTGGGTCGAATCGGCGATCTCGCGCTGCTCGCGCGCACGGTCGTCGAGGGATTCATGCACGGCCTGCACCGATCGCCGCGCAAAGGATTCAGTACGGACTTCGCGCAGCACCGCCAGTATCAGCCGGGCGACGATCTGCGCTTCATCGATTGGAAGGCGTTCGCACGCACCGACAAGTTTTATCTCAAAGAGTACGAAGCCGACACGAATTCCGCCGTGGTGTTCGCGCTCGACGCGTCGGGATCGATGGATTTCAAAACGGGCCCGGTCACGAAGTTCGATTACGGACGGTTTCTCATCGCGTGCCTTGCGTGGTTGTCGCAACACCAAGGCGATCGCGTGGGACTCATGACGTTCACCGACGGAATCGCGGAAGTCATTCCGCCTTCGAGCCGTCATCTGCAACTGATGTTGCACACGCTCGGCCGTGCGCGCGCGACGGGCGTCGGCCAGCTCGACTCCTCGCTCAAGAGCATCGCGCACCTCACACCGCGCGCCGGCATCATCGTATTGGTCACTGATTGCTACGAAGATCCGAATGTCATCGGGCAAGCCGTCGATGTGTTCCGCGCGCGCAAGCACGACGTGATTCTGTTTCACCTGATCGATCCCGCCGAGCGTGAGTTGCCGGGTCGTGCCGCGTCGACATTCGAAGATGCGGAGAGCGGCGTGCGCATTCCGTTGCGTCCTGAAGACCTGCGCACCAAGTACCGCACGCTCATGGAAACGCATCGGCGCACGCTCGCCGAACGCATGACCGCGGCAGGCGCGGATTACGTGGACGTCGACACCTCGCGCCCGCTCGATCACGCGCTGTACACGTACCTCGACTTGCGCCTCGCGCGCGGACGCGTCCGATGAGTTTCGGCCTGCTCTTCCCCGCGTTTCTTGCAGCGCTCGCCGCGCTCGCCGTCCCCATTTGGCTGCACCTGCGGCACAGCGACAAAGACAAGCCGTTCCGTTTCCCGTCGCTGATGTTCCTCGAGAAGTTGCCGATTCGCACCGCGTCGCGGCGGCGGCTCGTCGACATTCCGTTGTTGTTGTTGCGGCTTGCGGCGCTCACGCTGCTCGTGCTCGCGTTCGGTCGCCCGTATTACTCGCGCGATGTCGAAGCCGCGATGGCGCACCGGCCGCGCGCGATTGTGGTCTTGCTCGACCGATCGGGAAGCATGGGGCACACGGACGTGTGGGCGGCGGCGCAGGATTCCGCGCGCGCAAAGCTCGCGGGCATCCAGCAGACCGATCGCGTTGCGCTGGTGCTGTTTGATGAAGAGGCCGAGATCGCGCAGTCGTTCACGTCGGATTTGGGTCTTGTTCGTGCGGCGATCGCCGCCGCAAAACCGGGCGACCGTGGTACGCGTTACGCGGCCGCGTTGCGTGCAGCACGGCAATTGTTATCTGCGGCTCCCGACGCGACGCACGAGGTCTATGTCGTGACCGATGTGCAGCGCAGCGGAGTGAGCGGACTCGCAGGACTCGATTTGCCGACGGGAATGACCATCGCCGCAGTTCCCGTGAGTCCCAAGCGTCGCGCGAATTCCGCCATCGCCGCGGTCGACGTTCGCCGGATCGCGGGCCAGCGCGTCACCGTTGCCGTGCAAGCGCGTGTGGTCACGCGCGAATTACCTGGCACGCGCCGAGTGCGCGCCACGCTCGCACTCAATGGGCGTCCGAGTGGTTCGCGCGACGTGACGCTCCCGGCGTCGGGCGATTTCACGATCGCGTTCGACGCAGTGCCACTGCCGTCCGGCCGCGTCAGCGGAACGATTTCGCTCGAGAAAGACGCGCTCGCGTTCGACGACGTGTTTCGCTTTACCCTGCCCGACGAGGACGAACTCCGCGTGCTGCTTGTGGTTCCCGATGACGCGAGCGGCGACGAAACGGTGTACTTCGAACGCGCGCTGGCCATTGGGAAAGCGCCGACGGTGCGCATCGAGCGGCGTCGGCCGGGCACGCTCGACGCCCGCTCGCTGCGCGACGCGGCGCTCGTCGTGTACTGGGACGCGCGGCCCACCGGTGCTGCCGTCGAAACCTGGGTACGCGGCGGCGGCGGACTTGTGGTCGCGGCAGGATCGCGCATGGCGGCTCGTCCCGCGGTGTCTCCGCTCGTCCCGGCGACGATTACCGGCATGACCGACCGGCTCTCGGACCGAGGCGGCACGTTCGGCGAGTTCAGCCGGGAGCACCCGCTCTTCACGCCGTTCCGCGACGCGAATTCGTCGCTCGGCCTCGCGCGCTTCCTGCGCTATCCGCGGCTCGAGCCGGGCGCGGGGGCCGACGTCATCGCGCGGTTCGACGACGGCCAGCCGGCTGTCGTCGAACGGCGCGAAGGCGCCGGCCGCATTGTCATGATCGGCGCACCGTTGCATGCAGGTGCCGGCGACCTTCCGCTGCAGCCGACCTACCTCCCCCTGCTGCGCCGGCTGGTCCTGCACACCTCCGGTCACGAATCCGCCCCTCTATGGCGTCTAACAGGAGAGAGCTGGAACCCGCAGGCCATCGCGCGGGAACCGGTCGTCTCGACGCCATCGGGAGAAATCGTGCGCCCGCTGGCCGACAGCGCCGGAACGGCGGTGGCTTTGAAGGAGGCGGGGGTGTATTCACTGTATGACGGGCGTGTGACTGGAGATCCGGCGGCGATTGTTGCGGTAAACCCGCCGCCGGGGGAATCCGATCTCACTCCTGTAGACCCACGCGAGTTGTTGCTGGGCGTTCGATTGTCGGACCAGGCAGTCGACGCCGACCACGCGCGGGCCGCACCACGAGAACTTGAAGGCAACCAGGGGTTGTGGCGGGCCGTGCTCGCCATCGTCGTCCTGGTGTTGCTCGTAGAAACACTGTTGGCCACGCGGGGCTGGCGCGGAATCGCGGGCCATACCACTGTAGCACCGTCTGAACGGAGCGCTCCATGAGCCCTGTCCATCAGCTGAGCGACGCCCTGTCCACGCTACGCCGCGAATGGCGGCGCCGCGTTCTGCTCGAGTCGGCGGCGATCGTCCTGCTCGCCGCGATCGCAGCGATTGTCGTCGGGGTGATGCTCGCGAAAATGCTCGGCCCATCCGACGGCACGGTGACGACCATTCGCGTGGTCGGCTACCTGCTGATCGTCGCCGCGCTCGGCCGTTTCCTCGTGTGGCCGCTCGCGCGACGAGCGAGCGACGAGCGCTTCGCGCTGTACGTCGAAGAGCATGCACCAGAACTCAGGCAGGGTCTGCTCTCCGCAGTGCACGAACTCGCGCTCCCGGAAGAGCGCCGCGCATCGGCATCCCTGACCGCGCGCTTGATCGAGCGCGTGCTCGTAACGCTTCGCTCGCTGAAAGGCGACCGCGCAATCGAACGCCCGCGCACGATTCGCGCGCTCCGCGGGCTCGGCGCGGCTGCGCTGGTGGCGGTGCTGCTGTTGACGTTTGGTCCGTCGTCGCTGCGCATGACCGCGTCGATGTTGTTCACGCCTTGGGGCACAGCGTCGGCGGCAATTCCGGTGCTTGCTGTGAGCGTCGAGCCGGGTGACGCATCGATTCCAAAGGGCGGCTCGGTCGACATTAGCGCCAAGACACTCAACTTCATGCCCGGCAGCGCGGAGATCGTATTCCGCGCGGATACGTCTCAGGAATGGACGCGATTGCCGATGGCACAGGATTCCGCGCAGACGGGGTTCAGCGCGCGTCTCTTTGATCTCACGCACGCGACCGAGTATTACGTCGAGAGCGAAGGCGTGCGCTCCAACACTTTCAAGCTGAGCGTGGTGAACTTGCCGGCGGTGTCGAAACTCGGTGTTGAACTGCGCTTCCCCGCGTACACCGGCCTCGAGCCGGAGAAAAACGAGAACGGTGGAGACGTCGCCGCGATTGTCGGCACGACGGTGATTCTCACGCCGACGGTGACGATGCCCGTGCGTAGTGGCGCCATTCGCATGGACAACGGCACGACGGTTCCGATGACCGTTCGCGCCGATGGTCAGCTGGTCGGGTCGTTCAAAGTTTCTGCCGACGGCTTCTACAAGATCGACCTCGTCGCCGAAGACGGCCGGGTCGTGCCGGGTCGCGTGCAGTATGCGATTGAGGCCATGAATGATCGTGGTCCCGCGGTGTTCATCGACAAGCCGGGACGCGACACGCGCGTCACGAACGTCGAAGAAGTCGCGATCGCGCCGCGTGCAACGGACGACTTCGGCATTACGCGACTCGAGTTGCGGTACAGCGTGAACGGCGGCGAAGAAAAACGCATTGTCCTTTCCGACACGGGACTCGCGAATCCGCGCGAAGTGCGCGCATCGCACACGCTGTTCCTCGAAGAGCTCAACCTGCAGCCGGGCGATCTCGTCGCGTATCACGCGGCAGCGCGCGACGGCGCCGGCAATCAGTCGTTGAGCGACGTGTATTTCCTCGACGTGCGCCCGTTCGGCTACAACTATCGTCAGGCCGAGCAGCGCGGCGGCGGGGGTGGTGGCGGCGGCGAAGCGGGCCAGGGTGAAAATGAGAATCCAGCCGGATTCGTCCCGCGACAGAAGGAAGTCGTTGCGGGCACGTTCAACTGGCTGCGCGACAGCGCCAAGACGGCCGATCAGCAACGCCGCGATAACCTGACCACGATCAACACGGCGCAGGGCCGTTTGCGCGAAGACGTCGCCACACTCGTTCGTCAGCTGACGGACCGTGGCGTCGCGCAGGAAGATTCGACGTTCGCGCGCATTCAGCGCGAACTCGAGCAGGCCGTGGCGCATATGGACACGGCGGTGAAGCAGTTGTCCGCGAACAAAGCACGCGCGGCGCAACCGCCAGAACAAAAAGCGCTTCAATACCTGCAGCGCGCCGACGCGATGTACCGTGAGCGCCAGTTGCAAATGGGTCAGCAGCAAGGCGGCGGAGGAGGCGGTGGCGGACAGCAACAGCAGCGCGCCGAGGAACTCGCCGACTTGTTCGAACTGGAGCGAGACAAACTCGCCAACCAATACGAAGCCGTACAACAGCAGGCACAGCAGCAGCAACAGGCGCAGCGCGAAGTCGACGAAACGCTCGAGCGCATGCGTCAGTTGTCGAGCAGGCAGCAGCAGGAAAACGAACGAATGCAGCGCGGCGCCGAAGCGATGCGCGATCGCGTTGGACAACAGCAGAGCGGCGGCGGCGGTGGTGGCGCGCAGCGCGACTTGGCGCGGCAAGCTGAAGAAGAAGCGCGTCGCCTGGAGCGACTGGCGCGCGAACAGCGCGACCAACAGCAGGCACAGCAGCTCGAACAAGCGGCCGAGCAAATGCGTCGCACCGCGGAAGAAATGCGGCGCGCCGCGGCAACGGGAAACGCAGCGCAAGGTCAAGCGGCGCTGGAACAACTACGCAACGCGCAGCGCGGCTTGGAGAACGCGCGCTCCGACGCGCTGAATGACAATGTTCGCAAGCTCGCCGAAACAGCGCGCGACATGCAACAGCGCCAGGAACAGATGGCGAACGACGTGAAGGCGCTCGAGTCGAAGTCGGGCGAAGAACGGGCAAACGCCGCGCAGCAAGTCATGCAACAAGCGCAGCGTCTGTCCTCAGACGTCAGCCGCCTCGAGCAGGAAGCCGACCGCATGTCGCGCGAAGCACGACGCGAGCAACCGCGCGCAGCAACGCGGCTCGGCGACGCGGCAGAATCGATTCGCGATAACAGTCTGCGTCAGAAGATCGACTACACGCAGCAACTGGCACGCGCGTCCGGTGTGGGTGAAATGTCGAACGCGCTCCAACAGCAGATCCGCGAAAACCTTGCAGAGACCGCGGCGAAGCTCGACTCAGCGGTGACTGCGCTCAGCGGCGAGCCGCAATCGCGTCAACAGGATCGCGCAATGGAGAACATCCGCGATCTCGTGCGCGGCATGGAATCGACGCGCGATCGGTTCGGCGAGCGCACGGGCACAAATCAGGAAGCGCGCGCGGGTCAGCAGCAGGGTCAGCAGCAGGGTCAGCAACAGGGCCAGCAACAGGGCCAGCAACAGGGCCAGCAGGGCTCGCAGCAACAGGGGCAGCAGCAAAACGGACAGCAGCAAGGCCAGCAACAAAACGGGCAACAGCAGGGCCAGCAGCAAGGTCAGGCCCAAGGCCAGCAGCAGGGCAATCAGCGCGGCCAGGCGCAGGGCCAGCAGCAAGGCAACCAGCAGGGTCAGGCGCAGGGCCAACAGCAGAACGGCCAGCAACAGGGTCAGCAGCAAGGTCAGGCCCAGGGCCAGCAGCAAGGCAATCAGCGCGGCCAGGCGCAGGGCCAACAGCAGGGCGGCCAACAGCAAGGCCAACAACAGAACGGTCAACAGCAGGGCCAGCAGCAAGGGCAACAACAAGGCCAACAGCAGGGTCAGCAGAACGGGCAGGGCGGACGCGAAAGCCAGACCGGCGACGACCGCAGCGGCGGTGGCGGCTACACCGGCCAGGTAAACCGGCTGAATGCGAATGACGCGCGACAGTTCTCACGCGAGTTCGCGACACGCCGCGCGGAAGCGGAGAACCTGCGCAACGAGCTTCGCCAGCAGGGCGTGAACACGCGTCAGCTCGACTCGGTGCTGACCGACATGCGCCGGCTGGAAAACATGCCGGCGACCGGTGATCCACGCGGTCTCGATGCGCTGCAATCCGACGTGATCGCGGGACTCAAGAACTTTGAGTTCTCGCTCTTCCGTCAGCTCGGCGTTGGCTCATCCAAACAGCCGGCGACAGGCGTGCGCGGGCAAGCACCGGCGGGATATCAAGAGCAGGTCGCGGAATACTTCCGGCAGATCGCCAAGCCAGTTAAGAAATAGGAGCGAGGAGCGAGTAAGAGGACGGAGACGCAAGTTGGAGAGCAAAGGGAAACAGGAGGAGGGTGTGAACTCTCCTCCTGTTTTTTTTTCGAGCCCTCGCACTCATGCCTACTCCTCTGACTCGCTCCTCGCTTCTTTCAGTTGAACAGTCCCGCGAGATCACTCGCCGTGATTGACGCGGCGTCGCGCTGAAGCCCCGCCAGACGCGCCGCCTCGCCAAACACTTGCTCCGGCCGCCGACCTGCCGCGCGCAACTCGGCGATGCTCGCGTCGCCACGTGATTTGCTGAGCTTGCTGCCGTCGTCGTGACGAACGAGCGCGTGGTGCAAGAACACCGGTGGCCCGACGCGGCCGAGCATTCGTGCGATTGCGATTTGGCGGCCGGTGCTCTGGAGCAAGTCTTCACCGCGAATCACCACATCGATTCCCTGCTCCGCGTCGTCCACCACAACCGCAAACTGATACGTCCAGTTTCCAGCACGATCGCGAAGGAGCGGGTCGCCGCATTGTGTCGCCGGGACCTGCTGCTGCGCGCCCAGCGCGACGTCGTCAAACCGCTCGACAGTGTCTGGCAGCCGCACACGCGTCGCGTGCGTCGTCGCTGGATCCAGGGCCCGCGCGCGGCACGTGCCCGGGTATGGCGACTCCGCACCGAACACGTCGCCCGCAACACCCGCGATGTCAGCCCGCGAACACGCGCACGCATACGTGAGGCCCTGTGATGCGAGCTGCGCGAGTGCACCCGCGTAGCGGTCGTCGTTATCGCTCTGCCGTAGGGCGTGCGCGCCCGCGCGAAACTCGGTGGTCGCGCCGACGTCGGGCACGAGGCCAAGCCAGTCTAGGTCGTCGAGAATGCCCGTCTCGTGCGACGCGCGCGACCGTCCGCGATCGTGATCTTCGACACGAAGCACCACGGCGCCATCGAGCGCCCGCGCGAGCCCCCAGACCATCACCGCGTTCACCGCATGCCCAAGGTGGAGCGCACCAGTGGGAGCAGGCGCAAAGCGCGTCCGCCAGCCCGGCGTTACACGGAGAGACAATCGTTCTGCCAGCGAGCGCTGACTGCCGGGTGCGGTCACCTACGGAATATGCTCAACGGCGAACTGCGACTATTCGTATAAGAGATGCGGCGCCGCCACTATTGGCGCGCCGGTGGAAAGAGCTACGACGCCCTTTCGATTGAGAGTGTTCTTGGTTTCTGGCCATCCAGACCGGTTCGTCCGGTTTTTTGATGTTCTTAGTGCCCGCTCCGCCGACCTGGCGTATCGCATGAGTCGCGCAACCGTGGTGAGAGCTGCGGCCCTGCTCGCGCTGGTGAGCGCATGCGGCGACTGGCCTGCGCAGATCACGCCCGGGTTCCGCGTCCTCGGCATGGCGGTAGTCGCCGACAACCTCGACAATCCGCTCTTCGTCGCCGCACCCGTTGGCGACCCGCGGCTGTTCATCGTCGAGCGCGAAGGCAGAATCCGCATCGTGCAGGACGGCCAGCTGCTCCCGACGCCGTTCCTGAGTCTTACCAGCGACGTATCGACGTTCGGCAACGAGCGCGGCATGCTCGGGCTCGCGTTTCATCCGGACTTTGCGACCAACCGCCGGTTTTTCGTCACGTTCACAGGCAACGACGGCGGCATTCATCTCGAAGAGTTCACCGCGCAAGCCGCGTCACCCAATCTTGCCGATCTCGCGTCGCGCAAAGTACTGCTCAACATTCCCACACCGGGCGTACAGCATTACGGCGGAATGATGCAGTTCACGCCCGACGGCGAGTTGATCGTCAGCATCGGTGAAGGTGGATTCTTCAGCGAGCCGGGCGGCGAAGCGCAAAACGCAAACAGTTTGCTCGGCAAACTGCTGCGGCTCGACGTCAACTCCGGCAGCCCCTATTCGATCCCGGCTGACAATCCGTTCGTCGGCGTCGAGGACAAGCGCCCGGAAATCTGGGCAATGGGTCTGCGAAACCCGTGGCGATTCGCGGTGGACGCGTCGACGCGCACGCTCTATCTCGCGGACGTCGGCGACAATCTCTTCGAAGAACTCAACATCGTTCCGCTCGACGCCCCGGCCGTCAACTACGGCTGGAATTATTTCGAGGGTCCGAACTGCCAGTTCACGCTCGAGCTGTGCGCCTCGGGCGAATACCACTCGCCCGAACTCGACTACCCGCACCAACCGCCGTGCGCGTCCATCACCGGCGGCATGGTGTATCGCGGAACAGCGACGCCGGAACACATCGGGCGCTATTTCTACGCCGACTACTGCCTCGGATGGATTCGCAGCCTGCGATACAACGCGGGCACGATTTCGGAGGAGATCGACTGGGCGCCGTCGATTCCGATCGACAACATCGCGTCATTTGGTGAAGACGGCTTCGGCGAATTGTACGCGGTATCGCTCGACGGCCGCGTCTATCGCATCACCGGCGAGCGCCAGCGCTGATTAGTGCCGCAGGCCCCCGGCCTCGGCAAAACGCTCCATCAATTCGCGCTGTTCGTCGGTAAGGTGCTCCGGCACCACGATCTGCACTTCAACGATCAAGTCGCCGGTCGTATCGCCCTTCTCGATTCCCTGCCCTCGCACACGGAATCTTTTTCCGCTGGATGTGCCCGGCGGAATGCGCAACGAAACCTTCGTGCCGCGCAGCGATTTCACACTGACCTTGGAGCCGAGCGTGGCCTGTGAAATGTTGATTGGTACTGTCGCGATCAGGTCGAGCGCTTCGCGTTTGTAGAACCGATCGGGCTGCACCCGGAAACTGATTACGAGGTCGCCAGGCGGCCCGCCCGCGCGGCCACGACCACCCTGTCCTTTCAGGCGAAGCTTCGTTCCGGTGTCGGTACCGGCCGGCACGTTGATCATGACTTTCTTCTTCGTGCGCACATCGCCGGCACCACTGCACGTTGGACATCGCTCAGACGGAATCGTGCCGCGACCAAGGCACACGGGGCACGGACGATTCACCGCAAAGCCGCCCTGTCCGAAAGAAATCGTTCCGCGACCACCACACTCTTCGCACGAGCGCAGCTTCGCGCCGGGCGCGGCGCCGGAACCACCGCACGTGCCGCACGCCTCCGCGAGTTCGACCGTGAGCGGGACCTTGCCGCCGCCTGCGGCCACACGAAACGGCACTTCCAGCGTGGTTTCGACGGTCGCGCCTGGTTCGGGCCCACGCTGACGATTGCGGCCACCGAACAGTGAGCCAAACAAATCGCCGATGCCGCCGCCAAATCCTCCAACATCGAAGTCGTCGAACTTGAACGATCCGCCCGCGTTCCCGGTGTTCGGGCGCGAGCGCGCGCCGCCCGGCGGCGTCGAAAAATCAAACGCGCCGAGCCGGCGCATCTCGTCGTACTTGCGCCGCTTCTCGGCGTCACCGAGCACGGTGTACGCCTCTGAGATCTCCTTGAAGCGCTCGGCGGCTTTGGGATTATTCGGGTTTGCGTCCGGATGGTACTGCTTCGCCAAGCGCCGGTACTGCTTCTTGAGTTCGTCGGCTGTAGCCGTCGACGAAACGCCGAGGACGCCGTAATAGTCGCGTTGAGCCATTCGTCAGTGCTTACGAAATCAGCCGGCCCATTGCTTCACGACCACGCGCGCCGGTCGCAAAAGCTGCCCGCGCAACACATATCCAACCTGATAGACCTGCGCCACAAGGTGGTCTTCGGCAGCAGACGTCGCCGGCACGGTAGAGACCGCCTCGTGGAACGTCGGATCAAACGGATGGCCCGCTGGATTGACCACTTCGAGACCGTGGCCCGCGAGCGACTTCAGCAGCTTCTGCTCGACGAGTGCAGCGCCGTCGACGACGGTACGAACGTCGGTTCCCGCAGGGTCGACGTGCGCGAATCGCGCGAGGTCATCGAGCGCATCCAGCAGCCCGCGAACGACGCTTGCCTGCCCTGAGTGCTCAGCGGTCTCTCGATCACGTATCGCGCGCTTGCGAAAGTTGTCGTACTCGGCAGCGAGCCGCAGATACTTGTCCCGCTGCTCGGATAACGCGGCTTCCGCCTCCGCGCGCTTTGACTCAATGACGAGCGCGAGATCCTCAGCGGCGTCGACGCTGGTTGGCGTGTCGACGTCGTCTGCGGTTTCGTCGGGCGCGGCCTGAGGGTCGCGGGGATCGGTCATGGTTGGAAATTTCGCGGGGTGACGCCAGAGATGTCAGGCGTGAACTGCTCTCACTACGGACGCCGCCGCCGTTTGACTACACCAATTCCGCCCGAAGCAGCATCAGCGCGGCCTGCGTCGAGCGCTTGCGGACCTCATCCCGGTCGCCCACGTGACGGTTAGTCGCCGCGACGGCACCGTCGGGGGTCGCCACCGCGATGCACACGGTCCCGACGGGCTTCTCCGCGGTTCCGCCTGACGGGCCGGCGACGCCCGTGATGGCGACACCCACCGAGGATTTCAGCGCTGCGCGCACACCGGCCGCCATCTCGCGCGCCACACCCTCACTGACGGCACCGTGCGCCGCGAGCGTTTCCGCCCGCACCGCGAGATGCGATTCCTTCACACCGTTGTCGTACGCAATCACGCCCCCGCGCACGACATCGCTCGAGCCGGCGATCGCGGTCAGGCGCGCACCGAGCATGCCGCCCGTGCAGCTCTCGGCGACTGCGACGGTCCACGCGCGCGCACGCAACGCGTCCAGTACGACAGACGCGAGGTCCGCACCGTTTTCGCCGTACACGCAGTCGCTGAGCGGTGCGCTGAGCGCGCGCGCCGCCGCGGCAATTCGTGCCTGTGCGACATCCGGCGGTACGTCGCGCACGGTTACGCGCAAGTCGACGCCTTCCCAATTCGGCAGGTACGCGAGGTCGACGCCATCGGGGAGCTGAACGCTCTGCACGAGATCGGCAATGCGCGACTCCGGGACTCCGGTGGTTCGCACCGTGCGCGAGGCGACGACTGTGGCGTTGCCGACGCGCGCGCGCAATCGCGGAATGAGTTCGTCATTCAGCATGCCGCGCATCTCGCGCGGCACACCGGGCAACATCGCCACCCATTTGCCTTCTGCGTTGTCGAGCCAGATGCCCGGCGCCGAACCGTGATTGTTCGCGAGCAACGTCGCGCCTTCGGGAACCATCGCCTGATCGCGATTCGTTTCGGGCATCTCGCCTTTCCACCCGCGTCGCTTCCACCGTTCACGCACCGCGGCGAGCGTGGGTTCGTGCAACACCATGGCGCGGCCAAACACCCGCGCGACGGCGGGTCGCGAGCGATCGTCGCTCGTCGGGCCGAGTCCACCCGTCGTCAGCACACCGTCCGCGCGCGAGAGCGCGTCCTCAACAGCGCGCACAATGTCGGCCTCGACGTCTCCGACCGTCGTGCGCCGCACGATCGCCACGCCGATCTCCGAGAGAGCTCGCGCAATTACGGCGGCGTTGGTGTCGACCGTGAAGCCGAGCAGGAGTTCGTCACCAATGGTGACGATTTCGATGTTCACGTCCGAAATCTCGCGCGCAAGAGCGCAAAAAGAGAAGGCGGCCCGCACACGGGCCGCCCCCTGATAAACTCGTTGCCGCGTTGCGGCGAGTTACATGCTTGGTCCGAACGAGAACGACACGCCCGCGCGCAGCGTCATCATCGTGCCGCTCGCATCGGAATTCGGTACCGTCGTTCCATCGTTTTCGACGTCGCCCAGCTTGATGCTGTGGAAGCCGGCGCTCGCGTGCCACGAGAGACCACTCATCGGTAACGAGGCCTTGATACCGAGTCCGCCACCAAATCCGAATCCCTTCTGCTTCATCTCGACCGCACCGATGTCACCGGAGTTGTTCACGTAGCTCGCACACACATAGAGATACGGCGATACCGGGCCCATCAGCATGCCAAGTGCCATACGCGGTTCAGCATAGAACTGCAGCGCAGCGATCTTGTCGCTGCTGCCTTCGAGTTCGTGCGTGGTGCGCTGAATGCCTGCCGCAACAGAGAACTTCGCCGGCGTCGACAACACGGCTGCGAGGTCGAAGCCGATGCCGGCCTTCGAGCCATCGAAGTCATCACCACCAGGGGTCGAGTGAACGAGCGACGCTTCGAGCTTGATTCCCTGCGCGCGCGCAGGCACTGCGATGACAACAAGTAACGACATCGCCAACAACGATCGAACGATTGCGTTGGGCCGCATGTGACAGCCTCTCTCAGGTGACTGTGTGAGACCACGATGTCCAGCAGCGGACGCACACAAAGTTACGAGAGACGTGTGGCCGCGCCATAGCAAAGTGGTGTCGTACAACACGGCGGCGTGCTGATTCACAAACCTGTCTTTCAACAATGCGCGCAGCATCGCGCGCGGCGCGTGATGTACGCTACTCGCGGGGACGAGGCGTGCGTGAACCCAGCAGGATCGGACCGAATCGCCACATGTACACGGCCATCGAATACAACGTGAGCGCCACGCTCACCGACATACCAACGACACCGGCGATTCCACAGAGATTGCTGAGGAATCCCCATCCGCTTTTCGCGCGAACGTCGACCAGATCGACCGTCGCGACGAAGAACCACATGTACGCCGCGCCGATCCAGATCAGCTGCATGACTGTCTTGACCTTCGCAGCAGAAATTGCGGCGATCACTGTCCCGCGGCGCGCGGCAATTTGCCGCATGATCGTCATCGCGAGTTCGCGGCCCAGGACCACGACCGCGATCCACCATGGAAACTCGACGCGAATGTCGACGCCGAGCATGCTGATCACGAACGGAAAGTGCTGGCGAAACGTCTGCTCGAACTCTTTGCCGAGCAGCGCGAGGCGCAACGGATCGTCGAGCGGCGCCTGCAAATAGAACATCGGAAGGAACGTGCCGATCAACAGCAGCTTGTCTGCGAGCGGATCGAGCAGCTTACCGAGATCCGTGATCATGCCGCGCGTGCGCGCCAGCATGCCGTCGTAGTAGTCCGTCCACGCCGCCGCGAGGAACAACATGAACGCGACAAAGCGCCACGCGGCGCTTCCGGTGAACGGCAGCCACGCGATCAACGGCGTGACGACGATTCGGCCGACCGTGAGCGCGTTCGGAAGGTTCACTGCGCGCTCCGAACGCTCGTTACGCCAGCGACTTGAGGACCAGCTTGCTCACGGCTTTGAGCGTATCGAAAACGCCTTCGCCTGTGATCGCGACTGCTTCGACGTACGGCGCGCGTTCGATCCATTCGCCGGTGGGGAGTTGCTCGACCAGGTTTTCGCCGGGATGCGCCGGATCGGGAATCGCGCGCTGACGCGCGGGATCCGAAACCTCCCACCCGGGATTGAGCGCGGCCTGCAAATCCTTGAGCGGTGCCGCGTTCGGTAAATCGCGTTTGTTGTACTGAATCAGGAACGGCATCTTCGTGAGATCGTACCCGTACTCCGCCATGTTGTCGTACAGGTTCTGCATCGATTCCTGATTCGCTTCCATACGCTCGATTTGCGAATCGGCCACGAACACGATGCCGTCGACGCCTTTCAAAATCAGCTTGCGGCTCGCGTTGTAGTACACCTGGCCGGGCACCGTGTACAAATGAAACCGTGTTTTGAATCCGCGAATGGTCCCGAGGTCCACCGGAAGAAAATCGAAGAACAAGGTGCGTTCCGTTTCCGTCGCGAGCGAAATCAGTTTGCCGCGCGTGTCCGGCTTCACCTTGCCGTACACGTGTTCCAGGTTCGTTGTCTTGCCGCCAAGCCCCGAGCCGTAGTACACGAGTTTGCAATTGATCTCGCGCGAGGCGTAGTTGATCATCGACATGTGCTCGTTCCTCTCTCTTTATTGGAAGAGCTTGTCGATTTCGTCGTCGGCGCCGGCCAGCACACTTTGCTGCGCTGCCTGACCCTTTTGCGTCCGCGAGAACACCTGCTCAAACTGTTTCGTCAGTTCGGCAACCGTTTCTTTCATTTTGAGGCGTACAAGTCCGAGCGTCGTGCGATTGTCAAAGAGGACCACCAGAATCACGCGGTGGGCGACGTCGGCGAGATACATGGACGCCGTTTCGCCCTGGTGGAACAGTGAGTTGAAATCGTTCTCGCCGATCAGTTTGGCGAGTTGATCATTTGCCGAAAAGTCGGCGGCGGTCAGTGTCGCAAACGCGGTGGGATCGAAGTGCGGCTGCTCTCCCACCGTGGCAACGAGCTGCCCTGCGCGGTCCACGAGCAGCGCACAGTGCGCGTTCGACGCCGCGAGAAACTTCTGCAGCGACACCGTAATGGCGCGGAAGTCCTCCTCGCCGAATGACCAACTCGCAGCGCCTGATGCCATGCGGAGATTCTAGTTCGGGAACAGAGTGATGCCGCCCGCGGGCCCGACGAGGCCCACCCCAGCGCGGAGAAGGGACAGCAATACCACGCGACAACCTCGCGCCAAACCACGGCGATGTCTACCGTTCGGACCGCCGCGCACGCCGATCACGCCATGCCCCGCCGCGCGGCGAGGGCTTGCGCAATGGTGACTCCGTCCGCGTACTCCAGGTCACCGCCGACTGGAAGCCCACGTGCGAGCCGTGTCACCGGCACACCCAAGGCGGCGATTTGTTCGTGCACGTAGAGCGCGGTCGCCTCGCCCTCGAGCTTCGGATTCGTCGCCACGATCACTTCACGTACACTTCCCGCGCGCACGCGCTCCACGAGCGAGCGCACCGTGAGGTCGTCCGGACCGACGCCATCGAGCGGCGAGAGACGTCCACCGAGGACGTGATACACACCGCGAAACTCGCCGCTGCGCTCGATCGCGCCGATATCCTGGGGCTCCTCCACGACGCACACCACGGCCGCGTCGCGCCGCGCATCGGCGCACACGGAGCACAGCGGCTCTTCGGTGAGGTTGTGGCAGCGCTCGCAGTGCCGCACCCGGTCGGTCAGCGTCTCCAGCGCGCGTGCGAGCCGCTTGGACTGCTCGCTGGGCTGCTTCAGCAGGTGGTACGTGAGCCGCCACGCCGACTTCCGGCCGATGGTCGGAAGTCGCGAGAGTTCGGTGACGAGTTCCTCGATGGCGGACATCGTCGACGCGTCAGAACGGAAGTTTGAACGGGAGATTGAGCCCGCCGGCGGCCTTGCCCATTTCATCCTGCGCAAGCTTTGCTGCCTTGGCCTGCGCGTCCGTGACCGCGACGAGCACGAGGTCTTCGAGCATCTCGATGTCCTCGCGATTCACGACGCTCGGATCGATGCGCACGCTCCGCAACTGGCCTTTGCCGTCTGATTCAACGGTCACCATGCCACCGCCCGAGGTCCCGGTCACCGTCATGCGTCCGAGTTCTTCCTGCACGGCTTTCACTTTTCCCTGCATCTGCTGAGCCTGTTGCAGCAGCTTCATCATGTCCATAAGGCGAGTCCCTGTCTGTTTCAGTCAATGAGTTCCAAATCGAGCGCGTCGATTGCCGCGGCGAGCAGCGGATCCGCCTTCCTGAGATTGGCGGTGCGTTCCGCCTTCACCGACGTCGCGTCATAGCGTTTTCGCGGAGTCCCGCCCGCGGCGCGCGCGACGAGTTTGGTCACGCCGCTGAAGTGGCGCTTCAGCGCATCGATCACCGACGACTCCGCTTCGCTCAAGCCGCGCACCGTCAGTTCGGATTCCGCGTCGAGCGTAATCACGCCGCTTCCCGTTACCGCAGCGGGCGTCGCTTCTTCGAGGAGCTGCGCGACCATCCCGCGGCCCGCCGTGCGAAGTTCGGCGATGATGTCATCCCAGCGCGCCGCGAGATGATTTACGTCCAATGGCGCAAGCGGCGCAGCCACGCGTTTCGCATCGGCCATCGGTGCCGTCGCAACACGCGGCTCTGCATCGGCAATGTCCGCCGATGCACGGCGCGGCGGCGGCTGTGGTTGTGAGCGTGCCTCCGCCTTCGCACCGGCCGTGCTTTCGCTCTTCGCGTCGCGCGGTCCGCCGCCACCCATGGCGCGCAGCACATCGTCGATCGCGACGGTGCGATCGAGCAATGCGAATCGCACGAGCAGCGCTTCGAACAGCATTTGTGGTTGGCCGCTCTTGCGAAACACCGGCTCATGTTCGACGAGCGTGCTGAGCATCCGCACGAGATCCGGTGCGGCAACGCGACCCTTTCGCGCGGTGAGCGCGTCACGCAGTCCGTCGCTGATTTCCGGCGCGGCGGCATTCAATTCGAGCGCGAGCTGCGCGCGCAACAGCTCCGCAAAGCCCGCGAGCAGCAGTGAAAAATCCGCGCCGAAATCGGCGAGCTTCGCGGTTGCGGCAAACACGTCGCCCGCGCGGCGCTCGGCAACGATATCAAAGAGCGCGAGCAGCTCGTCGTCGGCGACGAGGCCGAGCGCGGAGCGCACATCGGCTGCGGTCAGCTTTTCGTCGCCGAAGGCGCGCACCTGATCCGTCAGTGACAATGCATCGCGCATCGATCCGTCGGCCGCGCGCGCAATCATCGCGAGTGCGTCGGGCTCGAAAGCAACTTTTTCCTGTTTCAATACATCGGTCACGCGCGCGCGAATTTCGGCGGTGCCGATGCGCTTGAGATCAAACCTTTGCACGCGCGAAAGCACCGGCGCTGCAGCTTGCGCGATTTTCTGCGGTTCGGTCGTCGCAAAGACAAACACAACGCGCGGCGGCGGTTCCTCGAGAATCTTCAGCAGCGCATTCCACGCCTCGCGTGTGAGCATGTGCGCTTCGTCGACGATGTACACCTTGTATCGATCGTCTCCCGATGGCGCATACATCGCGCGCTCGCGGAGTTCGCGCGCATCATCGACACCGCGGTTCGATGCCGCATCGATTTCAATGACGTCGAGCGAGGTGGCGCCGGCCCAGATGCGCGTACACGACGCGCACTCACCGCACGGCTCGCCGTCGGGGCGCTTGTTCTCGCAATTGAGAGCCATTGCGAGCACGCGCGCGAGCGTTGTCTTGCCGGTGCCGCGCGGTCCGCACAACAAATACGCGTGCGCGACACGGCCGCGTGCGATTGCGCCTTTGAGCGTGTTCGCAACGTGCGTCTGAACGGCGACGCCTGCGAAGTTTCTGGGCCGGTACTTACGAGCGAGCGCTATGGGCACAGAAAACAGAAGACGAGAAGACGAGAAGACGGGAAGACGAGAGGACGAGACACGGAGGCGAGCAACTCGTCTTCTCGTCCTCTCGTCTTCTCGCCGTCTGCGGTTGTGAGTGCCCCAGGCCTGACGACGCGCCGTCAGAACAACTTACCGTTGCTACCTCTCGGTCCTGGCGGGGTTCAGCCGCCTGCCGACCGCCGGGGCCTGGGACGCACAAAAGTTAGGATCGGGCGCGCACCCTTGGTAGTGATGTCTCTCGCGCGCCCGATCCGAATTGTTGCTCAGGCAAGCACTTTGCCGAGCACATCCATTGCTTTCGTCATCTCGGGCTCGGTGCCAATGGAAAGCCGCAGCCAATTCGTAAGCGGCGGGAATGGGCGGCCGACCGCGACACCTTTCTCAAAGCACGCGGCAATGACCGGCTGCACTTCGCGCTTGATGTGAACGAACAAGAAGTTCGCGTCGCTCTTGGCAACCGTGAATCCCTTGTTCTTGAAGAACGCCGTCGCCGTTGCGCGCAACGCTTTGTTGCGCGCCTGTTCTGCGCGAATTGCGGGCGTATCGGCGAGCGACGCCATCGCGGCGGCCGACGCAAACTGATTCACGCCGGAATCGACACGCCACGGCTCGAGCTGCGCGGCCGTCTCCGGGGCAGCAATTGCATAGCCGCAACGAATGCCGGCCATGCCGAACACTTTCGAGAATGTGCGCGACACGATCACATGCGGATCGCGCGTTTCCGGAATCATGGTCGCATACGCCGGATCTTCGACGTATTCGTGGTACGCTTCGTCGACGAGGATGTACGTCTGCGGCGATTCGCGCCGCACGCGCGCGATGAAATCCTTCACCGCCGCCGCGCCGTGCACCGTGCTCGTCGGATTGTTCGGATTGCAGAGGAAAACCAACCCTGCGCCGCGCGCTGCCGCCGCCATGCCGTCGAGATCGAGGTGCATCGTCGACGTCACCGGAATCGCTTTCACGGGACGTTCCATTTGCTCCGCGTACGACGCCGGCGACTCGAACGTCGGAAGCGCCGACACCAGGCCGCGCATGCGCGACACCAGACGCTCTGTGCACAACTTCAGAATCTCGCCGCTGCCGCAGGCCATCACTACGTGATCGGGCTTCACGTTGTGCAGCTTCGCAATCGCCTCGCGCAGTTTGTTTTCGTTCGCACCAGGATATCGCCCGGCCTCCACCATCGCCGCGGTAATCGCGCGGCGCGCAGTCGGGAA